>NZ_JBIAZD010000017.1:54550-179245 GCF_042898795.1 Streptomyces sp. NPDC000348
GGGGGGGGCCCGCCCGCCCCGCGGGGGGGGGGCCCCCCGGGGGGCCCCCCCCCCCCCCCCCCAAACCCCCCCCCCCCCCCGCCCCCAAAACACCCCCCCCCCCCCCCCCCGGGCTGGGCCGCGGACCGGTGCCTGACGTGATGTCAGGCGGCCGACCCCGTGTACTCCTTCGCCTGCTCCGGCCTGCGGTGCCGGCCGCGCGGGGACGCTTCCGCGTCCTGCGTGGAGACCGGGCCCCGGTGCCTGCCGTGTCCGGCAGCGGCCTGTCCGCCCTCGGCGGAGTGCGGCTCGTTCGTGCTGACGTCGTTCATCGGAAGGAACTCACCCCGTAAACATGATCTTTCCTACAGCCGGGCGAGTGTAACCGGCACACCACCGCCCGGATCCAGGCGGCCACGCCGACCGCCACTACTTCGTTACCAACCGCCCCAAAGGCGCCTGCTGCAAGGGGACGGGACGGGGGGCGACGGGATCGCCGTGCGCGGGGAGTCCGGTGGGTGACGGGCCCCGGCCGTCGCCCGTGTGCTCGGCGCACGGCTGCAGCCGGCCGTCGGCGATGTGCGCGGTGCACAGGGGAAGCGGGCCGTCGACGATGTGCACGACGTACGACGACGACCGACCGCCGCCGCGCATGCCGTAGGGCGGGAGGGGACCTTCGTCCAGGGGCCCGGCGGGGGAGACGAGCCGGCCTTCGGCCATGAGCGCGGCGGGGGGTGGGGTGAGGCCTTCGTCCATGGGCTCGGCGGGGTGGGTGAGGCGGTCCTCGGCCGTGGGTGCGGCGGGGGACGAGGTGTGGTCTTCGTCCAGGGGCCCGGAGGGGTGGGTGGGGCGGCCTTGGTCCAGGGGCCCGGCGGGAAAGGCGAGGCGGCCTTCGGTCGTGGGCGTGGAGGCGGACGGCATCCGGCCTCCGGCCGCGGGGCCCACGGCGGTGGAGGGCCGGCCGTCGGGCGCGGGGCCGGGCACGGGCCCGGCGGATGCCGGGCCGCCCGGGACCTCCGGAAGGTCCACCGGTGGACGGAGGTCCAGACCCTCCCGCCGCCGCTCCTGCCCGAGCGCCCTCAGCCCGGCCACACCGCACGGCACCGCCCCGGTGGCGTACGGCAGCCGCAGCACCCCGTCCGCGGTCCACACCCCCGCACCCGCCAGCCACCCCGCCGGCGCCGGAAAGTGGTGCACCTGCCGCTCCGCCGGCCGCCACACCCCGACCCAGCTGCCGAACGCGCCGTCGACGCGCAGCGCCACCGCGCAGCTCTCCGGCGTCAGCATCTGCCCCGGCTGGATCGCGAACGGCGTGACCGCGCAGTCCGCCAGCCGCAGGCACTCCGGGAAACGCACCGGCAGCGTGCTGCCCAGCACCCCCCAGCCCAGCCGGTCCCGACCGGGTGACGGCGCGTCCGAGCGGATCAGCAGCAGCCCGCTGTCCGGGTCGGCGAGCAGCACCCGGTCGTCGCTCCCCTCGGTGATCTGCAGCAACGGGGACGTCTCACCGCCGCGCTCCAGGTCCACCACGACCGCCTTGGTGCGCCCGCCGGTCTCCCGGTCCAGTGCCAGCATCCGCCCCTCGCGGTCCAGCCACACCCCGCCCGAGCAGCGGCCGGGAACCTCCGCGAGCTGCTCGGGCCCGAACGCGCCCCCCGCCACCAGCCACACCACCGTCGACCGCCGGCCCACGGCGAGGGCGTACGCCCGCTCCCCGCCCGGCGCGGGCGGCAGCAGCCGCAGCCGGGTGTCCTCGTCCGGGCACTCGACCGTGCCCAGCGGCAGCTCACCGGTGCCGGGGCCGGTCGGGTACAGCAGGGAGAAGGCGTGCCGTCCGCCCGCCGGCCGGTGGATGAGGACCCGCCCGTCGTTCAGGGGCTGCACCTCGGTGCCGGGTTCCTCGGGCCGGCCGCCGGGCAGCGGCACCGCGTAGGGCTCGGGGCCGTCCAGGGTCCAACGCTCCGGGAAGAGGGAGTCGCCGGCCAGGGCGAGGCGTGCGGCGTAGGAACCGTCGGCGGTGATGGTGCAGCCCGCTCGCCCGGCTCCCTCCTCGTGTCCCGCCGCAGGTTCGATGGCACAGACCGTCATCGTTCGGTCACCTCCGGTGACGAAAGTAGGTCGCGCACGCACAGACGGCGAACCGGTGGGCCCGCACTTCACACGTAAGGGTGCTCCAGGAACGATTCGCCTGAGGAAGGGGCGGACGTGTGCTCCACGGGGTCACGACGCCGGCCGGCGGAAGCCGCCGGTTCGGGCGCACCAGGCGGCCCAGGTAGCCTTGGCGGCGTGCCCCGTCTGTCTGAAGTCATCGCCGCGCTGGAGAACCTGTGGCCCGCCGAGCGGGCCGAGTCCTGGGACGCGGTCGGCACCGTCGTGGGCGAGCCCGACCAGGAGGTCGCGCGGGTCCTGTTCGCCGTCGACCCGGTCCGGGAGATCGTCGACGAGGCGGTGGAGCTGGACGCGGACCTGCTGGTCACCCACCATCCGCTCTACCTGCGCGGGACGACCACGGTCGCGGCCTCCACCTCCAAGGGCCGCGTGGTGCACACCCTCATCAAGAACGACATCGCGCTGCACGTCGCCCACACCAACGCCGACACCGCCGACCCGGGGGTCTCCGACGCCCTCGCCGGCGCCCTGGACCTCAGGGTCGTACGGCCCCTGGTGCCGGACCCGGCCGACCCCGGGGGCCGCCGGGGCCTCGGCCGCGTCTGCGAACTGGACCACCCGCTGACCGTCCGCGACCTCGCCGCCCGCGCCGCCGAACGCCTCCCCGCCACCGCGCAGGGCATCCGCGTCGCCGGCGACCCCGACGCGCTCGTGCGCACGGTCGCCGTCAGCGGCGGCTCCGGCGACAGCCTCTTCGACCACGTCCGGGCCGCCGGCGTGGACGCCTTCCTCACCGCGGACCTGCGCCACCACCCGGCCTCGGAATTCATGGCGGACCGCGCCCAAAACCCCCTCGCGCTGCTCGACGCGGCGCACTGGGCCACCGAGTGGCCCTGGTGCGAGCTGGCCGCGGCCCAGCTCGACGAGATCTCCGACCGTCACGGATGGGGCCTTCGGGTCCACGTCTCGAAGACGGTCACCGACCCCTGGACCGCCCACGCGGCCTCCACCGCCACCACCGACACATCTGGAGCCCCCAACTGAACGCCGAGCCCGCCGACCAGATCCGACTCCTCGACGTCCAGGACCTCGACGTCCGCCTCCAGCAGCTCGCGCACAAGCGGAGGTCGCTGCCCGAGCACGCCGAGATCGAGTCGCTGAACCGGGACCTCGCCCAGCTGCGCGACCTGCTCGTCGCCGCGCAGACCGAGGAGAGCGACTGCGCCCGCGAGCAGACCAAGGCCGAGCAGGACGTCGACCAGGTGCGCCAGCGTGCCGCCCGCGACCAGAAGCGCCTCGACTCCGGTGCCGTCTCCTCGCCCAAGGACCTGGAGAACCTCCAGCACGAGATCGCCTCCCTCGCCAAGCGGCAGGGCGACCTGGAGGACGTGGTCCTGGAGGTCATGGAGCGCCGCGAGTCCGCGCAGGAGCGGGTCGCCGAGCTGACCGAGCGGGTCGGCTCCGTGCAGGGGAGGATCGACGACGCCACCGCGCGCCGGGACGCGGCCGTCGAGGGGATCGACGGCGAGGCGGCCTCGGTGACGAAGGAGCGCGAGGTCGTCGCGGGTTCCGTGCCGGACCCGCTGCTGAGCCTGTACGAGAAGCTGCGCGAGCAGCAGGGCGGCATCGGCGCGGCGAAGCTGTACGCCCGCACCTGCCAGGGCTGCCGCCAGGAACTCGCGATCACCGAGCTGAACGAGATCCGGTCCGCGGCGCCCGACACGGTGGTGCGCTGCGAGAACTGCCGGCGCATCCTGGTGCGTACGTCCGAGTCGGGGCTGTAGGGGTTCCGGCGGTGCGGGAGTTCATCGTCGAGGCGGACGGCGGGTCGCGGGGCAACCCGGGGCCCGCGGGCTACGGGGCCGTGGTGAGCGACGCGGCGACGGGGGAGACCCTGGTCGAGGTGGCCGAGTACCTCGGTGTCGCCACGAACAACGTCGCCGAGTACCGCGGCCTGCTGGCCGGCCTGCGCGCCGCCCACGAGCTGGACCCCCGGGCGCGGGTCCACGTCCGGATGGACTCCAAGCTCGTCATCGAGCAGATGACGGGCCGCTGGAAGATCAAGCACCCGGCGATGAAGCCGCTCGCGGCCCAGGCGGCGCGGGTCTTCGCGCCGGAGCGGGTCACCTACGAGTGGATCCCGCGCGCACAGAACAAGCACGCCGACCGCCTGGCCAACGAGGCGATGGACGCGGGCAAACGGGGCGAGGCGTGGTCGGCGGCGACCTCCCGGGCCGCCCTGGACGCCCCGCCGGCCCGTCCCGAGCCCGCGGCCCCGCCCGGCGACGCGGCAGCGGACGCGGCGAGGGTCCGCGCGGCACTGGCCCCGGCGGCGGGGGCCGGCGCCCCGTCCGTGGGTACCGATGCGTCCGTGGCCGACCGTGCCGGGGCCGAGGCGCGGACCGCCGGGGCGGGCCCCGCGTCCCAAGGCGCCACCGTTTCCGGGGCCGACGCGGACGCGCGGGCCGCACGGACCGCCGGGACCGGTGCCGCCGGGACGGACCCCGCGCCCCAAGGCGCCACCGTTTCCGGGGCCGACACGGACGCGCGGGCCGCACGGACCGCCGGCACCCGCGCCGCGTCCGGTGCCACCGGTGCCGGGGACGCCGGCGGTGGGACCGGTGCCGGGCGCACCGGGGCCGGTGCCGACGTCCGCGCCGCGCGGGCCGTCGCCACGCCCAGTGCCGGGTGGGCGCCCGCCGACCTGGGGCCGCCCGCGACCTTCGTGCTGCTGCGGCACGGTGAGACCCCGCTGACCCCGCAGAAGCGTTTCTCGGGCAGCGGCGGCAGCGACCCCTCCCTCTCCGGCGTCGGCCGGGAACAGGCCGAGAAGGCCGGCGAGTTCCTCGCCCGGCGCGGCACCGTCCAGGCGGTCGTCGCCTCGCCCCTCGCCCGTACCCGCGAGACCGCCGCCATCGTCGCCGCCCGTCTCGGCCTCGACGTGACCGTGGAGGACGGACTGCGCGAGACGGACTTCGGCGCCTGGGAGGGCCTCACCTTCGGCGAGGTCCGCGAACGCCACCCCGAGGACCTGAACGCCTGGCTGTCCTCCCCGGACGCCGAACCCACCGGCGGCGGCGAGAGCTTCGCGGCCACCGCCGTCCGGGTCGCCGCCACCCGCGACCGGCTGACCGCCGCGTACGCCGGCCGCACGGTGCTGCTCGTCACCCACGTGACACCGATCAAGACCTTCATACGCCTCGCGCTGGGCGCCCCGCCCGAGGCCCTGTTCCGCATGGAGCTGTCGGCGGCCTCCCTGTCCGCCGTGGCGTACTACGCCGACGGCAACGCCAGCGTCCGCCTGTTCAACGACACCTCGCACCTGCGCTGAGCCCCGCCGCCGCACGGGCCAGCGCCCCGACGCGGTCCCAGTCGCGGGCGGCCACCGCGTCCGCCGGAAGCATCCAGCTCCCGCCCACGCACCCCACGTTGGGCAGCGCCAGATACTCCGGCGCGGAGTCGGGGCCGATGCCCCCGGTCGGGCAGAAACGGGCCTGCGGGAGCGGACCGGCGAGCGACTTCAGGTACGCCGTCCCGCCCGCCGCCCGCGCCGGGAAGAACTTCATCTCCCGCACCCCCCGCTCGAGGAGCGCCACCACCTCCGAGGCGGTCGACACCCCCGGCAGGAACGGCACCCCGGACGCCCGCATGGCCTCCAGGAGCACGTCCGTCCACCCCGGGCTGACCAGGAACCGCGCCCCGGCCGCCACCGCCTCGCCCACCTGCTCCGGCGTGATCACCGTCCCGGCGCCGACCACGGCCTCGGGCACCTCGGCGGCGATCGCACGGATCGCGTCGAGCGCGGCGGGCGTCCGCAGGGTCACCTCGATCGCGGGCAGCCCGCCGCCGGCCAGCGCGCGCGCCAGCGGTACGGCGTCGGCGGCGTCCTCGACGACGACGACGGGCACGACGGGGGCGAGATCCAGCACGGAGGAGGGCAGGGGAGAGCGCATGGCGTCATCCTGCCCACACGGATGCGCACCGCGCAAAGGTCGTTGCACATCGTGCAATACGCGCTCAGTGCACCTCGTCCACCAGCACGTCCAGCGACCGGGCCGCCCCCGCCCTGGCCGGCGCCGCCGCCTCCACCTCGTACCCGAGGTCCCGCAGCGCCTCCACCAGCTCGGCGGGGTCCTCCGGCGCGGCCCCGGCCGTCAGCAGGCTCCGTACGATCCGCCCCTTGGTCGCCTTGTTGAAGTGGCTGACCACCTTCCGGGTCGGGGCGTGCAGCACGCGTACGGTCGCCGTCCGCCCGGCGACCTCGCCCTTCGGCCTCCAGGCCGCCGCGTACGCCGCCGACCGCAGGTCCAGCACCAGCCCGTCCCCGGCCGCCTCGGGCAGCACCTCCGCCATCGGCGCGCGCCAGTGCCCGCTCAGCGCGCCCAGTCCGGGCAGCTTCACACCCATCGAGAGACGGTAGGAAGGGATCCGGTCGGTGACCCGGACCGCACCCCACAGCCCGGAGAAGACCAGCAGGGACGCCGCCGCCCGCCGCTTCGCCGCCGCGTCCAGGGACGCCAGGTCCAGGGCGTCGTACAGCACCCCGGTGTAGATCTCCCCGGCGGGCCGCGCCCCGGCGGTCCGCAGCTCCGCGTTCTTCGCGACCTCGCCCCGCAGCCCCTCGCTCAGTCCGAGCACCTCGCGCGCCTTGTCCTCGTCGCCGGCGCACAGGTCCACCAGCTCGGCGAGGGCGGCCTCCCGCGCGGCGGCCAGCCCCGGCAGCGACAGCGACTCGGGCTTCAGCGGGGCACCGCGGCCGGAAGAGGCCTTGCCCTCGGACGGCGGCAGCAGGACAAGCACACGTACTCCTTCGATCGAGCTCGACGTCAGGGTACGGCGTGGGCCGGCCGGTCCAGTTCGGCGCCGTAGAGGACGGCCGGGTCGAAGCCCATCCCGGTGAAGTGCCCCGCCGGCTCCAGGGAGAGCACCCCGTGCAGCCGGGTCCAGAAGGACAGCGCGCGGCGCAGGGCGGCGGGGTCCGCGGGACGGCCGCCCGCCCACTGCCGGTGCTCGGCGAGATGGCCGCCGAGCCCGGTGCCGCCGGCCGGGCCCCCGGCGGGCCGGGCGGCGTCGAGGAGGCGATCTGCTCCCGGGCGCGCTCCTTGATCTCCGCGCGCACCTGGGCGCGGTACCGCTCACGAGGCGTCCGCGTGCCCTTGGCCGCCACGTGCCGTGTCCCCTCCGACAGCCGTCCGGTGAGACGCCGTCACCGGGGAGAGGGGGTGCAACGAGCGCACGGACGAGCCCCTCGGAGTCGTCCGCGTGGCGACACCGGCGGCCGTGGCGGGTTCTCCGGTCCGTACGGCCTCAGGAGAGGCGTTGACGTCGCGAGCGGGCGCTGTGGCGTCTGACGGACGACATGATCGTGTGCCACGATCGAGGGAACGGTTCCCTATCCCACGGACAGGTGATCATCCGATGCCCCAGTCTGGCGAGCGACCGAAGGAGGGGCGTGACATGACTGCCATGGCCCATGAGCCGCTCACGCAGGCGGACGTCCTGCTCGAGGGGTTCCTCGCCCTGGACACCCCGGAGGGTTTCCGGGCGGAGCTGATCGAAGGGGAGATCGTTGTGACGCCGCCGCCGGACGGGGATCACGAGGACTACATCGGGCTGATCGTGACGCAGGTGATCAAAGGATCCCGGACCGACATGCAATTCTCCGGGAACAAGGGGCTGAAGCTGAAAAGCGGTGGAGCGTGTCCGAAGGACCACGCCATCCCGGACGGCACCTTCGCGCCCACCGCACGGCGTCTCTACCGAGGAGCCGATCCCTGGATGCCGTGTGACGGCGTCGCCATGGTCCTGGAGGTGACGTCCGCCAAGCCGAAGGCCGACCGTGAGGCCAAGCGCCGCTGCTACGCCCGCGGAGGCATCCCCCTCTACCTCCTCGTCGACCGCGAAGCCTCCTCCATCACCCTGTTCAGCACCCCGGAGAGAGACGACTACCGGGAAAACTGCACCCGCCCCCTGGGCAAGCCGCTCTCCCTCCCCGACCCCTTCGCCTTCGACCTGGACACCGCCGACTTCCTCTGATCCCCTGAGGACGGGGGTGCGCGGTGACGGACGTACGGGAACAGGCCCGCTGGACCAGGGCGCGGCTGGGGCGGTGCGGTCCGCCGCTCGATCTGCTCACCGCCCGTTTCAGCCGGCACGAGTACGCCCCCCACGCCCACGACGAGTTCACGGTCGGCGTCACCGTCGGCGGCCTGGAGGCCATCGCCTACCGGGGCGGACGCATCGTGTCCGGGCCGGGCTCGATCGTCGTCCTCGAACCCGGCGAGATGCACACCGGCGGCCCCGCCGCCCCCGACGGCTACTCCTACCGCGCCCTCTACGCCGCCCCCGCCCTCCTCGCCGACGGCACCCTCGGCCCCGGCCTCCCGCACTTCCGCGAACCCGTCCTCGACGACCCCGAGCTGGCCGCCGCACTGCGCCGCGCCCACACCGCCCTCAGTGCCCGCCCCGACCCCCTGGAGGCGGAGTCCCGCCTGCCCTGGCTGCTCACCGCCCTCGCCCGCCGGCACTCCACGGCCCGCGCGGGCGACGACACGGTGACCGGCGCCGCCACCGTCGCCCTCGCCGTCCGCGACCGCCTCGCCGACGAACTCCTCGCCCCGCCCTCCCTCGCCGCACTCGCCGCCGACCTGGGCCTGTCCCGCTACCAGCTCCTGCGCGCCTTCCGCACGACGATGGGGGTGCCCCCGTACGCCTGGCTCGCCCAGTACCGGGTGACCCGGGCCCGCGCCCTGCTGGAGACCGGAGCGCGCCCCGCCGAGGTGGCCGGACTCGTCGGCTTCGCCGACCAGGCGCACCTGACCCGCTGGTTCCGCCGCGTGCTCGGGGTGACCCCGGCGGCGTACCGCAACAGCGTTCAAGACGGCGCCCGCTGACCCGGCCGACACTCACCGCATGACTGCACGCGGCTGGGCCCTGTTCTCCCTGATGGGAGTGGTCTGGGGCATCCCCTATCTGATGATCAAGGTGGCGGTGGACGAGGTGTCCCCGTCCACGGTGGTGTTCGTGCGCTGCGCCCTCGGCGCCCTGCTCCTGCTCCCCTTCGCCCTGCGCCAACCGGGTCTGGTCCGGAACGCGCGGACGCACTGGAAGCCGATGCTGGCGTTCGCGCTCATCGAGATCGTCGGCCCCTGGTACACCCTCACCGACGCCGAACGCCACCTGTCCAGCTCCACGGCGGGTCTGCTGATCGCGGGCGTACCCATCGCCGGCGTCCTGCTGGCCCGCCTCTTCGGCGCGGCGGAGTCGCTGGGCGCCCGCCGGATCACGGGCCTGGCGCTCGGTCTCGGTGGCGTCGGCGTCCTCACCGTCCCCCACCTGGCCGGCGGTGACGCCCTGTCCCTGGCGGAGGTCCTGGTGACGGTGGTCGGCTACGCCACGGCCCCCCTGATCGCCGACCGTCACCTGAAGGACGTCCCGACGCTGCACCTCATCACGCCCTGCCTGGCCCTGGCCGCCCTGGTGTACGCCCCCGGGGCGGCCGCGACCCGTCCGGCGGCCCTGCCCTCGGCCGAGGCCCTCACCGCCCTGGCCGCCCTCGGCGTCGTCTGCACGGCGATCGCCTTCGTCGCCTTCCTGGAGCTGATCAAGGAGGCCGGCCCGCTCCGCGCGTCGGTGATCACATACGTCAACCCGGCGGTCGCGGTGGCCGCCGGCGCCCTCTTCCTGGACGAACCACTGACCGCCCCCGTCCTGGCCGCCTTCGCCCTGATCCTCGCCGGCTCGGTCCTCGCGACGGCCGCCGCGCCGAAGCCCCGCCCACGCCCGGTACCATGGTCGGCACGGCAGACGAGCCGGGCGGGCGGCCGCGTGGAGTCCCTCACGGGACCCCCCGAGGAACGTCCGGGCTCCACAGGGCAGGGTGGTGGCTAACGGCCACCCGGGGTGACCCGCGGGACAGTGCCACAGAAAGCAGACCGCCGGAACTGCGCTCTTCTCGAAGAGGGCGGTCCCCGGTAAGGGTGAAACGGTGGTGTAAGAGACCACCAGCGCCTGAGGTGACTCAGGCGGCTAGGTAAACCCCACCCGGAGCAAGGTCAAGAGGAGACGCCTCCTCGAAGGAGAAGGCGTCTCTGCGCGGACGATCGAGGGCTGCCCGCCCGAGTCCGCGGGTAGACCGCACGAGGCCGGCGGCAACGCCGGCCCTAGATGGATGGCCGTCGCCGGCGGGCCCGCGAGGACCCGCCGGAACAGAACCCGGCGTACAGCCCGACTCGTCTGCCGCTCCCCGTCCGCCGCCGTCACGGAACCTTCACGATCGGCGGCATTCCCTCACCCCGAAGACCCTGCCGCCATGAGAGCCGGTGCGTGAACAGGGCTTGCCGTGCGTATAGTTGGCTGAAATTCGACAGCTCGTGCGGACGGGGAGCCGATGTACTCCAGGCAGCCGGGGCGATGTGACGTCGCGTCAGTTCCGTTCCCGCCCGCATTCCCGCCCTCACGCCGGGCCCGCCCGGTGTCGTCCCGGATACCACAGCGGGACGTACGAGCGATGGGTTCGCGACGAACTCGGATTGCTGACGGCCTGTGCAACAAGCGGGGCCTTCTCGCACATCAGGGTGATTAGCATGAGCCCTACGTGGTCGGAAGATCGCCTTCCTGTGGGCTGACCTTTTCCCGGCCCGCGGCTGCGTCGCGCGGCCGCCCCGATTCCCCCTGCTCTCACGACCGAGGGACCGCTCCATGCCAGTGCCTGCTTCGCCCAGCCAGCACCGATCGGTGGGGGCGCCGCGCACCTCGTTCGCCGCACGGGCGGCCGTGCTGGTGACGAGCGCCGCCGCCGGCGGCGCGGCGGTCGCCCTGGCACCGTCCGACGCCTCCACCTGGTCCCTGGCCGTGGTCGCGGCCGCCTGGGTGTGCGTCGTCGTCACCGTCCTCGTCGACCACCGGCTCCTCCGCCGGGCCCGGAGCGCGGCCGCCGAGCGGGAGTCGGAGAACGGCCGTCTCAAGGCCGAGTCGGCCCGGCTGTCGGCCGAGATCTCCCACCTGGCCGGTGTGACGCTGCCCGCCGTGGCCAAGCGGCTGCGGGAGGGCACGAGCGCGGCCGAGGTGCTGGGCAGCGTGCCGCCGCCGTCCGACCCGCAACTGCAGCGGCTCACGCACGCCTTCGCCGTCACCGTCGAGGAGGACGCGCGGCGGGCGGCCGCCCTGGACGGCGAGTACCGCAGGATGCGCAGCGAGGTGGACCGGGCGGCGGCCGAGCACGAGCGCCTCGTGCGGGAGACGCTGCCCGCCGCGGTCGCCCGGCTGCGCGAGGGCCGCTCCGCCGACACCGTGCTCGCCGAGGCCGACCTGCCCGAGCTGCCGGCGCTGCGCGCCCCGGCCGAATCGTTCATCCGTGAGCTCGCCCACAGCGAGCGGCGCGCCGCCGCGGCGCAGGCCGCCTCCGCCAAGGCGCTCAGCCGCGTCCAGGCCAAGGCCGTGCGGATGCTCGCCGACCTGCGGGAGATGCAGGAGCGGCACGCCGGGGACGTCTTCGGGGACCTGCTGAAGCTGGACCACAGCACCTCCCAGCTGGGCCTGATGACCGACCGGCTGGCGCTGCTCATGGGCGGCAGGTCCAGCCGCGCCTGGAACAAGCCGATCGTGATGGAGAGCATCCTGCGCGGTGCCGTCGGCCGCATCGCCGCCTACCAGCGGGTGCGCCTGCACTGCTCCACCCGCGCCGCGGTCTCCGGCTTCGCCGCCGAGGGCGTGATGCACCTGCTCGCCGAGCTGATGGACAACGCCGCGAACTTCTCCCCGCCCATCGACGAGGTGCACGTCTACGTCGAGGATCGCAGCGCCGGCATCGTCGTCACCATCGAGGACAGCGGCCTGAAGATGGCCGACGCGGCGATGCGCCGCGCCGAGGAGGCCGTGAGCGGCAACGTCGCCGACCTCGCCTCGCTGCAGGGCACCCGGCTCGGCCTGGCCGTGGTGGGACGGCTCGCGGCGAAGTACGGCATCAGCGTCAACTACCGCCCCTCCTCCCGCGGCGGCACCGGCGTCGTCGTGCTGCTGCCCCTGCACCTGCTCGCCCAGCAGCGCGACACGGTCCCGCACGAGACGGCCCCCCGGCCCGAGGCGATGCCCGACGCGCTCGCGCCCGTCCCGCTGCCCGACACCCCCGTCCGTCCCGCGGCCGCCGCACTGCCCCCGGCCGCCGAGCACTCCACCGCCCGGCCCGAGCTGCCCGACACCCCCGTCCGTCCCGCGGCCGCCGCACTGCCCCCGGCCGCCGGGCGCCCCGCCGCCCGGCCCGAGCTGCCCGAACAGGGACGGCACCGGCGGCCCGACGGCACCACGCCGAACGGTCTGCCGGTCCGCGCCCCCGGCCGCACCATGGCCGAGGCGGAGCGCGAGCGCGAGCAGCGCCAGTCGACGTCCGGGCAAGCCGACGACACGGCGTCGACGCGGCGCCCGGCACGCGACGCGGGCTCGCGGTTCGGCGCCTTCCACCGCGCACGGCAGTCCGGGAACGGCACCGCCGGACCGGCCGCCCGGCCCGGGGCGGAGCCGCCCGCGGCTCCGTAGCCCCGCCTCTTCCCGTACGGCGTCAGCCCCGCCCTTTCCCGTACGGCGCCAGCCCCACCCCTTCCCGTACGGCGCCCGGGGCGACGGCGCCCCTTCCCGCTCGAGTTCGTGAGATAGGAGGAACGGGCCGGTGACCGGTCAGCCGGACACCACCGTCCCATCACCCACCATGCAGACCACCGACAACAGCCTCAGCTGGCTCCTGCAGGGTCTCCTGGAACAGACCCCCGGCGCACGTCACGCCCTGGTCCTGTCCCGGGACGGCCTGAAACTCTGCTGGAGCGAGCACCTGACGCTCGACCGGGCCGACCAGCTGTCGGCGATCTGCTCCGGCATCCAGGCCCTCGCCCAGGGCGCCTCCATGGAGTTCGGCGACGGCACCGGCGGCGTCCGGCAGTCGATGACCGAGTTCCACGGCGGCCTGCTCTTCATCGTGGAGGCCGGCGAGGGCGCGCACCTCGCCGTCGTCGCCGGTGAGGACGCCGACCCCGGAGTGATCGGCCACCAGATGACGGAGCTGGTCGAGCAGATCGGCGAGCACCTGCGGGCCGAGCCGCGGGACCACGCGCGCGGGAGTGCCACATCGTGACGCGCAAACCCGTCGACACGGGTGCCCCGGACCGGCTCTACACCGTCACCGGTGGACGGAGCCACGCCGACGAGTCCTTCGACCTGGTCACCCTCATCGTCAGCGAGAGCGGACCGGTGCCGGGGATGCAGTCGGAGCACGCCCGGATCCTGGAGCTGTGCCGGCACCCCACCGCCGTCGTCGAGATCGCCGCGGAGCTCGGGCTGCCGGTCATGGTGGTGCGGATCCTGCTCGGCGACCTGCTGGACACGGGCCGCATCACCGCCCGCCACCCGCGCGCGGCGCCGTCCATCGCCTCCCTGCCTGATTCCGCCCTACTCCAAGAGGTCCTCCATGGGCTCCGCAACCTCTGAGCTGCCCTCCCACCGCACACCGCTGAACGACACCGCGGAGACCGGTCTGAAGATCGTCGTCGTGGGCGGCTTCGGCGTCGGCAAGACGACCCTGGTCCGCTCCGTGAGCGAGATCCGGCCACTCAACACCGAGGAGGTGATGACCCAGGCCGGCGTGGGCGTCGACGAGACCAGCGCGGTGAGGGCGAAGACCACCACGACGGTCGCGTTCGACTTCGGGCGGATCAGCCTCAACGACCGCATGGTGCTGTACCTGTTCGGCGCGCCCGGCCAGGAGCGCTTCTGGTTCCTGTGGGACAGGCTGTTCTCCGGCACACTGGGCGCCGTGGTCCTCGTGGACACGCGCCGGATGGACGACTCCTGGTACGCGATCGACAGGCTGGAGCACCACCGCACCCCCTTCGTGGTGGCCGTGAACCGGTTCGACGACGACAGCGAACGGTACTCCCTGGACGAGATCCGCCAGGCGCTCGCCCTGCCCGCGCACGTGCCGATGGTCGACTGCGACGCACGGGTCCGGCACTCCGGCAAGGACGTACTGATCACCCTCGTGAACCACCTCCACGACATGGCCATCGCCGAGGAGGCGACACTGTGACCGACTCCGGCCCCTTCGCGCACCCGGCGCCCCCGGGGTGCCCCGCCCACTCCGGCGCGGTGCCTCTGACGGGGCTCGAGTACCAGCAGACGCCGTCGCAGCTCTACCGCGCGCTGCGCAGGGACCACGGCCCCGTCGCGCCCGTGCTGCTCGACGGCGGCATCCCGGCCTGGCTGGTGCTGGGCTACTCCGAGCTCACGTACGTGACCAGCCACGACGAGCTGTTCGCGCGGGACTCGAGGCGCTGGAACCAGTGGGAGAACATCCCGCCGGACTGGCCGCTGCTGCCCTTCGTCGGATACCAGCCGTCGGTGCTGTTCACCGAGGGCGAGGAGCACCGGCGGCGGGCCGGGGTGATCACCGAGGCGCTGGAGGGGGTCGACCAGTTCGAGCTCTCCCACGACTGCCTGCTGATCGCCGACGACCTCATCGCCCGGTTCGCCGGCAGCGGCCAGGCGGAGCTGATGGCCGACTACGCGCACGCCCTGCCGATGCGCACCGTGGTGCAGCTGTGCGGGATGCCGACCTCGGGCGAGGACACCCGCCGGCTCGTCGAGGACCTGCGGATCTCCCTGGACGCGGGGGAGGGCGACGACCCGGTGGCGGCGTACGGGCGCGTGGGGGAGCGGCTGCGGCAGCTGGTGAAGGACAAGCGGGCCGCCCCCGGCCCCGACATCACCTCGCGCATGCTGACGCACCCGGCGGGCCTGACGGACGAGGAGATCGTCCAGGACCTGATCTCCGTGATCGCGGCGGCGCAGCAGCCGACGGCGAACTGGATCTGCAACACGCTGCGGCTGCTGCTGACGGACGAGCGGTTCGCCGTGAACGTCTCGGGCGGCCGGCTCAGCGTGGGCGAGGCCCTCAACGAGGTGCTGTGGCTGGACACGCCGACGCAGAACTTCATCGGCCGGTGGGCCGTGCGGGACGTCCAGCTGGGCGGGCGGCAGATCCGGGCCGGCGACTGCCTGGTGCTGGGGCTGGCCGCCGCCAACACCGACCCGCAGATCTGGCCGGAGGGACACGTGGGCGCGGAGAACGCCGCGCACCTGTCGTTCAGCAACGGTGAGCACCGCTGCCCGTACCCGGCCCCGCTGCTGGCGGACGTGATGGCGCGGACGGCGGTCGAGACGCTGCTGGAGCGGCTGCCCGACCTGGTGCTGGCGGTGGACCCGCAGGAACTGACCTGGCGCCCGTCGATCTGGATGCGAGGGCTGTCGGCGCTTCCGGTGCAGTTCACGCCGGTGGTGCAGTAGCGCGGGTTGCCGGGCCCGTGGAAGGGCCCGGAATCCGGCGCGGACCGGCGGGTGGAGCCGCGGGGCGGGACTGACGGACGGGGCCGGCGGACGGGGCCGGCCGGTACGGGTCAGCTCCTCACGGGGGTGAACCGCACCGGCAGGCTCTGCGGCCCGCGGGTGAACACGCCCTGCTCGGCCGGTTCGAACCCGTCGGCGAGACGCACGTCGGGCATGGCGTCGAGGAGCTGGTCGACGCCGATCTCCACCTCCGCCTTGGCCAGCAGCGCGCCGACGCAGAAGTGCCGGCCGAGCGCGAAGGCGAGATGGTCGGCGGCGGCGGAGAAGGCGGTCGTGGTGGTGAGGTCCTCGCGGAAGATGTCGAAGCGGTCGGCCTCGCGGTAGCGGTTCTCGTCGCGGTTGGCGGCACCTATCAGACAGGTGACGGTGGCGCCCGCGGGCACGGTGCCGCCGCTGAGCTCCACCTCCGTCGCCGACTGCCGCATGATCATGTGGACGGGCGGGGTGAACCGCAGGGTCTCGGCGAAGGCGCGCGGGATCAGCGAGCGGTCCGCGCGGACGGCGGCGAGCTGGTCGGGGTGGAGCAGCAGGTTCGCGAAGATGCCGGCGATGGCCTTGTCGGTGGTCTCACCGCCCGCGGCCAGCAGCAGGCTGCAGAACGCCTTGACGTCCTCGTCGCTCATCCGCACCCCGTCGACCTCGGCGGCGCACAGCACGGACAGCAGGTCGTCGCCCGGGTTCTCGCGGCGTTCCCGGATGATCGGCAGCATGTACTCGGCGAACTCCACCCGGGTCCGCTCGCCGGCCGCCGTCACCCCGGGGTCGCCCGACAGGTTCCCGAGGAAGGCGATGACGGCCGTGTACCAGCGGTGGAAACGGGGGTGGTCGGCCTTGTCCAGGCCCAGCATGTCGGCGATGACGTTGACCGGGAAACGGGTGGCGTAGTCGGTGACCAGATCGGCGGAGCCGGTGTGCCGGAAACCGTCGATCAGCTCGCGGGAGTTGCGCTCGATGACCGGCAGGAACTTCCGCTCCAGGTCGCTGCCGCGGAAGGCGGGGGCGACCAGGGCCCGGCGCACGGCGTGCTCCCGCCCGCTCATTTGGAGGATCGTTTTGCCGTGCACGGGCTCGAGCTGCCAGGCGTAGTTGTCGGTGGTGAACTCGCCGGCCTTGTCCTTGAAGACGCGCTCGACGTCCTCGTAGCGCGAGACGATGTAGCTCTTCGTCGCCTCGTGCCAGATGAGGGGCGCGCTGTCCCGCATCACCCGGTAGGCGGGGTAGGGGTCGGCGGCGAACTCGGGCGAGAGGATGTCGGGCACCTGCTGGGCGGTGGACATGGAACTCCCTGCGATCGTGTCTTCGTGTACCGCACAAGGTTATTGATCAACTATCGGATGCAACAGAGCACTTGGTGACCGACCGTGCCGACAGCGACATCGGCCGAAAACCGCCCCTCGCAGGTGCCGTCGGTGCGGGCGGTGCCTGTAAGCGTGAGGACCGGGACGTCGCGCCCCGGCCCTCACGTCGCGTCGCCGCGATCGAATGCGCCGAGGTCACTGATCGTCGGGCCAGAGGCGGAAGGCGGCGTGGCCGGTCAGGGGGCGCACGGTCCGGAAGTGGCGGCGGTCCAGGGTCAGCACGGCGTCCGTTCGGTACTCGGACGCCATGACGACGTTCATGGTGTCCGTGAGGCCGATCTGCGGATAGCGCCGCATCGTGACCAGCGCGGTCGACAGGTGCGGTTCGATCTCGGGCACCGCGTACCGTCGTACGGCGACGCGGTCGCGGATGTGGGCGAGCGCACCGTGCGCGGCGTCGGGGCCGACCCTCGTGGTCAGCAGGTAGTCGAGTTTGGCTGGCATCAGGGGAGTCAGCACTAAGTGCGCGGCACACGCCCCCGCGGCGCGGCACTCCCTGTGCTCCGGATCGGTTACGTCGTAGTAGGCGAACAGTCCGGATGTGTCGGCGATCAACACGGTCACGCCCCGAACCCCTCCAGGTAGGTGCCGCGGCCCGCCGACCAGTCCACGGGCGAGACGCTGTGGAACACAGGAGCCTCGTCGTTCTCACTCATGGGGTCGGTCGGGAAGGGGGAGACGGGTACCGTCTCGTCGCTCACTGGAGCGAGTATGGCCACCGGCCGTCCGTTCTTAGTTACCGTGATGCGCTCGCCACGTTCCGCGGCAGCGAGGATCTTCGAGGCGTTCCGATGGAACTCACGGGCGGTCGTCTCCATGTAGTACCTCGTAGTACAGGCGTCACGTTGACCAGATGGTGTGGGTCGGCGAGTGGTTCCCCTGGGCTGGGGTGTCGGGTCAGGGGCGCTCAGGGCGTGCGGCCGTCTTCTTCACGGCCATGGGTCGGGCCCGGCGGATGGAGACAGTACCGACGACGCGTTGAGCCAGTGCCCGCCATTCCGGTTCGTTCACGCCGTGCTCATCGCTTGTCCAAACCAGAGTGCCGTTGGGGCCGCCACCGTCCTTTTCGGGCAGCACTCCCTGGTTGGCGTACCACTTCAGGCGCTGCCGCCACCTGGCGGCATACTCCGGATCGTCGAGCATGCCAAGGTGCTCCCAGAAGACGGGGGGACCGGAAAGCGGGGTGATGGTGAAGTCCGGCAGCACGGTGCGGCCGTCCTTCCCCTTGAACGGCTGCTCATACGCCCACGCGCCGGGAGCGAGCTGTTCGAGGAGGCCGGCGACGATCACCTCGTTCTTGCTGCGCACCATCACACCGTTCACCGCCACGTGGACGAGTCGCGCGTCGACCCGCCCGCAGTTTGCGCCGCTGGGTGTCGTCACGATGCGCGGGTCCGGGGTGACCATGAGGTCGGTGAACCGCCGGGCGGTGTCGGATCCGGTGGCCCGGGTCAGCTCGAGGAGATCGTCGAGGGGCCCCTCGTGGCAGATGATCACTTTTTTGGTCTGCCGGGTGAGTGCGGTGTACAGAAGTTCCCGCGAGGTGCCGCGTGCCCCTGCGGGTAGGACCACAACGACGGTCTCGAACTCACTGCCCTGGCTCTTGTGCACGGTGAGAGCCCAGGCCAGCTCCAGGGACACGTCTTCCTCCCCACCGGAGCGCCCGTACTTGTAGCGACGTCCGGGTTGGGAGGAGAACTCGACTTCGGTGGTGTGAGGCGCCCATTTCATACGCCCGCTCTTCAGCTCACCGGTGACCACACCGAGTTCACCGTTGGCGACGTAGCCCTTCGTGTTCTTCCCCTCTGACTGGGACCACGCGGGGAGCGTCCCGTTGCGGGTGTGGACGACCTTGTCGCCCAGCACGATCTGTTCCGCGCCCAAGGGCTTGGGAACCCTGCGGTACCGGGATCCCTTGAGCGCGTTCTCCAGGGAGGCGCCGCGGTAACGTCGCTTGAGGTGGCGGTTGAGTTCCACGGTGCCGTGCGCCGTGCCGCGCACAGGGCTGAGAATCTGCCAGCGCCCGCAGCCCGCCGGGGCGGTGAAGTAGTTCGGGTAGACCGTGTTCCCGTATCGAGTGGTGCCCGCGCCGTACGAGGTGGCGAAGCTCAGGCCCGTGGCGTCCTCCACCACATGGAACTCGTCCCGCAGCACGTCGTCGACCACCTGCGTCGCCGTGCGGCCGTTCCAGGGGACCGCGCGGAGCGTCGCCATGTTCTGCCCCTGGCGCAGCCGCTGCCAGATCTCGTCACTGTCGGCCCCGTGCTCGTCACCGCTGTACCAACGGGCCAGCATCAGGTCATGGCGTACGTTTCCCAGTTCCCGCTGGCGGCGCAGCACCGTCAGCTCCGTCCAGCCCCGGGCGACCCGCGGCCACGAGCCGTCGTGGCCCTGCCGGGCCGCACGCTCCAGGTCGACGAAGGGCCGCCCCGCGCCGATGGGCGGAAGCTGGCGGGGATCGCCCACGAGGATCATCCGCTGCGGTGCCTCCAGGGCGTCCAGCAGCGCCGCGAGCATATCCTCGGTGAGCATCGAGGCCTCGTCGACGATCACCGTGCCGTACTGCCGCTCCCGCGGCGTCCGGCCGGTGATCCGGTACCGGGCGCTGTCGGCCTCGTAGCGGCCCGACTTGCTCAGGAACTGGGCGAGGGTCTGCGCCTCATGGCCCACCTTGTCCTGCAACTGAACTCGTGCCTTACCCGTGGGAGCGAGTAACAGTACCCCGCCCGACAACACTTCGGGGCGTTGCACCAGCGCCTTGACCAGGGTGGTCTTGCCGGTGCCCGCCGGACCGTTGAGCACGGTGAACCGGCTTTCGTACATCTCCCGCAAGGCCACGAGTTTTTCCCGCCGGGCCCGCGACTCCTCGGCACGGTCGACGTCGGCGATCCCGCCCCGCGCGCCGAGGACGGCGTCCAGGGTGGCCCCGAGATCCTTGGGCGCCGCGTGCCGGGGGGCGGAGCGCAGCTGGTCGACGACCTCCCGGATCGTGTGTTTGCGCCACAGGGCGGAGCGCAGTTTGTAAGCGGCCGTACCGCCGGCGATCCGCGTCCTGCACAACTGCGGCCAGGCGAGGTCGAGATCATCATCGAGGTCCTCTGCCCGCAGCTCGTGGGCCGTCAGCACCGCGTCGCTGGGGCGCAGCGGTTTGACGGAGCTGAGTCCTTCCAGCCCTTCCAGCATCTCTTCGAGCGGCAGCAGCGTGTGCCCCTGGCTCTGCTCACGCAGCAGCACGGTCGCCATGGCGGCCTCGACACGCCGTTTGTCGTCGGGGTCCGTGAGCGGTTGCGAGACCGGCAGCGGGTGCCGGTCCGTCAGCTGCCGGTCGGGGAAACAACCTCGGTCGACGGCTTCGAAGGGAATGGGGTTCGCGTCGTCGATCGTGCAGGTCACCAGTGAGTACGGGTCCGCGAGCAGCTCGGACACGGGCAGGGGCACGGTGGTCTTCTGGTGGTAAACGTCGCGCACCTGGTCGGAGGTGAGGTCGAAGCGAGCCAGCAACCGCATGGCCTGACGGTCCTCCTGACCGAGTGCCTTCCATACCTTCCGGCGCGTCGGCGTGGCCAGCGACGTGACGGTGTCCGGGCCGCCCCGTCCGGCCAGTGCCCGCTCCAGCACCGGCCAGGGGTCCTCTCCCTCACCGACAGCAGCCGTCACCTCACGGGCCGCGAAGGTGGGATGCGGCACGCTCAGGAGATCCAGCACCGCGGGAAGACCGGGGGTGGTGCCGCGGCGCAGCCAGGCACGGTCCAACTGCTCGTCGAGCCAGTCGAAGGAGCGCTCCGGCAGTCCGCAGCCGAGGGCGACGGCCGCTTCGGCGGCGCGCTTCAGCTCCAGGAGCGAGGCCACCGCCGTGTCTGCCGGTACGTGTTCGGTCCCGTACGAGAACTCCCAGCGTTTTTCAGGAGCTTCGGCCAGGGCGTCCGAAACGTCCGTGCCGTCGGCCGCGAGCCGCGCCAGGGCCTGCATCGGCAGCAGGATGCCTCCGGTGCCGTCCGGTCGCAGCGTGTGCCGGACCACCGTCTCCCACATGTGGTTGGGGAAGGGGCCGGGCCCGTCGGCCGGCCACCTGCCGGGCAGGGTGACCGATGCGACCAGCGCGGCCCCGACGAGCAGGCGGCGGGGATGGTTCTCGAACGGAGCGTGCTTGAGGTAGAAGAAGACCAGGGACCGGCCGTCGGCGACGTCCTGGAAGAACGTGTCGATGGCCGCCTTCTGGTTGTCCCCGTGGAGCACCCAGGCAGGCGCGAAGCCCAGTGCGGAGATGGCACGGTCCTCCGCGTCCGTGCTGTAGCCGTCCACAGGCTGCTGTTCCATGACGTCGTCGAGGAGGTCCCGGTTGAGCCAGCGGAACGGAATGGCGTGGACCGACCACGCGGGCAGGGGTACGGACGCACTCCGAAGAGCCTTGAGCGCCGGGTTGTGGCCGTAGGGATGGGACGTCCGCAGCACCTGGTCCTTGCTGCTAAGAAAGCCGCCCCGCTCGCCGGCGCACGGGGGCGGACCCCCCGGAAGTGCCTCGAATGCCTGGCCGACGTGGCGGACCTCGAGCTCGTCGTCGCGCCGACGCCCGATGTTCTCCAGCAGCACACAGGAGGCGTTACTCAGCGGATCGTCGCAGATCCGGCCGTCCCAGCCCCTGTCGTGCCAGGGGACCCGGACCGAAAGATGCTGCACGTACGCCACCGCGTTCCCTCCCACACTTCCGGCAGTCGCTCATCACTCTAGGGTCGGGCACTGACACCTGTTTGCGACGAGCGGGTATCCGCACCCGGCGGAGGGACGGGTGTTCGAACGGTCGGAACGGACACGTCTTACCGGGCTCCGTCGAGGATCCGCCAGACCGTTCGGTAGGCCGGGCCCTTGGCGCCCAGGGCCGACCGCCAGGCCGTCTCGGGCAGCGCGGCGAGGCGGGTGCGGGCCTCCGCGGCACTCGTGTGGTTGCTGTCACCGACCGCCGCCACGGCCATGCGGGCCGCCGCCGACCTGGGCACACCCGCCAACCGCATGGCGATCGCGTCCTCGGTGCGCACGCCGTAGAAGGCGTACGACGGAATGTTGCGCAGTTCGCGTTGGGTGTCCGGATGCAGGGCTGCGAATTCCTGGCCCAGGGTGAGCGACTGGAGTGCTGCCAAGCCCCAGGAGACCGTGGGTGCGATGTCGCCGAAGAGGCGCTGACAGCACTTGGTGATGGCCTTGAGACGGTCGGCCTCACCGGCCTTGCTGAAGTGGTCGGCGGCCAGCTGCGGTACGGAGGCTCCGTTGACCCAGTCCTGCATGACACGGGCGACGAAGTCGCCGGTGCGGCCCTCGTGGTCCTGGGTGATCTCGGTCAGGTGGGAACGGAGTTCGGGCACTTCGAGCATGACGCCGATGAGTTGCGCGAGAGGCCGCCGGTCTCCCTGGAAGAGGTGCCGATCCCACACTTCCCAGTCGATCCGCGCGGCGTTCAGCCGACCGAGTGTGGCTTCGACGCTGTCCCAGGAGAATCCGGTGCTGTCGACCAGTGTCAGCGCCTTCCCCGTCAGGCGTTCCGCGTACGCCCGCACGCTGCGGGTCAGTTCCGCCGCCCAGCCGCGGTCCCTGCGCCGCAGGTCCTGGAAACCCAGGGTGCCGCGCAGGATCTGCTCGATCTCTTCCGCGAACTCCTCATGGTCACCGATCTGACGGTAGGTGTGGGCCAGGTACTGCACGAAGGCGGACCACTCCGGGACGTGGGAGAGGAACTGCAGGTCGAGGTGGCCATAGAGGTTCATGGCCTTCTCGACCATGGCGACCAGCGTGGAGTTCAGGTCTGTCACCCGCCGGCCGACGAAGGCCCGCATCTCCCCGGCGCGGATCTCGTCCGGCGCGGCCAGTGCGATCAGGCCCACCTCGCCCTGCTCGACGCGGCCCGCGCGTCCGGCCAGGTTCCAGAAGTCCGAGGCGGGCATCTCCTGCCCGTACGAGAACTGGTGGGAGGCGAGGACGACGTTCGCCACGGGGAAGTTGACGCCCGCGGCGACGGTCGTGGTGGCCACCAGATGGGCCAGGTCGCCCGCCTCCATCAGGTACTCCGTCAGCGTACGGATCTCCTCCGGCAGTCCGCGGTGGTGGACGCCGATCCCCTTGGCCAGCAGCCCCACGAGCGGAAAGTCCGCTCCGAGCTCCTCCTCCACGACGTCCTGGACGGCTCTGAGGTCTCCGCTCACCTCCGTCATGTTCCGCCGGCCACCCTCGATGAGTTTGGCGATGGACCAGGCATAGTCGGGCCGCCCGGCGAGCGTGATGGTCTGGCCCCGCTCGGCCAGGACCGCCGCCGTGGCCGCGGCCAGCTTGGTCGGGCTGCCCGCCTGCGACCAGGACAGCGCGAGCGGCCGGTACCCGTCCAGCGGCAGGATGTCGGGGATGCTGAGCGTCCGCCGGCTGGTGACCAGGGTCTCCAGTGCCACCTGGAAGCCACCGTTGCCCTGGGCGCGCTCGCGACGGGCGAGGGCCAGGATGCGGTCGTTCGGCGTCCAGTCCACGGACAGCCCGACCGACTGCCGGCTTCCGCTGTCCAGCCATGCGGCGATCACGTCGCCGTTGTCGATGAAGGGCGTCAGCAGCAGGAAGCCCGCGTCCAGGGCCTCCCGGTTGACGGTCGCGAGCAGTAGTTCCAGTTTGATACCGCGCCCGTCGGCCGCCAGGTGATGGGCCTCGTCGGCCACCACCAGACACAGCGGACGCCCGATTTTCCCCTGCCAGCCCGACCGCAGCAGCAGGTCCAGTTTCTCCGGAGTCGACACCAGCACCCGGAACCGGTTCTCGCCGCGGTCCGTGAGCATGTCCTCCTCCAGACCGTCGAACTCCAGGGCGGGACTGACCCGTTCCACCCCGATGCCGAGGCCCGCGAAGTCGCGGCGCAGCCGTCGCGTCACCTGGTTCACCAGCGCCCGGTTCGGGGCGACGTAGGCGACCCAGCCCTGCTGCTTGTCGTAGGCGTTGAGCGCCTGGAGGATGCGGAACTGGGCGATCAGTGTCTTGCCCGCGCTCGTCGGGAGACTGACCACCACGCTCCGGTGGGCCGTGCGGATCAGGCCCTGCTCCGCGAGCGCCACCCGCTGTGGTGGCAGCACCTCGAAGATCGGGCGCGGCCGGTCCCGGTCGACCAGCGAGGCCACGAAGGCGTTCACCTCCGGGCTGACCGCGCGCGCCACCGTCCACAGGCTGTTGTCGATGATCTGGTCGGCGGTCGCGGTCAGCAGCCGTACGAGCACCTCCAGGTCCGGGTCGGCCGAGGCCATGGCCGCCTCCAGCGCGCGGTCGCAGTGCGACTGCACGCGTTCGCGCACCCCGTAGTGGCGGCTCGGCCGCCGCCCCCGCATCAACGCCCCCGTCGCCAGGTACTCGGCGAGCAGTTCCGCCGTCTTGAGCAGGTGGTAGTGCGCGGCCAGTGACCAGGCGGCGGGACGCGCGTCGTCGCCCGCCGCCGAGAGGTACGGCTCCTCCAGCCCCGCCTGCTCCCACCGCAGCCGCGCCAGGAGCTGGTCCAGCGCGTCGAGGTCGTCCCACCCGCGCTTGCGTAGCAGCAGCAGCCAGGCGTCGGCGGTGCCGCGCCGCACGCGGGACTCCCAGTCGTCGGCCATCCGCGGCTCGGAGGGCAGCTCCACGTCCGCCAGCAGCCGGGCGGCGAGCGGTGTCTCGTCCGCGATCCAACCCAGGCACGCCGTGCGCAGCAGCTCCAGCCGGGCCTCCGGCGAGTCCCAGGCGGGCAGCCGGGCCCGCGCCAGCGCGAACATCTGCCCGCACAGCCGCCGCGTCGACTCCGCCTTCGGGTCCTCGGCGATCGCGTCCCAGGCCAGCAGGTCCAGGGCGTCCACCGCGAAACCGACCGCCTCCTGGCCCTCCTCGGGGCCCGGCGGGACCTCCCCCTCCACGGCACGCAGCGCGGACCCGATGAGCACGCGGTGTGCCCGTTCGCCGGCCTCGGACACGAGGGCCGGGTCGAGCACGTCGTCCAGCCAGCCCAGGTCAGCCATGGTCGAGCACCCCCACGTGGTCCGGCCATGAGGTCATGGCCACGGGGAGGTACCAGGCCGTGAGCAGCGCGTGCATCGGCTCCACGACCGTCTTGGCCAGGTCCTTGGCCCGGTTGCTCAGGTCCTTGGGCTCCGGGGCGGTGTCGCGCACCAGGCAGCCGAAGAGCTGGACGTCCTTGCCCATCGACTTCACCCAGCGGCCGGCCGCTGTCTGGTAGGCGGCCTTGTGCTCCGGGGTCAGGCACCGGAAACGCAGCCACTTCATGAGCGTGAGGTGGTCGTCCTTCGTGGACAGTTTTCTGAGCTGGTTGATCATGCCGTCCGCGCCGTTCATGACGCCCGGCGGGGCGGACTGCTCGGAGGACGACTTGACCTCGCCGAACAGCAGCCGCGCCGAGCCGTCAGCCACGCACAGGCCGACCAGATCGGCGCCTGGGAGGCTCGCCTTGCGCGTACGCCGGTCACGGGTGCCGTCCCACAGCCACAGCGCCCCGTGCCAGTGCTCCAGCAGCACCTCGGCGAGGGCCTCACCGACCTGCCAGGGGAGTGGTTCCGGCTCGCTCGCCAGGAGGGCCTTGAGGGTGTCGGTCTCCATGTCCGTCGTGGCGAGACCCCGTAACTCGGTCAGGAAGTCGCGGGTGGCGGCGAGATCACCGACCCGCTCGGCCCACGGCCCCCCGCGTAACTCCCGCATCACGTCGGCCGTCAGCTCGACGCCGCTCCACGACACGGCCCCGTCCTTGCCGGCGTACACCTCGATCCCCTGCGAGATGCGCGGCACGGCGCCGCCCATGGCGTTGTCTTCCCCCACCCGTACGTCCCTCCCCCACAGCGTGATCGGAATTCTCTCCACCTCCCCGGGGCCTTGTCCACGGTGTGTGTCCATCTGTGGACGGACTGTCTCGCATTCCCCGTCAGGAGAGCGGGAGACATGCCCACACGGTCTTCCCGGAGGGCGGCCAGGGCTCCCACCCCCAGCGGGTGGCCAGGGCTTCGACGAGGAGCAGGCCGCGGCCGGAAACGGTGGTGGGGTCGGGGGCGGTCGTACGAGGCCGGGGCGCGAGGTCGCCCCGGGCGTCGGTGACCTCGACGTGGAGCGTGCCGGAGGCGGACGTCCCGACGGTGAGCGTGAGCCGGAAACCACGCCCCTGGGCGCGGCCGTGGGTCACCGCGTTCGCCGCCAGCTCGGCGACGACCAGCGCGGTGTTCTCGCTCGCCGTGCAGGACGGCGGCCAGCCCCACGCGTCGAGCTGCTGCACGGTCAGCAGACGGGCGAGCCGGGCGCCGCGCGGGGTGGCACTGAGGAGCTGGCTGAATCGAAGGGGGGAGATCTGTGTCTTCACGTCACCGAGCGTGCTCGGCCCGCTCTACTCTGACCAGGACATCCTTCGGTACGGAGGGTGTCCGTACCGACACGGAAGGTGTCGTGTGCGGGGTGTCGGTCGTGACCCGGGAAAGGGGGCAGTCGTGTCCGAGGCGACGGTGGAGACGCAGGGGGCCTACGACGAGGGTGAGTTGAGCGGTGACCTGATGAGGGCGGTGGGCAAGCAGGTCAAGCTGCTCCGGGAGCGGGCCGGACTCACCCAGCGGGAGCTGGGGGACCAGCTCGGGTACAGCGAGGACCTCGTCTCCTCACTAGAACGGGGGAGGCGGACGCCGCAGCGGGAGTTCTTGGAGGCGGCCGATGAGCTGCTGGGGGCGGGTGGGCTGCTGCGGGCCACCATCGAGGACGTGGAGAGGGCCAAGGCGAAGGCGCGGGTTCGGCATCCGGCCTGGTTCCGGGACTATGCGCGGTTGGAGCGGGAGGCGGTTGAGATCAACTTCTACAACTGCCATGACGTTCCCGGCCTGTTCCAGACCGAACGGCGGATCCGAGCCTTGTACGAGATGCGTAAGCCGCTGCTGGACGAGGAGACGGTGGAGCAACGGGTGATTTCCCGCTTGGCACGGCAAGACATCCTCACCCAGTGGCCCCCACCGATGATCACGGCTGTAGTCGAGGAAGTGGTTTTGCAACGTCCGCTCGGTGAGCGGGACGTTCACAGGGAGCAGTTGGAGCAACTGCTTCGGCTGGCCCGACTGCGCAACGTGGAACTGCAAGTGATGCCGACCGGGCGTACCCAGCACGCAGGGATGGGCGGCTCCTTCATCCTGTTGACCCCCAAAGGGAAGCCTCAACTGGGGTATGTCGAGGCGCAGAGCTCCAGCCGACTGGTCACGGATGTCGAGGAAGTCCGCATCCTTGCCGCACGGTACGGCAGCATCAGGGCACAGGCCCTTACGATGCAGGAGTCCCTTGCCTTGATCGAGAAGATGGTGGCAGAGCTATGAGTGCTGCGGAATCCGCTCCCCGCGCCTGGTTCAAGAGCAGCTATAGCGGCAACGAGGGTGGCGAATGCCTGGAGGTCGCCGTCACGCCCGGCGCCATCCACATCCGTGACTCCAAGGCACCCGCCCGTGCCCAACTCGCCGTCTCCACCCGGGAGTGGGCCGCGTTCGTGCGGTACGCGGCGCGGTAACGGCTCGAAGGCTCAGCCCGGGCGGTACACGTCGTACGCCCGGGCCAGGTCTCTCTTGGATGAAGGACCCCTCTTGCTGACGGCAGGGAGGTCGGTGCTTGCCCACAGAGCTGTGGGGCTGGGCCGCCGCGCAATGGGCGTGATGACCGAGCGGTCAGACTTCACATGCAGGCCGCGATACAAGCGTCAGAGCAGAGCGATAAAGGGAGTGCGGGCGTTCGAGCCGGTGGGATACGTTTCTGCCTGTTCGAAGGGGGGGCCCGACGTGGCGAAGTTGAACCAGATCATCGCGGTCGAGAAGGGTGTCAAGAGCAAGTCGCTCCAGGACATCACCGCGGCGCACCACAAGGTGCAGAAGCCGGCGCTGCTGGCCGGTATCTCGCGCACGTACCAGCCGAAGGACGAGGAGGGCGAGCAGCTGCCGCCCGAGTCGACCCGGGTGCAGGTGCAGGGCGAGGACGTACTGCGGGAGATGGCCGCCTCGCTGACGCGGCTGTTCGACGTGACCGCGACGAAGGACTGGGCGAACTGCACGGCCCGCGCGGACGTCACCGTCGACGGGCGGACGATCGTCGCCGACGTGCCGGTCGGCTACCTGCTCTTCCTGGAGAAGCAGCTCACCGACCTGCACACCTTCGTCAAGAAGCTGCCCACCCTCGACGCCGCCGAGTCCTGGTCCCACGACCCGTCCACGGACTGGTGGAAGACCGACCCGGTCCGCACGATCCGTACGAAGAAGGTCCCGCGCAACCACGTCAAGGCGGAGGCGACCGAGAAGCACCCGGCGCAGGTCGAGGTGTACTACGAGGACGTGCCCATCGGATACTGGACCACCGTGAAGTTCTCCGGCGCCCTTCCGGCGCGGCGGGTGAACGAGCTGGTGGAGCGGGTCGAGAAGCTCCAGCAGGCCGTGAAGTTCGCCCGCGAGGAGGCCAACGGCGCCGAGGTCACCGACAAGCGGGTCGGCGACGCGGTGTTCGGCTACCTGTTCGGCTGACGCCGACCACGATCGCCCCCGCGTGCGAGCGCGGGGGTGCGCGACAGCGCGGGCCGGACATGAGGACCGGCCCGCGTGAGGAGCGCAAGCTGACACTGAAGTTCAGCCTGAAGAAGCGGTGACAGTGAAGGTTCGAGTCCTTCCCCCGGCACAACAGCCCGACACCGGGCCGGGGTGGCCCAACATGGCAGAGGCAGCCGCGGTCAATCTCAGACTCTCGCTCCAGTCTCAGCATCGCCGCCGATCGCCGGATCGACCGGGGACGGACGAACGCCGTCGGATGCGAGTTCGACTCTCGCCTGCGCCTCTTGCCTGGCGCGGTAGTTCAAAGGAAGAACACGACGGCATGATGACTGATCCGTCCTCTTAAACGCCGCCGGCGTGCGCAAGTGGGTGGCATCCCCAGGGGCCCGGGAGCTGGATACGACTCCCGGGCTCCGCCACGTCCGGCACGGGCTTCCCGTCGTACTTCCGTGCTGTGTAGGTTCGCTTGTGCATAGGGGTGTTGACGAGGTGCGGGTGACGGGGGTCGCGGGATGGTGGGTCATCGGCCGAGTGATTGGCATGTCCTTGACCTGGACAAGGACCCGACTCCCGGTGATCCGCAGCGGGTGCGCACCCTGGCCAGGGTCCTGCACGGCTTCGCCGACGACGTCTCCGAGGCGCTGCGCCTGGTGAAGGGGATGGCCGGTGAGGGGGCGCTGGCGGAGTGGGCGGGCAAGTCGGCCGAGGTGTTCAAGGAGGAGTTCTCCGGCGTTCCGAAGAACCTGCGGAAGCTGGAGAAGTCGTACGCGCTGTGCGGGGACGCGCTCGCCGACTACTGGCCGAAGCTGGAGCGGGCGCAGGCCCTGGCGGACAGGGCGCTGGCCAAGGCGCGCGAGGCCCGCGCGGACCTGTCCTCCGCGCAGTCGAAGCTGACCTCGGCGGAGTCCTGGGTGGGCCGGGCGACGAAGGAGGCGGACAAGTACAAGGACGATCCCACGGGTTCGAAGTCGGACGCGGACCAGCCGGACGAGGCGAAGGTGCGGGCCGCGACCCGGGACGTGCGGAGCGCCAGGTCGGCCCAGGACAGGGCGCAGTCGGACGTGTCCGCGGCGCAGGGCGCGCTCGCGGCGGCGAAGAAGATGGCCGCCGACGCGCGCGCCATGCGTGAGGAGGCCGCCCGCGACGCCAAGTCGAAGATCGACGAGGCCTCCGACGCCAGCATCCGGAACCGCTCCTGGTGGGAGGAGATCGGCGACTGGGTCACCGACAACTGGGACACCATCGTCGCCGCCTGCAAGATCGTCGTCGCGGTCGTCGGCATCGTCGCCCTGATCATCGGCGGGCCGATCCTCGGCGCGATCGTCCTCATCGCCGCCCTCGTCGTCCTCGCCGACACCCTCTACAAATACAGCAAAGGCCAGGCGTCCCTGTGGGACGTGGGACTGGCCGCGCTGGACTGCATCCCCGGCATGAAGGGCCTCACCACCCTCGGCGGACTCGCCAAGGGCCTCAGGGCCATGGGCGGGGGCGGTCTCAAGGGCATGGCCCTGGCGGTGCGGGGCCTGGGCAAGAGCGCCCGCAGCATGGCCGACGGAGCAAGAGGTGCCTACAACCGCGTCAGGACTGTTGTCCGGGGCTGCGGTGACCCCGTCGACGTCGCCACGGGAGCCATGTATCTCGACCAGACCGACGTCGAGCTTCCCGGAGTTCTCCCGCTGTCCTTCACCCGGCGTTGTTCGTCGCAGTACCGCGCGGGATGGTGGTTCGGTCCCACCTGGTCCTCCACCATCGACCAGCGATTGGAGGTTGATGAACACGGCGTCGTCTTCGTCACCGAGGAAGGTCTGCTTCTGGCCTACCCGCCGCTCCCCGGCGGCCACCGGCACCCCGTGATGCCGGTGAGTGGTCCCCGCCGACCGCTTACGCGGCTGACCGACGGCGGCTACCGGATCGACGACCCCACCACGGGACACTCCCGCCACTTCGCTCCTCCCAGTGCGGACGGCGTCGCACTCATCACCCGCGTCACGGACCGGAACGGGAACACGATCACCTTCGACCACGACGAGTGCGGCGTCCCGTTGGCCGTGCGTCACTCAGCCGGCTATCACCTCGAACTCGCCACCGACGAGAACCGTGTCATCGCCCTCCGCCTCGTCAGCGACACCCGCCCCACCACGATCAGGCATTTCTCCTATACCGATGGAAACCTGACTGCTGTCACCCGCAGCTCCGGCTCATCGACGCGGTTCACCTACGACGAACGGCTCCGCGTCACCTCCTGGACGGACAGCAACGGCTCCTCCTACGCATATCGGTACGACACGCAGGACCGCTGCGTGAGGCAGGAAGGCCAGGCAGGGCACCTCAGCGGCACATTCGCCTACGACGTCACCGATGCCGAGTGGCCCGGCCACAGGATCACGACGTACACCACGACTCGGGGAGCCACCAGCCGCTTCGTGGTCAACCGCCACTGCCAGATCGTCGCCGAGACCGACCCTCTCGGTGCGACGACCCGCACCGAGTACGACGAACACCACCACGTCCTGAAATGGACGGACGCCCGCGGCGGTACGACTTCGTTCGAGAACAACGAGATGGGGCAGCCGCTCGTCGTCACCCGCGTGGACGGGGCAGTCGTTCGGTACGTCTACGGCGAGACGGGCCGGCCCACCCTGATCACACTGGCCAACGGTGCTTCCCTCCGGTACGAGTACGACATCCGGGGAAACCGGACGGCGGCCGTTGACCCCGCGGGCGGCGTCACCCGATTCTCCTACGACGACACGGGCCGGCTCACGGCTGTCAGGGACGAGAGCGGCCGAGTCACCACGGTGCGGTGCGATGCCGTCGGCCTGCCGATCGCGGTCACGGACCCGGCCGGCGGCACAGTTGGTTACGAGCGGGACGCCTTTGGCCGACCTGTGGCGTACACCGATCCGTTGGGCGCCGTCACGCGTTTCGAGTGGACCGCAGAGGGGGAGTTGTCGTGCCGGACGGCGGCAGACGGCGCCGTCGAGACCTGGGAGTACGACGGCGAGGGCAACTGCATCGCCCACACCGGTCCGACCGGGCTGACCACCCGTTACGAATACACGCACTTCGACCTGCTTGCCGCGCGCGTCGACGCGAGCGGCGCACGGTACGAGTTCACACACGACGCCGATCTGAGACTCGCCGGAGTCACCGGTCCGCAAGGGCTGACCTGGACCTATACCTACGACCTAGCCGGTCGGCTGGTAGGCGAGACGGACTTCGACGGCCGGACCCTCTCGTATGTGCTCGACGAGGGCGGCCGACTCGTCGAGAGCGTCAACGATCTCGGTCAGCGCATACGTTATGAGTACGACGAGTCGGGGCGCGTCATCCGCAAGGACGCACACGGCCAGGTCACGTCGTTCGTGTACGACCCCGTGGGACAACTCGTCGAGGCCATCGGCCCCCATGCCTGCCTGACACGCAGCTGGGACGCCGCGGGCCGCCTCATCGACGAGACGGTGAACGGGCGGAGCACGACCCACGCCTACGACGACAGTGGGCGTCGTATGCGGCGGACCACACCGATCGGGCACGTCACCCGTTGGGCGTACGACGCCGCAGGACTTCCCTCGGAGCTGATTGCCGCAGACCGAGGCATTCTCTTCCAGCGCGATCGCGCAGGTCGTGAGGTCGCACGCCGGATCGCCGGATCGGTGGTCGCGGAACAGGTCTTCGACGAACTCGGCCGCCTCACCGTCCAGTCGGTGATCGGAGCGGACGGACATCGGGTCCAGCGGCGCGCGTACACCTACAGAGCAGACGGAAATCTGATCGGTCTCGACGACCAACTGGACGGCGGACGACGTTTCGAGCTGGACGACGCGTGCAGGGTGACGACGGTCCGGGCCGAGTCCTGGACCGAACGCTACGCCTATGACGACACAGGCAACCAGCTCTCGGCTTCCTGGCCGTCGACGTTCCCGGGGCAGGAAGCTGTCGGTGCCCGCGCCTACACGGGCACGCGACTCACCCGTGCGGGCAGCGTCCGCTACGAGTACGACACACTCGGCCGTGTCGTACTCCGCCGGAAGACTCGCTTGAGCCGCAAACCCGACACGTGGCGTTATGAGTGGGACGTCGAAGACCGGCTGACGGCGGTGACGACTCCCGACGGGACGCGGTGGCTCTACGAGTACGACCCCCTGGGGCGGCGGATCGCGAAGAAGCGGCTCGGGCCGGACGGTCAGGGTGTCGTTGAGCGCGTCGACTTCACCTGGGACGGAACCACCCTGTGTGAACAGACCTCCGCGGTCCTGGACGGTACGCATGCCATCACCCTGACATGGGACCACGACGGTTCGAGACCGGCCGCACAGACCGAGCGCATGACGTCGGTGGACACACCTCAGCAGGAAATCGATCGTCGATTTTTCGCCATCGTCACTGATTTTGTCGGTTCGCCACGCGAACTCGTGGACGAGCAGGGAAGCATCTCCTGGCGTGTGCGCACGACGCTTTGGGGCACGACGGTCTGGAATAAAACAGCCACCGCCTATACGCCGTTGAGATTTCCTGGCCAGTATTACGACCCGGAGACGTCCCTGCATTACAACTACTTCCGGCACTACGATCCGGAAGTAGCCCGCTACATCACGCCCGACCCGCTGGGTCTCCTCCCGGCGCCGAACCCCTCGACCTACGTACACAACCCGCTCCGCTGGGCCGATCCTCATGGGCTCGCCCCCTGCATCACGGCCTGGAAGCACTCAAGGGACGTACAGGCGGCTGGTGGATACAACAACCCTGCCGCACGCGCGTACCAGATCAGGCACTGCGGTCCCACCGAGTACAGGGCGACGGGAGGCGGGGAGGTGGTGTGGGCAGACGGTATAGATTCCAATACCGCCGAACTGCTCGACGCCAAACATGTCGGCAAGCCGAAGGCCAGCCCTTTCATACCCACCTCCGGAATGCCGCCATTCATTCGGGATAAAATCGTCGCCGACTTGGATGACGAATTCCGAAGGTACGGAGCGGTGATCAATGATCCGAATACTCCGGTGACCGGACTGCGTGTCATTACCAACCACTCGGACGCTGTACCCTTCTTTCAAGGACTGATGCAACAACACGGCGTGCCGGGTCGTGTTGTAGTAGCCCCATAAATGAGGAGATTCATGACCTACCTCGCTGTTTTCGAGGGAAAGGGTGGCCAGGCCGTCGACCGGGACGTTCTGACGCGGGCGCTCCGGTCGGACTGGCCTGAGTCGGAGGTGTCCGTGAGCAGCGGCGACGGTCCCGGACGCGAAGTGCGGGACGTGATCTGGCTGTACAGCGAGGCCGGGAGCCGACTCGAAGGGCGGTCCCACATCGATGGGACGTGCGTCTATCTGGAAGGGCCTCTGGACCTCGCTGTCCGGTTCGCAATCTGGTACCGGGGCCTGGTTCCGCCGACCGAGGAGCTGGTCTTCTGCGACGACACCTACAGTTTCGCGGTGCCGGTCGCTGAGGGGGCGACCCCTGAGAGCGTCGAGCGGGCTGTGACGGAGACGTTCTGATTCCCGGGCCGACAAGACCGGTCGTGCGGACCGGCGTTGTCCATCGCGTTCCGGGGCGGCGGAACGTCCCGTGCGTACGGGCCTTCGCCCCGACGCCCGGTGCCTCCGCTCCGGGAGCGGGGCCCGCGCCGACCGCACGATGGGCAAGGCTCACGTTCTGAAGGGGGCTCATGGCCGCCCGCACGCGCCCGAAGACCCGCTCCACGTGCTGCCTGCTGCCCGCCGTGCGGGAGTACCGGTCCCTCCGCATGGGCGAGGTGACCGGAACCGTCCTCCGTCGGCAGCCGGTGGGCTCGACGGGGCCGTAGCCGGCCGACCTCCGGGCGGAGCGGGGCGGGCGTCCCCGCTGGAGGAAGGGTGAGTTCCCCCAGGGGGCGCCGGTTCCCCGGTGCCGAGCCGTCGCGTGGCCGAGGACTCCGGAGGAGGGCTGGAGAGGAGGAGTGCGGCCCCGGGCCTCCTGGAGGGCCACAACCGACGGCACACGCCCTAAAGGATCACTCTCTGTGCGCATAAGGTTCGGATGGGTGAAAATGGTGACGCTCTCTACCTGACGGAGGTCGGATGTCCTGGCGCTCTGCGCGGCTGCGACTGCTGCTTCCCCTGGTGATCGCGGGTTTCCTCCTGCCGGCGGAGGGTTCCGCGGCGTACGCCGGCGGAGATGTCCCGGCACCGCACCACGGTGCCCGGGTCGTCGCCGAGGAGGACGTCGGGGAGCGCCTGGTCGACCTCACGGTCGACTCGCCCGCCCTGGGGCGCACCGCGAAGGTCCGGCTGCTGACCCCGGACGGCTGGGAGGACCGGCGGCCGGGCCGGAGCTGGCCGGTGCTCTACCTCCTGGTCGGCGGTGACGGCAACCACAAGGCGTGGACGGAGGACTACGACGCCCGCCTCCAGGAGCTTCCCGGCCTGCGGGACGTGCTCGTGGTGATGCCCGAGATGCCGCTGTTCGGCTTCTACAGCGACTGGTACAACGACGGCCGGGGCGGCCCGCCCGCCGTGGAGACCTTCCACCTCCGGGAGGTGCGCCCCCTGCTGGAGCGCCACTACGGTGCCGGCACCCGCCGCGTGGCCGCGGGTGAGTCGCAGGGCGGATTCGGCGGGCTCTCCTACGCCGGCCGCCACCCCGGGCTGTTCCGGGCGGTGGCGAGCTACAGCGGCTACGTGCACCCCCTGCAGCACCCGCACGCGGTCCGGGCCGCGATGACCTTCCTGGGCCTGGACTGGAAGGCGCTGTGGGGAGACCCGGTCGCCCAACGCGTGAACTGGGAGGCCCACGACCCGTACCACCTGGCCGACCGGCTGCGCGACACCCCCGTTCACCTCTCCAGCGGCGACGGCAGGGCGGGCGTGCTCGATCCGCCGGGCACGCAGCCCGACCCGGAGGTTCCCGGGCTGGAGGACCCGTCCGACCCGTTCCCCGACGACGTGATCTCGCCCACCGAGACGCTCATGGAGCGCGAGTCCCGTGCCCTGGCCGCACGCCTGGAGTCCGTCGGGACCCCGGTGACGACGCACTTCTACTCCGGCACGCACGATCCGCCGTACTGGGTAAGGGAGTTCCGCAGGTCCCTGCCCATGCTCCTGCACGCCCTGCACGACGATGCCGGTACCACCGGCTGACCGGCTTCGCCGGGTTGCCGAGACGGAGGCAACCCGGCGAAGTCCGTCACCCCAGGGCGGGCAGGTCCGCAAGCGCCTCCGCCAGACAGGCCGCGGGGTCCTCCCCCTCCGTCACGCAGGTGAGGAACGGCTCGGCCAGTTCGATGAGTTCGCCACCGGAGACTTCCTCCAGGAAGTCGATCCGGTCCAGCAGTTGGGGCGCCTGGTCCAGCAGCCCCAGGAAACACTCGCCGATGTCCTCGGGTGCCTGCGCTCCGGGGCAGAGCGCGCTGCCGAGCAGTTGCGGATGATGCGTCAGGACGTGGTCCAGGACGTCCCGGACGGCCTGCGCGCCCGCCTTCACCAGGGCGGGGTCCGGGACGGCCAACTCGGTCCCGGGGAAGATCCGGTGGCCGATGCCGCTGCCGTCGTGCCCGTGGTCCCGGGCGGTCTTCTCGATCGTCTCGGCGTTGGCCCCGAAGAGGGCCCACCAGGCCGTCCCGTCGCCGTAATGGGTGTCGGCGATCTCCCACAGGGTGTTCCCACGTGCCACGGTGTGGGTCTCGTGGCGCGTCGTCCGGTCCTTCGCGTGCCCGGCCGACCGGTGCGGCCGGGCCGGATCCTCCGTGGCCGCTGCCTGACTCGTGGCCACCAGCATCGAGCCGGCCGCCAGGCCGCTGATGAGGGTCAGGGCCAGACCGCGGCTGCGTATGTGCGGCATGTGTCGCCTCCCGAGGTGAACGCATACGGTGACAAGGCCTCACGCTAGGTCGCGGCGGGTGGCGCGGCGCGACCACTGGGCCGATCAGGCGATGGGCCGCACCGTCAGGATCCACCGGGCCCGACCCGCCGGGCCGTCCACGACGTGCAGGGCCGTGCAGGGCCGTGCAGGGCCGTGCCGGCCAGGCCCCGCCCGCGTGTGCCGGCCGGTGGCGGTGGTCGTCGACGCGTTCGAAACGGCTGCCCCGGGGGGCGGCGGAGGTGGGCAAGGGGCGTCTCCTCCGGACGCGGGAAAGTGCATCCCGCGTGTGACGGTGCCGCCCGTTTCAGCCGCCGAGCGAGCGTCGCGTCACCCGGGCCAGGTGGCCGGCGAAGACCTCGCGGGCGTCGGGGGTGAGGGTGCGCAGGACCACCAGCGCCGTGACGGCGACGTCGCACAGTTCCGACCGGACGTCGTCCCAGGTGTGCGTGGTGCCCTTGCGCGGGTTCTGGCCGGTCGCGCCGATCACCGCCTCGGCGACCTCGCCGACCTCCTCGGACAGTTTGATGATCCGCAGCAGGAGGCCCTCCCGGCCGTCGGCCGGACGGTTGGCGTCCAGCCAGCCGCACAGGTCGTCGATGGAGTCCCAGAGGTCGGCGGGCGGGGGAGGGGGCGGGGACAGGTGGTCGCTCATGGGCGCCGAGCCTGGCACACGGCACTGACAGGCACTGGCACAGGTACAGGCACAGGTACAGGCACAGGCACAGGCACAGGCACCGGCGCCGAGCCGGCGGCTTGCCTTCGCGCGCGCTCCAACTCCTAGCGTTCCGGGGCATGGAGACCACACGGACACTGGGACGCAGCGGTATCGAGGTCAGCGCCGTCGGGTTCGGCTGCTGGGCGATCGGCGGTGAGTGGCGGGACCCGGGCGGGCAGCCCCTGGGGTGGGGCGAGGTCGACGACGAGGAGTCGACGCGGGCGATCCGGCGCGCGCTCGACCTGGGCGTCACCTTCTTCGACACGGCCGACGTCTACGGGACCGGACACAGCGAGTACGTCCTCGGGCGGGCCCTCGGGCGGCGCCGGGACGAGGTCGTCGTCGCCACCAAGTGGGGCAACCTCTTCGACCCGGACTCCCGCACCCTCACCGGCGGCGACGACTCCCCGGAGCACCTCCGCCGCGCCCTGACCGCCTCGCTGCGCCGGCTCGGCACCGACCGCATCGACCTGTACCAGCTCCACCTCGCCGACGCCGACCCCGACCGCGCCGCCCGGCTGCGGGACGCCTGCGAGGAACTGGTGGCGCAGGGCCTGATCCGGGCCTACGCCTGGAGCACCGACGACCCGGCCCGCGCCGCCGTGTTCGCGAAGGGACCGCACTGCGCCGCCGTGCAGCACGCGCTCAACGTGCTCACGGACGCGCCCGAGATGCTGCGGCTGTGCGAGGAGGCGGACCTCGCCTCCGTCAACCGCAGTCCGCTCGCCATGGGCCTGCTCACCGGAAAGCACGCCGGCCGGCGGCCGCTGCAGGAGGGGGACATCCGCAGCAGGCCGCCCGCCTGGCTGCGCGGGTTCGGTGCCGGGACCGGAGCGGACCCCGAGTGGCTCGCGCGCGTCGACGCGCTGCGGGACGTGCTCACCGGCGACGGCCGCACCCTCGCCCAGGGCGCCCTGGCCTGGCTGTGGGCCCGCAGCCCGCGCACCGTGCCGATCCCCGGCTTCCGGTCGGTCGCCCAGGCCGAGGAGAACGCGGGTGCGCTCGGGAAGGGGGCGCTGAACGGTGAGCAGATGGCCGAGGTCGATCGGATCCTCGGCCGTCAGGGAGCGGTGACCGGCGGTTAGGGGACGGCGGCCGGCCGGTTCACGCGGCAGCCGTTCCACCCACCGGTGCGTACCCGCGGTCCTGCGCGGATCCCCCCAACCCGGTGGCGTGGAACGGCTGCCGCCTCCCCCTGGACATGGCCTGCGGAAGTCGACTGCTCCAAGTGTGAAGCTTTGGTGTAGGAGAGTTGAGCACACGTTCGCCGCCGGCCGCAATGGCGCGGACGTCGAAGTTCCTTTCGTTCGGGGCCTGTTCGTGGAACCCCGGCCCCGGACCGCGTACGGCGTCGTCGTCGCCGCCACGGTCGCGAACCGCGGGTTCGCCTCCAGCGGCGGCTCCGCCGCGTGCCGCACCGTACGGGCCGCGTCCGCGACGTCCCCCACCGGTCCTGGGGCGGTCTCCCCGTTCGCCCGGAGGGTGTCGGTGTACGGGGTGAACCGGGGTCCGGGCGGCCCGCCTGGACCCCGGTCACCAGTCACCGGGCGCCGCTCAGCGGGTCTCGCCGGGGTAGCGGACGCCGACGCGGTCCCGGATCGTGTCGAGCGTCCGCATCACGGCGAGGGTGCCGTCGAGCGGGACCAGCGGGGACTCGGTCTCGCCGGCCCGCAGGGCCCGCATCACCTCGGCGGCCTCGTGCCGGAGGCTGTCACGGGGGCCGTCGGCCGGGTCGGCCGTGAACTCCTCGGCGTCACGGCCGTCCCGGTGCAGGACGAACCGCTCCGGGAAGAAGAAGCCGGACGGAATGTCGATGCGGCCCTGCGCACCGGTGATCGAGGCGTAGGTCGCCGTACCGCCCACGATGGAGCAGTGCACCGAAGCGAGAGCGCCGCTCTCCCACGAGAGCAGTGCTCCCGTCTGGAGATCGACGCCCTCCTCCGAGAGCATCGCCCGCGCCGTGACGTCCGACGGCTCCCCGAGCAGCAGCTGCGCGAACGACACCGGATACACGCCCAGGTCCAGCAGCGCGCCCCCGCCCAGCGCCGGATCCCGCAGCCGGTGCGACGCCGGGAACGGCCCCCCGAGGCCGAAGTCCGCCTGCACATGGCGCACCTCGCCGATCGCGCCGTCGTCGACCAGGGCCTTCAGCCGCCGCACCATCGGATGGCAGTACGTCCACATGGCCTCCATCAGGAAGCGCCCGTTGCCCCGCGCCAGCGCGACCAGCTCCTCCGCCTCCCGCGCGTTCAGCGTGAACGGCTTCTCGCACAGCACGTTCCGCCCGGACTCCAGCATCAGCCCGGCCGCCGCGCGGTGCGCCGAGTGCGGAGTGGCGACGTAGACGACGTCGACCTCCTCGTCGAGCGCCAGGGACTCCCAGTCGCCGTACGCCCGCGGTATCCCGAACCGCTCGGCGAACGCCTTCGCCGGCTCCACCGACCGCGACGCCACCGCCACGACCTCCGCGTCCGGCACGTCCGCCAGATCCGCGGTGAACCTCGCGGCGATCCCCCCGGTCGCCAGGATGCCCCAGCGCACCTTCTGCTCCGTCATGTGTCCCACCCTGTTCGTGTCGTTCGTCACATCGTGAAGGGATGTAGGTGGAAGCGCTCCCATGACATCGCCGTTGACGCCGAGCACTCCGTACGAGCTGAGAGCATAGGGAGCCGACGGCAGGAAAAGGGAGGGGTCACATGCCCGAGGGTGGGGCGTCCATATCGAACCCGGCAGCGAACGCGACGGCGAACCCGGGAGCGGACAGGGCCCCGGACACGGCCGTCCCGGACCTGACGGCGGCCGGAGCGGCGCTCCGCGCGACCACCGCCCGCCGCACCGGCCTGCTGGTCACACTCGTCCTCGGCGGCCTGACCGCCACGCCACCGCTGGCGATGGACATGTACCTCCCCGCGCTCCCGGCGGTCACCCGGTCCCTGCACGCGCCCGCCGCCACCGTCCAGCTCACGCTCACCGCCTGCCTGGCCGGCATGGCCCTCGGGCAGCTGGTGGTCGGCCCGATGAGCGACCGGTGGGGCCGCCGCAGGCCGCTGCTCGTCGGCCTCGCGGTCTACGTCGTCGCCACCGTGCTGTGCGCCTTCGCGCCGACCGTCGAACTCCTCGTCGTCTTCCGGCTGGCGCAGGGCCTCGCGGGCGCGGCCGGCATCGTCATCGCGCGGGCGGTCGCCCGTGACCTGTACGACGGCATGGCCATGGCCCGCTTCTTCTCGACCCTCATGCTGATCTCCGGGGTCGCGCCGATCGTGGCGCCGCTCATCGGCGGGCAGATCCTGCGGGTGACGGACTGGCGGGGCGTGTTCGTCGTGCTGACCGTCGTCGGGGTGCTGCTGACGGCCGTCGTCTGGGCGAAGCTCCCGGAGACGCTGGCCCCCGCCGACCGGCACGAGGGAGGCGTCGGCGAGGCGCTCGGCTCGATGCGCCGGCTGCTCACCGACCGCGCGTTCACCGGCTACACGCTCACCGGCGGCTTCGCCTTCGCGTCCCTCTTCGCCTACGTCGCCGCCTCCCCGTTCGTCGTCCAGGAGATCTACGGCGCCTCCCCGCAGACGTTCAGCCTGCTGTTCGGGCTCAACTCGATCGGGCTGGTGATCATGGGGCAGATCAACGGCAAGGTGCTGGTCGGCCGGGTCCGGCTGGACAAGGTGCTCGGCCTGGGGCTCGTCGTCGTGGTCGTCGCGGCGGTCGCGCTGCTGCTGATGTCGCTGGGCACGTTCGGCGAGGTCGGGCTGGTGCCCGTGGCCGCCGCGCTGTTCGTGCTGATGTCCGCGATGGGCATCACCCTGCCGAACACGCAGACGCTCGCCCTGATGCGCACCAGGCACGCCGCCGGCTCCGCGTCGGCGCTGCTCGGCACGACGTCCTTCCTCATCGGCGCGATCGCCTCCCCGCTGGTCGGGATCGCCGGGGAGGACACCGCCGTCCCGATGGCCGTCGTCCAGCTGGCCGCCGCCCTGGTGGCGCTCGCCTGCTTCCTGGGGATGTGCCGTCCGTGGGACGGACGGACGGGCGCGAAGGGCGGGGGCGTCTGAGCGCGCCGCGCCTGCGTGACGGCACACCCGAACGGGCCGGACTCGACGCCGGGGAACTCCGCCACCTGGTCCGGGAGGTCCACGCCCGCACCGGCGGCGAGCGGCCCTGGGCGGCGGGCGCCGTCGTGGTCGTCGGGCGCGGCCCGGTGCTCGCCGTGCAGGAGGCGGCGGGCTGGGCCGTGCGCTACGCGGCGTACGACGAGGAGACGGACACCCCGGTCGAACTGCCGCCGGCCGAACGCGTCCCGATGACCGTGGACACCCCCTTCGACCTGGCGTCCCTGACCAAACTGTTCACCTCGGTGGCGGTGGTGCAGCAGATCGAACGGCGCACGCTGGGCATCGACGCGCGCGTGGGCGCGTACCTCCCGGACTTCACGGCGGCGGCCCGCCACGGAACCACCGTCCGCCAGCTGCTCACCCACACCTCCGGGCTGCGCCCCGAACTCCCGCTGTACGACTGTGCCGACGACGCGCAGCGGCTGGCGCTGCTGCGCGCGGAACGGCCCGCCATGGCGCCCGGCACGTACTGCTACTCCGATCTCAACATGCTGCTGCTCCAGCACGTCCTGGAGCGCATCACCGGCCGCACGCTCGACGTCCTCGTGCGTGACGGCATCACCCGGCCGCTCGGCATGACCGCGACCGGCTTCGGTCCGTGCCCGCACGCGGCGGCGACGGAGGACCAGCGGCGGCCGTGGGCCAAGGCGGACCGGGGGATGCTGCGGGGCGAGGTGCACGACGAGAACGCGTGGGCGCTGGGCGGGGTGGCGGGCCACGCCGGGCTGTTCTCCACGGGGCGGGACCTGGCGGTCTTCTGCCGGACCCTGCTGGCGGGCGGTTCGTACGGCCCCGCGCGCATCCTCGGTCCCGACTTCGTGGACCTGCTGTTCACCCCACCCGGCCTGGGCTTCGCCCTGGACCAGCCGTGGTTCATGGGAGAACTGGCGGGGCGGGGCGCCGCGGGCCACACCGGTTTCACGGGCACGTCCCTGGTGCTGGACCGGGCCACGGACACGTACGTGATCCTGCTGGCGAACACGGTCCACCCCCGGCGGCCGGTTCCGCCGGACAGCACGCCGAGGGCGGCGGCGGCGACGCGGGTGGCGCGGGCGGTGCGGGAGATCTAGAGAGGTCCCTCTTTTATGGGGTGCCGTACGTACGGCCTGGCGCTTTGCGGGGCGCCCGCGCCTTGAAGTGGGCCGGGGGCCGGCCGCGCCCCGTAGAATCGCCGGGTGAACGCCCCCGCCCCGCCGGCCACCGCCGAAACCCTGCGCTCCGCCCTCGCCGGGCTGCTCGACGGGATTCCGCCGCGGCAGGCCGCGCAGGCCGTCGAGCGGCTGATCGCCACCTACCGGGGCGCCACCCCGACCGGGGCGCCGATCCTGCGGGACCGGGCCGACGTGGCCGCGTACGCCGCCTACCGGATGCCCGCGACGTTCGAGGCGGTGCGGTCCGCGCTGGAGGCGTTCGCGGACGCCGTGCCCGGGTGGACGCCCGGCGACCACGTGGACGTCGGCGGCGGCACCGGTGCGGCGGCCTGGGCGGTGAGCGCGACCTGGGACGGGCGGCGCCCCGTGACCGTCCTCGACTGGGCCGAGCCCGCCCTCGCCCTCGGCCGGGAACTGGCCGCCGCCAACCCCGCCCTGCACGGCACCCGCTGGCACCGCTCTCGTATCGGATCGGCGCTCACCATCGAGAGCACTGATCTCGTCACCGTCTCCTACGTCCTCAACGAGCTCACCGCCCCCGACCGCGCCGCCCTCGTCGACGCCGCGGCCGGCGCCGCGCGGTCCGTCGTGATCGTCGAACCCGGGACCCCCGACGGATACGCCCGCGTCATCGAGGCCCGCGACCGCCTGGTCTCCGCCGGCTTCCACGTCGCCGCCCCCTGCCCGCACAGCGCCGCCTGCCCCATCGCCCCCGGCACGGACTGGTGCCACTTCTCCGCGCGGGTCAGCCGCTCCTCCCTGCACCGGCAGATCAAGGGCGGTTCCCTCGCCTACGAGGACGAGAAGTTCAGCTACGTCGCCGCCACCCGCCTCCCGGTCACCCCGGCCCCCGCCCGCGTCGTCCGCAAGCCGCAGATCCGCAAGGGCCAGGTCCTCCTCGACCTCTGCGAGAAGGACCCGGCCCTGAGCCGCGGTACCGTCACCAAACGCCACGGCGACCTCTACCGGGCGGCCCGGGACACCGACTGGGGCGACTCCTGGCCGCCCGCGGACCCCCGGCCGCCCGCGGACCCCCGGCCGCCCGCCGACGCCTGATCCGGCACCGCGCCACCCTCCTCCCGCTCTTCCCCCTGCTCCTCCTCCCGCCGCTCCTGCAGCCTGCGCAGCAGTTCCCGCTTCTGCGCCCCCGGATCGGCGCCGCCGCCGATCCGGCCCCCGCGTGCGCCCCCGCGCAGGGCCCCGCGGCCCAGGTGCTGCCGGGTGCCGCCGACGCCCAGCATGTTTCCGGCTCCGCCTCGGGCCATGACGATCTCCCTTCCTCGGTACGAGACGTATCGTCTCGTCATCGACACCCACCACTGTCCGGCGAGACGCGCCGTCTTGTCAACTGATAAATTCGACCCATGGCCGCACACCAGTCAGCCCCCGACGCCACCCGCCGCAGCGAGCGCTCCCGGCGGGCCATCTACGACGCCGCCCTCGCCCTGGTCGTCGAGGTCGGCTACCCGAGGACCACCATCGAGGGCATAGCCTCCCGCGCCGGAGTCGGCAAGCAGACGATCTACCGGTGGTGGTCGTCGAAGGCGGACGTCCTCCTGGAGGCGTTCCTCGACATGGCCGAGCGGGCGGCAACGGCGGCCGGCCAGGTCCCGTACGCCTTCCCGGACACCGGCGACCTCGCCGCCGACCTCAAGCTCGTCCTGCGCGCCACGGTCGACGAACTGCACGACCCCTCCTTCGAGGCCCCCTCCCGCGCGCTGGCCGCCGAGGGCGTCGTCAACGAGGAACTCGGCCGCAGACTCGTCGCCCACCTGCTGGAACCCCAGCTCCAGCTGTACGTGGACCGTCTGCGCTCCGCCCGGGACGCCGGGGACGTCCGCCCGGACATCGACCCCCGCATCGCCCTGGAGCTCTTCGTCTCCCCCCTCGCCCAGCGCTGGCTCCAGTACACGGGCCCGATCACCCACGACTACACCGACACCCTCGTCGACTACGCCCTCAACGGCCTCGCGCCCCGCTGACCGGCACGGCCGGCCGGCGACCTCACCGTCCCGGCCCCGCGCCCACCTTCCCCGGCTTTCCCGGCGCCGTCCCCGGCACCCGCGCCGGATGCCGGGCCAGCCGCCCCGGCGCGTCCGTGATGACGCCGTTGCAGCCCAGCGCCAGGGCGCGGTCGCGCTGCGCCGGGGTGATGACCGTGTGGGCCCACACCCGGGGAACCCCGGAGCGCACCGCGCGCCGCAGATCGGCGTCCCGCGCCTTGACGTCGACGTCGAGCAGGTCGACGTAGGAGCGCCAGCGCTCGGGACGGTCGGTGCGCAGCTGACGGGCCGAGCGCCACAGCTGGGTCAGCAGGCCCAGGCGGTGGACGCGGCGGGCGACCGCGGGGTCGTTGGTGTTCACGAACACCGAGCGGGTCAGACCGCGGGCGCGGATCAGCGCGGCCAGCCGCTCCACACCGCGCGGGTCCTTCGCCTCCAGCATCAGCACGATCCGCCCGCCGAATCGGTCCAGCACCTCGGCGACCGTCGGCGGCCGCTCCGAGCGCCAGCTCCCCGGCAGCCGGTCGCGCGGACGCAGCCGTACGCCCCGCCACTCCCCGGCGTCCAGGCCGCGCACCTCGCCGCCCAGGAAGGTGGTGCGGTCCAGGGTCGCGTCGTGGAAGACCACCGGCGTGCCGTCCCGCAGCACCCGCGTGTCGAAGTCCAGCACCTGCGCCGTACCGCGCCGGTACGCCGCCATCAGCCCCGACATGCTGTTCTCCGGGACCTCGCGCGCCCCGCCCCGGTGGGCGACGTACGGAACGCGCGGCAGCGAGTCCACCGTCAGCGGCCCGGGACCCGACTCCAGCGGGCCCTGGAAGCCCGCGGCGGTCAGTGAGACCACGGACGCCACGGCCGCCAGGCCCGTCCACGCGACACATGTGACCATGACGACCACGGTAGGTCCGCGGATCACCGCGGACCGCCCCACGGCACCCGAACCGGTGCACGCGCCCTCGTCTCGCGCGCCCCCTTCGCCACCTCTCGCCCCATCGGGTCGCCCTCGTCCCACCTGCGCCGATTGTGCGCTCCGGCCCCCCGGCGCGTACGGTCGTGGGACCATAGGGCATGCTGTGGGGCACGACGGCGAGGCGAGGGGATAGATGAGCGCGGAGTTCGGCGGCCGGACCGGCCGGCAGGGCAAACTCTCCCAGTGGCTGCGCGGACGCCGCCCGAGGCAGGCCGCCGACGAGGGCGGCCGTGAGACCCTGCTGCTCGCCGCCGCCGAAGCGGGACTGCCGCTCGCGCCCGCCGCCCACCCCGCCGCCGGATACGGCTGCTCCTGCGACCGCGTCGGCTGTCCCACCCCCGCCCGGCACCCGGTGTCGTTCGCCTGGCAGACGCAGTCCACCACCGACCGCGCCCAGATCGAGCGCTGGGCCCGCCACCAGCCGCAGGCCAACTTCATCACCGCCACCGGCATGGTGCACGACGTCCTCGACGTCCCCCTGGACGCCGGCCGCGAGGCGCTCACCCGCCTCCTCGACGCCGGCGTCGAGGTCGGCCCCGTCGCCGAGAGCGACGACGGCCGGATGCTGTTCTTCACCCTCACCCGCGGCACCCCCGAGGACGAGGACGAGTGGTGGCCGTGCGAGCTGGACTGCCACCCGGAGACCATGGACGAGCACCCCGGCCTGCGCTGGCACTGCCGCGGCTCCTACGTCCTCGTACCGCCCGCCCGCCTCCCCGGCGACGACGACCCGTCGGTGCACTGGGTACGCGGCCCCGAGCATCCGCTCCCGGACCCGCTGAGCCTGCTGGAGGTCCTCACCGACTCCTGCGCCCGCCACATCGGCGAACAGCCCGACCACGCGGGCACGGCCTGGCCCCTGCACCGCTGACAGCCGGGCCGCCGCTCTTCTTCCCGCACCACGGACAGCGGGGCCGCCCACCCCGCCGCGGCTACTCCCCCTGCGCCGACGTCAGCCCCTGGATCCGCCCCAGGACCTCCACCTCGCCGTCGGCCGGGTCCAGTGCCACCTCGTTGGAGACGAACTCCATCGTCAGCGACTGCCGTATCTCCCCGGTCGTCAGCGCCAGCACGTCCTTGTTCGGCGTCGGCACCGACGCCCCGGCCGCGGCGGTCTGCTTCTCGAAGTGGCGGGTGGTGAAGAACACCAGCGCCCCGCCGTCCTCGGTGCGCAGCGCCAGCGGCGCGTAGTCGCCGTCCGTCATCGGCTCGTCGATGTACTGCGTGGCCAGCCCCGGCCGCGACGACTTCTTCTCCCGCTGGGTCCGCCACCCGCTGGTGTACGGGCCGTCCGAGAAGACGTCCCCGCCGTCCTTGAGGAACGACGCGTAGTCCTCGCTCAGTTCGCCCGGCGGCACCGCCACGTCGGACGAGTCGGCGGGCACGGCCTCGGCCCAGCCGTCCTCGTCGGTCCTGAACTCCGGTATGTCGTCCGGGGCGACCAGCGTCAGGTACGCCGCTTCCCAGGTCTCGTCCAGCCCGTCCCGGGTGAACACCAGCAGCCAGCGTGCCTCGCCGCCCTTGTTGCCGGCCGCGTCGGCGAGGAACCAGCGCGGCCAGCCGGCCTTCTTCGGGATGGTGAACTTCGCGTCCGTCAGCTCCAGCGGCGAGTGCCCGGCATTGCCCTCCGGGCTGTTGGCCCGCCCGGCCTTCAGCCGCGCCCCGTCGATGGCGGCGAGGGCGCCGGTGGTGTGGCCGGCGTCCAGGGAGGCGTCGTACGCCTCGTCGGCCGCGTTGTACGCGGCCGTGAACTCCTCGAGCGCCTCGGCGGCTTCGGCGCGGGTGGTGGCCGGGAGCACCTCGCGCTCGCCGTGCACCACCACACAGCCGCTCGCCGTGACCGACAAGGCGGCCACGAGCACCCACGTGTCAAGCCTGCGGAGCCTTCGAAGGCCGAGATCCCTGCTCATCCGGTTCCTTCACCTTCCCCTTCCCGGAGGCGAACCCTACCGGGGCGAGGAACAGCGCGAGCGCCGGGACCAGGTACAGCAGCCACACCGTGACCTGGAGGACGGTCGGGTCGGGCTGGAAGTTGAACACGCCCTTCAGCAGGGTGCCGTACCAGCTGTCCGGCGGGACGACGGTGCTGACGTCGAAGGCCAGGTCCGTCAGACCGGGCAGCCAGCCGGCCTCCTGCAGGTCGTGGAAGCCGTACGCCAGCACGCCCGCCGCCACGACGACCAGCAGGCCGCCGGTCCACGTGAAGAACCTGGCGAGGTCGATGCGCAGCGCGCCCCGGTAGAACAGCCAGCCGAGGACCACCGCCGTCGCCAGCCCCAGCGCCACCCCGATCAGCGGGCGCGGGCTGCCGTCCCCGGCCGCGTGCACGGACGCCCACACGAACAGGGCGGTCTCCAGCCCCTCGCGGCCCACGGCGAGGAACGCGGTGACGACCAGCGCGCCCGTGCCCATCGCGAGCGCGGCGTCCAGCTTGCCGTGCAGCTCCGCCTTCAGGTGCCGGGCGGTGCGCCGCATCCAGAACACCATCCACGTCACCAGGCACACCGCGAGGACGGACAGTGAACCGCCGAGCGCCTCCTGCGCCTCGAACGTCAGCTCCTGCGAGCCGAATTCGAGCGCCGAGCCGAAGCCGAGCGCCAGGGCGACCGCGACCCCGATGCCGGTCCACACCGGCTTCAGCGCGTCCCGCCGTCCGGTCTTCACCAGGTAGGCGATCAGGATGCAGACGACGAGACTGGCCTCCAGGCCCTCGCGCAGACCGATCAGGTAGTTGGAGAACACGGCTCAGGCCTCCTCGGTGAACAGCGCCCGGCCCCACCAGTCGTCCTGGTCGCGGACGCCCGGTGGCACGGCGAAGACCGCCGAACCCACGTGCTGGATGTACTCGTTGAGCGCGTCCTGGGCCAGGTTCCGCTGGATGCGGATGAACCCGGTGCGCGGATCGCGCTGGTAGGCGAGGAAGAACAGCCCCGCGTCCAGGCGTCCCAGACCGTCGGTGCCGTCGGTGAAGGAGTAGCCCCGGCGCAGGATCGTCGCCCCCGCGTTGGCCTCGGGGTGTGCCAGCCGCACATGGGCGTCGGGCTTCATCGCCTTCAGGAACGGCTCGTCCCGCTCCTTCGCCCTGCCGACCGGTGCGCCCTCGCCCTTGTCCCGGCCGAAGATGTCCTCCTGCTCCCGCAGCGGGGTGCGGTCCCAGGTCTCGATGTGCATCCGGATCCGCCGGGCGACGAGATAGGAACCGCCCGCCATCCACCGGGGCCCGTCCTTCTTCCCGACCCAGACGAACTTCTCCAGCCGGTCCTTCTCGGCGCCCGAGATGTTGCGGGTGCCGTCCTTGAAACCGAACAGGTTGCGCGGGGTCTGCGCGTCGGGGGTCGTGGACGACGTCTTGCCGAAGCCGAGCTGCGACCAGCGCACCACGACCCGGCCGAACCCGATGCGGGCGAGATTGCGGATCGCGTGCACGGCGACCTGCGGATCGTCCGCGCAGGCCTGCACGCACAGGTCCCCGCCGCTGCGGTCGCGGTCCAGGTTGTCCCCGGCGAACCTCGGCAGCTCCACCAGGGCTTCGGGACGCCGCCCGGCCAGATCGAACCTGTCGAACAGGGACGGTCCGAAGCCCACCGTCAGCGTCAGCCGGGACGGCTTGAGGCCCAGCGCCTCACCGGTGTCGTCCGGCGGCGCCTCGGCGAGGCCGCCGTACGCGCCCTCACCGACCGCGCGGCCGGCGGTCATCCGGCGCGCCGCCTCGGTCCACTCCTTCAGCAGCTCGACGAACTCGGCGCGGTCGTCGGTCGTCACGTCGAACGCGGCGAAGTGCAGCCGGTCCTGTACGGGCGTCGCGATGCCCGCCTGGTGCGGCCCGTGGAACTCCACCGCGGAGCCCGCGTCCGCGTCCGTGCCGGGCCCGTCCCCGGTACGGGCCACCGCCGCCGCACCGCCGGCCGCGGCGGCACCGAGCGCGAGCCCCGCGCCGCCCCAGCCGAGCAGTGAACGCCGCGAGGGCGCCTGCGCGTTGCCGTCCGTCATCGTCCCGGTCCGTCCTTACTTCACCACGGCCGCGGCGAGCCGCGACAGCGGCTCCGCGAGCGCGTTGACCGCGTCCGACAGCTCCTTGCGGTCGGCCTTTCCGACCTTGTCGTACGAGGTGAAGTCGTACGACACCGTGTCCGGGCGGTACCGGTCGAGCAGCGTGTCCAGCGCCGCGAACTGCTCGTCGAGCTCCTTCACCAGCGCCGGTTCGTTCTCCTCCGCCACCGCCTTGAGCAGGGCGTACGACCTCTCGGCGCCCTCGACGTTGGCCTTGAAGTCGACCAGGTCGGTGTGCGAGTAGCGCTCCTCCTCGCCGGTGACCTTGCCGGTGGCGACCTCGTCGAGGAGTTCCTTGGCACCGTTGGCCATGGAGGTCGGGGTGATGTCGGCCTCGCCGACCCGGTCCTGCCAGTCCTCCAGGTCGGTGATCAGCCGGCCGGCGAGCTCCTTCTCCCGGTCGCCGATCCTCCCGTCCTGCCAGAGGGCCTTCTCCAGGCGGTGCCAGCCGGTCCAGTCGGTCGCCGGGTCCTGGCCGTCCTCCAGGCCGTCCTCGCGGACGTCGACCTTGGGGTCGATGTCACCGAAGGACTCGGCCACCGGTTCGGTGCGCTCCCAGCCGATGCGGGAGGGCGCGTACGCCTTCTTCGCGGCCTCGAGGTCGCCGGCCTCGACGGCCTCGGCGAACTCCTTCGCCTTCGGCAGCGTCTCGTCGGCCTGCGCCTGCACGTACGCGCGGTAGGCGGCCACGGCCTTGTCCAGCCGCGGGTCACGCTCGACGGCCTGGCCGCCGGTGGCCCTGACGGCCTGGCGTATGCCCTTGCCGCGCATGCCCGGCTTGCAGGCGATCAGGTAGTCACCGGACTTCACCTCGGCGGTGACGCGCTGCTTGGTGCCGGGGCCGATGTTCTCCCGCTCGGTGACCACCCGGTCGTCGGGGAAGAGGAGGTAGACCTCGGTGACCTTGGAGCCCTTGTTCTCGATGGCGAGTTCGACGTGTCCGGCCGGGAACTCCTTCTTCGACACCTCGCACGTGTCGTCCGTGGCCGTCACGCCGACGACCTGTTCGCCGTCGGCGTCGCCGCCCTTCTCGGTGCAGCCGGTGAGGGCGGCGAGGGCCGCCGCGGTGGCGACGGCGGTGACGAGAGAGAGTCTGGCGGGTCGCATGGAGGCTCCCAGTGTGGCCGAAATGTTGCGCGATCAACCTCATGAAGGAAGGTGAGGCTGACCTAACGTACCTAAGGTTTTCCTAAGTGATACCTGCTCGAACGGTGATCCGGCTCTCATTGACGGCGTACAGGTACGGTCGGATCACGGTGGCTCAAAACAACCGCCATGGCCAGGTCAAGAATCGGTCAGGCCGGGTCAAGCGGAGGTCAATCGGTCCCGCCCCGGAAGCGCCGGGACCGCCCTGGGCGGGGCGTGGCCGAGCGGCGCGGCCGTCGTCACGGGCGGAGGTCTCCCCGCCCGCCGCGCCGCCCGCGAACGGCGGGCCCCGGCCTCGCTCGTCGGCGACCGGTGCTCCGTCGGGGCGGCCGCCCGCAGGGAAGTGCCGCGCCCCGGCGGTCACCGGGGACACATCGGTGCCTCGCCCGTGCAACCCGCTGCGGCGCCCCGGCGTCCCCCTCCACGACGGACGGCCACCGATCACCCGGGAGAGCACGTGGCGAAGAAGGACCGGACGACGGACGCGGCGGGGGAGAAGGACCGCGAGAAGTGGATGGCGCGTTTCCAGGTACGGCTGGCCATGCAGCCGGGCGTGGACCGGGCGGTCGTGCTCCAGGCGGTCAAGGAGGTCACGGCGCACTGCGCGGACACGGGGGAGGACCCGCGGACCGCCTTCGGCGACCCGGACGCCCACGCCGTGCGGACCGCCGCGCGGCTGGTGCCGGCGGACCGGGCGGCGCGTGCGAGGCGGCGCGACGCCCTGGGGGACAGGCTCACCTCCGTCTTCAAGAGGGCCGGGGACGTCGCCGATCTGTGACCCGTCGGGGCGGCTTCCGCCGCGGCCCGGCGCACGGGTCCGGGCGCCGGTGGCGTCGTGACCTGGGGCGGCCTCGCCGCCCGCGCGGTGCTTGAATGCCCCCGTGACTGATTACGACGTGGTGCGCGTCTTCTGCGGGCCCCGTGGCGGGTACGGCAACGAACTCGGTGTCGTACGCAACGGCTCCGTGATGCCCGAGCGGGACGACCGCCAGGAGTTCGCCGCGAAGCTCGGCTTCAGTGAGACCGTGTTCGTCGACGACCCCGAGCGCGGGGTGATCGACATCTACACCCCCACCCTGCGCCTGCCCTTCGCCGGCCACCCCTGCGTCGGCGCGGCCTGGCTGCTCGACGTACCCGAACTGGTCGTCCCCGCCGGGGTGATGGGCGCCCGGCAGGACGGGGAGTTCTGCTGGATCGAGGCACGGGCGGAGTGGGCGCCGCCGCGCACCCTGCGCCAGTACGCGAGCGCCGCCGAGGTCGACGGCCTGCCCGTGCCGCCGAAGGGGGAGTGGATCTACGCCTGGGCCTGGCTGGACGAGCCGGCCGGCCGCGTCCGCGCCCGCGCCTTCCCCGGCCGCGACGACGGCATCGACGAGGACGAGGCGACGGGCGCCGCGGCCCTCCTCCTCACCGACCGATTGGGCCGCGCCCTGAACATCACCCAGGGCACCGGCTCCCAGATCCTCACGGCCCCCCAGCCCGAGGGCTGGACGGAGCTCGGCGGCCGCGTCTACCTGGAGCGCTGACCGCTCACCGCGCGACGAAGGCGTCCCGGGCGGCGCGCTGAACAAGGTGCCCGCCCGACGGAGCCGGACCGCCGAGCCGCGCGCGGAGCCGGTGCGCCCGTGGCTGCCGTGACGGCGGCCGGTGTCACGCCGACAGCGGGAACTCCTCGCCCAGGGCCCGGAAGACGTCCGTGTTCAGGGCGAACGCCCGCTTGCACTCCGTCACGACGCGCTGTTTCTCCAGGTCGTCGACCGGGACCGCGTCCAGGAGTTCGCGGTAAGCCCGCTTGAAGGCCGCCGGGTTGGGGATCTCCTCGAAGACGTAGAAGCGGACGCCGTCGCCCTTCCGCTCGAAGCCCCAGGTCTTCTCCGCCGTGCCGCGGATGATCTGGCCGCCGGAGAGGTCGCCCAGGTAACGGGTGTAGTGGTGGGCGAGGTAACCGGACGGCCAGGTACGGGCGCACTCGGCGACACGGGCCGCGTAGGTCCGGGTGGCGGTCAGGGCGGTCAGCCCGGCGCGCCAGCCGGGGCCGCGCAGGTGGGCCAGGTCGCGCTCCAGGGAGGGCAGGCGGAACAGCTCCGGCCGGATGAACGGGCCCGCCACCGGGTCCGACGCCAGCCCCCGCGCACCGGACTCCAGCGCCTCGTACACGAACCACAGCTGCTCGGTGTAGCGCGCGTACGCGTCCACGCCCAGCCGGCCGCCCAGCAGATCGCTCATGAACGTCGACGTCTCCGCCTCCCTGTGCTGCTCGTGGGAGGCGGTGCGGATGAGGGTCGAGAAGGAGTCCATGAGTCCAGATCTTTCACGCTTAGGGTTACCTAAGTCAATGGTTTGCCGACGCCCTGTCGGCAACTCCCCACTCTGCCACGGCACGGAAAAGCCCGCCCTCCGGGGAGAGGGCGGGCCGGGAAACAAGGGGGCTACGGCAGGGTCAGGATGTCCGCGCCCGTGTCCGTCACGACCAGCGTGTGCTCGAACTGGGCCGTGCGCCTGCGGTCCTTCGTCACGACCGTCCAGCCGTCGTCCCACATGTCGTACTCGTGGGTCCCCAGCGTCAGCATCGGCTCGATGGTGAAGGTCATCCCCGGCTGCATCACCGTCGTCGCGTGCGGACTGTCGTAGTGCGGGATGATCAGGCCCGAGTGGAACGACGAGTTGATGCCGTGGCCGGTGAAGTCACGGACCACGCCGTAGCCGAACCGCTTCGCGTACGACTCGATCACCCGGCCGATGATGTTGATCTGCCGGCCCGGCTTGACCGCCTTGATCGCGCGGGCGAGGGACTCGCGGGTGCGCTCCACCAGCAGGCGGCTCTCCTCGTCCACCTCCCCGACCAGGTACGTGGCGTTGTTGTCGCCGTGCACCCCGCCGATGTACGCCGTCACGTCCAGGTTGACGATGTCGCCGTCGCGCAGCACCGTCGAGTCCGGGATGCCGTGGCAGATCACCTCGTTGACCGAGGTGCACAGCGACTTGGGGAAGCCGCGGTAGCCGAGCGTCGACGGATAGGCGCCGTGGTCGCACATGTACTCGTGCGCCACGCGGTCGAGTTCGTCCGTCGTCACGCCGGGCGCGATCAGCTTCGCGGCCTCCTCCATCGCCCGCGCGGCGATCCGGCCGGCGGTGCGCATCGCCTCGACCGTCTCGGGCGTCTGCACCTCCGGACCGGTGTACGGGGTCGGGGCGGGCTTGCCGACGTACTCGGGACGACGGATGTTCCCGGGCACGGAACGGGTGGGGGACAGCTCCCCAGGGACGAGCAGCGACTGGCCAGACATGCCGGCGAGTCTAATTCAGCGGCGACGGGGGACCATCTTCCTGGTGAGATGGCGAGAGGAGCCGGTCATGCCCCTGTTCAAGAAGCGGACGGTCGGAAAGCCGGGCGAGTGGTACTACTGCCTGGAGCACAAGAAGGTCGAGGAGGGTCCCGACTGCCCCGGCAAGGACCGCTTCGGCCCGTACCGGAGCCGCACCGAGGCCGAGCACGCCATGGAGACGGCCCGCGAGCGCAACCTCCAGTGGGAGAACGACTCCAGGTGGCGCGACGCCCCCGCAGGGGAGCGGGACGGCGACTGACCGCACCGGTGCGGGCCGCTACCAGCGCGTGGGCGGCGGGGCCGTCAGCAGGTCGGCCAGCCGCGACAGGCGGTCCCGGAAGCGGCGGGGACCCCGGCGGGCCGGCAGGACGTTCTCCCCGGCCGCCGCGCTGACCAGGTGCTGCACGGTGTCCAGGTCCAGCTCGGAGCCGTCGGGCACGGGCAGGACCTCGTGCGCCATCGCCGGGAGCTCACCCTCGCCGGGACCCAGGGACAGCACCGTCGCCCCGGCCCGGCGGGCGTCGCACACCCGCTCCAGGAGCGGGGCGGCCGTCTCCCCGGCAGCCTCCCCGGGCGCCACCACCAGCAGTGTCTCGCCCCGCCGCGCCGCCTCCAGCCGCCCCAGGCCCACCGCCAGGTGCGCGGGGTCCGAGGAGCGCGCCCCGTGCCGTACGAGCGTGGGGGTCAGCTCCGGGGTGCCCGACCAGGCGGCCTCGTCCGCCAGGTGCGCCGCCAGATGCCACGGCTCGTACTCCGGTGTGCCCACGAGCAGCAGCCCGCCCCGGTGCGAGACCACCGAACCGCGCAGCGTCCCCGCGAAGTGCCGGGTGGCGCCCAGCCATTCCGTCCCGGCGAGCACTTCCCGCAGCAGCGCGACCCGTACCGCATCCATGCGACCGCATCCTTCCCCCAACCGCGCCTCCACGTCCGGGTGTTCGAACCCGGTTCGCCCGAACCGGGGACACGGCCCCGGGGCACGTGAGAGGGCTCACGCCCGCCGGACGCGGTGCCGTCACGGACGTAAGGTCGGTCCATGACCTCCAGTGACAGCGCACAGCAGCCCGCGAAGGCCCCCGCCAAGGACCCCTGGGACCTGCCCGACGTCTCCGGGCTCGTCGTCGGCGTGCTCGGCGGCACCGGCCCCCAGGGCAAGGGCCTCGCGTACCGGCTCGCCAAGGCCGGCCAGAAGGTGATCATCGGCTCCCGTGCCGCCGAGCGCGCCCGGGCCGCCGCCGAGGAGCTCGGGTACGGCGTCGAGGGCGCCGACAACGCCGAGACCGCCCGCGGCAGCGACATCGTGATCGTCGCCGTGCCGTGGGACGGTCACGGAAAGACGCTGGAATCCCTGCGCGAGGAACTGGCCGGCAAGCTCGTCGTGGACTGCGTCAACCCGCTCGGCTTCGACAAGCAGGGCGCCTACGCGCTGAAGCCGGAGGAGGGCAGCGCCGCCCAGCAGGCCGCCGCGCTGCTCCCGGACTCCCGGGTCACCGCCGCCTTCCACCACCTGTCGGCCGTACTGCTCCAGGACCCGGGGATCGACGAGATCGACACCGACGTGATGGTGCTCGGCGAGGTCCGCGCCGACGTGGAGATCGTGCAGGCGCTGGCCGGCCGCATCCCGGGCATGCGGGGCGTCTTCGCCGGGCGGCTGCGCAACGCCCACCAGGTGGAGTCGCTGGTCGCCAACCTGATCTCCGTCAACCGCCGCTACAAGGCGCACGCCGGGCTCCGGGTCACGGACGTATGAGGCGATGGGGGACACTGGAGGCCGTAGCAGTGTCCCCCGACAGGAGCCCGCAGCCATGTCCCCCCTGCCCCCGCCGGCCCAGGCCCGGCGCCTCTTCCCCTACGCCCTCGCCGTCTGCCTCCTCGCCGTCGCCGCGGCCGTCGTCTCCTTCGTCCGGGGCAGCGTGTTCATCGGCATCGTCTGGGTGCTGCTGGCGGGCCTGTCGTCCAACATGACCTGGTACTACCTCAGGCGCGGGCGTACGGCCGCGCGGGACGGCGGGCCGGTCACGGGCTGACCGAGCAGTACCCGCTCGTCTCCCGCCAGAAGCGGAACAGGTCGTAGCCGCAGTACGTGTCGAGCTCGTCGATGCCCAGCGTCCCCAGCAGCGCGTCGACCGCGTCGAAGAACGCGCCGTTCACCGACGGCACCCACAGCAGCGCGAACACGAACAGCAGGCCGAACGGGGCGAACGGCTCCACCTGCCGCCGGACCCTGTACGACAGCCAGGGCTCGATCACGCCGTAGCCGTCCAGGCCCGGCACCGGCAGGAAGTTCAGGATCGCGGCCGTCACCTGGAGCAGCGCCAGGAACGCCAGCGCGAACCGGAAGCCGGCCGGCACGCCGTCCAGCGCGTCCAGCCAGAACGGCGCCGTGCACACGATCGCGAAGAGCACGTTCGTCAGCGGGCCGGCCGCCGAGATCAGACTGTGCCGCCACCGCCCCCGGATCCGCCCGCGCTCGATGAACACCGCACCGCCCGGCAGGCCGATCCCGCCCATGATCACGAAGACCACCGGGAGCACGATGCTCAGCAGGGCGTGCGTGTACTTCACCGGGTTCAGCGTGAGATAGCCCTTCGCGCCGACCGATATGTCGCCGCTGTGCAGCGCCGTGCGCGCGTGCGCGTACTCGTGCAGGCACAGGGAGACGATCCAGGCGGCCGTCACGAACAGGAACACGGCGACCCCGGGCTGCTCCGCGAACCCGGTCCAGGTGGCCCACCCGGTGACCGCCGTCACGGCCAGGATGCCCAGGAAGACCGGGCTGATCCTCCGGTCGCTGCGACGGGTGGCGGCGGTGGTCATGGGGCTCCTCGGACGGTCGGGCGCACGCGGCGACGCGCGGGGACTGCCCGACGGTACCGGGCGCACGGTGAAAACGTCTCGCACGCGCCGCCGGTTCCGTGCAGGGTGGGAGCGCCCCCCGCAGCCCTTCGGCCCCGGTGACCGTCGCGACCGTCGCCGGAGAGAATGGACCCCGTGCGCTACCGCATCCTCGGCACCACCCAGGCACTCCGTCCCGACGGCACCGTCGTCCCGGTCGGCGGGGCGCGGCTGCGCGCCCTGCTGACCGTGCTCGCCCTGCGGGCCGGGCGCACCGTGCCCGTGGGCCTGCTGGTCGACGAGGTCTGGGGGGACGGCGATCCGCCGGCCGACGCGACCGGGGCCCTCCAGGCGCTGGTGGGGCGGCTGCGCCGGGCGCTCGGCGCGGACGAGATCGCCTCCGTCGACGGCGGCTACCGGCTGACCGCCGCGCCCGACGACGTCGACCTGCACCGTTTCGAGCGGCTGGCCGGCGACGGCCTGCGCGCCCTGGCCGACGGCGACCCGGCGAAGGCGGCCGCCGTACTGGACGACGCCCTCGCCCTGTGGCGCGGCCCCGCCCTCACCGGCCTGCCCGACCGCACCGCCGACGCGGCCCGCCTGCGGACCCGGCACCTGGACGTGCTGCGCGCCCGGCACGCCGCCGCCCTCGACCTCGGCGGCGCCGAGCAGTCCCTGCCCGAGCTGACCGCGCTGTGCGACGGACACCCCCTCGACGAACCCCTCCAGGCGCTGCGGCTGCGCGCCCTGCGCGACACGGGCCGCACCGCCGAGGCCCTGGCCGCCTTCGAGGACGTACGACGCCTGCTCGCGGACCGCCTCGGCTCCGACCCCGGCCCCGAACTGCGCGCACTGCACGCCGAGTTGCTGAGACCCGGGCCGGTGCCCGCCGGCCGGGCAGGCGCGCCGCCCGGCAACCTGCGGGCCCGGCTGACCTCGTTCGTCGGCCGGGAGGCCGACATCGAGACCATCCGCGCGGACCTCGCCGCCGCCCGCCTGGTGACCCTGCTCGGACCGGGCGGGGCCGGCAAGACCCGGCTGTCGCAGGAGGCCGCCGAGACCGTGCGGCAGAGCATCCCCGACGGCGTGTGGCTCGCCGAGCTCGCCCCGGTCGACGACCCCGACGCCGTGCCCGAGGCCGTCCTCACCGCCGTCGGCGCCCGCGAGACCGTGCTGTACGGCGCCGGCGCCGAGAGCATGCGGGCCGTCACCGACCGGCACGACGACCCGGTGGAACGCCTCGCCGAGCACTGCGGCCCGCGCCGCATGCTGCTGATCCTGGACAACTGCGAACACGTCGTCGAGGCCGCCGCCCACCTCGTCCAGGCGCTGCTGGAACGCTGCCCCCGGCTCACCGTCCTCGCCACCAGCCGCGAACCGCTCGGTGTGCGCGGGGAGTTGCTGCGGCCGGTGGAGCCGCTGCCCGAACCGGTCGCCCTGCGCCTGCTCGCCGACCGGGGGGCCGCCGCCCGCCCCGGCTTCCGCACCGACGCCGACGACGACACCGCGGCGGCCTGCGCGGAGATCTGCCGCCGCCTCGACGGACTGCCGCTGGCCATCGAACTCGCCGCCGCCCGGCTGCGGATGCTCACCCCGCGCCAGATCGCCGACCGGCTCGACGACCGCTTCCGGCTGCTCACCTCCGGCAGCCGCACCGTGCTCCCCCGGCAGCAGACCCTGCGGGCCGTCGTCGACTGGTCCTGGGACCTGCTCGACGAGGACGAACGCGACGTGCTGGGCCGGCTGTCGGTCTTCGCGGGCGGCTGCGGCCTCGCCGCCGCCGAGGCCGTGTGCGGACCGGCCGCGCTCGACGCGCTCGGCTCCCTCGTCGACAAGTCCCTGGTGGTGGCCGCCCCTTCGGGCGACGGCGAGATGCGCTACCGCCTCCTGGAGACCGTCGCCGAGTACGCCGGTGAACGCCTCGACGAGTCCGGCCGGCGCCCGGAGGCCGAGCGGGCGCACCTGACGTACTTCCGTGAAGTGGCCCGCACCACCGAGCCGATGCTGCGCGGCCCGCACCAGGTGGCCGCCATCGCCCTGCTGGAGCGGGAGTACGAGAACGTGCGCACGGCGCTGCGCCACGCCCTCGCCCTGCGCGACGAGCAGGAGGCGCTCTGCATCACCCTGTCGCTCGTCTGGTACTGGCAGATGCGCGATCTGCGCATCGAGGCCCGCAACTGGTGCGCCGAGGTCATGGCCCTCGCCCCCGACCCGTTCACCGAACCGGTGCGGCCCGCCGCCCCGCTGTGGCAGCGCTGCACCGACGCCCCGCCCCCGATGACCGGCGAGGTCCTCGCCGAGGCCCGCCGCGGGGTGCACCTGGCCCATCTGGCCCACATGGACACCGAACTCGACGACTGGCAGACCCCGCAGGCGCAGCACAAGCTGCGCCTCGTCGGCGCGACGTACGAGCCGGGCCTGCCGCAGGTCTGCCGGACGCCCGGCCTGCTCTGGGTGTTCGCCGTGATGCTGACCGGCGACATGGAGCGGCTGCGCCACGTGGTCGACGCGGCGATCCGCACCTGCCGGGCGAACCCCGGATTCGAGTGGGAGCTGGCCTCCAACCTCCAGCTGCGCGCCAACTTCCTGGCCAACCGCAGTGACTGGGCCGGCGACGCGCGCCGTGACGCCGACGAGGCCCTGGAGATCCACCGCCGGCTCGGCGACACCTGGGGCACCGCCGAGGCGCTCTCCGCGCGCGGCGAGGCCCGCGAACGCGCCGGCGCGTACCGGGAAGCCGCCGCGGACTACGAGGCGGCGATCGAGCACGCCGACCGCCTCGGCGCCCGTGCCCACACGGCCGTGCTCACCGCCCGGCTGGGCAGCGTGCTGCTGGAGGCGGGTGAGGCGGAGCGCGGTGAGCGGCTGCTGCGCGAGGTCATCGACGACACGAGGGGCCGGCACACCGAGGCCCTGCCCGCCGCCCGGCTCTTCCTGACCGGCTGGCTCTGCGCGACCGGGCGCACGGCGGAGGCGCGGGAGCACCTGCGGGCCCTGCGCCAGGAGTTCCGCATCGCGCACTACGTCGTCTTCGACGCGTTCATCCTCGGAGCCGAGGGCTGGCTGGAAGTGGCCGACGGCAACGACGAGCAGGCCCTGGTGGTCATCCGCGAGGCGCTCCGGCAGGCGGGCGACCCGCTCTCCGCCGCCATGGCGCCCCACATGCGCTCGGCGTACCTCACCCTGGGCGCCGTCGCCCTCGCCGGCGTCGACGGCGGGCGGCGGGCCCGGCAAGCGGCCCGCTGCCTCGGCGCGGCCGACTCCTGGCTGCCGCCCGAGCACCACGCCGGACTCGTGGAGCGCGAGGTGCGCGAACGGGCCGAGGCGCGCATCCGGGCGGCCCTCGGCGACCCGGCGTACGAGACCGCGTACGCCGAGGGCGCCGGCCTCCCCCAGGAGAACGCCGACGCCCTGCTCGGACCGGAGTGATCAGCTCTTCGTACGGAACTTGTGGATCGCGACCGGTGCCATCACCGCCGTGATCCCCACCGACCAGGCCAGCGTCAGCCACAGGTCGTGAGCGACCGGGCCACCCACCATCAGCCCGCGCGCGGCGTCCGCCAGCGCGGACAGCGGGTTGACCCGGGTGAAGGATTCCAGCCAGCCCGGCATCGACTCGGTCGGCGCGAAGATCGACGAGCCGAACTGCAGCGGCATCAGCACCAGGAAGCCCATCGCCTGCACCGACTGCGCGTTCTTCATCACCACACCCAGCGTGAGGAAGATCCACATCAGCGCCGAGCCGAACACGGCGGACAGTCCCACGGCGGCGAACAGCCCGGGCCAGTGGGTGATGTCGAAGCCGACGAGGACACCGACGACCATGAGGATGGCGGTGGCGATCAGCATCCGCATCATCTCGACCGAGATCTTCGCGAACAGCACCGAGCCACGCCCGATCGGCAGCGACCGGAAGCGGTCCATGACCCCGGTGTTGAAGTCCTGGTTGAACCCGGTGCCCACCCCCTGGGCCATGTTCATGCCCATCATGGCCATCAGGCCGGGCACGATGTACTGCACGTACGCCTCCTGTCCGCCGCCCAGCGACTGCCCGATCGAGCCGCCGAAGACGTACACGAACAGCAGGGTGAAGACGATCGGGAACAGCACGGCGTCGAACATCGACTCCGGGTCCTGCCGTATCCACAGCAGGTTGCGGCGCACCAGGGCACCGGTGTGGCGCAGATGCCCGCGCAGCGGGATACGGGCGTCCGCGCGGAGGTCGGTGGCGGTGGTGGTGGCGCTCATACGGCGACGGCCTCCTCGTGGGTCCCGGCGGGCACGGTGTCCTGCGGGGCGCCGGCGCGGTGACCGGTGAGGGACAGGAACACCTCGTCCAGGCTGGGCAGTTCGGTGGTGATGGAGCTGAGGGTGACACCGCGCGCGGTGACCGCGCCGACCACGGCGGTCAGTTGCTCGTCACTGAGCACGGGGACGAGCACGGCACCCCGCTCGGCGTCCACGGTGGTCGTGGCGAGTCCGGTGATGCCCAGCGCGTCGAGGTCGTCCGCCAGCGGGCGCAGCCGCAGCGGATCGGCCGGGCGGATGCGCAGCGTACGGCCGCCGACCTTGGCCTTCAGCTCCTCGATGCCGCCGCTCGCGATGACCTTGCCCCGGTCCACGACGGTCAGCTCGGAGGCGAGCTGCTCGGCCTCCTCCATGTACTGGGTGGTCAGCAGCACGGTCACCCCGTCCCCGACCAGCCGCTTGACCTCGTCCCACACCTCGTTGCGGGTGCGGGGGTCCAGTCCCGTGGTCGGCTCGTCCAGGTACAGCACGGCCGGCCGGCCGATCATCGAGGCGGCCAGGTCCAGGCGCCGCCGCATACCGCCGGAGTACGTGGCCGCCGGCCGCCGGGCCGCGTCGGTGAGCGAGAACCGCTCCAGCAGCTCGTCGGCGCGGGACCGGGCCTCCTTGCGGGACAGGTCGAGCAGCCGCCCGATCAGGTACAGGTTCTCCCAGCCCGGAAGCTTCTCGTCCACGGAGGCGTACTGCCCGGTCAGCCCGATCACCCGGCGCAGCTGCCTAGGCTGGCGGACCACGTCGTACCCGGCGACGGTGGCGTGCCCGGCGGTCGGCGTGAGAAGGGTGGACAGGATCCGTACCAGCGTGGTCTTCCCGGCCCCGTTCGGCCCGAGCACCCCCATCACGGTGCCCTCGCGCACATCCAGGTCGACCCCGTCCAGCGCCTTGGTCTCCCCGTAGTGCTTGACCAGCCCCCGCACGGTCACGGCGCTCCCCGCGCCCCCCAGGTCTTCGTCGTTTCGCGTCATGCCGAGGACTGTGCCAACCCCCACCGACAAACCCCCGACATCCCACCGACAAGCCAGCCGACGGCACCGACAACTCCCGCGTGGCCACCGCAACCATCAATTGAGGCACCCCGACGGCGCGCACCACCTCCGCGAGAGCGGCGCCGGTCCAGGCGCACAAAGGTGCCGGCCCCGCCGACGGGGGAAGATCGACGGGGCCGACAGGTGGTGCGGCAGTGGCTCAACGGCAGCAGAGCTGCTCAGTGCACGGAGTGCGCTTCCTGCGGGAACGTCCCGCCGACCACATCCTCGGCGAACGCCCTCGCCGCCCCGGTCATGACCTCACGCAGATCGGCGTACTGCTTCACGAACTTCGGCACCCGCCCCCCGGTCAGCCCCAGCATGTCGGTCCACACCAGCACCTGCGCGTCCGTGTCCGGCCCGGCCCCGATCCCGACGGTCGGAATGTGCAGCACCCGCGTCACCTCCGCCGCCAGCTCCGCCGGCACCAGCTCCAGCACCACCGCGAACGCCCCCGCGTCCTGCACGGCCTTGGCGTCCCGCAGCAGCTGCTGGGCCGCCTCCTCGCCCCGCCCCTGCACCCGGTAGCCCATCGCGTTCACCGACTGCGGCGTCAGCCCGATGTGGGCCATCACCGGAATCCCGGACTCCACCAGCAGCTCGATCTGCCGGTGCGACCGCTCGCCGCCCTCCAGCTTCACGGCGCCGACACCGGCCTCCTTCACCAGCCGGGTCGCCGAGCGCAGCGCCTGCACCGGACCCTCCTGGTAGGAGCCGAAGGGCAGGTCGCCCACGATCAGGGCGCGCGAGGTGCCCCGTACGACCGCGGCGGACAGCATGGTCATCTCGTCGAGGGTGACGGGCACGGTGGTCTCGTACCCCAGGTGGCAGTTGCCCGCGGAGTCGCCGACGAGCATCACCGGGATACCGGCCTCGTCGAACACGGACGCGGTCATCGCGTCGTACGCGGTGAGCATGGGCCACTTCTCGCCGCGCTCCTTGGCGGCTGCGATGTCGCGGACAGTGATACGGCGCGTGCCCTTGCCCCCGTACAGCGTCTTGCCGCCGGCGGAGGAACCGGACGTCGTCCCGGTCTGGGCAGCCGAAAGCTGCGTCATTGATCCGTCTCCCAACACGTCATCTCGAGGCGCCCTGACGGCGTCCCCGGACCATGTCCATGGTGGCACCTCGCCCCGACGAGGGCCAGAGGTCCCCCTGTGAGTTCCGCCCGCCACCCCGCACCTGCGTCCACACCGGGCAATGTCGGGCAAGATTTCGGCAAAACGCTTACGATACGAGACGGTATCGTATCGTAAATGGCTACTCTGGGTCGTATGACTTCTCCTGCCGTCCCTGCCCGCCGGGTCCCGGAAGCCGTGCACCGGCGCCGTTGGGCCATCCTCGGCGTACTGATGCTGAGCCTGCTGATCGTCGTGCTCGACAACTCGATCCTGAACGTCGCCATCAAGACGATCTCCACCCCCGCCCCCACCGGCCTGGGCGCCACACAGGGCGAGCTGGAGTGGGCGATCAACGCCTACACGCTCGTCTTCGCCGGTCTGCTCTTCAGCGCGGGTCTGCTGGGCGACCGGCTCGGCCGCAAGAAGGTGCTGATCGGCGGTCTCGTCGTGTTCGGCACGGGCTCGGCGCTCGCCGCGTTCTCCGGTTCCCCGGCCGGGCTGATCGGCTTCCGCGCGATGATGGGACTGGGCGCGGCCTTCGTCATGCCGGCCACCCTGGCCGTGCTGATGAACGTCTTCGAGCGTAACGAGCAGCCCAAGGCCATCGGCATCTGGACGGGTGGTGTGGGCCTCGCCATCGCCATCGGTCCGATCACCGGCGGAGTCCTCCTGGACCACTTCTGGTGGGGCTCGGTCTTCCTCGTCAACGTGCCCATCGTCGTCCTCGCCGTCGCCCTGATGCTGTGGCTGGTCCCCGACTCCCGCGACCCGGACCCGGGCCGGATCGACCCCGTCGGTGTCGTCCTGTCCGTGGCCGGACTGGTCCTGCTCGTCTACGGCATCATCGAGGGCGGCCGGCTCGCCGACTTCACCGACGTCACCGTGGTGTCGGCCGTCGGCGCCGGTCTCGCCGTGCTCGCCGCGTTCGTGGTGTTCGAGAAGCGCAGCGACCATCCGTCCGTCGACGTCACCCACTTCAGGAACAAGGTGTTCTCCGCCGCGATCACCGCGGTCGCGCTGGTCTTCTTCGCGCTGATGGGCGTGACGTTCTTCGCGGTGTTCTACACCCAGAGCGTGCGCGGCTACTCGCCGCTGGAGACCGGGCTGCTGCTGCTGCCGCTGGCCGCCACACAGATGCTCTTCGCGCCCCAGGCCCGCTTCCTGGTCGACCGCTTCGGCAACAGGGCCACCACCGCCGCCGGCCTGGTGGTGCTCGCGGCGACGCTGGCCGCGTTCGCCCTCCTGGACGGGGACACGCCGATCTGGCTGCTGGAAGTCGTCTTCTTCCTCATGGGCACCGCCATGGCGTGCGTCATGACGCCGGTCAGCGTCGTCATCATGCAGGCCCTGCCCCGCGAGAAGGCCGGCTCCGCCTCCGCCCTCAGCAACACCTTCCGCCAGGTCGGCGGCGCCCTCGGCATCGCCGTGCTCGGCTCGGTGCTCTCCACCGCCTACCGCAACGGCATCGAGGACGAACTCGGCCTGCTGCCGCCCGCCGCCCGGCACGCCGCCGGCGAGTCCATCGAGGCCACGCTGGCCGTGGCGGACCGGCTGGGCGCGCGCGGCGAGCCCCTGGTCGGCGCGGCCGACGCCGCGTTCCTGCACGCCATGCACGTCACGGCGCTGTGCGGAGCGGTCGTCGCGGTGCTGGGCGCGGTCGTCGCCGCCGTGTTCCTGCCCGGCCGTGCGCCGGCGTCCGAGGAGGACGAAGGGAAGCGGGAGCTGGTACCGGCGGCGGACCGATAAGCCCCGGGGCGGTGGACCGTTGCCACCGCCCACCGGGGAGAATCGTCCCAGCCCACCGAAAGGACCCGACGACGTGAGCCCGGACGGCACCGATCCCCGGCAGGGCGGCCCCGCACGGGGCCGTCCCCGCAGCGAGGCGGCCGAACGCGCCATCGGCGAGGGGGTGATGAAGCTCCTGGAGGACGGCGTGCCCCTCGCGGAGCTCTCCATCGAGCGCATCGCCCGCACCGCCGGCGTCGGCAAGGCCACCATCTACCGCCGCTGGAGCGGCAAGGAGCAGCTCCTCGCCGACGTCCTGCGCGCCGCCGAGCCCCCGGACCCCGAACTCCCCGGCACCTCCATGCGCGACGACCTGGTCGTCCTGCTGGAGTCGATGCGCCTGCGCGGCCTGGCCGGCCGGACCTCGGCGATCCTGCACAACGTGCGCGCCCAGATGAAGAGCAGCCCCCACCTCTGGGCCGCCTACCACGACAACGTCATCCTGCCGCGCCGCAGACTCGGCCTGGAGGTGCTGCGCCGGGGCCGGGAGAACGGCGAGCTGCGCGCCGACGTCGACCTGGAGATCCTCCACGACATCGTCGTGGGCCCCCTCCTCGTCCGCACCGTCCTGCGCCCCGACGCCGACCTCCCGGACGACCTCGCCGAACGCGTCGTGGACACGCTCCTCGAAGGCCTGCGCCCGCCCGGCGACTGAAAGCCCACCGGCCTCCCGCCGCGCAGAGCGCGATCACCCGCGGCCGGGGTCCGCCCCGAGCGACGGGTCGCGCCCCCTGCGGACGACCGTCGGCCACGGCATGCCGTACGTGTACGCGCAGTGCGGCGGCCCCGCCGACGGGCTCGTCCCACCGGCCGGGCCGGGGCGGCGAACGGCCGGCGGGAACCGGCGTCCACGAGTCGCCGGTCCACGACGGCCACCCGCGGCACGCCCACCTGACCCCGCGTCATCACCGTGCGCGTTTCGTCACAGAGGGCGCTTTCACCACCCCCGCCCGGAACTCCCCGGGCACCCCCGCGCGTCCTCGCCCCCGTACGGCCGTCGCGGGACGGCGGGAACGGAACCGATCATCCCCTAGGGTCTTACGGACACGGGGTGACGGTGTGCACGGCAGGTTGTGAGGCGACGGTATGGCGCAGCAGGCGTACATGACGGAGACGGACGACGACGGTTCGGGGCCCGAGCCGCGGCCAACCCGGCTCCGGCGCCTGCGCGAGCGCCTCACCAGGGGCTGGCGCGGCGACCGCCGCATCTGGCGCCGCGGCCTCGTCCTGGCCGCCTGCGCGGTCCTGACCGCCCTGGTCATGCTGGCCCACACCCACATCCCGAACGCGATCGGCAACCTGGGCAGCCTGGTGGACACCTTCCTCCCCTGGGTGGGCCTGATGATCCCCGTGCTGCTCGTCCTCGGCCTGATCCGCAAGTCGGCGACGGCGCTGATCGCGACGATCCTGCCGGCGGCCGTCTGGCTGAACCTCTTCGGCGGCCTGCTCACCGACAAGACCGGCACCGGCGGCGGCGACCTCACGGTGGCCACGCACAACGTCAACGCCGACAACCCGGACCCGTCCGCCACCGCCCGCGGCGTGGCCGCCTCGGGCGCGGACGTGCTGGCCCTCGAGGAGCTGAAGGCGTCGGAGGTCCCGACGTACGAGCGGGCGCTGGAGCCGACGTACAAGTACCACGAGGTGGTCGGCACCGTCGGCCTGTGGAGCAAGTACCCCCTGAGCGAGGTGAAGGCGGTCGACATCCGCCTCGGCTGGAAGCGCGCGATGCGTGCCACGGTGGCCGCTCCCGCCGGCCGGGTCGCGGTCTACGTCGCCCATCTCCCCTCGGTCCGGGTGAAGCTGGAGGCCGGTTTCACGGCCCGTCAGCGGGACAAGAGCGCCGACGCGCTGGGCGAGGCCATCGCCGATGAACCCCTGCCGAACGTCGTCCTGCTCGGCGACCTCAACGGCACGATGAACGACCGCGCCCTGAACGCGGTGACCTCCCAGATGCGCTCCACCCAGGGAGCCGTGGGCAGCGGCTTCGGTTTCAGCTGGCCGGCGTCGTTCCCGATGGCGCGGATCGACCAGATCCTGGTCAAGGGTGCGGAGCCGGAGAGCTCCTGGACCCTTCCGGCGACGGCGAGCGACCACCTCCCCATCGCGGCCCGGGTGAGAGTCACCGCACAGGGCGACTGAAAACCGCCTGGTGCGGTCAGGTGGGTGGCTCCGCGCGGCCCGGCGTCATGCGGGGCCCGCGGTGGTACCGGCCGGGGGTCGGCTTGCGTGGCCCGGTGCTGCGTGGGTGCGAGCCGGGGGGTGTTCACGCAGCCCGGCGTTTGCGGGGTGCCTCCCCCAGAGGGGGTACCCCCAGCGCCCACCCTCCCCCACTCTCGGCTCCTCCCCCACTCTCGGCTCCTCCCCCACTCTCGGCTTCGCTCGAGCGGGGGGACCCCCATGAGCGGGGGGACCCCCATCGCCCCAGCGGCACGACTGCCCGCGGGAGCGGCGGGGTGGCGGCGGGTGGCCGCGTACGGCGCGGAGGGGTCGGGGCGGGGGTGGCCGCCCGCAGTGGCCGGCGCGTCCGCGCCCCGCACCCCCTCCAGCAAGCCGATTCCGCGCCGGTCCGAGGACGGACACCCCCGACCCGGCCCCGCCCCACCCACCGACCGCAGGCGCTACGCCCGCACCCACCGGCCCGAACGCCGCGCCGCAGGCGTTCAACAGACGCGCGTCAGACGCGCGTCAGACGCGCATCCCCTCGCGCCAGCCGTTGGTGATCGGCAGCCGGCGGTCCTTGCCGAAGCCCTTCGGGGAGATCTTCGTACCCGGCGGGTACTGCCGCCGCTTGTACTCCGCCCGGTCCACCATCCGCAGCGTCTTCGTCACCAGCTCCGCGTCGAACCCGGCCGCGACGATCTCGTCCGCCCCCCGGTCCCGGTCCACGTACAGCGACAGGATCGCGTCCAGCACCGGATAGTCCGGCAGCGAGTCCGTGTCCACCTGCCCCGGCCGCAGCTCCGCGCTCGGCGGCTTCGAGATCGAGTTCTCCGGAATCGGCGGCGTCTGCCCCCGCTCCACCGCCGCCCGGTTGCGCCACTCCGCCAGCCGGAACACCGACGTCTTGTACACGTCCTTGATCGGCCCGTACGCCCCCACGGAGTCCCCGTACAGCGTCGAGTACCCCACCGCCAGCTCCGACTTGTTCCCCGGCGCCAGCACGATGTGCCCCTCCTGGTTGGAGATCGCCATCAGCAGCGTCCCCCGCAGCCGCGACTGCAGGTTCTCCTCCGCCAGCCCGGTCAGCCCCAGCGCCCCCATGTACGCATCGAACATCGGCTCGATCGCAACGGTCCGATAGTTCAGCCCGGTCCGCCGCGCCAGCTCCGCCGCGTCGTCCTTCGAGTGCTCGGACGAGTACTTCGACGGCATGGACACGCCGTACACGTTCTCCGCGCCCACCGCGTCGCAGGCGATCGCGGCGACCAGCGCCGAGTCGATCCCCCCGGACAACCCGATCAGCACCGACCGGAACCCGTTCTTCGCGACGTACGCCCGCAGCCCGACCACCAGCGCGGAGTACACCTCCTCGTCGTCGTCGAGCCGCTCGGCGTACCCCCCGGGCGACGAGGCCTCGTACGCGGGCACGGGCGCCTCCGACAGCACGACCCGGTCGATCCGCAGCCCGTCGTCGACGACCCCCGTCGGCGCGTCCGCCTCCGCCGCTGGAAGCTCGAGATCGACCACGACACACGCCTCGGCGAACTGCGGCGCACGCGTCACGACGCCGCCGTCACGGTCCACGACGATCGAGTCCCCGTCGAAGACCAACTCGTCCTGCCCGCCCATCATCGCGAGGTACGCGGTCGTGCACCCGGCCTCCTGCGCCCGCTTGCGCACCAGCTCCAGCCGGGTGTCGTCCTTGTCCCGCTCGTACGGCGAGGCGTTGATCGACAGGAGCAGCCCGGCCCGGGCCGACCGCGCCGCCGGTACCCGCCCCCCGTCCTGCCACAGGTCCTCACAGATGGCGAGGGCGACGTCGACGCCCCGCACCCGCACCACCGGCATGGTGTCACCGGGCACGAAGTACCGGAACTCGTCGAAGACGCCGTAGTTCGGCAGGTGGTGCTTGGCGAAGCTCAGCGCCACCTCACCCCCGTACAGCACGGCGCCCGCGTTCTGCGGCGCACCGGCCGGCTGCCCGTACCTCGGCTGGGCGGCGGCACTGCGGTCGAGGTACCCGACGATCACCGGGAGGTCCCCGAACCCCTCCTCGGCGAGCCGCGCGGCCAGCGAGCGCAGGGCCGCCCGCGACGCCTCCACGAAGGACGACCGCAGGGCGAGGTCCTCGACGGGATACCCGGTCAGCGCCATCTCGGGGAACGCCACGAGGTGCGCTCCCTGCTCGGCGGAGTGCCGGGTCCAGCGGACCACCGTTTCGGCGTTGCCGGCGAGGTCACCGACGCGCGAGTCGATCTGATTCAGGGCGAGACGTAGTTGAGGCACGGGCCCAGTGTAATCGTCAGAGCGACGCGATGTCCTGGAGCCCCGTCCGCCGCCCCCCGTCCGCCGCCCCCCGTCCGCCGCCCCCCGGCCACCGCCACCCCCGGCCACCGCACGCTAAGGCCTGGCCGCCGCCCCCCGCTCCTCCAGCATCCCCGCCATCAGCGCGATCTCCGACTCCTGCCCCTCCACCATCCCCCGCGCGAGCCGCTTCTCGACCCCCACCTCGCACGCCCGGACGCACGCCTGCGCCATGTGGACCCCGCCCTTGTGGTGGTCCGTCATGAGCTGCAGGTAGAAGACCTCCGCCCGCTCCCCGCTCAGCGACCCCAGCCGCTTCATCTCGGTGTTGGTCGCCATCCCCGGCATCAGCGCCCCGTCCTCGCCGGAGACCGTGTCCCCCATGCCCATCCAGGTCATCGGCGGATCCGCGGACACCTTGGGCAGCTCCCACAGGTCGAGCCAGCCCAGCAGCATGCCCCGCTGGTTGGCCTGCGTCTGGGCGATGTCGTAGGCGAGCCGCCGGACCTCCTCGTCGTCCGTGCGGTCCCGCACGACGTACGACATCTCGACGGCCTGCTGATGGTGCACGGCCATGTCCCGGGCGAACCCGGCGTCCGCGGACCCCGCGGACGGCACCGCGCCCGAGGAGCCGTCGTCCCCGGCCACCGCGTAGGTGATCGCCCCGGCCGCGATCAGCGCCGTGGCCGCGGCCCCCGCGATCAGCCCCGCCTGCCTCACTCGGAGAGCCCGTTGGTGCAGGCGGCCCCCGGCTCGGGCGTCTGCTCTCCCTGGACGAACTTCTCGAAGAACGCGTCCACGTTCGGGTCCTCCGCGCCGGTCACCGTGCGCTGGTGCCCCCAGGCGGACAGCATGATCGGGTCCTTCTGCCCGTCCACCGGGCTCATCAGCGTGTACGGCGTCTTCTTCACCTTCGCCGCGAGCGCGTCGACGTCCGCCTTGTCGGCCGAGGCGTTGTACGTCACCCACACGGCACCGTGCTCCAGCGAGTGCACGGCGTTGGTGTTGTCGATCTCGTCGGTGTAGACGTCCCCGTTGCAGTTCATCCACACCGGGTCGTGGTCGCCGCCGACCGGGGGCGAGACGGAGTACTTCACCGCCTTGGTCACGTGGTTGCGCCCCAGTTCGCCCTCCCACTTCCGTACGCCGTCGTCGCCCGTGACGAACTTGCCGGAGTTCTTCGCGTCGGCGGCCGCGCCGTCGTCGTCCGACTGGGACTGGACGAGCACCACACTGCCGGCGACGAGCCCGGCGACGACCACCACACTGGCGGCGATGACGAGGAGCCGGTTGCGGCGCTCGCGGGCCTTCTCGGCGCGCCGCATCTCCTCTATGCGTGCCGAACGTGCCGCGCTGCTCTTCTTGGCGGAGCCCATGGGAATGTCCTTCGGGAGAGGAGGAGTGGGACGAACGGATCAGCTGATCGTAATGGGGAAGGCGGGACGAGCCGTAGAGGGCCTGCGAACCCAGCCTGACACCCCCGCACGTCCCCCGCACACATCCTTCACGCCGGATAATTTGAACCCCGGATGCACATTACCTACCCTGCATGGTATGCGGCTCCTCCGCTCCACCGACCTTGCCCTGCGGGTCCTCATGCGCCTCGCCGTGGCCGGCGACTCCAACCCGACGACGCGCGACGTCTCGGAGGCCATGGGCGTGCCCTACACGCACGCCGCGAAGGTCGTCGCCGAGCTCCAGCACATGGGCCTGCTCACGGCCCGCCGCGGCCGGGGCGGCGGTCTGGGCCTCACGGAAGAGGGCCGTACCGCCTCGGTGGGCGCGGTGGTCCGGGCCTTCGAGGGCGAGGGGGACGTCGTCGACTGCGAGGGCACCCCCACCTCGTCCCCCTGTCCGCTGAGCCCGGCCTGCCGGCTGCGCGGAGCCCTGCGCGGAGCCCAGGAGGCGTTCTTCGCCTCGCTGGACCCGGTCACGGTGGCGGACATCGTCAGGGCCCCCACGGGTCCCCTCCTGCTGGGCATCTCCCCGAGTCCGTGAGCCGCCCGTTACGGATACCGGCCCGAACGGGCAAGATGGGCCCCGGAGCGGTACACCTGTCGTGTGCGAGGCGTTCAGGCCACGGCAAGCCGGCCGACCGAGGTCGGCAACGCGTGTGAAACGCTGGTGTGGTGGGATGCTCGGGATGCCCGACCGTCTCCCCGGGAGTGGGAGCGGACGGGCGGCCTGACCGGCAAGGATGGGGAAGCGGAAGATGGACAAGCAGCAGGAGTTCGTGCTCCGGACGTTGGAGGAGCGCGACATCCGGTTCGTGCGCCTGTGGTTCACCGACGTGCTGGGCTTCCTCAAGTCCGTGGCCGTCGCCCCCGCCGAGCTCGAGCAGGCGTTCGACGAGGGGATCGGCTTCGACGGCTCCGCCATCGAGGGCTTCGCCCGGGTCTACGAGTCCGACATGATCGCCAAGCCGGACCCGTCGACCTTCCAGATCCTCCCCTGGCGCGCCGAGGCCCCCGGCACGGCCCGCATGTTCTGCGACATCCTCATGCCGGACGGCTCCCCGTCCTTCGCGGACCCGCGCTTCGTCCTCAAGCGCGCCCTGGCCCGCACCTCCGACCTGGGCTTCACCTTCTACACCCACCCGGAGATCGAGTTCTTCCTGCTGAAGGACCGGCCGCTGGACGGCAGCCGCCCGACGCCCGCGGACAACTCCGGCTACTTCGACCACACCCCGCAGAACGTCGGCATGGACTTCCGCCGCCAGGCGATCACCATGCTGGAGTCGATGGGCATCTCGGTGGAGTTCTCCCACCACGAGGGCGCCCCCGGCCAGCAGGAGATCGACCTGCGCTACGCGGACGCGCTCTCCACGGCGGACAACATCATGACGTTCCGCCTGGTCATGAAGCAGGTGGCCCTCGAACAGGGCGTCCAGGCGACCTTCATGCCGAAGCCGTTCTCCGAATACCCGGGCTCCGGCATGCACACCCACCTCTCCCTCTTCGAGGGCGACCGCAACGCGTTCTATGAGTCCGGCGCGGAGTTCCAGCTCTCCAAGGTCGGCCGTTCCTTCATCGCGGGCCTGCTGCGGCACGCGGCGGAGGTCTCCGCGGTCACCAACCAGTGGGTCAACTCCTACAAGCGCATCTGGGGCGGCACGGAGCGCACGGCGGGCGCCGGCGGCGAGGCCCCGTCGTACATCTGCTGGGGCCACAACAACCGCTCGGCGCTGGTCCGCGTGCCCATGTACAAGCCCGGCAAGACCGGCTCGGCGCGCGTGGAGGTCCGCTCCATCGACTCCGGCGCCAACCCGTACCTGACCTACGCCGTCCTGCTGGCCGCCGGCCTGAAGGGCATCGAGGAGGGCTACGAGCTCCCGCCGGGCGCCGAGGACGACGTGTGGGCCCTGTCCGACGCGGAGCGCCGCGCGCTGGGCATCGAACCGCTGCCGCAGAACCTGGGCGAGGCGCTGACCCTGATGGAGCGCAGCGATCTGGTCGCCGAGACCCTCGGCGAGCACGTCTTCGACTTCTTCCTGCGCAACAAGCGCCAGGAGTGGGAGGAGTACCGCAGCGAGGTCACCGCCTTCGAGCTGCGCAAGAACCTGCCGGTGCTGTAGGCGCGGGCCGGAGCGGGTGCCCGGTCGAGCGGGCGCACGGGGCCGATGGCCGTGGACCTCGGCCCCGTCCGAGGGGTCGCCCGGCGGTCAGCCCATGCTCTTCGCGCCGTCCAGCGATTCGCGGATGATGTCGGCGTGGCCGGCGTGCTGGGCGGTCTCGGCGATGATGTGCAGCAGCGTCCTGCGGGCCGTCCACCGCGCGCCGGACTCGAACCACGGGGCCTTCGGCAGGGGCCATGCGGCGTCGAGGTCGGGCAGGGCCGCGACCAGGTCGTCGGTCCGGGCGGCCACGTCGGTGTAGTCGGCCAGCACGCCGGCCAGCGTCTCACCGGGCAGCATCCGGAACTCGTCGGCCCGCCGGGCCCAGTCGTCCTCGGTCATGGCCGTGAAGTCCCCCATCGCCGAGGGGCCGTTCAGGATGAAGTCCACCCAGTTCCGCTCGACCGAGGTGACGTGCTTGATCAGGCCGCCCAGGCAGAGCTCGCCGGCGGTCGTCCGCAGCCCGGCCTGCTCGTCGGTCAGATCACGGGTGGTGAAGCGCAGGAAGTGCCGGTGCTTGGCGAGCGTCTCCAGCAGATCGGCGCGCTCACCGGTCGTCGTCGGGCCCTCGGCAGGGTCGCTGGTGGTCGGATCGTTCACGGTCATGGTCTTTCGCCTTCCGCTGTTCCTGTTCCGCGGTCGAGGACCACGCTAGGAGCCGTCTAGGTCAGATCGTGACCTAGATCACGCGTCGCCCTCGCGGAGCCAGAAGCGGAAGTGGACATTCCGTAACTGCGCGGAACCTTGCCAGCCCCTCGGGCGTGGCCCTACTGTCGCGATGAACATACGGAAAGCGCTTTCTCACCCGATGGGTCCGGCCCGCCCCGCCCTCCCTCATCGGTTCTAGTGACATGCCCATGACATAAACCGGAACGACGAAAGGCGAGACGAGAATGAGGCGATCAGTCGCCGTGCGACTCTCCGCGTTACTGGCCACGGGGGCCCTCGCGGCCGCGACCGGCATGGCCCTGTCCACGTCCACGGCATCCGCCGCGACCGGCGGTGTCACCGGCTACGCCACCCAGAACGGCGGGACCACCGGCGGCGCGGGCGGCCAGACGGTCCGCGCCACCACCGGCACCGCGATCCACCAGGCCCTGTGCGGCCGGGCCAGCAGCTCCACCCCGATCGTCATCCAGGTCGAGGGCACCATCAACCACGGCAACACCGCCAAGGTGTCGGGCAGCAGCTGCAACACCGCGGCCGGCGTGATCGAGCTCAAGCAGATCAGCAACGTCACGATCGTCGGTGTCGGCAACGGCGCCGTCTTCGACCAGCTGGGCATCCACATCCGGGAGTCCAGCAACATCGTCATCCAGAACGTGACGATCCGGAACGTCAAGAAGTCGGGCTCGCCCACGTCGAACGGCGGAGACGCCATCGGCATGGAAAGCGGTGTCCGCAACGTCTGGGTCGACCACACCACGCTGGAGGCGTCCGGCGGCGAGTCGGAGGGCTACGACGGCCTCTTCGACATGAAGGACAACACCCAGTACGTGACGCTGTCCTACAGCATCCTGCGCAACTCCGGCCGCGGCGGCCTCATCGGCTCCAGCGAGAGCGACACCTCGAACGGGTACGTCACCTTCCACCACAACCTGTACGAGAACATCGACTCCCGCACGCCCCTGCTGCGCGGCGGCATCTCGCACATCTACAACAACCACTACAAGAGCCTGAACGAGTCCGGGATCAACTCCCGGGCCGGCGCCCGCGCGAAGGTGGACAACAACTACTTCGAGGACTCCAAGGACGTCCTCGGCACCTTCTACACCGACGCGGCCGGCTACTGGCAGGTCAGCGGCAACATCTTCGACAACGTGACCTGGTCCTCACGCAGCAGCGACCACAACCCGGCGGGTCCCGACCCCACGTCGAACACGTCGGTGAGCATCCCGTACGCGTACACCCTCGACGCGGCCACCTGCGTGCCGAGCGTGGTGAGCCAGACGGCGGGCGCCAACAAGGGCCTGAAGGTCTCGGACGGCAGCTGCACCCCGCAGACCCCGGACCCAACCGACCCCGACCCGACGGACCCGGACCCGACGGATCCGGACCCCACCGACCCGCCCACCGGCACCAACCTCAGCCTCGGCGCGGGCGCGGACGGCTCCTCCAAGGCCTCCGGGACGAGCTACGGCAACGTCGTCGACGGCAGCGCGAGCACGTACTGGTCGCCGTCCGGCTCGACCGGCTCCGTCTCGGTCAAGTGGGGCTCGGCCACCACGGTCTCCAAGATCAACATTCAGCAGGCGTCGGGCTCCGGCACCATCGGCTCCTACCGCGTCCTCAACCACGACACGGGCGCGGTCCTGGCCTCCGGCAGCGGAGCGGGCGTCATCAGCTTCTCCGCGACCTCCCTGAAGAAGATCACCTTCGAGATCACCAGCGCCTCGGGCACCCCGAGGATCGCCGAGTTCGAGACGTACGCGAGCTGACGCCTACCGGGGGCCGTCCTCGCGACGGCCCCCGGCCTCAGCCGGCGTGACGCGTCACGGAGCGGGCCCACGCCGCCGCCGTGAGGGTGAGACGGGGACCGTCGGGGGTCCTGGAGTCCCGGACGTGGACGGAGCACTGCCTCCGGCCCCGTCCGGGCGCCGGAGGCAGTGCGGCCGCGTCCCTCACGCGGGCCCGGAGCGGCCGCGGGTCTCGTCCTTGAGGCTGCGGCCGGAGTCGCGGGCCTGGTCGGTGACCTGGCCGGCCTGGTCGCGGGCCTCGTCCTGGGTGGTGCGGGCCGCCTGCTGGGCGGTGTCCTTCACCTCCGCGGCCGCGCTCTGCGCGGCCTCCTTGGCGTCTTCCTTCAGGTGCTGCGCGGACTCGGTGGCGGCCTGCTTGACCGGCTCCAGCGCCTCGGCGCCGCGTTCCATCAGCTCGGACGCCTTCTGCTGTTCCTTCTCGGAGGCGGGCAGCATCGAGGCGGCGAGCAGGCCGACGCCGAAGGCGACCAGGCCGGCGGCGATCGGGTTGCCCTCGGTCTGGCGGCGGGCCATCTCGGGCGCCTGCTGGACGGCCTGTCCCGCCTGGCCGGCGATCTCGCGCGCCGAGTCGGCCGCCTGTCCGGTGCCCTCCTGCACCGAGCCGACCGCCGAACCGGCCGCCGACTGCACCGAGCCGGCCGCCGAACCGGCCGCCGACTGCACCGAGCCGGCCGCCGACCGGGCGGTGTCGGCCATGCCGTGCGCCGTCTGCGAGGCGGTGCCCATGACGCGGTCCCGGACGCCCGACACCGTGCGGCGCATCCGCGCCCCGCGGCGGCGGACCATGCGGCGCGGGCTGGCCCGGTCGGCGAGCCGGTCCACGTCCGCGGACAGCTGGCTCCGCGTGGCCGCGATCTCGGCCCTCATGTGGTCGGGTGACGTGCCCATTCCGCATCCTCCTTCAGGCTCTGAACGGTCTGCTCGGGCTTCGGCGAGACGGTGCGCATCTTCGCGCGGCCCTTCTGGTACAGCACGGCCGCGGCGACGGCCCACAGCGCGGCGACGATCAGCGCGGCCCAGCCGCCGTCCATCACGTTGGCCAGGCCGAACACGGCCGCCAGCGACAGGAACAGCAGGACCATGTAGCCGGCGAAGCCGGCACCGCCGTACATCCCTGCCGCCTTGCCCGCCTTGGTGCCCTCCTCCTTGATCTCGGCCTTGGCCAGCTCCACCTCCTGACGGAAGAGGACCTGGAGGTCGGAGGCCACCTGCGACAGCAACTCGCCGGTGGAACGCTCCTCCTCGTACGGCTCGGTCGAACGGGCCCGGGGCCGCGGTGACATCGTGGCCATCTCACACCTCCGGGAACGGGCGGCCCGGCGTGCCGATGCTCGGCGGAGCGGACGGTGCGGGCGGCGCCGTACCCGGCGGGGGAGCGGCCGGCAGGGCCTCGGCGGCCGGGGCCGCGGTGACCTGCCGCTGTCCGTTCCCGCCGGCCCCGGCCGCCGTCTTCGTCACCTTCGCCAGGCGTCCGACGGCCAGTCCGGCCAGCAGCGCGCCGCCGAGGAAGGCGCCGGGGCGTCGGCGGGCGAAGCCCTGGAGGTCGGCGACGAGACCTTCGACCCCCTGCCGCTCCAGATAGTCGGCCGCCCGCTGCCCCTTGTCGCCGGCCCGGGCCGCCAGGCTGCGGGCGGGCGAGTCGCCCTCCGCGCGCGCGGCCAGGTCGGAGAAGTCGTTCGCCCACTGCCGCAGCGTGCCGGCCGCCCGCTTCGTCTGCCCGTCCGCCTCGTCGATCGCGCGGCCCCGCAGGTCCTCGATGACCGTGCCGGCCTGCTGCCGCGCCTCGCCCACGACGGTCCGGGCCTGTTCCGCCGCGGTGCCCGCGACCTGGCCGGCGGCCTGCCTGGCCTGGCCGGCCGTCGCGGAGGTCTCTGCCTTGACCTTCTCTCCGGTGCTCCCGGATCCGGTTCGTACGGACTCACTCATCGGCGACTTCCCCTCATCGGATGTGCTGGATGCGGCTCCTGCTCCCTGTGGGCCGACACACGCCGGAGGTCTGAATGCCGACCGTCACACGAAGCCGCTCGCGACATGACGAGTCGCCATTTGTCCAGCATTGACACATGATGACGAGATCGGATGTCGGGGTGGAACGAGCGCGGCGGATCGCCCGTCCGCCGTCATGTCTGCTCGGTGTGCGAGTCGTACCATGCGGACATGGCTCTGAGGCGTATCACCCTCTACGTCGACGACGGTGACCTGCTCCTGGCCAAGGAAGCCGCCGCCCGCCTGGGCGTGTCGGAGGCGGAAGTGATCCGCGAAGGCGTCCACCGGATCGCCGCGGCGCACTGTGCGGCACACCGTGTCGGGGACGAGCCGTTCGTGTCCGATGACGAGACCTTCGACCTCGGCGACGGCCGGGACGGGATCGGCTCGGCGGTGCCCGAGGGGTGTGCGGGGGGCGCTACAGATCGCCGGGCAGGAGCCGGAACGCCGGGTGTGCGGTGAGTGGGCGGATGGCGCGGAAGTCCTTCCGGTCGAGCGTAAGTACAGCGTCCGTCGCGTACTCGCGGGCCATGACCGCGATCACCGAGTCGGTCAGGTCGAGCGCGAGTTCCCGGTACCTGTGCTGAACGTGCCTGGCGTCCGCGAGGAGATCGGCGTGCGCGTCACCGAAGACGTAGCGCCCCCTCCTGGCCTGTGCCACGAGTGAGTCCATGACCTGCCCTGCGGCATCCTTGTTGAACCGGCGACTCAACAGATGGTCCAGTTCGGCGAGGACGAGTTGGGGGATCACCAGAAGGCCGGCCGTGTCCATCACGTGACGGGCGGTCCTGTGCTCGGGGCAGCTGTGATCGACGGAGGCGATGACCCCCGACGTGTCGGCGATGGCGATCACTTATGAGGCCTCGTTCCAGCGGCCGAAGCCCGTCTCACCCAGTATCTCGTCACCTCGCTCCGCGAAGGTGGGGTCGCCGCTGTCGAAGACGGGAAGCCCTGCGGGCTCGTCCCAGACGCGATTGCGGGCGATGGCGAGGCGGACCCCTTCGCGAATCAGTTCGGCTTCGCTGATTCCTCTCCGCGCGGCCGTGTCCTTGAGGTCATGGAGATCGTCTTCCTCGAGGTAGACCGTCGTTCTCTTGAGGCTCATGGTTGTATGGTACTCCTGCCATATGTTGCCCTATCCCCCCGCCCGGTCCCCCAGCACCTTGTGCAGCGGCTCCGTGGCCCGCCGCCGGTACTCCTGCACCGCCCAGCCGTTGCCGTCCGGGTCCGTGAAGTGCATGAAGGTGGCGCCGTCGGAGTCGGCGTACCGGACCGGTTCGGAGACGTCCAGGCCGCGGGCGGTCAGTTCCGCGCGGGCCGCCCCGATGTCGGCGACGCAGAGCTGGAGCCCCTGGTAGGAGCCGGGGGCCGGGGCGGGGCCGGGGGTCATCCTCCAGATGCTCTCGCCGAGGGCGATCGAGCAGCCGGAGCCGGGCGGGGTCAGCTGGACGATGCGCATGCCCGGCACGACCTCCTGGTCGATGTCGACGTGGAAGCCGACCTTGTCCCGGTAGAAGTCCCTGGCGCGGTCGATGTCGCTCACCGGCAGCGGGATCACTTCGAGGGTCATGTCCATGGAAATCCGGCTCCTCCGTCGGCGTGTCCGCTTCGCGCCGGCCGGACCGTCCCCGGTCCGGCCGAACGGCTCCCCCTCACCGAATCCGAAAACCGGCCGCCGCGCCACCGACATGCCCACAGCGGCATGTCACCGTGCCCCGGGCCGCGGGCCCGTACTCCGGATAGGCTCATGGCCGTACGACTCCGATCCGAGGCATGTGCACCAGGCACAGGCGCGAGGCACGAGGGAGGCCGGGGATGACGTCGGCGCCGGGGCGCAGGAGCAGTACCTTCACGCGGCTGCTGCGGCACGGCTTCACCGATCCGTCCGCCGCCGAGCGGCTGCTCGACAGCGCCGGACTCACGCTCGTGCGCAACGACCCCGTCCTGCTGGAAGCCCTCGGCCAGGCCGCCGACCCCGATCTCGCGCTGCGGGGGCTGGTGCGGCTGCTGGAGGCGCAGGACGGGACCACCGCCCGCCAGGAACTGCTGGACACGCTGATAGCCGCCAAGCCGCTGCGGGACCGGCTGCTCGGGGTGCTCGGCGCGTCCGAGGCGCTCGCCGACCACCTGGCCCGGCACCCGAGCGACTGGCAGGCCCTCGTCACCTACGAACCGCGCGACCTGCACCCGGGCGTCGAGGAGTTCGAGCGGGGCCTCGCCGGGGCCACCGACCCGGTCTCGCTCCGCGTGGCCTACCGGCGCTGTCTGCTCTCCATCGCCGCCCGTGACGTCTGCGGCACCATCGAGGTCGCCCAGACCGCCGCCGAGCTCGCCGACCTCGCCACCGCCACCCTGCGCGCCGCCCTCGCCCTCGCCGCGGCCGCCGCACCCGAGGACGCCGCCCTGTGCCGGCTCGCGGTGATCGCGATGGGCAAGTGCGGGGGACACGAGCTGAACTACGTCTCCGACGTCGACGTCATCTTCGTGGGCGAGGCGGCCGACGGGGCCGACGAGGACAAGGCGCTGCGCGCCGCGACCCGGCTCGCCTCGCACCTGATGCGGATCTGCTCCGAGACCACCGTCGAGGGCTCCATCTGGCCCGTCGACGCCAATCTGCGCCCCGAGGGCCGCAACGGGCCGCTCGTGCGCACCCTCGCCTCCCACCTCGCCTACTACCAGCGCTGGGCCAAGACCTGGGAGTTCCAGGCGCTGCTCAAGGCCCGCCCGGTCGCCGGCGACCCCGCGCTCGGCGAGGAGTACGCCGCCGCGCTCCAGCCGCTGGTGTGGCAGGCCGCCGAGCGGGAGAACTTCGTCGCCGACGTGCAGAAGATGCGCCGCCGGGTGGTGGAGAACATCCCCGCCGCCGAGATCGACCGCCAGCTGAAGCTGGGTCCGGGGGGCCTGCGGGACGTCGAGTTCGCGGTGCAGCTGCTCCAGCTGGTGCACGGCCGCTCCGACGCCTCGCTGCGCAGTGGCACCACCCTCGACGCGCTGAAGGCCCTCGCCGCCGGGGGCTACGTCGGCCGCGCGGACGCCGCCCAGCTCGACGACGCCTACCGCTTCCTGCGCTCCATGGAGCACCGCATCCAGCTCCACCGGCTGCGCCGCACCCACCTCGTCCCCGAGGACGAGGCCGACCTGCGCCGCCTGGGCCGCTCCCTCGGCCTGCGCACCGACCCGGTCGCCACCCTGAACCGCGAGTGGAAGCGGCACGCCTCCGTCGTACGGCGGCTGCACGAGAAGCTGTTCTACCGGCCGCTGCTGGACGCCGTCGCCGCGCTCGCCCCCGGCGAGGCCCGGCTCAGCGCCGAGGCCGCCCGGGAGCGGCTGATCGCGCTCGGGTACGCCGATCCGGCCGCCGCGCTGCGCCACCTGGAGGCGCTGGCGTCCGGCGTCACCCGCAAGGCCGCCATCCAGCGCACCCTGCTGCCGGTGCTGCTCGGCTGGTTCGCGGACTCCGCCGACCCGGACGCCGGGCTGCTCACCTTCCGCAACGTCTCCGACGCGCTCGGCAAGACGCCCTGGTACCTGCGGCTGCTGCGCGACGAGGGCGCCGCCGCCGAGAACCTGGCCCGCGTGCTGTCCGCCGGCCGGCTCGCCCCCGACCTGCTGATGCGCGCCCCCGAGGCGGTGGCGCTGCTCGGCGACGGCGGCGGGGGACTCGAGCCGCGCCCGCGCGCCCATCTGGAGCAGGAGATCCTCGCCGCCGTCCGCCGCGCCGACAACGCCCTCCAGGGCGTCACGGCCGCCCGCGGGGTGCGCCGCCGCGAGCTGTTCCGCACGTCCGCCGCCGACATCATCGGCTCCTACGGCACCGAGTCGCAGCCCGCCGAGGCCGACCAGGGCGCCCTGGTGGACCTGGTGGGCGGCGCGGTGTCCGACCTGACGGCCGCCACCCTCGCCGGCACGCTCCGCGCGGTGGTCCGGGAGGGCTGGGGGGACACCCTCCCCACCCGGTTCGCGATCATCGGCATGGGCCGCTTCGGCGGGCACGAGCTGGGCTACGGCTCCGACGCGGACGTCCTGTTCGTCCACGAACCGCGGGACGGCGTGGACGAGCGGGAGGCCGCCGAGGCGGCGGGCAAGGTGGTCGCCGAGATGCGCCGCCTGCTGCAGGCGCCCAGCGCCGACCCGCCCCTGCTCATCGACGCCGACCTGCGCCCGGAGGGCAAGTCGGGGCCGCTGGTGCGCACGCTCGGGTCGTACGAGGCGTACTACCGCCGCTGGTCGCTGGTGTGGGAGCGGCACGCGCTGCTGCGCGCCGAGCACGTCGCCGGGGACGAGGACCTGGGCCGCCGTTTCATCGGGCTGATCGACCCGCTGCGCTACCCGGCCGGCGGGCTCGACGAGGAGGCCGTCCGCGAGATCCGGCGGCTGAAGGCCCGTATGGAGTCGGAGCGGCTGCCGCGCGGCGCCGACCCCAAGCTGCACGCCAAGCTCGGGCCGGGCGGGCTGTCCGACGTGGAGTGGACCGTGCAGCTGCTCCAGCTGCGGCACGGCGCCGAGGAGCCGGGCCTGCGCACGACCCGCACCCGGCAGGCGCTGGCCGCCGCCCGCGAGGCCGGGCTGATCTCCGCGGAGGACGCCGGCACCCTCGACGAGGCCTGGGTGCTCGCCACCCGCGTGCGCAACGCGGTGATGCTGGTCCGGGGCCGGGCCGGGGACACCTTCCCCACCGTGCCCCGGGAGCTGGGCGCCGTCGGCCGCTACCTGGGCTACGGCCCCGGTCACGCCGGCGACATGCTCGACGCGTACCGGCGTACGGCGCGGCGGGCGCGGGGCGTGGTGGAGGAGCTGTTCTACGGGGGATCGTAGAAGCCCCCGCGGTCACTTCTGCTTCGGCACCGGGAGCCGCTCCGGCTCCCGTTTCCCCCGCTCGGGCACCTGCCTCGGCAGGGCGTACGGCCGGTGGCCGTACCAGACCAGGGCGATGCCGTAGCCGAAGGCCAGGCAGAGGACGCCGCCCACCGCGTCCAGCCAGAAGTGGTTGGCGGTGGCGACGATGACCACCAGCGTGGCCGCCGGGTAGACCAGGCCCAGCACCCGCACCCAGGGGACACTGGCCAGCGCGAAGATCGTCAGACCGCACCAGACCGACCAGCCGATGTGCATCGAGGGCATCGCGGCGTACTGGTTCGACATGTTCTTCAGGTCGCCGGAGGCCATCGAGCCCCACGTCTCGTGGACCAGGACGGTGTCGACGAAGTCCTGGCCGTTCATCAGCCGGGGCGGGGCGAGCGGATACAGGTAGTAACCGACGAGGGCGATGCCGGTGGTGGTGAAGAGGACCAGGCGGGCCGCCGCGTAGCGGCCGGGATGACCACGGTAGAGCCACACCAGGACACCCAGCGTCACCACGAAGTGCAGGGTGGCGTAGTAGTAGTTCATGCCGACGACGAGCCAGGTCACCGAGTTCACGGCCTGGTTGACGGACTCCTCGACGGCGAGTCCCAGCTGCTGCTCCAGCCGCCAGATCCAGTCGGCGTTGCGCAGCGCCTCGGACCGCTGCTCCGGCACGGCGTTGCGGACGAGCGAGTACGTCCAGTAACTCACCGCGATCAGCAGGATCTCGAACCACAGCCGGGGGCGGCGGGGTACGCGCAGAGCGCGCAGGCGACGCGGCCCCGTCTCCTCCGCGACGGGGTGCGCTGCGGCCTCTTCCCGGCCTTCCAGCGTTGTCACCGTCGTGTCACCCATGGGCCAGAGTCTGCCAGAAAAGACCCCCTCCTCAGATCATCCCCCGGTCGGGTCCGGCCCGCACGTCCTCTCCGCCGGAAGCAGGTCCGTCCCGTCCTCCCCCGGCAGTGCGCCGCAGGTCCCGTCCTCCGCCTCAGGGACGATTCCGGTCCCCGGGGGCGGAAGCGGTCGAACCGCGCACCACCAGCTCCGGCATGAACACGAACTCGCTGTGCGGCGCGGGCGTCCCGCCGATCTCCTCCAGCAGCGTGCGCACCGCGGCCTGGCCCATCGCCGGGACCGGCTTGCGGACCGTGGTCAGCGGCGGGTCGGTGAAGGCGATCAGCGGGGAGTCGTCGAAGCCGACCACCGAGATGTCCTTCGGCACGTCCAGACCGCGCTGCCGGGCCGCCCGTATCGCGCCCAGCGCCATCATGTCGCTCGCGCACACCACCGCCGTGCAGTCGCGGTCCATCAGCGCGCTGGCGGCGGCCTGGCCGCCCTCCAGCGTGTACAGCGAGTGCTGGACCAGCTCCGTCTCGACCGTCTCGGCGCTCAGTCCCAGCTGCTCCTGCATGGTGCGCACGAAGCCCTCGATCTTGCGCTGCACCGGCACGAACCGCTTCGGCCCGAGCGCGAGGCCGATACGGGTGTGGCCGAGGGAGGCGAGGTGGGTGACGGCGAGCGCCATCGCGGCCCGGTCGTCGGGGGAGATGAACGGCGCCTGCACCTTCGGCGAGAAGCCGTCCACGAGCACGAACGGCACGCCCTGCGCCCGCAGCCGCTCGTAGCGCTGGGTGTCGGCGGTGGTGTCGGCGTGCAGTCCGGAGACGTAGATGATGCCGGCCACCCCGCGGTCCACGAGCATCTCCGTCAGCTCGTCCTCCGTCGACCCGCCCGGGGTCTGGGTGGCGAGCACCGGCGTGTAGCCCTGGCGGGTCAGCGCCTGCCCGATGACCTGGGCCAGCGCGGGGAAGATCGGGTTCTCCAGCTCCGGGGTGATCAGACCGACCAGGCCCTCACTGCGCTGCCGCAGCCGCACCGGCCGCTCGTAGCCGAGGACGTCGAGGGCGGCGAGCACGGACTGGCGGGTGGTGGCGGCGACGCCCGGCTTGCCGTTGAGGACGCGGCTGACGGTCGCCTCGCTCACCCCCGCCTGAGCAGCGATGTCGGCAAGGCGTGTGGTCACAGGACTGGACTGTAGCCGCCGCTTCTCGCCTTGCACACCGATGGGACGCCTGGTGCGCGCCGTCGAACGGCCCGCTGCGGGCTGCTGGGTCATCGCGGTCCCTCACGTCGTGGTCGGCGTCCGTCCGCAAGGGATGATTCCCCCGGCGGCAACGGATGGCAAGTGCTTGCAGAGTCTTGCACAACAGTCCGAACCCCTGTCGTACGGGCGGAAACCCGAGTCTCCGAGCGGTCGGGAAGAGGTCACGGCGGGGTAACTCCCGGCGCCGCTTGCAAAACTTTTCTGCAAGGTCTTTCGAAACGGTTCCATCGCTGTTACGTTCACGTCGCCCGGCCGCCGCAACGGCGCAGTCGGCACTTCGCAGGACGGCAGACGGGGCCGCTCCTGCACTCACGGGCTTAACCCTCAAGGAGAACTCATGCGGCGTGGCATAGCGGCCACCGCGCTGGTGGCGTCCCTCGCCCTCGCGGCGACGGCCTGCGGCGGAGACAGCGACAGCGGCGACTCGGCCGGCGGCCCGGTCACCATCACCTGGTGGGACACCTCCAACGCGACCAACGAGGCGCCGACGTACCAGGCCCTGGTCAAGGAGTTCGAGGCCGCCAACAAGGACATCAAGGTCGAGTTCGTCAACGTCCCCTTCGACCAGGCGCAGAACAAGTTCGACACCGCCGCCGGTTCCAAGGGCGCCCCGGACGTGCTGCGCTCCGAGGTCGGCTGGACCCCCGCCTTCGCCAAGAAGGGCTTCTTCCTGCCGCTGGACGGCACCGAGGCCCTCGCCGAGCAGGACAAGTTCAAGCCCAACCTGATCGAGCAGGCCACGTACGAGGGCAAGACCTACGGCGTCCCGTTCACCACGGACACCCTCGCCTTCGTCTACAACAAGGAACTGTTCGCGAAGGCCGGCGTCGAGGCCCCCAAGACCTGGGACGACCTGAAGAAGGCCGCCGCCACCGTCAAGGAGAAGACGGGCGTCGACGGCTACTGGGGCTCCACCGCCGGCTACTACGCCCAGCCGTTCCTCTACGGCGAGGGCACCGACATGGTCGACGCCGACGCCAAGAAGATCACCGTGAAGTCGGCCGAGGCCGAGAAGGCCTACGGCACCTGGCTGGACCTCTTCGACGGCAAGGGCCTGCACAAGGCCGACGTCACCGCCGACGCCTACGCCCACATCCAGGACGCGTTCGTCAACGGCAAGGTCGCCTCGATCATCCAGGGCCCGTGGGAGATCACCAACTTCTACAAGGGCTCCGCCTTCAAGGACAAGAACAACCTCGGCATCGCCACCGTCCCGGCCGGCTCCGCCGGCACGGCGGGCGCCCCGACCGGCGGCCACAACCTCTCCGTCTACGCCGGCTCCAGCAAGGAGAAGCAGGAGGCCGCGCTGAAGTTCGTGAACTTCATGACCTCGGCCAAGGCGCAGGAGACCATCGCGCTGAAGAACTCCACGCTGCCCACGCGCGACGACGCCTACACCGACCAGGTCAAGGCCGACCCGGGCATCGCCGGCTACCAGACGGTCCTCTCCGCCGCCCAGCCGCGCCCGGCCCTGCCCGAGTACAGCTCGCTGTGGGCTCCGCTGGACGACGAGCTCCCGCAGATCGCGAGCGGCAAGGAGTCCCTGGACAAGGGCCTGGGTGACGCGGAGACCGCGATCGCCAAGCTGGTGCCGGACTTCAGCAAGTAATGCCCGCGTGGCCGCCGGACCCGCTTCCAGGAGGGGAGGGTCCGGCGGCCGCCGGCCTGTGTGCCGTACTCCTTGATCATCCAGAAGGTGCCGAACCATGACAGTCGCCATCGACCGCGCGACCGGCAAGCGCCGCGGTGACCGCGCGCCCCGCCCCGGGCCGGTCAGCCGCCTGAAGCGCAGTTTCCAGAAGCACTGGTACGCCTACGCCATGATCGCGCCGGTGGCCCTGGTGCTCGGCGTCATCGTGCTGTACCCCCTCGTGTACGGCTTCTACCTCACCCTCACCGACGCGGACAGCCTGAACTCGGCCCGCACCATCGGCGTCAACGAGATCGAGGCCACCTACAAGTTCATCGGCATCGACAACTACGCCGACATCCTGTGGGGCGAGACCGCCTACGACCGCTTCTGGTCGCACTTCATCTGGACGATCGTGTGGACGGCCGCCTGTGTCGCCCTGCACTACGGCATCGGCCTGGGCCTGGCCCTGCTGCTCAACCAGAAGCTGCGCGGCCGCACCCTCTACCGGCTGGTCCTCATCCTGCCGTGGGCCGTGCCGACCTTCGTCACCGTCTTCGGCTGGCGCTTCATGCTCGCCGACGCCGGCATCATCAACACCGCCCTGGACTCCCTCGGCCTGCCGACCCCGGCGTGGCTGGAGGACACCTTCTGGCAGCGGTTCGCCGCGATCATGGTCAACACTTGGTGCGGTGTGCCGTTCATGATGATCTCCCTGCTCGGCGGACTGCAGTCCATCGACGCCAGCCTGTACGAGGCGGCCGAGATGGACGGCGCGAACGCCTGGCAGCGGTTCCGCCACGTCACCCTGCCCGGCCTCCGGTCGGTCAGCTCCACCGTGGTCCTGCTCGGCGTGATCTGGACCTTCAACCAGTTCGCCGTCATCTTCCTGCTGTTCGGCAACACCGCCCCGGAGGCACAGATCCTCGTGACCTGGGCCTACCAGCTCGGCTTCGGACAGCAGCCGCGCGAGTTCGCCGAGTCCGCGGCCTACGGCATGCTGCTGCTGGCCATCCTGATCGTCTTCACCTCCTTCTACCGCCGCTGGCTGAACCGCAATGAGCAGCAGCTCGCGATCTGAGGCAGGAGTCCCCATGAGCACCCCGACCGTCACCCCCACTGCTCCGGCGGACCGGCCTGCCGACGACAGGACCCCGGCCCGCGGGTCGCGCCGGCGCGGCGAGAGCAGCCCGCTGGCCCGCCTCACCACGCACGGCGTGCTGACCGTGGCCGGTCTGATCGCGCTGTTCCCGGTCGCCTGGCTGGTCTTCCTGTCCCTCGGCCCCGACAAGGACGACTATCTGCGTCCCGGCGGCATCTGGGGCAAGATGACGCTCGACAACTACACGTTCGTCCTGCAGCACACGAACTTCTTCGACTGGCTGAAGAGCTCGCTGATCGTCTCGCTCGGCACCACGGTCATCGGCGTGCTGGTCGCCGCCACCACCGGCTACGCGGTCTCCCGCATGCGCTTCCCCGGCTACCGGAAGTTCATGTGGGTCCTGCTGGTCACCCAGATGTTCCCGGTCGCCGTCCTGATGGTCCCGATGTACCAGATCCTCTCGGACCTGCAGCTCGTCGACAGTTACCTTGGACTCGTCCTCGTCTACTGCTCGACGGCGGTGCCGTACTGCGCCTGGCTGATGAAGGGCTACTTCGACACCATCCCGTTCGAGATCGACGAGGCGGGACGCGTCGACGGGCTGACCCCCTTCGGCACGTTCGCGCGGCTGATCCTGCCGCTCGCCAAGCCCGGGCTGGCGGTCGCCGCGTTCTACAGCTTCATCACCGCGTTCGGCGAGGTCGCCTTCGCCACGACGTTCATGCTCGACGACGAGAAGTACACCCTCGCCGTCGGTCTGCAGAGCTTCGTCAGCGAGCACGACGCGCAGCGCAACCTCATGGCCGCCACCGCGGTCCTGATCGCGATACCGGTCTCCGCGTTCTTCTACCTCGTGCAGAGGAACCTCGTCACCGGCCTCACCGCCGGCGGCACGAAGGGCTGACCTCCTTCGTACGACGACTCCCGCGCGCGCCCGCCGCGCGCGGGTGGGCGGCCGCGGTGTCCATCCGACCCCGCCGTCACCGCGGCCGCCCCGTCTCCCGCCTCCCCGACCGAAACTCGTATCAAGGACGACATGAGCCAGCAGCACTCCGCCGCCCCGGCCCCGACCTCCACGACCGACGCGGCCGTCGCCACCGTCGCACGGCGCCGCGACTGGTGGCGGGACGCGGTGATCTACCAGGTGTACCCGCGCAGCTTCGCCGACAGCAACGGCGACGGCATGGGCGACCTGGAAGGCATCCGCTCCCGTCTGCCGTACCTGCGCGACCTCGGCGTGGACGCCGTGTGGCTCAGCCCCTTCTACGCCTCCCCGCAGGCCGACGCAGGCTACGACGTCGCCGACTACCGCGCCGTCGACCCCATGTTCGGCACCCTGCTCGACGCGGACGCGCTGATCCGGGACGCCCACGGCCTCGGCCTCAGGATCATCGTCGACCTGGTCCCGAACCACTCCTCCGACCAGCACGAATGGTTCAAGCGGGCCCTCGCCGAGGGCCCCGGCTCGCCCTCGCGCGACCGCTACCACTTCCGCCCCGGCAAGGGCGCGAACGGCGAGCTGCCGCCCAACGACTGGGAGTCGATCTTCGGCGGCCCGGCCTGGACCCGCGTCACCGAGCCCGACGGCACGCCCGGCGAGTGGTACCTGCACCTGTTCGCGCCCGAGCAGCCCGACTTCAACTGGGAGCACCCGGCGGTCGGCGACGAGTTCCGCTCCATCCTGCGGTTCTGGCTCGACATGGGCGTGGACGGCTTCCGCATCGACGTCGCCCACGGCATGGTGAAGGCCGAAGGCCTGCCGGACCTGGGAAACCACGAGCAGTTGAAGCTGCTGGGCAACGATGTCATGCCGTTCTTCGACCAGGACGGTGTGCACGACATCTACCGGCAGTGGCGGCTCATCCTCGACGAGTATTCCGGCGAGCGGATCTTCGTCGCGGAGGCCTGGACGCCGACCGTCGAGCGCACCGCCAACTACGTCCGCCCCGACGAACTGCACCAGGCGTTCAACTTCCAGTACCTGGGCACCCACTGGGACGCCGGGGAGCTGCGCACGGTCATCGACCGCACGCTGGACGCCATGCGCCCGGTCGGCGCCCCCGCCACCTGGGTGCTCTCCAACCACGACGTCACCCGGCACGCCACCCGCTTCGCCAACCCGGCCGGCCTCGGCACCCAGATCCGCCTGGCCGGCGACCGCGAGCTGGGACTGCGCCGGGCGCGTGCGGCGACGCTGCTGATGCTGGCGCTGCCCGGTTCGGCGTACGTCTACCAGGGCGAGGAGCTCGGGCTGCCGGACGTGGTGGACCTGCCGGACGAGGTGCGCCAGGACCCGGCGTACTTCCGGGGCGCCGGCCAGGACGGCTTCCGGGACGGCTGCCGGGTGCCGATCCCGTGGACCCGCGAGGGCTCCTCGTACGGCTTCGGCGACGGCGGCAGCTGGCTGCCGCAGCCGGCGGGCTGGGGCGAGCTGAGCATCGAGGCGCAGACCGGCGTGCCCGGCTCGACCCTGGAGCTGTACCGGTCCGCGCTCGCCGTGCGCCGGGAGCAGGCCGACCTGGGCGCGGGCGACGCGGTGGAGTGGCTGCGGGCCCCCGAGGGCGTCCTCGCCTTCCGGCGCGGGCGGTTCGTGTGCGTCGCCAACACCACGGGGGAGCCGGTGACCACCCCCGTGTACGGCCGTGTCCTGCTCGCCAGCGGTGAGGTGGAGGAGACGGCCGGCGAGGCGAAGGTGCCCGCCGACACCACCGTGTGGTGGACCACGGACTGAGGTCCGTCCCGCAACTTTTTTCGTTCAAGTCGGTACGGCCCGCTGCCCTTTCGGGTGGCGGGCCTCTAACATCTGCGTTGCCGCAAGGTTGCTGAAGTTTTCTGCAAGAAGCTTCAGCCGGCTTCGGCGGTTTCCCCACACCCTTCGACGAAGAAGGAAAACCCCACATGGCACGCAGAACCCTCGCCGCGGCCGCCGCGCTCGCGGCCGCCACGGTTGTCATGACCCCGACCGGGGCGCAGGCCTCCCCGCCCGGCGGCAAGGACGTCACCGCCGTCCTCTTCGAGTGGAACTTCGCCTCCGTCGCCCGCGAGTGCACCACCACCCTCGGCCCCGCCGGATACGGGTACGTCCAGGTCTCCCCGCCCGCCGAGCACATACAGGGCGCGCAGTGGTGGACGTCGTACCAGCCGGTCAGCTACCGGATCGCCGGGCGGCTCGGCGACCGGACCGCGTTCAAGAACATGGTCGACACGTGTCACGCGGCCGGCGTCAAGGTCGTCGCCGACACGGTCGTCAACCACATGTCGGCGGGCAGCGGCACCGGCACCGGCGGCTCGTCGTACACCAAGTACGACTACCCCGGCCTGTACTCCTCGTACGACTTCGACAACTGCACCGCGCAGATCAGCAACTACGGCGACCGCGGGAACGTCCAGAACTGCGAACTGGTCGGCCTCGCCGACCTCGACACCGGCGAGGAGTACGTCCGCAGGACCATCGCCGGGTACCTGAACGACCTGCTCTCGCTCGGCGTGGACGGCTTCCGCATCGACGCCGCCAAGCACATGCCGGCCGCCGACCTGGCCAACATCAAGTCCCGGCTGAGCAACCCGAGCGCGTACTGGAAGCAGGAGGTCATATACGGCGCCGGCGAGGCCGTCCAGCCCACCGAGTACACGGGCAACGGCGACGTCCAGGAGTTCCGCTACGCCTACGACCTCAAGCGGGTCTTCAACAACGAGAACCTCGCCTACCTGAAGAACTACGGCGAGGGCTGGGGCTACATGAACAGCTCCGTCTCCGGCGTCTTCGTCGACAACCACGACACCGAGCGCAACGGCTCCACGCTGTCCTACAAGGACAACGCCACCTACACCCTGGCCAACGTCTTCATGCTGGCCTGGCCCTACGGCGCCCCGGACATCAACTCCGGGTACGAGTTCACCGACCACGACGCCGGACCGCCGAACGGCGGCCGGGTCGACGCCTGCTGGCAGAGCGGCTGGAAGTGCCAGCACGCCTGGCCGGAGATCAAGTCCATGGTCGCCTTCCGCAACGCCACCCGCGGCCAGGCGGTCACCGACTGGTGGGACAACGGAGGCGACGCCATCGCCTTCGGCCGGGGCGCCAAGGGCTTCGTGGCCGTCAACCACGAGTCCGGCTCCCTGACCCGCACCTACCAGACCTCCCTCCCCGCGGGCACGTACTGCAACGTCCAGAACAACACCACGGTGACGGTGAACGGTTCCGGACAGCTGACCGCCACCCTGGGCGCGAACACGGCCCTCGCGGTGTACGCCGGCAAGTCGTCCTGCTGAACGCGCGCGGGCCGCGCCGCCGTTCACGGGGCGGCGGCGCGGCCCGCGTCCGCATGCAAGTCCTTACCGTTACTTTCACAACCCTTGCTGTAAGGCTTTCAGCGGCGATACGGTCACGCCGACGCTCCGGTGACGTGGCCGAAACAGGCCGTCGCCGTGGCGTGGGGTCGGACCCAATGAGCCGTAAGCGCAAGGAGTTCACGCCTTGATACCCAGATGGCCCGCGCCCCCGGGGCGCCGCACCGCACGCGGCGGACGCGTCGCCGCCGTCACCGTGGCCGCGCTCGCCGCCGCCCTGGTGCAGCCGGTCGCCGCCGGCGCCGCCACCCCGCCCGCACCACCCTCGGACGCGAAGCTCGCCACGTCGCCCGCGCGGCACGACCTGACCCGCGAGCAGTTCTACTTCGTCCTGCCGGACCGTTTCGCCAACGGTGACGCGAAGAACGACCGCGGCGGACTGACCGGTTCGCGCCTCACCACCGGGTACGACCCCACCGACAAGGGCTTCTACCAGGGCGGCGACCTCAAGGGCCTGACGGAGAGGCTCGACTACATCAAGGGGCTCGGCACCACCGCCATCTGGATGGCGCCCATCTTCAAGAACCAGCCCGTGCAGGGGACGGGGGAGAACGCCTCCGCCGGCTACCACGGCTACTGGATCACCGACTTCACCCGGGTCGACCCGCACTTCGGCACCAACGAGGACCTCGAGACCCTCATCGACAAGGCCCACGCCAAGGGCATGAAGGTCTTCTTCGACGTCATCACCAACCACACCGCCGACGTCGTCGACTACGAGGAGAAGTCCTACGGGTACCTGTCCAAGGGCGCCTTCCCGTACCTGACGAAGGACGGCGAGCCCTTCGACGACGCCGACTACGCGGACGGCTCGCGCCGGTTCCCGCACGTGGACGGCGGTTCCTTCCCGCGCACCCCCGTCGTGCCCGACGACAGGAAGCGGGTCAAGGTCCCGTCCTGGCTCAACGACCCGGACATGTACCACAACCGGGGCGACTCCACCTTCGCCGGCGAGTCCGCCGAGTACGGCGACTTCTCCGGGCTCGACGACCTGTGGACCGAGCGTCCCGAGGTCGTCGACGGCATGGAGAAGATCTACCAGCGGTGGGTGAGGGACTTCGACATCGACGGCTTCCGGATCGACACCGTGAAGCACGTCAACATGGAGTTCTGGACCCAGTGGGCCACCGCCCTGGACGCCTACGCGGCCAGGAAGGGCCGGGACGACTTCTTCATGTTCGGCGAGGTCTACTCCGCCGACACGAACGTCACCGCCCCGTACGTCACCCGGGGCCGCCTCGACGCCACGCTCGACTTCCCCTTCCAGGAGGCGGCCCGCCAGTACGCCTCGCAGGGCGGCAGCGCGCGGAAGCTGGCCGCGGTCTTCGGCGACGACTACAAGTACGCCACCGACAAGGCCAACGCCTACGAGCAGGTCACCTTCCTCGGCAACCACGACATGGGCCGCTTCGGGACGTTCCTGAAGCAGGACGCCCCGCAGGCGTCCGACGCGGAGCTGCTGAGGAAGGACATGCTCGCCAACGAGCTGATGTTCCTCAGCCGCGGCAACCCGGTCGTCTACTACGGCGACGAGCAGGGCTTCACCGGCGCCGGCGGCGACAAGGACGCCCGCCAGACCCTGTTCGCCTCGCGCACGGCCGACTACCTCGACGACGACCTGATCGGCACCGACCGCACCCACGCCGAGGACGCCTACGACACGCGAGCACCGCTCTACCGGCAGATCAGTGCTCTCGCCAAGCTGCGCAAGGCCCACCCGGCCCTGACCGACGGCATCCAGCAGGAGCGGTACGCGGCCGACGGCGCGGGCGTCTACGCCTTCTCCCGCACCGGCACCGGCAAGGACACCACCGAGTACGTCGTCGCCTTCAACAACGCCGGAGAGGCGAAGAAGGCCACCTTCGCGGCCGGCTCCGCCCGGATGGCGTACAAGGGCATCCACGGCACCGACGCCACCGTCACCAGCGACGCCGACAAGAAGATCACCGTCACCGTCCCGGCGGGCTCGGCGATCGTCCTCAAGGCCTCCGGCCCGCTCGCGAAGCCCGCCGCCAGGCCCACGGTCACCCTCAAGGCCCCCGAGGCGGGCGCCACCGGCACCGTCGAGCTCACCGCCGACGCCGAGGGCGGGCAGCTCAACCGGGTCGTCTTCGCCGCCCAGACGGGCAACGGCACGTGGCGGACGCTCGGCTCCGCCGACCACGCCCCCTACAAGGTCACCCACACCATCGGCGAGGACGTCCCCGCCGGCACCGCCCTGCGCTACAAGGCCGTCGTGATCGACTCGGCCGGCCGCACCGCGAGCGCCCTGGCCGCCTCCACCACCGGCACCCCGCCCGTCGAGGAGCCGCCCACCGCCGCCTCCCGCGACTACGCGGTCGTCCACTACCAGCGCGCCGACGGCGACTACGACGACTGGGGCCTGTACGCCTGGGGCGACCTCGCCGACGGCGAGGCCACCGAGTGGCCGGACAGCCACCCCTTCACCGGCCGCGACGCCTACGGCGCCTTCGCGTACGTCAAGCTCAAGCCGGGCGCGTCCGACCTCGGCTTCCTCGTCATCGACAAGGAGGGCAACAAGGACGTCTCCACCGACCGCACGATCGACCTCACCAGGACGGGCGAGGTCTGGATCGAGCAGGGCGAGGAGACCGTCACCACCGAACGGCCCGAGTACCCGGCCCAGGACACGAGCAAGGCGATCCTGCACTACCACCGCGCGGACGGGAACTACGACGGCTGGGGCCTGCACACCTGGACCGGCGCCGCGCACCCCACCGACTGGTCGAACCCCCTGGAGCCGGTGGAGACTGACGCCTATGGCGCTGTCTTCGAGGTGCCGCTCGCCGAGGGTGCCACCAGCCTCAGCTACATCCTCCACAAGGGCGACGAGAAGGACCTGCCCACCGACCAGTCGCTGGACCTCAAGGCCAACGGCCACGAGGTGTGGCTGGTGAGCGGCCAGGAGAAGTATCTGCTGCCGCAGCCGGCCGGCTCCGCGGCCGCCCTCGACCTCACCACCTCCAAGGCGATCTGGATCGACCGGGACACCGTCGTCTGGGACGGCTCCGAGGCCGCCGCCTCCACCCAGCTGATCGCCTCCCGCACCGGTTCCATCAAGGTGCAGGACGGTGCGCTGACCGGCGACGACGCGCGCTGGCTCCGCCTGACGAGGGCGACGCTCACCGACGCCCAGAAGGCGAGGTTCCCGCACCTGAAGGACGGCACCGCCTGGTCCGTCGACCCGCGCGACCGGGACCGGGTGCGCGAGGCCGTGCGCGGCCAGGTCGTCGCCGCCCAGCGCGCCGCGGGCGGCGCCGTGCTCGCGGCGACCGGCGTGCAGATCGCGGGCGTGCTCGACGACCTCTACGCCGCCGGAGCCACGAAGACGGACCTCGGCCCGGTCTTCCGCAACGGCCGCCCCACCCTCTCCGTCTGGGCGCCGACCGCGCAGGACGTCTCCCTGGAGATCGGCGACCGCACCGTCCGGATGCGGCGCGACGACGACACCGGCGTCTGGTCCGTCACCGGCCCCCGCTCCTGGGAGGGCGAGGAGTACCGGTACAAGGTGAAGGTGTGGGCGCCGAGCACCCGCGAGATCGTCACCAACGAGGTCACCGACCCCTACTCGGTGGCCCTGACCACCGACTCCGAGCGCAGCCTCGTCGTCGACCTGGCCGACCGGTCCCTGAAGCCGCGTGAGTGGTCGACGTACGACAAGCCGAAGGCCGTGCCGCTCAAGGACGCCCAGATCCAGGAGCTGCACATCCGCGACTTCTCCGTCGCGGACCGCACGGCGGAGAACCCCGGCACCTACCTCGCCTTCACCGACGAGGACAGCGACGGCAGCAGGCACCTGCGCGAGCTGGCGAAGTCCGGCACCTCGTACGTGCACCTGCTGCCCGCGTTCGACATCGCCACCATCCCCGAGAGGAGGTCCGGGCAGGCGACCGTCGACTGCGACCTCGCCTCCTACCCGGCCGACTCGGACAAGCAGCAGGAGTGCGTGGCGAAGGCGGCCGCCAAGGACGCCTACAACTGGGGTTACGACCCGTACCACTACACGGTCCCCGAGGGCTCCTACGCCACCGACCCGGACGGCACCGCCCGCACGGTCGAGTTCCGCGAGATGGTCAAGGCCCTCAACGAGGACGGCCTGCGCGTCGTGATGGACGTGGTCTACAACCACACCGCCGCGAGCGGCCAGGCGAAGACCTCCGTCCTGGACCGGATCGTGCCCGGCTACTACCAGCGGCTCCTCGCCGACGGCTCGGTCGCCGACAGCACCTGCTGCGCGGGCACGGCCCCCGAGAACGCCATGATGGGCAAGCTCGTCGTCGACTCGGTCGTCACCTGGGCCAAGGAGTACAAGGTCGACGGCTTCCGCTTCGACCTCATGGGCCACCACCCGAAGGCCAACATCCTCGCGGTCCGCGAGGCCCTCGACGCGCTGACCCCCGCGAAGGACGGCGTCGACGGCAAGAGGATCATCCTGTACGGCGAGGGCTGGAACTTCGGCGAGATCGCCGACGACGCCCGCTTCGAGCAGGCCACGCAGCGGAACATGGCCGGCACCGGCATCGCCACCTTCTCCGACCGGGCCCGCGACGCCGTGCGCGGCGGCGGCCCCTTCGACGAGGACCCCGGCGTGCAGGGCTTCGCCTCCGGTCTCTACACCGACCCCAACTCCGCGGCGGACAACGGCACCGAGGCCGAGCAGAAGGCCCGCCTGCTGCACTACCAGGACCTGATCAAGGTGGGCCTGAGCGGCAACCTCGCCGACTACACCTTCACCGACACCAGCGGCAAGGAGGTCAAGGGCTCCCAGGTCGACTACAACGGCGCCCCCGCCGGATACGCGGACGCGCCCGGCGACGCCCTCGCCTACGCGGACGCGCACGACAACGAGTCGCTGTTCGACGCGCTCGCCTTCAAGCTGCCCAAGGAGACGTCCGCGGACGACCGGGCCCGTATGCAGGTCCTCGCCATGGCGACGGCCACCCTCTCGCAGGGCCCGGCGCTCTCCCAGGCGGGCACCGACCTGCTGCGCTCCAAGTCCCTGGACCGCAACTCCTACGACAGCGGCGACTGGTTCAACGCCATCCACTGGAACTGCGCGGACGGCAACGGCTTCGGCCGGGGCCTGCCGCCGGCCGCCGACAACGAGGCCAAGTGGCCGTACGCGAAGCCGCTCCTCGGCACGGTGCGGGTGGGCTGCCCGCAGATCGAGGGCGCCTCGGCCGCGTACCGGGACCTGCTGAGCATCCGTACGACGGAGAAGGCGTTCTCCCTCGACACGGCCGCGCAGGTGCAGTCCCGGCTCTCCTTCCCGCTGTCCGGGAAGGACGAGACGCCCGGCGTGATCACGATGACCCTCGGTGACCTGGTCGTGGTCTTCAACGCCACGCCGGAACAGCAGGAGCAGCGCGTCACCGCGCTCGCCGGGACCGGCTACCGGCTGCACCCGGTGCAGGCGGCGGGCGGGGACGCGGTCGTGAAGACCTCGGCGTACGCGAAGGGGTCCGGCACGTTCACCGTTCCGGCGCGCACGGTCGCCGTGTTCACCACCGCCGGCTGACCCCGGGGGCGGCTGCGGCTAGTGTGAGCCCTCCTGACCAGGAACAGGAGGGCTCATGCCGCAGATCACCGTCGACTACTCCGGGCCGCTGGCGGACGGTTTCGACCGGCCCGCCTTCGCGCGGGACCTGCACGGCGCCGTCGTGGAGATCGCGGCCGCCAAGCCGCCGGCGTGCAAGACACGGTTCCGGCGGACCGAGGACGTCGTGGTCGGCCCCGACACCGACGGGCACGCCCTCGTGCACGTCCACATCGCCATGCTGCCCGGCCGCAGCGACGAGACCAAGGCCCGGCTCACCGAGGCCGTCCTGGAACTGCTGCGGCAGTACGTCAAGCCGGCCGGGGGACTGGTGCTGCACGCCTCCGCCGAGGTGCGCGACCTCGACGCCTCCTACCGGAAGTTCGAGGAGTAGGGGCCGCTAGGGAGCGGCCAGTGAGATCAGCCGGGCGGCGAGGCCGGTGAACGGCCCGTCGCCCGGCTCGTCCTTGAGCAGCCCGCGCAGCAGCGTGGCCAGCTCCTCGTCGCCGGCGGCGGCCACCGCGGCGAGCGCGGCGAAGTCGTGCACCAGCTGCGCCTCCAGCTCGGCGCGCGGGATGCGCCGCCCGTCCAGCCAGATCAGCGCCGTCGACTCGACGAGCGAGATCCAGGACCTCACGACCAGTTCCAGCCGCGCCGGCACCGGTCCCACCACGCCCATGTGCGACAACATCTGGTCATACGCGGCCTGCCGCACGGAGTCGATCAGCGCGTTGGTGGTCGAGGCGCCGACTGCCGGGCCGCCGCGCATCAGGGCGGCGAAACCGGGCCCGTGCTCGTCGACGAAGTCGAAGAAGCGGGCCATCGCCCGCCGCAGCCGCGACCCCAGCGGGCCCTCGTGCGGCTCCGTGAACCGGGACGCCAGGTCATCCGCCGCCCGCCTCAACGCGGCCTCGTACAGGCTGAGTTTGCCGGGGAAGTAGTGATAGACCAGCGGGCGGGAGATGCCCGCCCGCGACGCTATCTCGTCGATGGAGACCTCGTCGGGGGAACGCCGGCTGAACAGTTCGAGGGCCACGCCGATCAACTGCTGCCGCCGCTCCTCCACTCCCATCCTGCGCCGTGCCCCGGTAGTCATGCGAACACCTTACCGATTGTTTCCGGCCTCGAACGGTCCGGGCCGGACGGCGGTGTTCATCCGGCTAGCGCAGTCCGCTGATCGCCCGTCCGTCCTCCAGCCTGCCCTCGAGGTCCGCCCGGGCGCCCTCCTCGGCGCGAACGGTCAGCAGGTTGCCCCGTGCCGAGCCCTCGACGCCGCCGCTCGCCCTGACGGACGCCGTGTCGCCGCTGCCGGCGGCCAGCAGGTACCAGTCGCCCGCCCCGGACTTCCACAGCACCCCGGCGAGCACCCGCGGCTCGCGCTCCCCGCAGGCCGGCACCGACTCGGCCTTCGCCGCCACCGCCCCGAACCGCGCGCCCGGCGTGCGGAACTGCGCCAGCACCCGGGCCCCGCCGCCCCGCCAGGTCTCGGCCCGCGTGCACACCCACTCGGCGTCCCGGTCCACCCCGGGCAGCGGCTGCTCGGCGAACGCCCAGACGTTCACGCTCCGCACGCCCGCCGAGCGCACCGCGCCCAGCGAGCAGGCGTACGGCGCCCAGGTGCGCAGCGCCTTCGCGCCGGAGGCCGCACGCGCCTCACCGGGACGCCCGGCGGTGAGGTGGGCCGGGACCAGTTCGCCGAGGTCGGTCACCAGCCGGGTGCCGGTGCCGTCGGTCAGCTCCAGCACGTTCCAGGAGGTGCACGGCCCCGGCCGCGGGGCGGGGCCGGCCAGCGGCGGGGTCACCCCGTCGGTGAGGTCGAGGCCCGTCGCGCCGGAGCCCGGCCTGCGCAGGTCCCGCTCGCCCGCCCCGCGCACCCACGGAGCGGTCAGGTAGCGCACGTTGCCGTCGGTCCGGCTCAGCACCACCGCGCCCGACCCGGCCCGGCCGGCGCCGTCGACGCGGGCGAAGTCGAGCACGGCGCCCCGCGTGCCGTCCCCGGGCTCGGCGTACCGGGCGAGGCGCAGACCGTCGTACAGGACCACCACCCGCGCGGTGTCGACCGTCCCCGCGTACAGCAACTGGGGCGGTCCGGCGGGGCCGCCGGACGGGGTGCCCGGGGTCGCCGACACCCGGACGCCCTTCCCCGGCCGGGCCCAGACCGCGAGGGCACGGCGCAGCAGGGCCCGGTCCCCGGTGCGGTCGCCGCGCGCCGGCCACACGGAGAAGTCGGTGCGCGCGGAGGTCCTCCACGCGGTGGGGGAGACCCGGGTCAGCCTCCCCGGGTCCAGCGCGGCCTGCGCGGCCGGGTTGCGCGCGTACGGGGGCGCGGCGGCGCCGTCCGGGCCCCAGCCGTCGCCCGGCAGCCCGAGCAGCGTCCCGCACACCGCCAGCGCCGCCCCGGCGACCAGCGCGGCCCGCAGACGCCGGCGCCGGCGCAGCAGGTCGGTCGGCCGGACCTGCAGCGCGCAGGGGTCGAACCCGGGGGAGCCGAGCAGCCGGTACGGGTCGGGGATCCGGTCGGCCTCCTCCAGCGCGGCGTCCGCGTCGGCGACGCCCGCGGCGGTGAGCACCTCGCGCACGTCCCCGTCCGGGAGCCGCTCCAGGCCGCGCAGGGCGTGGGCGGCGCGGGCCGGTCCGGAGAGTGCGGACAGCCGCTGGTCCAGGGCGAGTTCGTCGGCGCCGCCGGAGTGCGGGAACAGTTTCAGCCCCCACACCCGCGGAAGCGGCGACGGCAGCCGCGTCCCGCGGCTCAGCGCCGCGCGCAGCACCCGGAGGCGGATCAGCGCGTACCCGGGGTCGCCGTCACGGCCGGCCGGCTGGGCGGGGATCAACGGCGCGGGGGTGCGGTCGCGGGGCAGGGCCCGCTGGACCAGGGAGTGCGCGGTGAGCACCCGCCTGCTCCGGCCCCTGCCGGACGGCAGCACCAGGTAGGCGAGCCGGACGAGCCGCGGATAGTGCTCGACGAGCGCGGCCTCGGCCTGCTCGACGCCCACGACCGGACCGGCCGCGGAGAAGGGCGGGACGACATCCTGTGACTGCACGTCCAGCGCAACGAGCGAACCGGTTGATGGTCACCTGACCCGCACGGCCGTTGAGCAGCGCGGCCGTCGCGGCCGTATCCAAGGCCGAGGGCCCCCGAGCCGGGGCCCCGTACGGCGTGCCGCCGTCACGATGTCGCCGTCGACGACCGGAGGAACACATGAGGGTGACCCGACCGATGCTCGCGCTGACCGGCGCGGTGGCGGTCCTGGCGCTGGCGGGCTGCGGAACCGGCGGCGACGGCGCGGACCGGGTGCCGCCCACCGCGACCGGCAGCCTGGAGCACCTGGCCGCCGAGGCGAAGTGCGAGCCGAACATGCAGACCGACGCCGACACCATCCGCCAGGCGCTGTGCGGGAAGGGCGACGAGAAGTACGTCCTCGCCACCTTCGCCACCGACCGGGGCCAGCGCGAGTGGCTGAACACCGCGAAGGACTACGGCGGTTACTACCTGGTCGGCCGCAAGTGGGTGGCCGTCGGCGAGGAACGGACCGTCACGGCCCTGCGGAGCACGCTCGGCGGGACCATGGAGGAGGGGTCGGAACACATGAACCCCGGTGGCAGTCACAACCGGGGCGGTCACCACGGCTGACCCGGCGGCCCGGGGCGGACGAAGGGGCCGCCGGTGGGATCCCCCCACCGGCGGCCCCTTCCCGCTGCCGGACTACTGGCAGTCCTGGCCGCTGTTGATGCAGTCGACCATCTCGTTCATCAGGTCCTCGTCGAAGAAGTTGATGAAGTCGTTGTGGTCGGTGATCGGCTTGTGCAGCTGCTCCGGGAAGGAGTCCACCGCGAACGGGTTCACCACCTGCCCGTTCTCGATCCGCGGGGCCGGGATGTTGTCGTAGACCAGGCGGACCTGGAGCTGGGGGATGGCCTGGAAGCCGTTCGAGCAGGTGCCGTCCGTCTCGACGAAGTCGACGTGCGTGCGGTGGTTGGCGCTGTCGATGTTCTGGCCGTCCCAGCAGCTCTGGAAGGCGGACGTCCGCACCACGCTGCTGCCCTCGGGGCAGATCGGGTACTTGTCCGTCACCTGCCGGTCCTCGAAGCCGGTGCAGCTCCAGGCGGTGTTGGCGTTGTTCAGGCCGTTGGTGAAGGCCTTCGCGTCACCGGTGATGATGCGCAGGGCCGTCGGCATCGCGACGACGTCGCCCGTCCGGTTGCCGACGAACTTCAGCTCCACGTCGGTGGGCGCGACGATCTTGCCGACGTTGCCGTCCCGACCACCGCCCGGCCGGTCCTGGTCGATGTCCTGCGTGCCGTCCTGGATCCGCAGGACCGGCCAGAAGTACGTCGACCGGTCGCCCTGGTTCCGGCAGGTCGTCTCGCCGTTCGCCAGGTCCTCGTCGCTCGCGAAGGCGGTGTTGGCCTGGTTGCCGACGTAGTCGTGCTGGTGCTGCGCACCGTTGCTGACACCGGGGGCGACGATCACGTTGTCCGAGTTGCGGAGCTCGTTCTCGTTGGTGCCGCACTCGGTGGTGAAGCTGCCCGTCGAACCGCCGTCGCCGTTCGCGGCCAGGCCGTTCGGCAGGTTGCGGGAGTTCGGCCGGACGTCCTCGATGGCGATGAAGTCCTCCGCCACGGGGCCGTTGGCGGCCTGGCCGCCGTTGCCCTGGTCCTGGCCGCCGCCCTGGTCACCGCCGCCCTGGTCCTGGCCGCCGCCGTCGTCCGGCTGCTCGACGGGGACGCCCTGGCACCGGGCGAACCGGCCGAGGTCGCGCGGCGCCTTGCCGCCCGCCCGGTTGATGTTGATGCCGATCCGGTCCAGGGTGGCCGTCCGCTTGGACTTCAGCGGTCCGAGGATGGCGTTGTCGACGTAGCCGGCGTCTCCCGCCTGGGCCTGGCGCGTCTCCGCGAGACGCGTGTAGGCGTCCGTGATCTGCCGGTCGAGCAGCGCCAGTTCCCTCGCGACGCCCTTGCGCGCGTTCCGCGGCACCCGGGTCAGCTTCTGGCCGACGTCCGGGCAGTTGATCGTCGCGATCTGCGCCCCCCTCGACTTCGTGCGGTTGTGGCCTCCGTCCTCCTCGTGCGCCGAGGCGTAGAAGTTCGCCCAGACCAGCCCGCCCCCACCGAGCGCCAGGGCCGCCGCCCCGGCTGTCACCTTCGTGGCCAGCGGCATACGGCGTTTTCTTGTGTTGCGCGTCATGGAACTCCTCTGACTTCCTTGCGGGGCATCCCCTTTGCGGGGCATCGAGGCGCCCGACAGGAGTGAAGCGGCTCCCTTGAGTACGGGAGCCGCCCCGCGGGTGTTCACCCGTCCCGGAAATCGACGAGAAGTCAGTACGACCGCACTGGTTTCAACAACCCCTGAAGTACCGGGAGTTGTCGATCGCCCGCTCGGGGTGAAGGGGCGGTGGCGGTTTCACCGGCCGTGGTCGAGATACGCGAGTACCGCCAGCACGCGCCGGTTGTCGTCGTCCGAGACCTCCAGTCCCAGTTTGGCGAAGATGTTCGCGGTGTGCTTCGCGATCGCCCGTTCCGTCACCACCAGCCTGGCCGCGATCGCCGCGTTGGTCCGCCCCTGCGCCATCAGCTCCAGCACCTCCAGCTCCCGGGGCGTCAGCCGCGCCAGCGGCCGGTCGTCGCCCGACTGCCGCGCCAGCAGCTGCTGGATCACCTGCGGGTCCATCGCCGTACCTCCCCTCGCCACCCGGCGTACGGCGTCCGCGAACTGCTCCGCGTCGAACACCCGGTCCTTCAGCAGGTACCCCACCCCGCCGCTGCCGTCCGCCAGCAACTCCCGTGCGTACAGCTGCTCCACGTGCTGCGAGAGCACCAGCACCGGGAGGCCCGGCCGCCTGCGGCGGGCCTCCAGCGCGCACTGCAGCCCCTCGTCGGTGTGCGTCGGCGGCAGCCGTACGTCGACCACGGCGACGTCCGGCTCCAGCTCGGCCAGCGCCCGGGCCAGCTCGGGCCCGGACTCCACGGCCGCCGCGATCTCGAAGTCGTGTGCCTCCAGCAGCCGGACGAGTCCGTCGCGCAGCAGGAAGAGGTCTTCGGCTAGGACAACGCGCAAGGGATCTCCACGGTGGCCAGGGTGGGGCCGCCCGCGGGGCTGCTGACGGCCAGGACGCCGTCGAATGTACCCAGCCGCCGCTCCACCCCGGTCAGTCCGGAGCCGGCCCCGATCACCGCGCCGCCCTTGCCGTTGTCGGTGACCGTCACCCGCAGACGGCCCTCGGCGTGGTGCAGGTCGACCCAGATCCGGTCCGCTCCGGAGTGCTTGACCGCGTTGGTGAGGATCTCGCTCACCGCGAAGTACGCGGCCGACTCCACGGGCGCCTCCGCCCGCCCGGGCAGCTCCACGTTCACCTCGGTGGCCACCGGCAGCCGCAGCGCCAGCGCCCGCACCGCGTCCCCGAGCCCGCGCTCGGCCAGCACCGGCGGGTGGATGCCGCGCACCAGCTCCCGCAGTTCGGTCAGCGCCTCGGCGGAGGACCGCCGGGCGTGCGCGAGCAGTTCCCGCGCCTTCGCCGGGTCCTTCTCGATCAGCGTCTCGATCGTCCCCAGGTCCATGCCCACGGCGACCAGCCGCGCCTGCGCCCCGTCGTGCAGGTCCCGCTCGATGCGCCGCAGTTCGGCGGCGGAGGTGTCCACGGCGTCCCGCCGGGTCTCGGTCAGCACCCGCACCCGCTCGGCCAGTTCGGTCTGGCGCGAGCCGAGGACGGCCCGGGTGAGGCGGAAGTGGAGCTGGAGCGCCGGCACGGCGTAGCGGTGGGCGACCACGAGGAGGACGGCGCCCAGCGCTCCGGCGCCCAGCGCGGACGTCTGGTCGCCGACCGGCACGAAGCCGTACCAGTACGGTCCGTACGCGCCGTACGGGCCCGCGGTCATGGTCCGCCACAGCCCGGCGGCCAGCGCGAAGCCCTCCAGGGGGTAGAGCACCAGCACGGCCGGGAGCAGGGCGGTCACGAAGCCCGCCGTCATGTCCACCGGCAGCCACCGCAGGTCCCGCTGGACCGCCGGGTCCCGCAGCATGGCGAAGGTGCGCGTCCACGGGTTGGCGTCCTCGGGGACCGGCCGGTAGGCCGGGAGAATGCTCACCCCGCCCCATGCGGCCGACAGCGCCCTGCGCCAGTCCGCGAAGGCACGCACACCGGTCAGCACCCAGGGCGTGGTGACGAGCCCGATCCCGAGGGGGACGAGGGCCAGTGACACGGCGGACAGGGCGAAGCACAGCACGGCCAGGGGCAGCGAGACGACCGCCAGGACCAGTCCCCGTCCGGCGGCGCGCACCATGCCCCGTGCCCTCGACGGGGTGCCGTCGCTCTTGGTTGTGGTGTTCATGGACGTCAGTCTGGCCGAGCGGCCCGGTGCGGTCACTGGGCCGGGCCCCCCGGCCGGGGGGTGGTGCTGCCTACACCCCCGGGCCCGCCAGCACCCTCGCCTCCACCTCCGGATCGAGCCCCTTCACCGTCCGGTCCGGGCGCTGCGGCGCGCTGCCGCCGATCTCCCGCAGCCAGGCCCAGGTGTCGGCCACGGTCTCGGCGACCGGGCGGCAGCGCAGTCCCGCCGCGACCGCCCGGGAGACGTCCGCCGCGTGCAGCGCGTCGTGCAGGTCGCTGCCCGGCGGCACCCACACCGGCAGCTGCGTCCACGGCTCGATCCCCGCCCCGAGGATCACCTCCGGAGCGGTCCACCGCAGCTCGGCCGCGCCCCCGGTCACCCGGACGCAGGCGTCGAGGAGTTCGCCCATCGTGGCGTGGCCCTGCGGGGACATGAGGTTGTACGGCCCGCTCAGCCCCTGCCCGGCGGCGTCGAGGATCCACTGCGCGAGGTCGCGGACGTCGACGTACTGCAGCGGCAGATCACGCGGACCCGGCGCGAGGACCTGACCGCCGCGCGCCGTCCGGTTCAGCCACCAGGGCAGCCGGCCCACGTTCTCGTACGGCCCGAGGATCAGTCCCGCCCGCACCAGCAGCGACCGGTCCGCGCCGAAGGCGTCCACGGCGGCCAGCTCACCGCCCCGCTTGTCCCGCGCGTAGTCCGTGGGACCGGCGTCGGCAGAGGCGCCCCCCACCACGGGCGCCCGCTCGGTGTACCCGGCGGGCGGGGCCCAGTCGTACACCGAGCAGCTCGACACGTACACGTACCGGCCGGCGCGGCCCCGCAGCAGCCGCGCCGTGTCCCGCACCGCGCGCGGTGCGCCCGACCAGGAGTCGACGACGACGTCCCACTCCCCGGGGTCCTCGTCGAGCGCGGCCGGACCGCCCGGCGCGGTGCGGTCGCCCAGCAGCGTCCGCGCGCCCTTGGGGGCCGGGTGCCGTCCCCGGTGGAAGACGGTCACCTCCCAGCCCCGTCCGAGGGCCGCCTCGACGACGGCCCGGCCCGCGAACTCCGTACCACCCAGCATCAGAAGCCTCATACCGGTGACTCTGCCCGGCCGGGTGGCGCGGGGGAACGGTGATCTGCTGTCGGCAGACCGGCCGTACGGGGCTCAGCGCCCGGCCCGCGGCACGTACTTGTAGCCGACCCGGCGCACCGTGCGGATCGCGTCCCGGTGTCCGGCGCCCAGTTTGCGGCGCAGCCGGGCGATGTGGACGTCGACGGTACGGCCGTCGCCGACATGGCCGTACCCCCACACCGTGCCGACCAGGTGGTCTCGGGTGTGCACCCGGTTCGGGTGCGTCACGAGATGGGCGAGCAGCTCGAACTCCAGGTAGGTGAGGTCGAGTAGACGTCCGTCGACATGGGCGGTGCGCTGCGCGGTGTCGACCCGGATCAGCGGGTCGCCGTCGGTTCCGGTACCGGGGGAGCCGGCCGGGTCCGGCACCGCGACCGGGAACGGCGGCTGCTGGTCGGCGGGGACCAGCACCAGGTAGCCGACCATCGGGGGACGGCCGGGCAGGACGGGCAGGGCGTTCTGCGGCGCGGGTAGCCAGGTGGCGCCCGGCGGCAGCAGATCCGCGACGGTCACCACCTCGTCCCGGTCGACGGCACGCAGCCGGGGGTGGCCGGGGGCGGCGGGGGAGACGGAGGACAGGGGGGACAGGGAACGGGGGGTCGCCATGAGACGTCAGCTCTTTCGCGCGAAGGGGGTCGTCGAGGACGTACGCGGTTCGCGCCGGCCGAAGGCCGGGAGGAGATCCGGGCGTTAGAGGGCCGGCGCGTTCGTCGCGCGACAACACACCCGGTCGAAGTCGTGGTGCTGACGGGAAGGCCAGAACGGCTCGAGGTCACGGCGACCCGTCGCGTCGTACTTCCGGAAGCTGGCCATGGGTCCATTGAAGCAGACACCCGTGGTCCGCAGGAGCCCCTTTCCACTGCTCGGACAACGCGAAGGGGCGCCCACCCGGCGGTGGACGCCCCTCACGCGGACTGCGGTGCGGATCAGACCTGGCCGGCCTTCTCCAGCGCGGTGCAGCACGTGTCGACCAGCAGACGGGTCACCACGTACGGGTCGACGTTGGCGTTCGGACGGCGGTCCTCGATGTAGCCCTTGCCGTCCTGCTCGACCTGCCACGGGATGCGGACCGAGGCGCCGCGGTTCGAGACGCCGTAGGAGTACTCGTTCCACGGGGCGGTCTCGTGCAGACCGGTGAGGCGGTCGTCGATGCCGGCGCCGTAGTTCTTGACGTGGTCCAGCGGCTTGGAGCCCTCACCGAGCGACTCGCACGCGGTGATGATCGCGTCGTAGCCCTCGCGCATCGCCTTGGTGGAGAAGTTGGTGTGTGCGCCCGCACCGTTCCAGTCGCCCTTGACCGGCTTGGGGTCGAGGGTGGCGGAGATGTCGAAGTCCTCGGCCGTGCGGTAGAGCAGCCAGCGGGCGATCCACAGCTGGTCGGAGACCTCCAGCGGGGCCAGCGGGCCGACCTGGAACTCCCACTGGCCGGGCATGACCTCGGCGTTGATGCCGGAGATGCCGAGGCCCGCCTTCAGGCAGTTCTCCAGGTGCGCCTCGACGACGTCGCGGCCGAAGATCTCGTCCGAGCCGACACCGCAGTAGTAGCCGCCCTGCGCGGCCGGGAAGCCGCCCTCGGGGAAGCCGAGCGGACGGGCGCCCTTGAAGAAGGTGTACTCCTGCTCGATGCCGAAGATCGGCTCCTGCGCGGTGAACTTCTCGGCGACCTCGGCCAGCGCGGCACGGGTGTTGGTCGGGTGCGGCGTCATGTCCGTGTTCAGGACCTCGCACAGCACCAGGACGTCGTCACCGCCGCGGATGGGGTCCGGGCAGACGAAGACCGGCTTGAGGACGCAGTCGGAGGCGTGGCCCTCGGCCTGGTTGGTGGAGGAGCCGTCGAAGCCCCAGATCGGCAGCTCCGCGCCCTTGGCGTCGTCGGCCAGGATCTTCGTCTTGGAACGCAGCTTGGCGGTCGGCTCGGTGCCGTCGATCCAGATGTACTCGGCCTTGAAGCTCACGGTCCACATCCTTCGGGGGTGGGTCTGGGCGCTTGTGCGGGTGCTGCGGCGCTGCGGCACTGGGGCGCCGCCGTCGATGGCAGGCAGCCTGTCAACAGGCGATTTCCCGGCCATTGCCCGAATGTGAACCCCGTGTTACCTGACACTGCCGTGTCCCGCCTCACCGTGTGAGTGGGCGCGGGGAGGGGCGCTCTGTATGCGATGGGACGGGACGAAGCGATGCCGGGACGACACGATGCCGGGACGCGGAAGGGCCCGCCGACCCGGTGGGGGAGCGGCGGGCCCCGGCGATCCCGGGCGTCAGCCCACCTTCTCGATCACCGCCCGGCGGATCAGGAACCTGCCGGCCTCGCGGACCTGCTCGAAGGCCGCGTCGTTGAGCAGCACGCAACTGCCGGACACCGAGGTGACCTCCACCGTCGTGGACTTGCCGTTGTCCAGGTTGGTGACCTTCAGCCTCGTGCCGGCCGGGAACCGGTCGCTGGACGCGGCCGGGGCGCCGCCCTCGCCGGAGAGGGTGACGGTCGACCCGTTGCACACCTGCTCACCGGAGGCCTGGCCGGCTTGTCCGCCCTGGTCGCCCGCGGCCGGCTGCGAGGGAGCGGGCTGCTGCGGCTGCGCGGCCCGGGAGTCCTGAGCCGACTCCCCCACCGTGCACCCGGACGCCTCCTGCTGGCGCCGGATCTGGGCGATGACCGCCTCGCGGTTGGCGATCCGCGCCTCGGACTGCGCGTCCGGGGCGGCCCGCTGGCCCTCGATGAACCTCTGGTTGTTGCCGATCGCGGTGGCGAGACCCTGACAGACGGTCGAGTCCGCCGCCGACCTGGTGGTGGCCGGCGGCGTGGCGTTCGACGTGTTCGCCATGACGAAGGCGCCGCCTCCCGCCACCGCGGCGGCGCTCAGCAGCAGCGCGAGCTTCTTCTTCGGGCCGGGAGTTCTCCTGCGCGACATGCGCGCCTCCTGAAGAGGTAGGGGAGCGTACGCCGCTATGTACGAGATGCCGAACGGGGCTGCTCAGTGGCCGGGCCGACTCGTCGAAGTGGCCTGCGTCACACGGCCGTCAGCGGGAGAGGGCGTCCCGTACGGCGTCCTCCGTGCGGCCCACGACCGCCGTGCCGTCGTCCGCCGTGATGATCGGCCGCTGGATCAGCTCGGGGTGCGAGGCGAGCGCCGTGATCCAGCGGTCGCGCGCGCCGGCGTCCCGCGCCCACTCCCCGAGCCCCAGCTCCGTCGCGACGGCCTCCCGGGTCCGGGTGATGTCCCACGGCTCCAGCCCGAGCCGCTCCAGCACCGCCCGGATCTCGTCCTCGCCCGGCACGTCCTCCAGGTACCGGCGCACGGTGTACTCGGCCCCCTCGGCGTCGAGCAGGCTGAGGGCGCTGCGGCACTTGGAACAGGCGGGATTGATCCAGATCTCCATGCCGCCCACGGTACGCCGCCCTGCTGTTGTTCGATTTTACGGCCCCCTCCCGCGTGCCTCGCGGGACCGGTGTGACACCACGCCAAAACCCTTGCCCACCAGGGCATTTATTGGCTCTTTCGGGCCTGCTGATTGTCAGTGGGGGGCAGTAGACTGGAAGCAGTGTTCGAGGGTGGTGCCGGGGTCGTCGTGGGCCCCGGCGGGCCGCCCCGACCGCGACAGGAGGATGCCGTGCCCGCTGCCGCACTGAAGCCGAAGCCCCTGCCCACCCAGTCCACCGCGAAGCGTCCCGTACTGCTCGAACTGCCCTGCGCCCCGGTGGAGAAGCACCCGCTCCCGGCGGGCCGCCCGCGCGAGTGGTACGTCACGCACAACCGCCGGCTCAAGGCGATGCGGCTCGCCATCGCCCTGCTCGACTCCGGCGTCTACCTGCCCCGGCAGGCCCGCAACGAGAAGATCCGCACCACGGCGGAGCTGATCGGCGTCCACCCGCCGTCGGACACCACGTGTCACATGGTGCGCGCGTTCATGCGCCACAACCGCTGAGTCCCGGACCGGTGCCGGGCGGACTCCGTGTGCGGGGCGCCCGGCACCGGTACGCCGGGCGCTGAGGCAGTATGGGCGGGTGAGGGCGCTGCCCTCGCCCCGAAGTCGCCGCGGTCCGGCGGCACTTGTGCCGACAGGTCGCGCGGTCGCGGCCCTGCCGGAGGAGAAAGGTACGACGGTTGGCTGAGGAGAGGACGGTCCCGGTCCCGTCGGCCTGGATGACGCCGTCCGGCCGGTACGGACGCGCCGTCGCCCGGGCGTGCGACATCGGTGTCGCGCTGGTGGTCCTGGTGGCGGCGGAGTACTACGACGGCGAGTACGACCTGCTCCTGGGCGGGCTGATGGCGCTGTGCCTGCTGGCCCGCAGACGGTTCCCCGGCACGGTGCTGGCGGCCGTCCTGGCGCTGGGCGTCGTCCAGTTCGTCCTGTACGACCTGCCCGAACTGCCGTTGGCGTCGGCGCCCGCCTCGTACGACGTGGCCGTGCTGTTCGCCATGGTGTCGGTCGTCCACCACTCCCGGACCCCCTGGATGCCGTATCTCGCGGGCGCCGTGGTGCTGCTGGCCACGGCGGCCGGGACGGTGGGAATGCCGGCCCTCGGCATCGAGCCGTTCGTCGAGCCCGAATCGCTCCTGATCTTCTGGGGGCTGACGCTGACGGTCTGGCTGACGGCCTTCGTCCTGCACACGCGGCGCCTCTACGCCGAGAGTCAGACGGCCCGCGCCCGGCACGCCGAGCGGGAACAGGAGCAGCGCGTCCGGCTGGCCGCGGCCAGGGAGCGGGCCGAGATCGCCCGTGAACTGCACGACGTGGTGGCGCACAGCCTGGCCGTGATGATCCTCCAGGCCGACGGCGCCGAGGCCGTGCTGCGGAAGTCGCCGGACATGGCGGAGTCCGCACTGAAGACGATCGCCGCCACGGGCCGGGACGCGATCGACGACATGCACCGCATCGTCCGGGTGCTGCGCGAGGGGAACCCGGACCCCGGCGACCCGGACTCCGCCGACGGCGGCCCGCCACGGCGCCTGGTCACCCTCGACGAGATCGAGGTCGTCGCCGAACGCGCCCGGGCCGCCGGGCTCACCGTGGACGTGTCGGTCGAGGTCGGCGAGGGACGGCTGTCGCCGGCGGAGGAGATGACGGCCTTCCGCATCGTCCAGGAGTGCCTCACCAACGTGCTCCGCCACGCCGGAGCCGGGGCCGGGGTCGACATCCGGCTCCATGAGGAACAGGGCACCCTGCTGATCGGTGTGGTCGACGACGGAGCGGGCGCCCTCGCCGGCCGCGGCGCCGGCGGGCGTTCCGGGGGGAACGGACTCGTGGGGATGCGGGAGCGGGTGGAGCTCGCCGGCGGCAGCTTCGAGGCCGGCCCCCGGCTCGGCAGCGGATGGCACGTACGTGCCTCGATTCCGACAAGGACGAAATGATGACGCGGACGGACAGGCCGATCAGGGTGGCCGTGGTGGACGACCAGCCGCTGATCCGGGCCGGTTTCTCCATGGTGCTGGCCGGTCAGGACGACATCGAGGTCGTCGGTGAGGCGGAGAACGGGGCGGACGTCCTCGACCTGCTGGAAAAGGTCGAGGCGGACGTCGTCATCATGGACATCCGCATGCCCGTCATGGACGGCATCCAGGCCACGGAGCGGCTGATGCGGCGGGACGACCCGCCCGGCGTGCTGGTGCTGACCACCTTCGACAACGACGAGGACGCGTTCGCGGCCCTGCGCGCCGGAGCCGGCGGCTTCCTGCTGAAGAACGCTCCCGCCACGGAGGTCGTGAACGCCATCCGGGTCCTGGCCGCGGGGGAGTCGGTGGTGGCGCCGCGCATCACCCGGCTGCTGCTCGACCGGGTCTCGGACCGGCTGGCACCGGCGAACGGACAGGCCGAACGGCTGGACGCCCTCACCGCGCGTGAGCGGGACGTGCTCACCCTGGTCGCCCGGGGGCTGTCCAACGCCGAGATCGCGGCGGAGTTGTATGTCGCGGGGGCCACGGTGAAGACGCACCTGGGCAACCTCATGGCCAAACTGCACCTGCGGGACCGTGCCCAGGCCGTCGCGTTCGCCTATGAGTCCGGACTGGTCCGTCCCTCCCCCTGAGGGTGCAGAAGCGCCCCCGGGTTCTGCCCCCGGAGGCGCAGGGACCACCCCGTCCGGTGTGCCAGATCCGCCGCCTCCGATCTCGGATCCGTGGCCGATGTCCGGGGAACCGCCGAACTCCAGACTTCTCACCGTCGCCGAACGCGACCGAGAAGACACCTGGAGGACCCGATGAACACCACGCCCACCACGCCCGCCACGTCCACCGCCCCCGCCACGAAGAACCGCAAGCGGAACCGTCTCGTCGTCGGCGCGGCCGCGGCCGCGATCGCCGCGGCCCTGGCCGCCGGAGCGGGCTACTGGTGGCTGGACCGCGACGAGCTCAGCCAGGCCTCCGCCGAGGACTGCCGGCTGGCGCAGCGCATCGTCACCGAGGCCGAGGAGATCTCCACCGGCCCCGCGCCGGAGGCGGAGAAGTGGTGGCAGGAGACCGGCGACGAGCGCCGCGCGAAGATGAAGGACGGTTACCTCGGAGCCAAGATCTCCCAGTACGAGGGCTGGGCGCTCGCGACCGCCCAGAAGTCCCCCGAAGCGCCGTCCGCGAAGGACGTGAAGAACCTCCAGGAAGAGGCGCGGGGACACTGCTCGGACTCCGGCGTCACCCTCACCATGCCGCCGCTCGGCGCCTGACCCGGATCGCGAGAACCGTCCCCATGGCTGTCCACACCGCCGCCCGCGACCGCGCACCGGACGACGTCATCACCGCCACCGACCTGGTGAAGACCTACCGCCAGGGCACCGCCGAGGTACGGGCCCTCGACGAGGTGTCCGTCGGTATCCGGCGCGCCCGGTTCACCGCCGTCGTCGGCCCCTCCGGGTCGGGCAAGTCGACCCTGATGCACTGCGTCGCCGGACTCGACACCGTCACCTCCGGCAGCATCGTCCTGGACGGGACGGAGATCACCGGACTGTCCGACCGGCAGCTGACCCGGGTGCGCCGGGAGCGGATCGGGTTCGTCTTCCAGTCGTTCAACCTGCTGCCGCAGCTGACGGCGTACGAGAACATCGTGCTGCCCGTCGCGATGTCCGGCGGGCGCCCGGACCGCGCCCTGGTGGACCACCTCTGCGAGGTCCTCGGCATCGCCCACCGGCTCTCGCACCGCCCCGCCGAGCTGTCCGGGGGCCAGCAGCAGCGGGTCGCCGTGGCCCGGGCGCTGGTGGCCCGGCCGGCCGTGCTCTTCGCCGACGAACCCACCGGCAACCTCGACTCCCGGGCCGGCACCGAAGTCCTCACCATGCTGCGCCGGTCCGTCGACGACCTCGGCCAGACGGTCGTGATGGTCACCCACGACCCCGCGGCGGCGCGGTACGCGGACCGGGTGCTGACCCTCGCGGACGGACGCGTCGTCGAGGACGAGCACACCGCCCCCGTCGGCGACGTCGTGGGGAGTCGGCGATGAGCACCCCGTGGCGCGCGACCGTCCTGGGTTCCCAGGTGGCGGAACTCCTGCGGCGGCCCGGACGGTTCGCGGCGACCGGACTGTCGCTGCTGATCGCGGCGTTCGTCGTCTTCGGGACCGTCATGGCCCAGCAGATCATCACCGCGACCGTCGTCGAGAAGTTCCGTGGCACGCCCGAAGCGGTGTCGCTGGTGGTCACGCCCGGCGACGGGGAGGACATCGGCGAGGACCGCCTGAGCGAGATCCTGAAGACGCCCGGAGTCACCGAGGCCGTCGGCCGGCTCGACGGCGGCAGCCCGCTGGACGGCAGCGCCGTCGAACGCTACCTCGCCCTGTCCGCGGACCCCGGCACCGGCGCCCTGGCGGAAGTCCGGCTGATCGACGGCACGTACCCCTCCGGACCGGGCCGGCTCGCCGTCGACACCCGGGCCGCGCGGGAGTACGGTCTCGCTCCGGGATCGTCGCTCACCCTGCTCCGGCCCGAACCCGACGGCGAGGGCACCCGACGGGTGACGGTCGAGGTCAGCGGCATCGTCCGCGGCACCGCCACGGACGACGCGGAGCCCACCGGGTACGCCCCCGGCCCCCAGCTCGGCGAACTGCTCGGAGTGTCGGGCTACTCCCGCATCGACATCCGCACCGACACCGCGTCCTCCGCGTCCGGCTCCGTGGATCCGGCGGAGCGGATCCGGCGGGCGGTGCCCGGAGCGCGGGTGCGGTCCGGGGACGAGGTGCGGGCGGAGGAGGCCCGCGAGGCGGTGGCGGAGGCGGAGGACACCCTGGAACTGGTCACCGTCTTCCTCGCCGTCGCCGTCGGCGCGGCCGTCCTCGTCGCGACCTCCACCTTCCGCATCGTCTTCGCACGGCGCGTACGCCAGCTGGCGCTGCTGCGCGCCATCGGGGCGACCCCGCGACGGCTCGCCGCCGCGCTCGTCGCCGAAGGGGCGGTGGTCGGCCTGCTGGCCGGCGCGACCGGTGTGCTGGCGGCCTGGGGCTGCGGGCGGCTCGTCCCCCCGGTCGCCGGGCGGTTCGGGCACGACCTGTCCGCCCCCTCCCACCTTCCGCTGACGGAGGTCGTCCTCACCGTTCTCGGCACCGGCCTCCTCGCGGTCCTGGCGGTCCTGGCCCCGTCCCTGAGCGCCTCGCGGGTCTCCCCGCTGCAGGCCCTGCGCAGCGCGGCGTCCGGGGAGGGCACGGTGAGCGGCGTCGGCCGGACCCTGCTGGGCCTGCTGTGCGCGGCGGGCGCCGCGCTCCTCGCATGGCGGCAGTACGGCGGGCTGCCGCAGCCGGGTGACACGGAGTTCGACCGGTTCGCGGCGCTGACCGTCGTGGTGCTCTCGGGCGGGCTGGCCTTCCTGGCCCTGATCGCCCTCGGCCCCCGTCTGGTCCGGCCGGTGCTGTCGGCCGTCGCCGTGCCCCTGCGCCGCACCGGTGCGGCCGGCCGGCTCGCGGTCGCGGGCGTCGGGGGCGCGCCGGGCAGGGCGGCCTCGGTCTCGGTCGTCGTGGCCCTCGGCGTCTGCCTGGTCGGCTCGACCCTGACCTGCCTCGCCTCCCTGAACGCCTACGAGCGCTACCGGCAGGCGGTGGAGGCACCCGCCGACTTCCACCTGTACCCACGGGACGGCGAGACGCTGGACCGGTCGCTGGCCGCCGATCTCGCCTCGCACCCCGAACTCGCCGACGTGACCGCGTTCCGTACGGCGGAGGCCGTCGAGGGCTCCCGCGGCGCGACCGTCTCCGACCTCGACCTCGGCACCGTCCGCTCCGGCGTGGGCCTGACCGCCCGCACCGGCTCCCTCGACCACCTCGAACCCGCCCACGTCGTCGTGGACGCCGACCACGCCCACCGGCTTGGCGTCCGGGCGGGCGACCAGGTGACGCTGGAGTTCGAGGGCCGCCCCGTCGAACTCACCGTGGCGGCGACGCTGTCCGGAGCCGGCCCCTACGGGGGGAACTTCTTCGTCCCCGCCGCGGACCTCACCCGTATGGGAGCGGACGCCGCGCCCACCACGGTCACCGCCGACGCCTCGCAGGACGGCGCCCAGGGGCGGATACGCGCGCAGCGGGCCGTTACCGACACGCTGACCGGCCGGGAGCGCGGCGACGGCCGCGTCATCGCCGAGGACTCGGCCGCACAGGCCGGCGAGTCGGACGACCTGCGGACGATGGCCACGACAGTGATCATGGTCCTGGGGCTGACCGTCCTGGTGGCGGTCGTCGGAGTCGCGACCACGGCGAGTCTCACCGTCGTCGAACGGGGGCGTGAGTTCGGGCTGCTGCGGGCCCTGGGGCTCAGCGGGGCGGCCGTGCACCGCATGGTCACGGTGGAGTGCGCGCTCTACGGCGTACTGGGCGGGGTCCTCGGTCTGGCCCTCGGCATGCCGTACTCCTGGCTGGTGGTCCGGGTCGCCGAGACGAGTGCCCCGTTCAGCGTGCCGGCCGGGGAGCTCGCGGCGGTCTTCACCGCCCTCGTCCTGGTGACCGCCGCCGCGGGCACGGTGCCCGCCCTCCGCGCCTCCCGGACCCCACCGACGGTCGCCGTCGCACAGGACGAGTAGCGGCAGCGCGTGCCGCCGGGCGCCCGGCCGGCTGTCGAAGGCGCCCGGGGGAGCGACGGGCCGGCCCTACAGCCCCGGCGCGCCCCACACGGGGAACCAGCGGCCCAGGTCCCCCTCGACGGGCAGCTCTCCGGTGAGTACCGCCCGTATCCGCAGCGCCAGCGCGTTGTCCCGCCGCTGCCGATCGCCGGGCGGCGGGGCGAAGGGGTAGAACGTGCCGCGTTTGTAGAGGTAGACGAGCGCGAGCCGCCGCCCGTCGTCGTCGCGGAAACCGGCCAGCGAGCAGAGCAGCTGCGGGCCGAAGCCGTTGGCCTCCATGGCGCTGTTCACCGCGTGCACGTCGTTCACCAGGAGCGGCAGCTCGTCGGGGGGAGCGGTGGGAGACGAGCCAGGAGTAGCCGTAGGAGTCGCGGCTCAGCTCCACCGGGGCCCGGCCGGCGTCCGCGTCCAGCAGGGCGCGCACCTCGCGGTGCGTCTGCTCGAAGGCCGCGCCCTCGACCGTCGCGAAGCAGACCGCGCCCTGACCGGTCGCCCTGAAGCCGGCCGCGGCCTCCAGGCTCACCGCCGCCGACGGCAGCGCGAAGAGCCGGTCGAGATCCGGCCCCACGGCCCTGGACCGGCCGAACAGGACGTCCAGCAGCCTCATGGCCGCTCAGGGCTTCCCGGGCAGTGCCGCCTCACCCAGCTCCGCTGAGATACGGCCCAGCTGGTCGAGCCGCTGCTCCAGGCTGGGATGGGTGGCGAAGAACCGGCCGAGACCGGGTTCGGCACCGAAGGCGGGCGTGAAGTAGAACGCGTTGAAGGCCTGGGCCGTGCGCAGGTCCTTGGTCGGGATCCGGGCGATGTCGCCGGTGACCTTGGTGAGCGCGGACGCCAGTGCCGAAGGGCGCCCGGTGAGCAGGGCGGCGGCCCGGTCCGCCGCCAGCTCCCGGTACCGGGACAGGGCCCGGATCAGCAGGAAGCTGATCGCGTACACGGCCGCGGAGACGCCCATGACGACCGCCAGGACGGCCATGGTGTTCTGGTCCCGTCGGCCGCCGCCGAAGAGCTGCGAGTAGAAGGCGAAACGCACGATCAGCCCCGCGATCACGCCCAGGAAGGACGCGACCGTGACCACGGCGACGTCCTTGTGCGCCACGTGTGACAGCTCGTGCGCCACCACGCCCTCCAGTTCGGCGGGCTCCAGCCGTCGCAGCAGCCCCGAGGTCACGCAGATCACGGCGTTGTCGGAATTCCGGCCCGTCGCGAACGCGTTCGGCATGTCCATCGCCGACACGGCGACCACCGGCTTGGGCATGTCGGCCAGTGCCGACAGCCGGTCGACCACTCCGTGCAGTTCCGGATAGTCGTCCCGCTCCACGATCCGGCCGCGCATCGCGAACAGTGCGATCCGGTCGGAGAACCAGTACTGCGCCCCGAACAACAGCGCCACGATCACCACGACCAGCACCCAGGACTTCAGCAGCGCGATCAGCGCGGCGACGAATCCCACGTACAGCAGACCGAGCAGGAAAAGCGTGGTTCCCATCCGCACGGTCAGTCCCCGGTCGCTCCGGAAGCGGCTGCGTATCCGCCTCACCTCGCAGTCGGGCACGCGTCCCGATGTCCAGTGTGCACCCGCCCGGGCCCCGGAGAGGCCTCAGTAGGCCCCCCGGGAATTGACGTAACCCAGCAGCACGATGACCACGGCCACGCAGCCGAGCACCACCGCGGTCGACACCCACGACGAGCGGCCGGACGATCCCCGGTACTCCGGTTCGCCGCGGAACGGGACGGGGCCGGGCGGGTTGTCCTTCCAGCGCGCGGCGAGCATGCGGGCCCGCGCCGACGGCTCCTTGTGCGCGGCGCCGTCCGCCCACGTGAGGTCGAACTCCCGCTCCTCGTCGTCCCTTTCGGACATCCCCGTGACCTTCTCTCGAACAACGGTGTCAGGGCAAGGATCCCTCTCCGGGCACGGAGAGGGAAGCTTTCCGGACACACGACGGCGCCCCCGCCCCGGAGGAACCGGAGGCGGGGGCGCCATGGCCCGATCACACGTCGAAGTAGAGCTCGAACTCGTGCGGGTGCGGGCGGAGCTGGAGCGGGGCGATCTCGTTGGCGCGCTTGAAGTCGATCCACGTCTCGATCAGGTCCGGCGTGAAGACGTCGCCCTGGAGGAGGAACTCGTGGTCGGCCTCGAGGCGGTCGAGGACCGCGCCGAGGGAGGTCGGGACCTGCGCCACGTTCGCGTGCTCCTCGGGAGCCAGCTCGTAGAGGTCCTTGTCGATCGGCTCGGCCGGCTCGATCTTGTTCTTGATGCCGTCCAGGCCCGCGAGCAGCAGGGCCGAGAAGGCCAGGTAGGGGTTGCCGGAGGCGTCCGGGGCGCGGAACTCGACGCGCTTGGCCTTCGGGTTCGACCCGGTGATCGGGATGCGCATCGCGGCGGAGCGGTTGCGCTGCGAGTACACCAGGTTCACCGGCGCCTCGAAGCCCGGCACCAGACGGTGGTACGAGTTCACCGTCGGGTTGGTGAAGGCCAGCAGCGACGGCGCGTGCTTGAGGATGCCGCCGATGTAGTAGCGGGCGGTGTCCGAGAGGCCGGCGTAGCCCTGCTCGTCGTAGAAGAGCGGCTCGCCGCCCGCCCACAGCGACTGGTGGACGTGCATGCCCGAGCCGTTGTCACCGAAGATCGGCTTCGGCATGAAGGTCGCGGTCTTGCCGTTGCGCCAGGCGACGTTCTTCACGATGTACTTGAAGAGCTGCAGGTCGTCCGCGGCGGCGAGCAGGGTGTTGAACCGGTAGTTGATCTCGGCCTGGCCGGCGGTGCCCACCTCGTGGTGCTGGCGCTCGACCTTCAGGCCGGCCTTGGCCAGCTCCAGGGACATCTCGGCGCGCAGGTCGGCGAAGTGGTCGACCGGCGGGACCGGGAAGTAGCCGCCCTTGTAGCGGACCTTGTAACCGCGGTTGTCCTCCAGCGCACCGGTGTTCCAGGCGCCCGCCTCGGAGTCGATGTGGTAGAAGGACTCGTTCTCCGAGGTCTTGAAGCGCACGCTGTCGAAGACGTAGAACTCGGCCTCGGGACCGAAGTAGGCGGTGTCCGCGATCCCGGTGGAGGCCAGGTACGCCTCGGCCTTCTTGGCCACGTTGCGCGGGTCACGGGAGTACTGCTCGCCCGTGATCGGGTCGTGGATGAAGAAGTTGATGTTCACCGTCTTGTCGCGGCGGAACGGGTCGACCCGGGCCGTGGACAGGTCCGCGCGCAGCGACATGTCGGACTCGTGGATGGCCTGGAAGCCGCGGATCGACGATCCGTCGAACGCCAGCTCCTCGTCCGGGTCGAACGCCTCGGCGGGGATCGTGACGTGCTGCATCACACCCGGGAGGTCGCAGAACCGGACGTCGATGAACTTGACGTCCTCGTCCGCGAGGTACTTCTTGGCGTCGTCGGCGTTCTGGAACATCCAGCTCCTCCTACTCCCGACCGTCCCGCCGGGGTGGTAGATCGTTCGTGTGGCCAGTGCGGGTGGCACACGCTCCCCTCGACCCTAGGGACGGGTCATTTCTCGGGCGTGACCCATTTGTTTCGCACAAGTTAACCGGCCCCTTCTTCCACGGTAGCCCCGGCGCACCCCGCCGTCCTGCGGTCATATCCGGGCGCAGTACCGTGGACGGGTGGACAACAGGCAAGCAATCGGATCATGGCTCTCCGGGCCCCGCGCGGCCATGGAGGACGCCGGTGCCGAGTTCGGTTACCGGGGTGAGCAGCTGGGGCTGCCGGAGAACGGACCGGGATCGATCGCACGCCCCGGCCGCAGGCTCGGCGCCCTCGCCGTGGACTGGGGCCTGTGCGTCCTGATCGCATACGGTCTCATCACCGACGGCTACGGACAGGCGACCGGCAACTGGGCGCTGCTGGTGTTCCTCGTGCTGAGCGTCCTCACCGTCGGCACGGTCGGCTTCACGCCCGGCAAGCGGCTGTTCGGTCTGCGGGTGGTCGCCCTCGACACCGGCCGGGTCCAGCCGCTGCGCGGGCTGGTGCGCTCCGTCCTGCTCTGCCTCGCCGTCCCCGCGCTCGTCTGGGACCGCGACGGCCGCGGCCTGCACGACCGGCTGGCCCGCACGGTCGAGGTGCGGATCTGACGTCCGCTCCCGGGGAGGACGACGGGACACGACGACGGGGGCGCCGGAAGTGATTCCGGCGCCCCCGTCGTCGTAGAGGAAGTCGTGGAGGAAAGGTGGGTCAGCGGCTCCTCGGCCCGCCGCCCTTCGGCAGTCTCATGCCCTTGGGCATCGGGCCCTTCGGCAGCGGCATGTTGCTCATCAGGTCGCCCAGGGCGCGCAGCCGGTCGTTGGTCGCGGTGACCTGGGGGCCGGTGAGCACGCGGGGCAGCTTGAGCATGGTCGTACGGACCTTCTTCAGCTCGACCTGGCCCTCGCCGGTGCCCACGATCAGGTCGTGCACCGGGACGTCCGCGACGATGCGGTTCATCTTCTTCTTCTCGGCTGCCAGCAGGCTCTTCACCCGGTTCGGGTTGCCCTCGGCGACCAGCACGATGCCGGCCTTGCCGACCGCGCGGTGCACCACGTCCTGGTTGCGGTTCATCGCCACCGCGGGGGTCGTCGTCCAGCCCCGGCCGATGTTGTCGAGCACGGCCGCGGCGGCGCCCGGCTGTCCCTCCATCTGTCCGAAGGCGGCCCGCTCGGCCCGTCGCCCGAAGACGATCGCCGTCGCGAGGAAGGCGAGCAGGAAGCCCAGGATGCCGAGATAGATGGGGTGCCCGATCAAGAAACCGATCGCGAGGAAGACACCGAAGGTGACGATTCCGACAGCCGCGAGTACAAGACCGATCTTCTTGTCGGCCCTGCGGGTCATCTTGTAGGTCAGGGCGATCTGCTTCAGTCGCCCGGGGTTCGCAGCGTCCGCTGCGGTTTCCTTCCTCGCCATGCCATGAAGTCTACGTGTCCCCGCCGGGGGCGGTCGGTCAGGGGCGGGTCGTCAGGGACGGGGTGCTCAGGGCCTGGTCGAGGACGCGCTGCGCCTCGATCCGGTCCTTGGCGCGGCGGCGGTCCTCCAGCACCGAGTTCCAGGCGTTGCGGCGGGCGGTGCGCTGGCCGCCGCTCATCAGCAGCGACTCGACGGCGCGCAGCGCGGTGGCGAAGGACGGGATGGCGGTGGCGCGGACGGGCGCGGCCTGCATGGCGGAGGTCTCCCTCGGTGCGGGCGGGTAGGGGTGTACCTGCTGTGATTCCAGGCTCACTGACTGGTGTTACCAGGGCGTGACCGACCGGTCAAACAGGCATGAAGCCTCGGTGGGAGGGCCCGGAACGCCGGCGCGGCCCCGACCTGTGCCCTCATCTGCGAGGACGGTCGGGGCCGCGTCGTCCCGGCCATTACTGGCGGGTAGAGCCTTGTGCGTGAATTCACACGCTGTCGGCGGTGTGGCGCCGGACGGCTCCGGGGCGTGTCAGACGGCCTGGGAGGCGACGTACGCGCCCCGCTTCTCGACCGCCATCCGGTAGAGCCGGCCGGCGCGGTACGAGGAGCGGACCAGCGGGCCGGACATCACACCGGAGAAGCCGATCTGCTCGGCCTCCTCCTTCAGCTCCACGAACTCGTGCGGCTTCACCCAGCGCTCGACGGGGTGGTGGCGCACGGAGGGCCGCAGGTACTGGGTGATGGTGACCAGTTCGCAGCCGGCGTCGTGCAGCTGCCTCAGCGCCTCGCCGACCTCTTCGCGGGTCTCGCCCATGCCGAGGATCAGGTTCGACTTGGTGACCAGTCCGTAGTCGCGGGCGGCGGTGATGACCTTCAGGGAACGGTCGTAGCGGAAGCCGGGGCGGATCCGCTTGAAGATCCGGGGCACCGTCTCGACGTTGTGCGCGAAGACCTCGGGGCGGGCGGAGAAGACCTCCTCGAGCTGCTCGGGGACCGCGTTGAAGTCGGGGGCGAGCAGCTCGACCTTGGTGCGGCCCTCCGCGCGGTCCGCCGTCTGGGCGTGGATCTGGCGCACGGTCTCGGCGTACAGCCAGGCGCCGCCGTCCTCCAGGTCGTCACGGGCGACGCCGGTGATGGTGGCGTAGTTCAGGTCCATCGTGACGACGGACTCGCCGACGCGGCGGGGCTCGTCGCGGTCCAGCGCCTCGGGCCTGCCGGTGTCGATCTGACAGAAGTCGCAGCGCCGGGTGCACTGGTCGCCGCCGATGAGGAAGGTCGCCTCGCGGTCCTCCCAGCACTCGTAGATGTTGGGACAGCCGGCTTCCTGGCAGACCGTGTGCAGCCCTTCGCTCTTGACGAGGTTCTGCATCTTGGAGTACTCGGGGCCCATTTTCGCCCGGGTCTTGATCCACTCGGGCTTGCGCTCGATGGGGGTCTGGCTGTTGCGGACCTCCAGGCGCAGCATCTTGCGTCCGTCGGGTGCGACTGCGGACACGACCGGCTCCCTAGCGTTTGATTCTTCGGCGTGCTCAAGCGTACGCCCGTTGTTTTGAAACCCGGCGTGGGCGCCGGGCCTGCCGGGGGCTGCCGCCCCCGGGCTCCCGTCCGTCCCCGGACGGGCCTCGTCCCCGGACGCCGGGCAGGCTTCCTACGCCGGTGTCTTCTCGATGTCCCGGGGCTTCAGGTCCGCGTTCTCCAGGACGTCCCGGAGGTGGCGCTCCGCGACGGGGAGCACCTCGGCGATCGTGATGTCGCGCCCCAGCTCGTTCGCCAGGGAGGCGACGCCCGCGTCGCGGATGCCGCACGGGATGATCCTGTCGAACCACTTGTTGTCGGGGTTCACGTTCAGCGCGAAGCCGTGCATCGTGACGCCCTTGGCCACGCGGATGCCGATCGCGGCGATCTTGCGGTCCTCGCGGCGCTGACCGGCGTTGGAGGGCGCGTACTCCGGGCCGTTGAGGCGGGGGTCGAACTCGTCGTCGTGCAGCCTGGGGTCGAAGTCCAGGGAGAGTCCGCCGAGCGCGGGGCGCCGTTCCACCGGGTCGCCCAGCACCCACACCCCGCTGCGGCCCTCGACCCGGGTGGTCTCCAGGCCGAACTCCGCGCAGGTGCGGATCAGGGCCTCCTCCAGGCGGCGGACGTGCGCGACCACGTCCACCGGGCGGGGCAGCTTCTGGATCGGGTAGCCCACCAGCTGGCCGGGGCCGTGCCAGGTGATCTTGCCGCCGCGGTCCACGTCGATGACCGGGGTGCCGTCGAGGGGGCGCTCGTTGTCCGCGGTGCGCCGGCCGGCCGTGTAGACCGGGGGGTGCTCCAGGAGGATCACGGTGTCGGGCACCTCGTCGGCGAACCGCGCCGCGTGCACCCGGCGCTGCTCGTCCCAGGCCAGTCGGTAGTCCACGGCCTCGGCCCCGAAGCCCATCCGCACGAACCGCAACTCACTCACGGCAAAGCGCCTCCCTACAAGGTCGTCAGGCACGAAACGCGCCCACGCCACTGTACGACCGTTCGAGTGGGTGCCGGGGGGCGGCCGTCCGGCCCGGCCGTCCGGCCCGGGTGTCCGGCCGGGGGGCGTTCGGTCGGGGGTGCCCGGCCTGGGGTGCCCGGCCGGGGGAGCGCGGAAGGGGTGTGCGGCCGGGGCGTCAGCCTTCGGGCAATCCTCACACGATCGGATGAATGCCGGATGAAGCGTGCGATTGCGTGCTCACTCTCCGCTACATTCGCGCCGTCCGTGTGGCCATAAGGGCTGCTCACAGGCAATCCGGGCACCTCGCTCAGCCGGAAGGCAGGAGACCGCACCGCAGATGACGGAACGACCCGCGCAGCGCACTCCCAACCGACAGCTCGCCGCGCTCATCGCAGAAGCGGGGTTCTCCAACGCGGGACTCGCCCGTCGCGTGGACCAGCTCGGTCTCGAACACGGGCTCGACCTGAGATACGACAAGACGTCCGTCACCCGCTGGCTGCGCGGACAGCAGCCCCGCGGTACGACGCTGGCGCTGATCGCCGAGGTCTTCACCCGGCGTCTGGGCCGGCGGCTGACCGCGCAGGACCTGGGGCTGGACGCCTGTGCGCCGGTCTACGCGGGGCTGGAGTTCGCCGCCACCCCGGAGGAGGCCGTCGACATCGTCAGCGGGCTGTGGCGCAAGGACTCCGGCAGCCACGCCGAGCTGCGGAAGATCGCCTTCACCTCGGCGGGGCTGGTCGTCCCGAGCCGGGACTGGCTGATCGGGCGGGCGGACGAGAAGGTGGCCCGGACGGAGCCGCCGGTCCGGGTTCCGGCGCAGGGCCGGCCGCCGGTCCGGCCGTCCGAACTGCTCGCGCGCCGGCGCGCCACGGCCGAACGCGGTCCGGGCCACCGGGTCACCGGCGGTGACATCGCGGCGCTGCGGTCGGTCGGCGAGCTGTTCCGCACGCTCGACGACGCGTACGGCGGCGGGCACGCCCGCCAGGCCCTCGTGCGGTACCTGGAGCACGAGTGCGAACCGATGCTGCGCGGCACGTACGGCGAGCAGACCGGCCGCCGGCTGTTCGCGGCGGCCGCGGATCTGACCCGGCTGGCCGGCTGGACGTCGTACGACATCGCCGCGCACGGGCTCGCGCAGCGGTACTTCGTGCAGGCGCTCCGGCTGGCGCAGGCGGCCGGGGACCGGCCCTACGGTGCGTACGTCCTGGTCACCATGAGCCGGCAGGCCGTCTACCTCGGGCACGGGCGGGAGGCCGTGCAGCTCGCGCGGGTCGCCCAGCAGGGGGCGGGCGGGTCCGGCCCGCCGGTCGTGCAGGCGCTGCTGCACGCGGCCGAGGCGCGTGGGCACGGGGTGCTGGGGGAGGTGCGGGCCTGCACGGCGGCGCTGGTGCGCGCGGAGCGGGCGCTGGAGGGCGCGCGGCCCGGGGACGAGGTTCCGTACTGGGCGCGCTTCTTCGACGAGGCGCAGCTCGCTGACGAGTTCGGGCACTGCCACCGGGATCTGCAGCAGTTCCGGGCCGCCGCGCAGCACGCGGAGCGGTCGCTGCAGTTGCGGGCGCCGGGGTACGCCCGTAGCCGGCTCTTCTGCCGGATGGTGCTGGCGACCGCCCGGCTCGGTCTGGGGGAGCTGGACCAGGCGTGCCAGCTGGCCGCCGAGGCGGCCGGTCAGGCGGCGGAGATGCGGTCGGTGCGGGCCGTCGAGTACGTCCGGGACTTCGAACGGAAGCTGGAGCCGTACCGGGACGCGGCTCCCGTACGCACGTACCGCGACAAGATCGCGGCATACGGCTGAACCCGCGTGGCGCCCGCGGCTTCGGTGGGGCGGGTGTGATGCCCGCGGCTTCGGTGGGGCGGGCGTGGTGCCCACTGTCCGGTGGGTGGGTCGGGGCCGGGGGGGGGGGGGGGGGGGGCCGCCCCCCGCGCCGCCCCCCCCCCCGGGGGGGGGGGGGGGGGGGGGCCGCCCCCCCCCCCGCGGGGGGCCCCCCCCCCCCCCCCCCCCCCCCCCCC
>NZ_JBIAZD010000018.1:0-159531 GCF_042898795.1 Streptomyces sp. NPDC000348
ACGAACTCATCACCGGCTCCCTCGGCGTCATCCTCATCGGCGCCTCCTTCTGGTCCTCCGTCCGCCGCAACAAGCGGCTCGCGGCGGCCGAGGGGGGCGGCACGGGCGGGAAGCAGGAGGAGATGGCCTCCGTGAGCTGATCGCCCCGGCGCCCGCGCACACCGATCGGTCCCTTGCCGCAGACGTACCGGCGGGGGACCGTTCGTCGTCCGCGCACGCGAAGGGGCGGCCCCGGCGCAGTTCACCAGGGGGTGGTCTTCCAGTGGACTCCGTCGGGGCCGTCACAGGGGTCGAGGGGCCCGTCCACGTCGAGGGACAGGAGTGGTCGGTCCACGATCTCCCGCTGCCGTGCGCATCGTTCGGCTGTGCCGGTGGGAGCGTGAACGAGTGGCGCGCCGACGAACACGGCACGGTCGGCGTCACCTTCGAGGACACTAGCCCAGCAGCGCGAGCAGCCGCCCCACCGCCTCCGCGGCGGGCTGGCCCACCGCGCCGACAGCGGCCGCGATCTGCGCGACGGACGCCAGGACGATGCCGCGCTCACGCAGGGCGTCCCGGTCCACAGTGAGTTCGGGCAGCGCGTCCTCGACGGTCCGGACCTGGTCCGGGGTGAGGTGGGGGCGCAGATCCCGGAGGAGGCGGCTGAGATCCTCGACGGCGGCGCGGAGTTCGACGTCCTGGGCGGCACCGCCGACGGTGCCGTAGTTGACGCCGATGTTCTCGCGGCCGCCGTTCATGTTGACCACGGGCCCGTAGTGGTTCGACGTATCGCTCACAGCTTGAACCCCGTGTTCTCCCGGCCACCGTTCATGTTGACGACAGGACCGTAGTTGTTGGTGTTCTTGTTGTTGAACTGCTGCACGATGGCGGTGAACTCGGCTTCCGGGTTGTCGATCGCGTACACGATCCGTCCGGCGATCCGCCGCAGCTCGTCCATGCTCGGCAGGGTCACGATCACTCTGGAGCCGCTGTTCATCTCGACGACCAGCACCGGCTTCGCCGACGTGAACAGGTCCTTCAGGACGACGGCCAGGCCGATCACGGCAACGACGAGCACGAGGTTGCCGTTCTCCCCGACACGCGCCTCGTCCTTGCTCGCGTAATTGAGCGCGGCATGAACCAGGACGGCGCCGACCAGCCACTTCAGGAAGCGGAGGACGGCCGCGCCCCAGTCGGGCTTGAGCCTGAAGGCGTCGACCCAGGCGATGTTGCGCAGCGGGATGGCCGCCGACCCCACCCACAGCATCCGGCGACCGACCCGGAGGACCAGAGGGCCTCCCCTGGAGGGAGCCGGCGGCAGCGGAGGAGGCTGGGGAGGCGGCTCGGGCGGTGGTGCGCCGACGTTTCCCGTGTGGTCCATGGCTCCCCCGTGGTGTCGTCACTCCCGCCCGCATGTCGCGGGAGCACCATTGAGCGCTTGCGGGTGATTATGGGGCAGACGAGAAGCAGCCAATCCGTCACAGGGTGGCCGATATACGACTTCGGGGCGGGCGGTCCGGGTGGTACACGGGCCGTACGGCAGACCGTCCCCCACCGGTCGAAACCGTTCCGTCCGCTGAAGCTGTCGGCGGAAAGCGGCATCCCACCTGCCGTTCCGCGCTTCTCCACCGCTCCTTCGTGCCCTGTGGCCCTCCGCTCCGCCGTAGGTGCGCATCCCCGTACCGGCCATCTCGGGGGGCGCCTCGACGAACACGATGCCGGTCATTTCCCGGAAACCGTGCGCTGACCGTCAAGGAAGTCTGCGCTCTCGGCGGAGGACCGGACCGATCAGGTGCGGCGCAATGGTGCTCCGGCTGGGAAGCGAGGGGTGCGGGAGGGGAGTCGAGCGGTTCCGGTGGAGAGGCTTCAGACGGCACTCTTTCGGGCTGCCGGATCTCAAAGAGCTCCGCAGCGTCGCCGTCCGGGATCGGCGGACCGGTCCACTTCGACGGCCGGTGGGCCCCGACCGGATCGGGGCCCACCGGGACGGCGCGCTTTCGGGGCGGCGCGGCACCCGCGCGTCCGTCGCGTCGTCGGGCGTCAGTCGGTCTCGACGGCGTCGTCCATGCTCTTGAGCGCTTCCTCGACGGTCGCGTCACCGGAGAACAGCTTCTGCACGGCGGTGAAGTGGGCCTGCTGCACCTCGGGGTTGGGCCAGCGCTGGTCCATGAACGGGATCGTCCTGCCGTCCTGCTGCATGTCGATCAGGACGTTCAGGGCGGGGTCCGCCTCGAAGGAGTCGTTGGGCAGGGCCGGGAGGGTGCCGCCTTCCTCGGCGTAGATCTTCTGGCCGTCCTGCGAGGCCAGGTACTCGATGAACTTCTTGCCCGCGTCCGCCTTCTTGCTCGCGGCGTTCAGGCCGTACGCGGCGGAGACGGCGCCCGGGATGCGGGTCTGGGCGGCGTCGTTCGAAGCGGGCAGCGCGAACATGCCCAGCTCGGCGTCGCCGGCCTCCTTCTGCACCTGCGGGATGCTGGTGGTGACCTGGACGACGCCGACGGCCTTGCCCGAGCCGACGTCGGACAGGGACGTCTCGTAGCTGGTGCCGTTGGGGTTCTCGGTGAAGCAGCCCGCCTCGTCGAGGTCCAGGTACTGCTGGAAGGTGTCCTTCCAGGCGGAGCCGGCGAAGGTGGCCTTGCCGGCGCTCAGCCGCTCGTCGAAGTCGGCGTCCTGGGTGTAGACCGTGGTGGCCGCGAGCGCGTAGCCGGCGAGCTGGGTCACCCACGGGGTCTGGTTGCCCAGGGCCAGCAGCACCTTGTCGTGGTCCTTCGCCTTCTCGCACAGGCTCAGGACGTCGTCCCAGGTCTTGGGTTCGCTGCCGCCGATCTCCCGCAGCGTCTTCTTGCTGTAGATGGCGCCGATGCCGTTGAAGGTGACGGGGACGATGTAGGTCTTGCCCTCGACCTGGGTGACGCTCTTGTCTCCGTCGGCGATGTCCGGCACGAAGTCGTAGCCGCTGAGGTCGGCCAGGTAACCGCCCTGCTGCAGCACCTGGACCGCCGCGGGGTTGCCGTTGCCGGGCCAGACGGTGAAGACGTCCGGTCCAGTGCCCGAGGACAGCTGGGTGCGCAGCGTGGACTGGAGCTGGTCGGTGTCGGCGTAGGTGACGTTGACGTCGATGTCGGGGTTGGCCTTCTTGAACGCCTTGACGACGGCGTCCATCGGGACCCGGTCGGTGGAGTTGGCGGCGACGCGCAGGGTGTCGCCGCCACCGCCACCGGTGGCGGCGTCGGAGCTGCACGCGGCGGTGAAGCCGGCCAGGCAGACGGTGGCGAGGGTGGCGGCAAGGGGACGGGATGCTCTCATGACGGCTCCAGGAGACAGTGGGACGTGGGGTACGCGGCCGGCACCGGGCATGTGACGCCGTTCGGGCGGCTCGGAGGGGGAAAACGGCGGAGTGGAGGAGGGCAGGGGGTGTGGTCAGCCCTTCAGCCCGCCGGCGAAGCCCTGGATGATGCGCTTCTGCATCAGGAAGTAGGCGATCAGGACCGGCAGGATGCCGATGATCAGCCCGGCGAAGACCATGGGCCACTGTGAGACGTACTGGCCGACGAACCCGAAGAGGGCGACGGGGATGGTCTGGCGGCCGGAGCCGCTGAGGTACAGCAGCGGGGTGAGGAAGTCGTTCCAGACGAAGATGACGTTGAGGATGACGACCGTGCCGGTGATGGGCCGCATCAGGGGAAAGACGACGCGGGTGAAGGCCCGGACGGGACCGCACCCGTCCATGAGGGCCGCCTCCTCGTAGCCGGGGTCGAGGGAGCGCAGGAATCCCGTGTACATGAAGACCGAGAAGGGCAGTTGCAGCCCGGTGTAGAAGATGATCAGCGCGAGCGGGTTGCCCAGCAGGTTCAGGTCGCGCATGGTCTGGTACAGCGGGATCAGCGCGAGCTGGAAGGGCAGCAGCAGGCCCAGCATGAACAGGGCGAAGACGCCGCGCGACCAGTACCGGGTGGACCTGGCCAGCGGATAGGCCGCCGCGGCCGCCAGGCCGACGATCAGCACGACGCTGCCGACGGTGACCAGGAGGCTGTTGCCGATGGCCGCGCCGAGCCCGGCCTGCCGCCATGCGTCGCCGAAATTGTCCAGCGTCGGGCTGGAGGGCAGGGCGATCGGCGAGGCGCCGTCGCCCTCCGTGCGCAGGGCCATGGAGATCAGGACGTAGACGGGGAAGGCGAACAGGAGGGCGACCACGATCATGACCGCTTCGAGGATGCCGGTGCGCCACGTGTAGCGGTTCATGAGTTCTTCTTCTCCTGGCGGCTGAGGTAGCCGTACTGAAGGCCGCTGACGACGACCACGAAGAGGGTCAGCACCAGACCCATGGCGATGCTGTAGCCGTACTTGTTGAACTGGAAGGCCTGCTTGTAGATGACGGTGGACAGGGTGTCCGTGGCCCCGCCGGGCCCGCCCTGGGTCATCACCCAGACCTGGTCGAACAGTTTCAGGCCGCCGATGACCGACAGCATCAGGTTGATGGTGATGGCCGGGGCCAGCATGGGGCGCACGACGTACCAGAACCGGCGCAGCGGTCCGGCGCCGTCGATGGCCGCCGCCTCGTAGATCTCCTGGGGGATCGACTGGAGACCGGCGAGGAAGATGACCATGGAGTAACCGGCGAACTGCCAGATGACCACCGCGACCACCGACCACAGGGCGATGTCGGGGTCGCCGAGCCAGTCCTGCGTGAGCGAGCCCAGCCCCACCGCCTCGAGCAGCGCGTTGATCGCGCCTTCCGGGGCGTACAGGTACTTCCACAGGTACGCGGTGACCACGGGCGTGATGACGGCCGGGGCGAAGAAGAAGACCCGCAGGATGGTGCGGGACTTGATCCGCGCGTTGACGCCCAGAGCCAGCAGCAGGCCGATGGCGTTCTGCACGACCGTGATCGCGATCGCGGCCAGCAGTGTGGTGCCCACCGCGTCCCGGGCCGCGGAGTCGTCCCACAGTTTCCGGAACTGGTCCAGGCCGACGAAGTTCTTGACCGGGCTGATGCCGTCCCAGTCGGTGAAGGCGAAGTAGCTGCCCTGCACGCTGGGCACGAGGACCACGAAGGCGAAGAAGACCAGGGCCGGCAGGACGAACCACCAGGGGGCCCTGTTCCCCGCGGCGCGCTTGCCGCCGGGTGGGGGCCCCTGCGTGGGAGGCCCGTCCCGGTGCTTGCGGTGAGGGCTGGTCGCCACTGTGGCCATGAGGGCTCTCCATCGAGTCACGCGGCGCCGTTCCGCCGCCAGGATGCCGTGTTAACGAAGCTGAAACGCTTCAAATCCTGGCGAGAAACTAGGTTCCGACGGCGACGGTGTCAAGAGTTCGATCCGCATTCCTCGACCGGGCGCGCGCTCTTCGCTCGACACCTCCGCCCGGCCCGCCTTGGCGACAGACCGAGCAGTCCTATGCGTCACCACAGCTCACACCAGCCTTGTCGGCACAGCGGCGACCGATCGGAGACGACTTCCCGCGTCGAGGACTGCTTGACGTAGTGACGCGGACGTTCGTACGGTGAGCCCGACTTCACGGTTGAAGCGTTTCAAGCAGTTTTTCGTTTGACCGACAACCCTTCCCAGGGACGAGGACACCGCGGCCGGTCCAGCCACCCGGTCGGAACAGAACAGGAGCCGATCCATGCCCGAGAACCCGTCCGCCGACGCGTCCGTGGTGGTCGCTGCGCCGACCGTCGAGCACCACTGCGGCGGCCTCGGCATCGGTGAGGCCCGCCCACGGCTGTCCTGGGTGACCGAGTCCGCACCGGGTGGATGGCTGCAGAGCGCCTACGAACTGGAGATCTCCCCCGAGGCCGGCCCGGTGTGGAGCAGCGGCCGCGTCGAAAGCGGCGAATCCGTCCTCGTCGCCTGGCCCGACGACATCCCCCCGCTGGGCTCACGCGAACGCCGCACGGTGCGCGTACGGGTCTGGGGCACCGGCGGCACCCGTTCCGACTGGAGCCCTCCCCTCGCCGTGGAGGCGGGGCTGCTCGACACCGGCGACTTCACCGCCATCATGATCACGCCGGCCGTGCCCGAACTCACCAGGCCCGCCCTGCTGCGCACCTCCTTCGACCTGCCGGCCCCCGTCGTGCGCGCCCGCCTGTACATCACCGCCCACGGTCTGTACGAGGCCGAGATCAACGGCACACGCGTCGGCGAGGAAGTCCTCGCACCCGGCTGGAGCAGCTACCACCACCGGCTGCGCTACGCCACCCACGACGTCACCGGCCTGCTGACCGAGGGCCCCAACGCGCTGGGCGCCTGGCTGGGGGAAGGATGGTTCAGCGGACGTTTCGGCATCCACGGCGGCCGCACCGCCCTCTACGGACAGCACACCGGCCTGCTCGCCCAGCTCGAGGTCGACTGCGCCGACGGAAGCCGCGTCGTGGTCGGCACCGACGAACGCTGGCGCTGCGCCTACGGGCCCATCACCTTCGCCGGCCTCTACGAGGGCGAACGCTACGACGCCCGCGCCGAGCTGTCCGGCTGGTCCCTCCCCGGCTTCGACGCCTCCGGCTGGCAGTCCGTCCGCCCCGTCCCCCACGACCCCGGCACCCTGTGCGCACCGAGCGGCCCTCCGGTACGCCGCGTGGAAAGCCGCGCCCCCGAATCCGTACTGACCTCCCCCAGTGGCAGGCGCATCCTGGACTTCGGCCAGAACATCGCCGGCCGGGTGCGCATCCGCGTGCGCGGCAGGGCCGGGACCACCATCACCCTGCGCCACGCCGAGGTCCTCCAGGACGGCGAGCTCTACACCCGGCCCCTGCGGCACGCGACCTCCACCGACACCTACGTCCTCAAGGGGAGCGGGGCCGTGGAGGAATGGGAGCCGCGCTTCACCCTGCACGGCTTCCGCTACGTCGAGGTCACCGGCTGGCCCGAGGACCAGGCGCACCTCGACGTCACCGCCCAGGTGATCCACACCGACATGCGCCGCACCGGCTGGTTCTCCTCCTCCGACGCCCTGCTCGACCGTCTGCACGAGAACGTCCGCTGGAGCATGCGCGGCAACTTCGTCGACGTCCCCACCGACTGCCCCCAGCGCGACGAACGCCTCGGCTGGACCGGCGACATCCAGGTCTTCGCCCCCACCGCGTCCTTCCTCTACGACTGCGCCGGCTTCCTCACCTCCTGGCTGGCCGACCTCGCCCACGACCAGTACGCCGACGGCACCGTCCCCTTCATCGTCCCCGCCATCCCCGTGCCCGAGTGGACGCCCGCCTGGCCGGCGGCCCTGTGGGGCGACGCCGCCGTCCTGGTGCCGTGGACCCTGTACCAGCGCTTCGGCGACCGCGGCGTGCTGCGCGCCCAGTACGCCAGCGCCCGCGCCTGGGTCGACCTGATCGCCTCCCAGCGCGGCGAGGACGGCGTATGGCGCCACGGCAAGCAGCTCGGCGACTGGCTCGACCCGGCCGCACCCCCGGAAGACCCCTGGCAGGCCCGCACCGACCCCTATCTGGTGGCCCACGCCTACCTGGCCCGCTCCGCGCAGGTCCTGGCCCTGATCGCCGGCGAACTCGGCGAGGGCGCCGACGAGCACCGCTACCGCACCCTCGCCGAGGAGGCCCGCGCCGCCTTCCTGCGGGCCTTCGTCGGACCCGACGGTCGCATGACCTCCGACACCCAGACGGCCTACGCACTCGCCCTCCGCTTCGACCTGTTCCCGGACACCGCGTCGAGGGCCGCGGCGGGCGAACGGCTCGCCGAACTCGTGGGCAAGGACGGTCACCGCATCGCCACCGGCTTCGCGGGGACGCCCGAGGTCTGCGACGCGCTCAGCGAGACCGGCCACGACGACACCGCCTACCGGCTGCTGCTGCAACAGCAGCGCCCCTCCTGGCTGTACTCCGTCACCCAGGGCGCGACCACCGTGTGGGAACGCTGGGACAGCATGCTGCCCGACGGCACCGTCAACCCCGGCGAGATGACCTCGTTCAACCACTACGCGCTCGGCGCCGTCGCCGACTTCCTGCACCGCGTCGTCGCCGGCCTGGCCCCCGCGGCCCCCGGCTACCGGCGCCTGCGCATCGCCCCGCGCCCCGGCGGTCACCTCACCCACGCCGAAGCCCGCCACCTCACCCCCTACGGAACGGCCGAGGCCGGCTGGCGGCTGGCGGACGGCACCCTCGCCGTCACCGCGACGGTGCCGCCCAACACCAGTGCCGACATCGACCTGCCGGGCCTGGACGTCATCACGGTCGGCAGCGGAACCCACCGCTTCGAGGTGCCCTGGCCCGCTCGGCCGTCCGGCCAGGACGGCCAGGACTAGACGGATACGATGTGGCTCAAGGCTTGAAGCGTTACAACCGACCGTCGCCGGGCGGCCGTTCGAAGGGCTCGTGGAGATGAACACCATCGGGATCAAAGACGTCGCGCTGCACGCGGGTGTCTCGATCGCAACCGTCTCCAACGTGCTCAACCGGCCCGAGAAGGTGGCGCGGGCGACGCGGGAACGGGTCGAGAGCGCCATCGACGTCCTCGGCTACGTCCCCAATCTGGCCGCACGGCAGCTCACCGGCAGCCGCGGCAGCATGGTCGGTCTGGTCGTCTTCGACGTGCGCAACCCCTTCCTCACCGACGTCGCCCGCGGCGCCGAGGACCTGCTGCACGCCCAGGACAAGACCGTCATGCTGTGCAACAGCGACGTCCTGGCCGACAAGGAGGAGCGCTACCTCCAACTGCTCGCCCAGCAGAACGCCACCGGCGTCCTGATCACGCCCGCGGACCTCAGCCGCGGCTGGCTCGACGGCGTCCGCGCACGCGGCCTGCGCATCGTCCTGCTCGACAACGCCGACACCTACCCCGACGTCTGCTCCGTCGCGGTCGACGACGTCGCCGGAGCCGACGCGGCCACCACCCACCTGCTGGCCCGCGGGCACCAGCGCATCGCCTTCGTGACCGGCCCGATGCACATGCGCCAGTCGCAGGACCGTCTCGCCGGCTGCACGCAGGCCATCGAGCGTGCGGGCCGGCCCGCCGACGCCCTGCACGTCGTCGAGACCGCCGCGTTCACCGTGGACCAGGGCCGACGCGCCGGCGAGCAGCTGCTGACCGCCGGCGAACGGGTCACCGCGGCGTTCTGTGCCAACGACCTGCTCGCCCTGGGCCTCATGCAGACCGCGTTCCGCGCGAAACTGCGCATCCCCGACGACCTCGCCGTCGTCGGCTACGACGACATCCACTCGGCCGCGACCGCCGGTGTACCGCTGACCTCGGTGCACGTGGGCGGGTACGACCTGGGCAAGGCCGCGGCCGAGCTGCTCCTGGACGAAGACCGCCCCGGCCACACCCATCGGCGCCTGGTGTTCCCGCCCCGTCTGGTCGAACGCGGCTCGTCCTGACACGGGCACCCGGCGTTCAGCCTCGATCGGGAGGCGCACCGCTGGAGGCGCGGACGACCAGCGACGGTGTGACGACGTGGTGCTGCGGCTCGGTGCGCCCGTCGATGCGTTCCAACAGCATCGCGACCGCCCGCTGCCCCATCTCGGCGCCGCGCTGGTCCACGGAGGTCAGCGAGATGGCCGGGTGCGCGGCCAGGTCGGTGTTGTCGTAACCGACCAGGGAGACCGAACGAGCGGCGCCGTGCTCCACCAGCGCGGCCAGGGCGCCGAGGGCGAGCTGGTCGTGGCTGGCGAACACGGCCGTGGGCCAAGGCCGTTCGGCGAGCAGGTCGCCGACGGTGGCGCGTGCGCTCGCCTCCGTCTGACCGGTGCCCGCGACCCTGGCACAGAGCCCGTGGCCGGCTGCTTCCACGGCCTCCTCGAACGCACGCAGCCGCAGCGCGTGCGGGCTGCCGGCGTCGGGGGCGCTGATCGCCGCGTGCTCGGTCAGATGCACGATGCGCCGGTGGCCGAGCCCGAGAAGGTGGTCCATGACCTGCCGGGTGCCTGCGATGTCGTCGCCCACGACGGTGTCGTAGTGCGCGGAGCGGTCGTGCCGCCCGAGCATCACCACGGGGACACTGCTCGCCAGCCGCTCCAGCCACGCGGCGTCCACCCGGGGCGAGACCACCACGATCCCGTCCACCTGGCGGTCGGCGAGGGCCTCGATCGCTCCGTAGCCCTCCCTGCCGTCGGCGGGCGCGATGACCAGCTGGTAGCGGGTGCCCGCCAGCGCCCGCATGGCACCGTCCACGATCTGGGTGAGGAACCGGTTGCCGAGGTGCGGTACCTCGAGGCCGAGGGTGTAGCTCGCGCCGCGCAGGGACCGGGCGGCCACGCTGGGCCGGTAGTTGAGCTCCTCGATGGCCGCGTTGACCTTGGCGCGCATCGCGGGGCTCACACCGGAGGCGTCCCGGATCACCTTGGAGACCGCAGCCCGGGACACTCCGGCCGCCCGTGCCACGTCCTGGATCGTGACCGACCGGCGTCTGCTGCTGGCCTGCGACACGTGGTCCCTCCCGTGCGATCACCGTCACCGCAGCCTTCCCTATCGGACACGGGATCCGCAAGCCTCCCCGGGCGCCCCGGGGGATCCGGGGTGTCCGGGCACGGTGGGACGCGGTGCGGACGGCCGGGCGTTCCCGGTGCGGGCGGTGGTCGGCGTCTCACGGGATGTCCGTCCGTTCGGCGCCGCCCCTCGGCGACGGTCCTCTCCGCGTACGGCCGGACGACGACGGGACCGACGAGCCCGTACGGCTGCTTCGCGTCGTACGCGGCGTTGCCGAGCAGCGTCGCCACGTGCGCCTCGGTCACGTTCCGGCCGGTCCTCACACGGCCGGCCGGACCGACGGCCGGGGTGCCCGACGAGGTCGGCCTCCGGCAGGGCCCGTCCGTCGACCTCGGCGGTGCGGGTGCCGTTCACCCCGCCCGGGTCGAGCGTGGCTCCTCCGTTCCTCACCACGGACGCGTCCAGGCCGACGGCGGTGCGGTACGCCGACGTCCCGGACCGGTCCTCCAGGCCTGCGACGTCCGGCAGTGTCCGGCAGTGTCCCGTCGGCGCCGCGTCTCGTGCCGGCTGGTCCCATGCCCGTTCCCCGTGGGGTGCGGGGGGGGGGGGGGGGGCGGCCCCCCCGGGGGGGGGGGGGGGGCGGGGGCGCGGGGCGGGGGGGGCGCGGGGGGGGGGGGGGGCGGGGGCGGGGGGGGGGGGGGGGGGGGGGGGGGGGCGCCGGGGGGCGGGGGGGGGGGGGGGGGGGCCCCCCCCCCGGCCGGGGCGGTCAGCGCTTGCCGAGGGTGAACCTCGTGGACAGCGTGGTGTCCGAGGACGTGCCCACGTGCGCGGTGAAGGTACCGGAGGGGGTGCGCCACGCGTCGCGGTCGCTGTCGTAGTACTGGGTCAGGCGACGGGTCTCGACCTGCTTCTCCGTCAGCTTGATCGTGACGGTCCTGCTCTGGCCCGCCTTCAGGGACACCCGGTCCCAGGCGATCAGACGCGCCGACGGCTCGTCCGCGCTGCGCGGCAGCTCCAGATAGACCTGGGGCACCTCGGTCCCGGCCCGCTCACCGGTGTTGGACACCTTGAACCGGACGGTCAGCCCTCCCTCGCCGGAGGAGGAGACCTTCAGCTCCGAGAGGGCGAAGTCCGTGTACGACAGACCGTGCCCGTACTCGAACAGCGGCTCCTCGCCCTGCGCCCGGTACCAGCGGTAGCCGACTTCCAGGCCCTCGCTGTACTCGACCTGGCGGATGGTCTCACCCTCGGCGCGCACACCCGGGTACTGCGCCTCGGTGCGGGCGGGCTGCTGCTCCTCGGAGGTGGGGAAGGTCATGGGCAGCTTGCCGGAGGGGTTGACGTCACCGAACAGCAGCGCGGCGATGGCCGGTCCGGCCTGCTCGCCCGGGTACCAGGTCTCCAGGACGGAGTCGACCTTCGACAGCCACGGCATGGTGGTGGCGGTACCGGTCTCCAGCACCACCACGGTCGAGCGGTTCCGGTCCGCCACGGCATTGATCAGCGCGTCGCCGCCGGCGTCCAGGCTCAGGTCCTTCGGGTCGGCGAACTCGCCCACCTGCTTGTAGCCGAAGACGACGGCGACGTCCGCGTCGGCGGCGACCTGCGCGGCACGCCGCGCGTCACTGCCGTCGTCGTAGACCACCTCGGCGCCGAGCCTCGCCGCGCGCTCGGTCAGGGAGTCCAGCGGTGCGATCATGTCCTCGCAGGCCATGGTGTTGCGGCCGCTGGTGGTACCGCCGAAGTTCAGCGGGAGGCTGCACAACTGCCGTGCGGTCATGCCGGAGTCGGGGTCGTTCGAGGCGACCGAGCCGATCACCGCGATCTTCTCGCCGCTCCGCTCGTCCAGCGGCAGGGTGTCATCGCTGTTCTTCAGCAGGACGGAGCCCTCCTCGGCGATCTGCCGGGCGAGCGCCTTGTGCGCGGGCGTCGAGACGTCCGCGGCCGGCTCGGAGGGCAGCGCGCGGTCGAACAGCCCGCCGCGGATGTAGGAGCGGACGACGCGGAAGGCGGCCTGGTCGACGTCCGCCTGGGTGATGTCGCCGGCGGCGAGGGCGGCGTCGAGCTTGTCGGGGGTGTAGTGGAGGGGCCGGTTCAGTTCCTGGTCCAGTCCGGCCTTGAGCGAGGCGGCGGTGGAGTGGACCGCTCCGAAGTCGCTCATCACGTAGCCGTCCAGGCCCAGTTCGTCCTTGAGGCTGTCGTTGAGCAGCGGATTCTCACAGGCGTACACGCCGTTGATCTGGTTGTAGGAGCACATGACGCTCTCGGGCTCGCCCTCGTCCAGGGCGATGCCGTAGGGCAGTTCGTAGATCTCCTTCAGCGTCCGCTCGTCGATGTTGGAGGAGCTGGTCGCCCGGTCGGCCTCCTGCTCGTTGGCCACGTAGTGCTTGAGGTCGGCCAGGACGGGCTTGTCCTCGTTGCTCTCGATGCCGCGGGCCTGGGCGCCGGCGAGGACGCCGTTGACGACCGGGTCCTCGCCGAAGTACTCCGGCGTCCGGCCGGCCAGCGGGGTGCGGCCGGCGCCCACGCCCGGTCCGAGGACGACGTTCTTGCCCTTGTCGAAGGCCTCGCTGCCCATCGCCCTGCCCTTGGCGTAGGCGGTCTCCTCGTTGAAGCCGGACGCCAGGGCTATCTGCGCCGGGAAGGTGGTGACGCCCTCGCCGGAGCGCACCCCTTCGGGGCCGTCGACGTAGGTGACGCTGGGGGTGCAGACGACCTGCACCGGATAGGTCACGCCCTGGAAGTCGGTCCGGGTGGGGTCGTTGGCGGGCTGCTCGACCAGCCAACGGTACTTCTGGTGCCGGGTGCTGGCGGTGAGCAGGGCCTTGGCCCGCTGATCGGCGGACTTCCGGGTGTCCATCCACGGCACCTTCGCGCAGTCGTCGGCCGGGCGATGGCCTGCGGACGCGGTGCCGACCGTGGTCGGCATCAGCGTGATGAGCAGGGTGGACGCGACGATCGCAGCGCCTTTGAGTCGACGGCGGCTCGCCGTTCGCGATCGCTGCCATTCGGACACGATGCCTCCTTGTAACGTTTCAATTCAGGGCCGCACGCGCGGAACCCACACGTGAGGCCGCAGGGGGCCGAAGCCATGAGGGGCAGAGGAACGAGGCGGACCAGGAGAGCGGCGGGACCGCGTCTGGCGCATGCGGCGCAGGCCTGGCGCCCCGCGCGCGGATGAGCGGGCACGGAGGTGCACCGCCTGGCCGCCCGAGCATAAAAAGCGCACTCCACGGGCTTGTTGCTGCATCACCATCGACGCCTCCCGGGAAGCGGGGACCACGGCTCGCCCCACCATTCGAAGCACCGCGTAGATCGATCCACGCGGTGACGGCCTCACCGTAGGGCGCGCCCCGCGCGACGGCAATGCCTTGGACAAAAAACGTTTTACGCGAAGGGGTCGGAGCGAAGTCACCGCAGGACGCGGTGCCCGCAGTCGCAGACGTGCCGGCAGCTCTTCCCGCTGAGGCCGGGGGGCGAGAGCGCCGGGCAAGAACTGGAAGGTGACCCAAGGCTGTTGAAGGCGCCAACGGCGCCGGGCCGTGCACCACGAGCGCCGGAAGGGGGGGCGAATCCGCCTTCCGCGAGGGCGTGCCTGCGGCATCACTCCCGGCGCTGGTGGCCGGCGGCGCCCCCGACGTGATGATCCACGCCTACGCCGCGTACGCGATGCCCCAGCGACTGCCCGATGCCGAGGTCGCCCTCCACAGCGACGCCGGGCACGGTTTCGTCTTCCGTCGCCCGGAGGACTTCGCCCGCGAGGTCAACGGGTTCCTGGACCGGTGACCGGCCCCGGGCACCGCCACGGTCCGGACGGCCACGCCCTCCGGGACGCCCGTCAGGTGATCTCGTCCATGTGGTCCTCCACCCAGTCGCGCAACCGGGCCAGCGGCTCGGCCACGCTGCGACCGAGCGCGGTCAGTTCGTACTCGACGTGCAGCGGCACCGCGGGGTAGACGGTCCGCTCCACGAAACCCCGGTCCTGCAGGCGGCGCAGCGTGGCGGTGAGCACCTTGGGGCTCACCCCCTCGAGCCGCTTCTGCAGGGCCCCGAAGCGCTGCGGCCCCTCTTCCATGGCGCCGATGGCCAGCGCCGACCACTTGTTGGCCAGGAGGTCGAGCACATCGCGGCACGGGCATTGCGCGGCGTACACGTCGTGATGGTCGTGCCGCTGGGACTCGCAGAGTGCCACCATGGGGTCTCCCTCGCCTCCGTCACCTCTCCCACCAGCTTACTTCCCTGAGGGAAGTAGTGGCCCTTGCGGGTTACTACCTCCCCAGAGCTACGTTACGGGCGCAGCGGAAGCCCGCTGTGCCATCACCAGGAGGAGCAGTCATGAGCCGGATCCCGCAGACCATGCCCGCCGTCGCCTACCGCAGGAGCCTGCCGGTGGACGACGCGGAGAGTCTCGTGGACACGACCCTGCCGGTACCGGAGCCAGGGCCGCGCGACCTGCTCGTGCGGGTCGAGGCCATCGCGGTCAACCCGGTCGACTACAAGATCCGCCAGAACAGCGACCCGGGCGGCGAGCCCAAGGTCCTCGGCTGGGACGCGGCGGGCACCGTCGTCGCCGTCGGTGAGGAGGTCGAGTCGTTCCGGGTGGGCGACGAGGTCTTCTACGCCGGAGCCCTCGACCGGCCGGGGGCCAACTCCCTTTACCACGCGGTGGACGAGCGCATCGTCGGCCACAAGCCCGCCTCGCTCTCCTTCGCCGGGGCGGCGGCCCTGCCGCTGACGTCGCTGACCGCCTGGGAGGGCCTCTTCGAGCACCTCGGTCTGCACACCGGCGCCCTCAAGCAGTCGGGGACGCTGCTGGTCACCGCCGCCGCGGGCGGTGTCGGAGCCATGGTCTCCCAGCTGGCCCGCGCCCTGACCAGCCTGACGGTGATCGGCACCGCGTCCCGCCCCGAGACGGTCGAGTTCGCCCGGCGCATGGGCGCCGCGCACATCGTCGACCACCGCGAGCCCCTCGTCCCGCAGGTGCGCGAAGCGGCCCCGGACGGCGTGGACTTCGTCTTCGGCACCACCGGAACCGACCAGAACCTGGCCGCCTACGCCGACCTCGTCAGGCCGTTCGGACGGATCGTGGCCATCGACGACTTCGGCCCGGTCGAGATCGGTCTGCTGAAGTCCAAGAGCATCTCCTTCCACTGGGAGTTCATGTTCACCCGGTCACTGCACCGCACCGCCGACCTGGCGGAACAGGGCCGCATCCTCGGCCACATCTCCCGGCTGGTGGACGCCGGCATCCTCACCACCACGGCCACCACCGACCTCGGGAAGATCAACGCCGAGCACCTGCGGGAGGCCCACCGCGTCCTGGAGTCCGGCAGGGCCATCGGCAAGATCACGATGACCGGTTTCTGACCGCGGTCCCGGGGAGGGAGCCGGCCGGAAAGCCGAAGCCGGGTTCTCGTCGGGACCGGGCTCTCGTCAGGACGTGCTGCGTGACCTTCGGGACCGGGGTCCGGCTCCTCGCTCACCGGCGGGAGGGACCGGGGTCCCGGCTCCTCGCTCACCGGCGGGAGGGAGCGAGGCCGGTGAGGAAGTGCCACCAGCCCCGGCTCTGCCCGTCCTTGGCGCACTGACCCGCGCCACCCCCAGTGGAGTCGCCGGGCAGACGCGGCGGCGTTCTCGCACCCCTTGGCGCAGAACCCCCGTTCTCGCGGGTCAGCGCATCCTTCCTCGCGGCTTCAAGGGGGCGTTCGGCAGCTCCGGCGCGGGCAGTGCGGCCCCGTCGTACCCGCGCACCTCACCGAAACGGGTCCCCGTCATCCAGTCCTCGCGCGCCTGGACGATGTCGTCGTGCGACCGTCCGATGAAGTTCCACCACATGACGATCTCCTCCTGGAAGGGCGGTCCGCCCAGGAGGAGCAGCCGGGCCGGCTCCGTCGCCCGGTTGGTCAGGGTGAGGGCGGTGCGGCCGGGGGGCGCGTAACCGAGTTCGGCCGGCTTCAGGGGGGTGTCGGCGAGGAGGACGTCGCCGCTGTCGACGAGTACTCCGTGTTCGAAGCCGGGGTCGACGTCGAGGGCCACGCGGGCACCCGGGTCCAGGGTGATCTCGGCGCCGAGCAGCGGGGTGAAGGTGCGCACCGGCGAGGTGTCGCCGGCGAGCGTGCCCAGGAAGACGCGCGCCTCGCCGCCGTCCAGCGCGACCGGGGCGGGGACGTGGTGCTGGAAGTCACGGGCCGTGTCGCGGTGTTCGCCGGGCAGTGCCACCCACAGCTGCGCGCCGTGCAGGATCCGGGTGCTCCGGGTGGAGACCTCGGAGTGGCTGATGCCGTACCCGCCCGTCATGAGGTTCAGCTCGCCGGGCCGGACGAAGGCGTGGCTGCCGAGGCTGTCGCGGTGTTCGATCTCGCCGCTGAACAGCCAGCTGACCGTCTGCAGGCCGGTGTGCGGGTGCGGCGGCACCCGCATGCCCCCGGACTCGGTGATGTCGTCGGGGCCGTAGTGGTCGGCGAAGCACCAGGCCCCGATGAGCGTCCGCGCCCGCTGGGGCAGGGTCCGCCGTACCCGCATGGCCCGGGGGCCGCCGAGGGGTACGTCCCTCGGGGTGAGGACCTCGATGCCCGGCGGGGGCGGTCCGTCGACGTCCGCGCCGCAGATCGACTCCGTCGGGTGCGTTTCCGTGTTGCTCATGGGCCGGCCCTCCACCACCACAGAAAAGTTCGGATTTCAACTTTAATGGGTCGATCATAGGCCGGATGTCCCAGGATCGCGCATCCGAGGGCGCGCGAGGCCGGCAGCGCGCCGACGGCACGGTGGCGGCCGGCCGCCGGTGTCCTCGGGGCGGTACGCCGCGGGACGGCGGTGACCATCGGGGGGTGCCGGTCTCCGGGTCCTCGACGATGCGGCAGGGCGGACCGAACACGTCCCCACCGGTCCGGCGGCACCGTCGCGGCCGACGGGTTCCCCTCGGCCGCGACGGTGCCGGCGGCCCTCCCGTCGTGCGCGGCTCCTTCACGCCCCGGTGACCGGCAGCCCCCGGGCGGCCGCCGCACCGGCCGTCCCCGGGGATCCGCGGACGCACCGTCTGCGAGAATGGGCGCCGACCGCTCATCGCACCACGGGAGCCCGCACTGTGTCACCCCAGCACGAAGCCCCCTCGGTCTCCGCGGGCGGCAAGGACCTGCAGGCCGACTGCGCCAACTGCTTCGGCCTGTGCTGTGTGGCCCTGCCCTTCGCCCGCTCCGCCGACTTCGCGGCCGACAAGGCCGCCGGGCAGGCCTGCTCCCACCTCGGGACGGACTTCCGCTGCGGCATCCACGAGGGGCTGCGCGACCGGGGCTACCCCGGCTGCACCGTCTTCGACTGCTTCGGCGCCGGACAGAAGGTCTCGCAGGTCACCTTCGGCGGCACCGACTGGCGCCGGGCGCCGGAGTCGGCGCGCTCCATGTTCCGGGTCTTCCCCGTGATGCGACAGCTGCACGAACTGCTCCATTACGTCACCGAGGCCCTCGGTCTCGCGGCGGCCCGCCCCGTCCACCGGGAGCTGCGGCGGGCGCTGGCCCGGATCGACGGACTGACCCGCGGCAGCGCCGAGTCGGTCGCCGGGCTGGACGTGAACGCGCTGCGCGGCGAGGTCAACCCGCTGCTGCTGCGGGCCAGCGAACTCACCCGGGCCCGGATACCGGGACGCAAGAGGGATCACCGCGGAGCCGATCTGATCGGCGCGCGGCTGTCCGGCGCCGGCCTGCGGGGCGCGAGCCTGCGCGGCGCCCTCCTGGTCGCCGCCGACCTCGGCGGGGCGGACCTGCGCGACGCCGACCTGATCGGCGCCGACCTGCGGGACGCGGACCTCGGCGGCGCCGATCTCACCGGCGCGCTCTTCCTCACCCAGGCCCAGCTCGACGCCGCCCGGGGCGACGCGGCCACCGTGCTGCCTCCCGCCCTCCGCCGCCCCGCCCACTGGTAGGCGCGGGCGGTCCCGGCAGTCCGGCGAGCACGCCGTCCGGGGCCGGCGGGAGGTGGCGGTGGCGGACGCCGGTGGCGTGACGGCCGGTCAGCCGTCGGCGCGGCGCCGCACCTGTTCCTCCAGACGCCGGAGGCAGGTGTCCAGGGCGTCGCCGACGGTCTCCTCGCCCGGGTCGTGGCCGTCGTCGAAGAAGGACAGGTGGACCGTGACCTCGCTGGCCCCGCTGCCGATGCCGGCGACCTGCAGCCAGCCGGTGTAGCCGCCCTGCTCCCGCGTGCCCCATTCGAGCCGCATCTGGTCCCGCCGGGCACGGAACAGCGCGGGGATGTCCTCGTCCGAACGGTCCTCGTGCACGGTGACGGCGGGCAGTTCCTCGGCGTGCACGTGCAGGACCCCGGGCAGCCAGTCCTCCATCCGGTCGATGTCGGCCGCCCGGTCGAAGACGCGCTCGGGCGCCGCGGGCATCGTGTGTGAACGCTCGTACTCGGTCATCGCGGTACCGTCCCTCGTGTCGGGCGTCCGGCGGGGCCGGGGCTGCCGTGCGGACAGCCCCGGGACCCGGGACACGGCGCTATTCGTTGCCGAAGACCGCCTTCTGCACCTCATTGGGGCCGTCGAACCGTTCGGTGCCGGTCTGCGCCAGCTTCTCGACGAGGGTGTCGTCCGCGCCGTTGCTCTTCGCCACCGAGACGAGGTCGTCGCGGTCGGCGGGGTAGTCGGCGCCCTTGAGGGCCTTCTGCAGGTCGATCGGGCTGAGGTCGGCCATGGCAGCCTCCCGTGGTGGAGCGGCGCGGTGTGTCCGCGCGAGGACCCGGCGGGTACCCAGGGCGCCCGGAGGTGATTCAGCCGTGGTCCCGGCCCCGGGCCGAGTAGGCGGCGGCGCCGGTCCGAGTACGCGTACTCAGGCGCGGGGAGCCCGGCGCGCCCGAAGCTGAACGGCAGGAATCCCGTCTGCCGGAAGGACGTCCCTTGCTCAGCCGTGCCGCCGCCGTCCTGCTGCCGTTGTTCGGGCGGCTCACCGTCACCCGTGAGACCGACGGGCCGTTCCCCGCGGGCAGTGTCTTCGTCGCCAACCACGACTCGATGGCCGATCCGGCGCTCGTCCTGGCCGCTCTGCGCAGGGCGGGCGTGGCACCGGCCGTCCTGGCGACGGCGGGGCTGTGGCGGGTACCGGTGCTGGGGCGCGCCCTGTCGGAGGGCGGACACGTTCCCGTGCACCGGGGGTCGGCCCGCGCGGCGGACGCACTGGAGGCCGCGGCGGAGGTGGTGCGGTCGGGACGCCACGTGCTCATCTACGCGGAGGGCGGCCTGCCGTCGCGCCGGGACGCGGGGTGTGCCGCGCCCCGGCCGTTCCGCACCGGGCTTGCCCGGCTCTCGGCAGCCACCGGCGCCGCGGTCGTCCCCGTGGGGCAGGCGGGGGCCCGGCGGCTGGCCTCCGGGCCGGTCGCGAAGCAACTGGCCGGTGTGCTCACCGCTCCGTTGCGCCGTCCGCGCCTCCATGTCCACATCGGCCGTCCCGTGCACCTGCCGCCCGGGACGGCGGCCGGCACGGAGGCGGCGCACCGGGCGGTGAGCGCCGCCTGGCGGCGAGCCGCCCGGGCCGTGGGCGAGCCGGTCCACGACGGCTGACCGGGCGGCTACCGGTCGCCCGTGTCGGTGCGGCCGGCCAGGCGCTCGTAGCGCTGCCGGGCGGCCTGCGGGCTGCGCAGGCCGAGGCCGAAGGCGATCTCGGGCCAGGTCATGCCGCGTCCGCGCGCCATCTCGAGGAGTCCCACCTCCAGCTCGTCCATCTCCGCGCGGGCGCGCGGTACGAGGCTCAGCGCGGCGGTGATGTCCGCGCGGTCCACCTCGGGTTCGCCCTCCACGGGCAACGCGGTGCCACTGAGCAGGAAGGCCACGAGCCTGACCGCCTCGTGCGGGCCGATCACGCCGGGGTGGATCTGGCGGCGGCGCTGTTCGTCCGTGGCCGCGTGCCGCTCGGCGATGCGGAACAGGGAGGCGTGCACCCGCTGCGCTCGCGCCGCGTCGGAACTCGGCGGTGTGAAGGGGTCGTCGGGCTGTTCGGGAGTCGTCGGAGGCATGGCACGAGCATCAGGGAGTGAACATTGTGTTGTCAACGGAAAATTCACCACGGAGACCGACGGCTTCCCGCCCCAGGACGCCTCGGCTCGCGTGGTCGGACCCGCCCGCCGGTGCGACGCTGGGGTGGACAGGTTCCGAGGACGAGAGCCCTGGAGGGAGACCGATGGGACGGGACGTCCCGGCGCTCACCTTCACCCGCGAGGACCGCCGCCGCTATCGGATCAAGATGCAGGAGTGCCTCGAGACGTTCGCGCACATGCTGCGCGCGTCACGGTTCGAGGCCGAGCGGCCCCAGGTGGGGCTGGAGATCGAGCTGAACCTGGTCGACGACCGGGCCGAGCCCGCGATGCGCAACACCGATGTGCTGGAGGCGATCGCGGACCCGGCCTGGGCGACGGAGCTGGGCCGGTTCAACCTCGAGATCAACATCCCGCCGCGGCAGCTCACGGCGGGCGGCCCCGACTCCTGGGAGTCCGAGATCCGCGCCGCGCTGAACCACGCGGAGGAGCGCGCCGGGTCGATCGGCACCCGTCTGATCATGACGGGCATCCTCCCCACCCTGCGCCAGGAGGACGTCGGCGAGGGGGCGCTGTCGGAGAACCCGCGCTACCGGCTGCTCAACGACCAGATCTTCGCGGCGCGCGGGGAGGACCTGCACATCGAGGTGACCGGCGTCGACCGGCTGCGCACCTACGCGGACACGATCACCCCGGAGGCCGCCTGCACCAGCACGCAGTTCCACCTCCAGGTGTCCCCGGAGCAGTTCGCCGCCTACTGGAACGCGGCCCAGGCGATCGCCGGGGTGCAGGTCGCGCTCGCCGCCAACTCGCCCTTCCTGTTCGGCAAGGAGCTGTGGCACGAGACCCGCATCCCGCTGTTCGAGCAGGCCACCGACACCCGCCCGCAGGAGATCAAGGTGCAGGGGGTGCGGCCCCGGGTGTGGTTCGGGGAGCGCTGGATCACCAGCGTCTTCGACCTCTTCGAGGAGAACCTGCGCTACTTCCCGGCCCTGCTCCCCCTGTGCGACGAGCAGGACCCGGCGGAGACGCTGGAGCGGGGCGACATCCCCGAGCTCGCCGAACTGACGCTGCACAACGGCACCATCTACCGCTGGAACCGCCCGGTCTACGCCGTCGCCCACGACAAACCGCACGTGCGGGTGGAGAACCGGGTGCTGCCCGCCGGCCCGACCGTGGCCGACACCCTCGCCAACGGCGCCTTCTACTACGGGCTGACCCGCGCCCTGATGGAGGAGGACCGTCCGGTGTGGTCACGGATGTCCTTCGCGGCCGCCGAGGACAATCTGCGGACGGCGGCGCGGTACGGCATCGACGCCCGGCTGTACTGGCCCGGGATGGGCGAGGTGCCCGCGTCCGAACTGGTCCTGCGGCGGCTGCTGCCGCTGGCGCACCGCGGGCTGGAGCGCTCCGGCATGGACGACGCCTGGCGCGAGCCGCTGCTCGGCGTCATCGAGCAGCGCTGTGTCACCGGCCGCAACGGAGCGGTGTGGCAGAAGGAGATGTTCCACCGCATCGAGACCTCGGCGCACTGCGGCCGCCACGAGGCGCTGCGGCGCATGACGCAGCAGTACATCGACTACATGCACCTCAACGCCCCGGTCCACACCTGGCCCGTCGACTGATCCGGGCGGCGTCCGGTGCCGGGCCCGGACGCCGCCCGTCAGCCCGGCCGGCGTCCGGTGCCGGAGTCGTCGGGGTCGGCCCCGGTGAAGGCGGACTCGTCCTTCGTGCCGCCGGGGCGTGCGGAGCGGCCCCGGCGGCCCGGGTCCCGCCTGCCCTTCTCGCCCCGGTCCGCGTACTCCTCGCCCCGCCGCGCGTCGCTGGGCACGACGTCGCCCGGGACGGATGTGCGTTCCTCCTCGACGTGCTTGCGGCCCGCTCCGCGCGACGGCGCGTGTTCCTCCGCGTGGAAGGAGCGGCGGGCGCTCGGGTTCTCCTCCTGCCGTCTCTCGTCGGCGTCCGGGGACCAGCCGTGGTGCCCGCTCCCCCGGTGACGGCCGGCCCCGCGGCCCGGTGACGGTTGCGGCGACTTGCGATCCTCGGGCATGTGTCGGCCCACCTGTCCGCTCTCGTGGGGGCACGTCCCTCCGCACCCCGGCAGCAAAAGCGTCCCACTCATTGTATTTCAGGGCATATCGGTTGATCCGGGTTCGGTCGTGCCGCCCGGTTCACCGTCCAGGTCACCCGGCCGGCCCAGCGCCGGGCGGGTTCTCGCGGCGCACGCTCGCGGCGCGCGGCGAAGAGGGCCGGGAGCGGGCGCCGCGTGGCCGTCGCGCCACCGGCCGCGGTGCGCGAGCGGGAACCCGCCCGCGTGGACAGGATTCTCCCCGGCCCCGGCGCCCCGCACCACGCACGGAGGAGAGCTCGTCGCCTTCGTGCCGCGGGAGCACGCGGACGCGGTCCTGGCCACGATGAAGGGACATCACCCGGGCGCCGGTGCCGCCGTCATCGGCGAGGTGGCCGCGGAGCACCCCGGCATGGTCGTCGCACGGACCGGACCCGGGGGCATCCGGGTGATGGACCCACCGATGGGCGAACAGCTCCCGCGGATCTGCTGAGTGGTGCGCGCCGGTGCGCCACCCGGGCGGTCCGGGTGGCGCGCCCGGGTCAGCGGCCGGCGGTGCGGTCCAGGATCGCGGTCACCTCGCGGCGCACCTCGTCCCGTGCCTCGGCAGGGAGGGACCCCAGGTCCGTGCGGTCCAGGGTCCGCAGCACCTCCTCGGCTCCGGTGTGGCAGGGCGCGGTCTCGCTGATCACCTCGTAGCCGTCCCGGACGGCGACGAGGAGACGGCGGGCCCCGTCGCTCCCGTGGTGCACGGCGGTGGCGACGACGAAGGGCGGCGGCCCGCCCGGTTCACCGTCCGCCTTGTGGTAACCCGTGGCCACGGGGTCGCGCCAGCGGATGCCGAGCAGCACATGACGCTTGGCCACCACGTCGGCCAGGTCGGTCTCGTAGGCGCCGTCCCGGTCCAGTACGGTCGCCCGCGCGTCCAGGACCAGCGCCGCGGGCAGCAGACAGCGCAGGGTGCTGCCCACGATGTTGCCGCCGACGGTGGCCGTCCGGCGTACGGCGCCGGTGCCCACGGTGGAGGCCGCACGGCGCAGCACGTCCGGCACCCGGTCGTCCACCTGGTGCAGCAGGACGGCGGCGCCCAGCGCCTCGCGCTCTATCAGGTTGGCCTGGGGGAGTCTGCGCAGGGACATCGCCTGCTCGGGGAAGCCGTCGCGCTGCCAGAGGGCCCACACGAGGGTGGCTCCGCCGACGGGCACCGCCCCTTCGGCCAGATACCGCCGGGCTTCGGACAGGGACGTGGGCAGACGCAGCAGCACGACGGTCGACCTGCTTTCCTGAACATGGCCGGGAAACCACGGCTTTTCACGGGGTGATCGCGAGCACTGCATTGTCCGTGGCCGTGCGGGGGGCGCGTACAGGGCTCATGGGTTCACCGTGCGCACCCGCCGGCGGCGGGACCTCGCGTTTCCCCGGCCGTGCGCCGGGGAACGGCCGGGTCGGCTGCCGGGTCGGGGCGCGTCCCGGTCACCGGAGCCGGCGGATCTCGCCGCGCACCCGGTAGAAGCCGCCGGCCGCCGGGTGCAGCGCGTCCACGACATAGCGTGCGCCGGGCTCCCGTATCGCCCGCGGGAACTGCACGTTCCAGGACCCGTCGTAGCCCTCGGAGACGACGTGGACGCGCAGCCGGCCGCTGTCCTGCACGCATTCGACGACGACGGCGCCGGAGGGAGCCTGCGCGACGGTCGCCACCGCGGCCGCGGCCGTGGCCGGCGCGTAGGTCGGCAGGGCCGCGGCGAGCTTGACGTCCCGCGCGACCGGCACCGTGCCCTGCTGCGCCGCGGCGACGGCGGCCTCGCTCGCGTCCACGCACACCAGCGAACCGTCCGTGGTCACCAGGTAGAGCCGCTCGTCGCGGTACTGCATGGACAGCGCCGATCCGCCTCCCGTGCCGAGCTTCCACAGGCGCGTGCCGTCCCGGTCGAAGCAGTAGACGGACGACGCGGCGTCGCCGGCGAAGACGAACCGTCCGCCCGGGGAGGTGGCGCAGGAGTACACGGCGCTGTCGCAGGCGTAGGTGGCCTCGATGGTGCCGGTCGCCTTCGACAGCCGCTGCACCACACGGTGCGCCGTGCCGGCGTAGACGGTGTCGTCCTCCTGCCAGCCGAAGAGCACCCCGCCGCGGGTGGGGGTGTGCCACAACTCGCCGCCGCCGTCGGGCGCGTAGGCCGTGACGCCCCCGTGGTGGCCGTGGTAGACGGCCCGGTCGTCGGCGCGGACCATCCAGGCGTGCTCGCCCTGGCTGCGGCGGGTCCACTGGTGCTCGTCCTCGTGGTCGATGACCGTGAGGCGGCCGTCGCGGTCCGACACGTTCAGCACGCCCTCGTGGATGTCCAGCCAGAAGATGTCGACGTCCGCGGCGATGTCGTAGGCGGCGAACGGCAGCTTCGAGGAGAGGTCGTAGACCCGGCCGTCGTCGCAGCCCGCGTAGATCCAGAAGTCGTCCGCGACCAGGCACTTCACGCCGTCGGGCAGGCTGAAGCGGGCCAGCACCTCGCCCTCGTGGTCCAGGGTGAAGACGTCACCGGACTGATTGCCGACCCAGCAGCGCTCGTCGTCGACGTGGATGCCGAACGCCGAGGAGCCGGTGCCGAACCGCCACAGCACGGGGGCCACGGCACGCGCGGTGGACGGGGCCGAGACCACCTGACGCCGGGTCACCGCGCGCGGCGCCCGCTGCCCCCGCACCGCCGGCGCGTAGCCCTTGCGGACCTTCTCCCCCACCTTCTTCGCCGCGGCGGCCTGCGCCTTCGCGGCCGTGGGGAACGTCGACGTCTGGGTCTGTCCCGTCGCGCCGATCCTGCCGTAGCGCACCGTCACCGTCTGGCCGTCGACCGTCACCTCGTAGAACTTGTGCGCGGCGCCGTCCTCCTGCGACAGCTCCAGATACGTCGTCGACCCCGTGGAACCGGCGGACATGGCAAACCCCTCCCCAGACGGAACCCGCGGCCGTTCCGCCGGGTCCTACTGATCAAACCGTAGGCGCCGCCACTGACAACGGGGTCGGTCGCCGCCGCCGGCCCGTCGCCCCGCACGAACGAACGGACCCATGAACGCCACAACGCTGCTGGACGTCCTGCTGGACGCCGCCCGCCGTGCCCCCGACCAGGTGGTCGTCCACGTCCGGGGGGACGGCGGTGAAACACCCGTCACCTTCCGGCGGCTGCTGGAGGACTCCCTGCGCGTCGCGGGCGGTTACCGTGCCGCGGGAGTCGCACCGGGCACCTGCGTGCCGGTGGTCGCGGACCGCGGTGAGGACTTCCAGCCCCTGTTCTGGGGCGCGCTCGCGGCCGGTCTGGTGCCGGTGCCGCTGGCGCCCGACGTGCGGCGGGTCCGCCCCGTGTGGGAGCACCTCGGCCGCCCCCCGGTCGCGGTGGACGAGGCCTGCGCGGACGTGGCCGGCCAACTCCCGGACGGCGCCCGTGCGCTGCGGCTGGAGGAGCTGCGGACGTCCCGCGCCGTCGAGTCGCCCGCCGGCGCCGCCCCGGACGACCTGGCGTTCCTGCAGTTCTCCTCCGGCAGCACCGGGGCGCCCAAGGGCGTGGAGCTGACCCACGCCGCCGTGCTGGCCAACCTCCGCCAGCTGACCGGGGCCGCCGCGCTCACCGACCGGGACGTGGTGGTCGGCTGGATGCCGTACTTCCACGACATGGGGCTCATCGGCACCCATCTGGCGCCGCTCGCCGCGCGGGCCAAGCAGGTGCGGATCGCCCCGCTGTCGTTCGCGAAGAACCCCCGGCTGTGGTTCGACGTGGCCGCCGCGCACCGGGCCACCCTCCTGTCCGCCGCCAACTTCGCCCTGGCGCTGACCGTCCGCCGGGTCCCCGAGGAGGTGTTCGCCGGGCTCGACCTGAGCACGGTGCGGCTGATCCTGGTGGGCGCCGAGCCGATCTCGGCGACGGTGTGGCGGGACTTCACCGCCAGGACCCGGCCGTCCGGGCTCGACCCCCGGGCGGCGACGCCCGTGTACGGACTGGCCGAGGCGACCCTGGCCGTCACGTTCCCGCCGCCGGGCGAGGTGGCCGTGCCCGTCGCGCTGGAGCGTGCCGCGCTCAGCCGGGGACGGGTGGTGGAGCGGGAACCGGGCGGTGACGCCGTGGAGTTGATGGACGTGGGGCTGCCGGTGCCGGGGTGCTCGGTGCGCGTCACCGACGACCGCGGCCGTCCGCTGGGCGACCGGCGGGTGGGGCACGTCGAGGTGCGCGGCCCGCAGGTCGCCCGCGGGTACCACGGTCTGCCGGAGGTTACGGCGGCCGCCTTCGCCGACGGCTGGCTGCGCACCGGCGACCTCGGTTTCCTCCGGGACGGCCGGCTGTGTGTCAGCGGCCGCCACAAGGACGTGCTCTTCGTCAACGGCCGGACGTTCCACGCCCCGGACATGGAGGAGGTCGCGGCGGCCACTCCCGGGGTGCCGTCCGGGACGACGGTGGTGATCGGGTCGACCGACCCGGTGACCGGTGGGGAGCGGGTGGTGGTGTTCGTGGCCTGGGCCCGGCCGCCGCGTTCCGCGGCCGGGGTGCTGGACCGGGTCGCGGGGCGGGTGCGGGCGGCGCTGGGCCACGACGACGTGCGGGTGTTCGCGCTGCCGCCGTCCGCCTTCCCGCGCACGACCAGCGGCAAGGTGCAGCGGCGGCGGATGCGGTCACGGTTCGAGGCGGGGGCGTACCGGCCCACGGCGGCCTCCGGGGCGGCCCCGGGGAACCGGGAGCCCGCGCGGCCGTCCGGCGGCCCGGCGCCGGCGCCCCGCTCCCGCGCACAGGTGCGGGGCGTGGTGCGGGAGGTCTGGGCGGGGGTGCTGGGGATACCGGAGCCGTCGTTCGGGGACCGGGACCGGTTCGCCGAGCTGGGCGGCGGCTCGCTCAAGGCGATGGAGGCGCTCGCCGAGCTGGAGCGGGCGCTGGACGTGACGCTCGGGCCGGCCGTGATGCGCAACGACACGGTGGCCGCTCTCACGGACCATCTCCTGGACGCGGCGGGGCAGCGGGCGTCCGGGAGCCGGGAGGACGCGGACGGTACGCCGTCACGGCGCACGGAGACCGCCGTGGTGGGGCTGGCCTGCCGGTTCCCCGGCGCCGGCACGCCGGAGGAGTTCTGGGAACTGCTCGCCGCCGGCCGCGACGCCGTGACGACGGTGCCCGCGGGCCGCTGGGGCCCGGCCGGGGCGGCGGAGGACGGACGGTGGGGCGCCTTCCTGGACGACCCCGCCGCCTTCGACGCCGGCCACTTCGGGATCGGCGCCGAGGAGGCGCGCGCGCTCGACCCGCAGGCACGGATCTTCCTCGAACTCGCCCACGAGGCACTGGAACGCGCCGGATACGCCGGGCCGCGCCGCCACGGGCTGCGGATCGGCGTCTTCGCCGCCGTCGGCGACAGCGGCTACCGGCAGATCCTCGCCGACGCCGCCCCCGGCGCCGCACAGCCGGCCGCGGCCGCCCTGACCGGCAACCTCCCCAATCTCGTCGCCGCCCGGGTGGCGCACTGCCTCGACCTGGACGGCCCGGCGCTGGCCGTGGACACCGCCTGCTCCTCGGGCCTGGTGGCGCTGCACCTGGCCCGGCGCAGCCTCGCGGACGGCGAGTGCGACATCGCGGTCGTCGGCGGCGTCAACCTGCACCTGACCCCGGCCGCGCACCGGTCCCTGGAGGCGGCGCAGGCCCTGTCGCCGACCGGGCGCAGCCGCGCCTTCGGCTCGGCGGCCGACGGGTTCGTACCGGGCGAGGGCGGGGCGGCACTCGTCGTGCGGCCTCTGGCGGAGGCCCGCCGTGACGACGACACGGTGCTCGCCGTGGTCCGCGGCACCGCCGTCAACAACGACGGCACGTCGCTGAGTCTGATGGCGCCCAACCCGCTGCGCCAGCGGGAGGTGATCACCCGGGCCTACCGGGACTGCGGCGTCGACCCGGCGTCGGTGACCTACGTCGAGGCGCACGGCACGGGCACGGCCGTCGGCGACCCGACCGAACTGCGGTCCCTGGCGCACGCCTTCCCGCCCCGCCCGGACGGCCGGCCCCGGCTGCTCGGCTCGGTGAAGACCAACCTCGGGCATCTGCTGAACGCGGCCGCGCTGCCCTCGCTGGTGAAGGTGGTCCTGGCCCTCGGTCACGGCCGGCTGCCCGCCTCGCTGCACCACACCCCGCCCTCCGCCGCGGTGGAACGGTCCGGGTTCGCCCTGGTCACCGGCTTGACCGACTGGGATTCGGACGGACCGCGCAGGGCGGGCGTCAACGCCTTCGGCTTCGGCGGCACCAACGCGCACGCCGTCCTGGAGGAGGCCCCGCCCGCACCGGAGCGCACCGCGCGCCGGGCGGGCGGCGGCCCTCGTCTGCTGACCCTTTCGGCGGGCAGCGCGGAGGGGCTGGAGGCGTGGACGTCGCGGCTCGCGGAGCATCTGCGCGAGCACCCGGAGCTCGACGAGGCCGACGTCTGCGCGTCGGCCGCCGCGGCACGGGACGACCGGCCCCACCGTCTCGCGATCGTCGCCGACGGCGATCTGCGGGAACGGCTCGCCGCGGCGTCCACGGCGGTTCGGGGCGCGCTGGCCGAAACGGTGACGCACCGGCCCCGGACCGTCTTCGTCCTGCCCGGTCAGGGCGACCTGCGGCCGGGTCAGGGCCGGGCACTGCACGCCACGGCACCGGTGTACCGCGCCACGCTCGACGAGGCGTCGGCGCTCGTCGGCACGGTGTGCGGACGGGAGCTGAGGGACTGGTGCGTCGACGGCGACGTGACCGAGGACGACCTGGCCGCGACGGAGGTGGCGCAGCCGCTGCTGGTCGCGCACGGTGTCGCCCTCGCCCGGCAGCTGACCGCCTGGGGCGTACGGCCCGACGCGGTCGTCGGGCACAGCGTCGGCGAACTCGCGGCCGCCTGCGTGGGCGGGACGCTGTCCCTGCGCGAGGCGGTCACGTTCGCGGCGGAACGCGGCCGGCTCATGGGCGGGTCGACCGCGCCGGGCGCGATGGCGGCCGTGCGGGGCGCCGGGGAGCGGGAGGTGTCCGCCCTGGTGGACGCCTCCGGGGGCGAACTGGCGGTCGCGGCGTACAACGGGCCGGGGCGGCTGGTGATCTCCGGTACCCCCGACGCGGTCCGCCGGGCGTCGCGGCGGCTCACCGAACAGGGCGCGGCCGTCCGCCCGTTGCGGGTGTCGCGCGCCTTCCACTCCCCGCTGATGGAGCCGGTCGCGCAGGCCCTGGCGGACGCGGCGCGCGGGCTGGCGCCGACGGCGCCCTCGACGCCGGTGATGAGTACGCTCACCGCCGCGTGGCAGCCGCCGATGACCCCGGACCACCTGCGCGAACACGCCCTGCGGCCGGTGCGGTTCGACCAGGCGGTGGCGCGCCTGCTGGAGGAGGGCTACGACACGTTCGTCGAGCTCGGTCCGGCCCGGACGGTCCCGGCGAACGGTGACGCCTTCGTGGTGACCGTGCCGGAAGCGCCGGGCGGAGCACGGGAGTTGATGGAAACCGTGGCCCGGCTGTGGACCCGGGGCGTACCACTGCATCGCACGACCCTCGACGAGGGCCACCGCCGGATACCGCTACCGCCCTACCCGTACCGACGACGCCGCCACTGGCCCGCCCCCACCGCGCACACCCTGCTGCACGACGTGGTGTGGCGGCCGGCACCCCCGTCCGCTGCCGGCGGTCGTGCCGCTGGGGAGGCACCCCGTGGGCGCCGGGCCGCACAGCCCCACCTCCGGCCGGCCCCGGCGCACCCCGGCGGCGGCACCGTCGCGGTGACCGGCGCGGATCCGGCGGCGGCACACCGACTGGCCGACCGGCTGGCCGCCCACGGCGTGCCCGCGGTCACGGCGGCGGACGACGTCGAGGCCCTGGAAACCGTCGTCCTGGTCGGCGGTACGGCTCGACCGCACACGGCGGCGGACCTCGCCGAGCACCAGCGCGACGCGGTCACGGCGTTGAACGACGCACTCGCGCTGCTCGACCGCACCGGCGCCCGCCGCCTGCTGGTGGTGACCCGGGACGCGCACGTCACGGGCCACGGCCCGGAGCACCCGAACCCCGCCCAGGCGATCCTCGGCGGACTGGCCCTGGCCGTGCCCGAGGAATCGGCGGGGGTCGTCGCGAACTGGGTCGACCTCTCCTCCCTCGACGACGAGGAGCAGCACCTGCGGGCGCTGCTCGCCGAGACGTCGGCGCCGCAGGCGGAGGGAGCCGTCGCCTGGCGGGCCGGGCGGCGCTCGGTGCGCGTCGTCGTGCCCCGGCCCGGGGAACGGACGGCCGGCACGGCCCCGCTCCCCGCCGACGGCGCCTACCTCATCACGGGCGGCGCCGGAGGCATCGGCTCCGCCCTGGCCCGGCACCTCGCCGGCCGCGCCCGCCCCGTCCTCGTACTGTCGGGGCGCTCCCCCCGCCCGCCCGAGGGCCTGCTGGAGGAGCTCACCGCTCTCGGCGCCGACGCCCGCTACGTCAGGGCCGACCTCACCGTCCCCGGCGACGTCGAACGGCTCGTCGCCGGCCTCCCCCGGCTGGACGCCGTCTTCCACGCGGCCGGAGTCGCCCGGCCCGGCAGTCTGCGCGGGACGGACGTGCGGGAGACGACGGAGGCGCTGGGCGCCAAGACGCTCGGCACCGTCCTGCTGGCCGCGGCACTGGACCGGCACGGTCGGCGCCCGGGGGTGTGCGTCGCGTTCTCGTCGGTGTCGTCGGTGCTCCCCGGCCTGGCCGGCGCGCTGGGCGCGTACGCGGCGGCGAACGCCTTCCTCGACTCCTTCGCCGGCGCCGAGCGGCGGGCGGGCCGCCCGTGGCTGTCGGTGAACTTCGGGCCGTTCGGCGAGACGGGTCTCGCCGCCGGGGGTGTCGGCGGCCGCGCGGCCGCCGCGGGCCGGCCGCTGGCGACGGCGCCCGCGCTGGCGGCCCTGCGGTCGGCCTGCGGCACGGACGTGGCACAGCTGGTGCTCGCCGATCCGACGCCCGCGGCACCCCCGGCCACCCCCACGGCGCCCCCGGCCACCCCCACACCGCCTCCGGTCACCCCCGCGCCGTCCCCGGGTGACGCGGCGAGCCGGCGGGCCTCGGCCTCCCCCGGTACGGCGGCCGTGCTGCGGGAGCTGCTCGCGCAGTGCCTCGGGGTCCCGCCGGCGGAGGTCGACGACGACACGCCGTTCCTGACCCTGGGCCTGGACTCGCTGGGCGCCGTCGATCTCGTCAAACGGCTGGAGCGGAAGCTGGGGCGGGACCTGCCCACCACGCTCTTCTTCGAGCACCGGACCGTGCGCGAACTCGCCGCCCACCTCGACGACCGGGCCCCGGACCGCCCGGACGGCGAACCCTTCGCGCTGACGCCCGTCCAGCTCGCGCTCCACACCAGCAGCCTGCTCCACCCGGACGTCCCGGCGCGCGGCCATCTGCGGCTGACGATCCGCGGTCCGCTCGACACCGGCCTCCTCGGCCGGGCGCTGGCGCATCTGGCGGAACGGCACGGCATGCTGCGGCTGCGGGTGGACGCCTCGGGCGGGCGGCCGACGCAGCGGGTGGCGGCGCCGGTTCCGGTGGGGGACTGGTACGAGGTGCTGGACTGCGCCGCCGAGGACCTGGCCGGCACCGAGTCCGCCGTGTGCAACCGGCCCTTCGACCTGACGGCGGGTCCGCCGGTACGCGCCGTGCTGCTCCGCCAGGAGCCGGAACTCGCCCATCTGCTGCTGGTCGTGCACCATGCGGCCGCCGACGGGTACAGCCTCAACGTCCTCGCCGGGGAACTGTGGACCTCGTACACCGCGCTGTGGCACGGAGAGCCCGTGCCACGGCCGGTGCCACCGGCGCCGGACTTCGCGCGGTACGCGGCGAGCACGCGGCGCTCCGGCGTGCCGGATGCCGTCCGGCGCTACTGGGCGGAGCGTCTCGCCACCCGCGGCGCGCCCCTGCCACTGCCCTACGACGGTGATCCCGACGCTCCCGCGACCGGCCCGATCGTCCAGCACCACGGCGCGTTCGACGCGGAACCGGGCGCCGGTCTCGAACGGCTCGCCGCCGCGCACGGCCTGTCCCTGTTCCATCTGCTCCTCGCCGCGTACGTGCGCTGTCTCGCGCGGTGGACGGGGCGCCGGGACGTCGCCGTGAACGTGGCCAGGGCCGGCCGCGACGACCGCTTCGACGGGGTGGACCGGCTCGTCGGCCCGCTCGCCGACACCCTGCCACTGCTGTGCGAGGTGGACGGCGAGGAGCCGGCCCTGGCGCTGGCGGAGCGGTTGCGCCGCCTGTGGCTGGAGACCGAGCGGCACGCCGGGGTGAGCAGCCTGGACCTGGCCGGGATGCTGCCCGGCACCGGTACCGGGCCCCGCACGGTGAGCCCGGCGGGCTTCAGCTTCGCCCGGTTCCCGGCCGCGGCGGCCCCCGGCTGCCCGGTGGAGGTGGGGGCGACCGCGGCCGGCACCGGGTCGGCGACGACCCGGCTGTCCCTGCTGTGCTGGGCGGACGGTCCGGTGCTGCGCATGTCGTGGAACTTCCCGGCGCCGCTGTTCGAGCGGGCCACCGTGGCACGTCTGGACCGGGAGTTCCGCGGGGAACTGGAGGCCGTGCTGCGCGCTCCCGCCGAACCGGCGCCGTCCCCCCGGACCGACGGGCGCGTTCCCCTGGTCACCCGGCTGCTCGACCGGTTCCGTGCGCGCTCCGGCGCGATCGCCGTCGACGCCGGGGACGCCTCCCTCACCTACCGGGCGCTGGACCGCGCCTCCGCCGCTCTCGCGGCACGGCTGCGTGGTCACGGCGTCCGTCCGGGCGATCTGGTCGGGCTGCTCACCGAGCCGGGCGCGGACACGGTGGTGGGTGTGGTGGGCATCCTGCGGGCCGGGGCCGGCTGGGTCCCGCTCGATCCGGAGCATCCCCGGGCACGGCTCGCCGATCAGCTGACCCGTGCGGGCGTCTCCACGGTGGTGTGCCACTCCCCCACCCTGCGGCTCGCCGGGACCCTGGCCGGCGTGCGGACGGTGGCGGCCGACGGCCCGTCGGACGACGACGGGCGCACCGCCGCCGCACCGGATCCCGGGGCGGTCGCGTACGTGATCTTCACCTCCGGGTCGACGGGACGCCCGAAGGCGGTGCCGGTCACCCACCGGGCGATGGAGAACTACCTCGACTGGGCCGTCGACACCTTCGGCTACGGCCCCGACGACCGTCTCGCGCAGACCGCGTCGCCGTGCTTCGACGCCTCGGTGCGCCAGTTGCTCGCGCCGCTGATGGCCGGCGGCACCGTGGTGACCGTGCCCCGGCACCTGCTGCGCGACCCCGAACTGCTGCTGGAGCACGTGGAGCGGACGCGGACGACCGTGTGGAGCTCCGTTCCGACACTGTGGGAGCAACTGCTGTCCGCCGCCGAGGCGCGGGCGGCGCGGGGCCTGGAGCCGGTGGACCTGTCGGCGCTGCGCTGGGTGCACGTCGGCGGTGAGGCGCTGCCCGTGGAGCACGTGCGGCGCTGGTTCGACCTGTTCGGCGGCGGCACGCGCATCGCGAACCTGTACGGGCCGACCGAGGCGACCGTCAACGCCACCTGCCACCTCATCGACACGCGCCCGGGCGACGAGGTGCGGCGGCTGCCGATCGGGCGGCCCGCGGCCGGTGCCCGGCTGGAGGTGGTCGGCCCCGACGGGGCCGTGTGCGGGGCGGGCGAGGCCGGGGAGCTGCTCATCTCGGGCGTCGGCCTGACCTCCGGCTATCTGGGCGAACCGGAGCTGACCGCGCGGGCGTTCACGATGCGCGGGGGGCGGCGCTGGTACCGCAGCGGGGACCGGGTGCGCCGGTCGGCGGACGGCGTCCTGGAGTTCCTGGGCCGGGTCGACGACCAGGTGAAGATCCGCGGGAACCGGGTGGAGCCGGGAGAGGTGGAGGCGGCGCTGCAGACCTGTCCCGGTGTCGGGCGGGCCGTGGTGCTCGCGCACGAGGGACGGCTGCTCGCCTTCGTCACCCCCCGGACGGGGGCCGAACGGCCGGTCGCGGGCGAGGTGCGCCGGCAGGTGGCCGGGCTGCTGCCGGCGTACATGGTTCCGGCGCGGATCACGTGCGTCGACGCGCTGCCGCTGACCGGGACCGGCAAGGTCGACCGGGCGGCGCTGCCGGCGTCGGCCTCCGGGACCGTCCCCGGCGGCCCGGCCACGCCGTCCGGTGACGGGAGGACTCCCCCGGCCACGGCGACCGAGCGCCGGCTGGCGGCGGTCTGGCGCGAGGTGCTGGGGATGACCGCCGTGTGCCGGGAGGACGACTTCTTCGAGCTGGGCGGCGACTCACTGCTCGTCCTCCAGGTGTTCGCCCGCCTGGCGGAGCACACGGGTCCGCTGCCCCGGCCGACCGTGGTCTACCGCCACCGCACCCTCGCCGCGCTGGCGCGGGCCGTGGACGCCGCCGCGGCCAGGGACGCCGCGGCCGGGGACGCCGAGCCCGTCCCGGCCGCCGGCCGGGATCCGGGCCCGTTCCCGGTCACCGCCGGTCAGCGCGGGTTCCTCCTCGCCGAGGCGCTCTCGCCGGGCGGCGGAACGTGGCTGGCGCGGCTTCGGCTCTCCGGGCCGCTGGATCCGGACCTCTTCCAGCGGGCGGTGGACGTGCTGGTGGAGCGTCACGGCATGCTGCGCACCGTCTTTCCCGCCGGCGCCCGGCCGCCCGTCCAGCAGGAGCTGCCCCGGTCACTGCGCCTGCCGGTCGACTTCGAGACGGTCGCCGGCCCCGCCGAGGTGGACGAGCGGGCCGCGGCCGAGGCCGGGCGGCGTCTGGAACCCTGGGCGTGGCCGCTGCTGCGGCTTCGGGTGCTCACCCTGGAGCGGCAGGAACACGTCCTGCTGGTGCACGCGCACCATCTCATCGGCGACGGGTACAGCTCGGCGCTGCTGATACGGGAACTCACCGAGGAGTACGACCGGTTGGCGGGCGGCGCCGTGCACGGACCGCCCGCGCCGCGGGCCGGCTTCCGCGACCACGCCCTGGCGGTGGCCGGATCCGGCACCGGCACACCCGCCACGGCGGAACACCGGGCCCGGTCCGGCCGGCTGAACGCCCCGTACCGGCCGCCGGTGCTGCGCACCGCCGGTGTGAGCGGCGAGCACCGTTTCGAGTCGGCCGGGTTCACGCTCGACGCGGCGCTGACGGCCGCCCTGCGCGAGGTCGCCTCGGCCGCGCGGACCACGCTGTACGCCCCGCTGCTGACCGCCTACTACCAGGAGTTGACGGCGGTGACGGGCCAACCGGACCTGGTCGTGGGCCTGGCGGTCAGCGGCCGGGACGGTGCGCTGCCCGACGCGCACCGGATCTTCGGGCCGTTCGCCACCGCCGTACCCGTGCGGCCGGCCGGTGCGGCCGGCGCGCCCCTCGCCGACGGGGAGTTCGGTGACGCGCTGCGCCGGATCGCGGCCGAGGCCGAGGAGGCGCGCGCCCACGAGGACGTGGTTCCCCGGCACGCCGACGGTCTGCCGGTGACGGCGCAGTTCTTCTTCACCCACCTCGACTTCGCCGCGCTGGCCCCGCGGGGCGACGGCGCGCTGCGGGTGTCGTGGGAGGCGGGGGACAGCATGTTCCTGCCGCCGTCGTCGGCGACGGACCTGTTCATGGCGGTACGGCCGGACGGTGACGGGCTGCGGGTCACGCTCCGGGGCTGCGCCGCCGCGTTCCCGCCGTCCGCGCTCGACGGCTTCGCCCGCTCGGTGCGCGGCCGTCTGGTGCGGGCGGCCGGGAACCGCCGGGTCGTGGTGCCCGCGCCGGGGAAACGACGGGGGACGATGGACGCGGCTCTCGTCGGCTATCTGCCGGCGCCGGGGCATCTCGCACGCCTGGCCGGTCTGCCCGAGGCGGCGCTGCCCCGGGCCGAGGTGCGCGACCTGCTCTTCCCCGACGGCGGCCCGAGGCTGCTGGAGACGGTGCGCACCCCGCTGGGCCGGTCGGGTTTCGTGTGCGTGCCGCTGTTCGCCGACGAACTCGGGCGGGGGGCCGGTCTGGTGGACCACACCGCGCGCGCGGTGTCGCTGGCCGCCTCCCTGGGCGCGCGCTGCGTGTCCCTCGCCGGGATGATCCCGTCGCTGACCGGATACGGCTTCGACGTGCTGCGGCACCGGCAGTACCCGACGGCCGTGACGACGGGGCACGCGGCGACGGTGGTGTCGGTGGTCAGGACCGTGCACGCGGCGCTGGACGCGACCGGCCGGGACCTCGCGGACCTGGAGGTGGCGTTCGCCGGGCTGGGTTCGATCGGCGCGTCCTCGCTCGAGCTGCTGCTGTCGCTGGCCGCCCGCCCGCCCCGGCGTCTGCTGCTGTGCGATGTGCGCGGCAGCGGGCCGCGGCTGAGGGAACTCGGCCGCCGGCTGAGGGAGCGCGGGCTGGCCGGCGAGGTGCGGATCACCGAGGCGCAGCGGATGCTGCCGGACGCCGTGCACGCCGCGGATCTGCTGGTGACGGCGGTGAGCGGGGCGACGGCGGTGCTCGACGTCGACCGGCTCCGGCCCGGTGCCGTCGTGGTCGACGATTCCTTCCCGCACTGCTTCGACACCGGACGGGCGCTCGCCCGTATGCGGGAACGGAGCGACGTCCTGGTCCTGGGCGGCGGGCTGCTGCGGGTCGGCGCCACCGGCCGGGAGGTCGCCGCCGGCCTCCCGGCCGCGGCGGCGGCCGGCTACCTCGCCCAGCCCTGGATCGAGGGAACCCTGGCCTCCTGCCGCACCGAGTCCCTGCTGCGCGCCTCGGACGACCGGCTGCCGCTGGTGCACGGCCTGGTGGACGCGGCGGTGGCGCGGGCCCACTGGGACGCCGTGGAGGAGGCCGGGATCACGGCGGCACCGCTGCACCTGCTCGGCCACACCGTCGGCCCGGCGTCGGGCGCCGGCCTCCCCGAACCGCCGTCAGATACCGAACTCCGCCGGTGACAGGCCGAGGGCCGAGCAGGCGTCGCGCACGGCGTACTGCTCGGCCGGCTCGAAGCGGCCGTCGGCCCCGGCGACGACCATGCCGGTCTGGACGACGGCCCGGGCCTCGGCCGGCTTCTTCGCGGCCTTGGCGATGTCCTCCAGCGCCCGGGCCTTGCCCAGCTCGAAGTTGGCGGTGAGCCGGTCCACGTGCTCGTTGAACCGCTTGCGGAGCTGGTCCGCCGGGAAGTTCTGCAACACCTCGTTGGAGACGATCAGTTCCTCCACGCGCTGCCGCTCGGCCGGGTCGACGCGTCCGTCGGCCGCGGCGACCAGCGCGCACATCGCCATGCTGGCGTCCCGGTAGGCGCCGCTCTTGAGTTCCGCCTTGGCCGACGCGAGCTGGGACTTGAACAGCCCCATCAGCTGGGCCTTGGAACCGCCGCCCGAGGAGGAGGCGTGCCCGTGCTGCTGTCCGCCCCCCGCCCGCGCGCCCTGGGACTGCTGGAGGGCCCTGGCCTGCTCCTTGAGCCGGTCGAACATCGCCACTTGGTGCCACCTCTTCTGTCGCTGTCACGGTCCGTCCGGTCAAACGGACGGGGCGGCGACCATGTTCCCGTGCGGTAAAAGAAAAGCAAAGCCGACGGCGCCGGGCATCCGGGCGTCCGGGTCGGCGGCCGGCACATCACAGGTTTGGCCACCCGCGGAACGGGTGAGGCGGCTGGGATGTCCTCGCCCCGCGATCCCGCCGCCGCACCCCGTACCGGAGACACCGCCGCGTCCCGGCCGGCCCGCACGGCCGACGCCGGCGGAACGGAACCACGGCGGGCGCCCGCCGGAAGGAAGGACGACACGTCCCGGCGGGCGCCGCGGCGTGACGCGTTCTTCGACAACGCCAAGTACCTGGCGATCGTGCTGGTCGCGGTGGGGCACGCCTGGGAGCCGCTGCGCGACGGCAGCCGGGCCGTCAGCGCGCTGTACCTGCTCGTCTACGCGTTCCACATGCCCGCGTTCATCGTCCTCGCGGGCTACCACTCGCGCGGTTTCGACGGCAGTCCGGAGCGCGTCAGGCGCCTGGTCACCGGCGTCGCCCTGCCGTACATCGTGTTCGAGACGGCGTACACCCTCTTCACCCGGTGGACGGACGGCGTCCCCGACCGGCCGATCACGCTTCTGGAGCCGCTGTACCTGACCTGGTTCCTGGCCGCGCTGTTCGTGTGGCGGCTCACCACACCGCTGTGGAGGACCCTGCGGTGGCCGGTTCCCGTCGCGCTCGTCGTCGCCATGCTGGCGACGGTGTCCCCGTCGCTCGGCGAGGACCTCGACGTGCAGCGCACCCTGCAGTTCCTGCCGTACTTCGTGCTCGGTCTCGTCCTGCGGCCCGAGCACTTCCGGACGGTGCGCCGCCGCCGGGTGCGGGTGCTGGCCGTACCGGTGTTCGCCGGGGCGCTGGCCGTGGCGTACTGGGCGGTCCCGCGGGTGACGTCCGCCTGGCTCTACCACCGCGACAGCGCCCAGGAGCTGTCCGCCCCGGCGTGGTGCGGCCCCGCCGTGACCCTGGTCCTGTTCGGCTGCTCGCTGCTCCTCGTCGCCTGCTTCCTCGCCTGGGTGCCGGAGCGGCGGACCTGGTTCACGTCGCTGGGCGCGGCCACGCTGTACGGCTACCTCCTGCACGGTTTCGTCGCGCAGGTCAGCAAGTACTGGGGCTGGTACGACCCGGAGTGGCTGTACCGCCCGCCGGGCGCGATCACGGTCACGCTGGTCGCCGCCGTGGTGGTGACGGTGCTGTGCACCCCGCCGGTGCGGCGGGTCCTCCGCTGGGCGGTGGAGCCGAGGCCCGCCTGGGCGTTCAGGCGCTGACCGGGCCGGAGGCTCCTTCTCCCGATCGTCGACGGCTGCTCCACCCGCCTTCGTCCGCGCCGCACAGGATTCGGTCATGGGCATGCCCGCAACAGCCGGTGTGCCCTTCGTCGTGCGGCGGCCGGGGTGGTGCTGCCGGTGGACCTCACCACCCGTACCGCGTCGTTCAGGACGGACTCGCCGGCGGTGACGCGCCGCCCCGGGCCGGCCGGTCCGGGGCGGCGCGTCCGTCCGGACGGGTGCGGGTTCAGCCGACCGTCCACTTCTGGTTGGCGGCGCCCGTGCAGGTCCAGATCTGCAGGCGGGTGGCGTTGGCGGAGTTGTTGCCGGTCACGTCCAGGCACTTGTCGGCCTGCGGGTTGACGATGTCGCGGGCGGCGGTGACGACCCATCGCTGGGCGGCGGTGCCGTTGCAGTCCCAGAGCTGGACCGGTGTGCCGTCGGCCGTGCCGCCCGAGGTGACGTCCAGGCACTTGCCGAGCGCGCGGATCGTGCCGTCGCCGCCCACGGTCCAGTTCTGCGCGGCGGTGCCGTTGCAGTCGTAGAGCTGTACGGGGGTGCCGTCGGCGGTGCCGGCGCCCGCCACGTCCACGCACTTGCCGGCCAGGCCGCGGATCGCGCCGCCGGCCGGGGAGTCACCGGTCGTCACCGACACGTGGTCCACCACGAGTTGCTGCGGGAAGACGGTCGAGCCGTCCGGGTCCCCGGGCCAGTAGCCGCCCACCGCCAGGTTCAGGATCAGGAAGTACGGCTTGTTGAACACCCACTGCTTGCCGCCGAGGTCGGCGGGGGTGCGCCGCTGGTAGACGTTCCCGTCGACGGACCAGGTGATCGAGTCCGGTGCCCAGTCGACGGCGAAGGTGTGGAAGGCGTCCGCGAAGGCCTGGCCGCCCGGCAGCGTGTAGCCGGCGCCGATGCCGCCGGAACCGGAGTAGCCGGGGCCGTGGATCGTGCCGTGCACCGTGGAGGGTTCGAAGCCGACGTTCTCCATGATGTCGATCTCGCCCGAGTCCGGCCAGTCGACCGGCGTGCCCAGCATCCAGAACGCGGGCCACATGCCCTGCCCGCGCGGGACCTTCATCCGCGCCTCGACGTGACCGTACTGCGCGGTGAACCTGCCGGAGGTGTTGAGCCGGGCCGAGGTGTACTGGCAGGTGCCGTACCAGCACTGGTAGCCGGCCGGGTTCTCCTTGCGGGCCGTGATCACCAGATGTCCCCGGCCGTCCAGGGCGGCGTTCCCGGTGCCGGCCGTGTAGTACTGCCGCTCGTGGTTGTTGACGTTGTCGCCGGTCTCGGTCTGCCACTTCGAGGAGTCGACCGCCGCGCCGGCGGGCCCGTCGAAGGTGTCCGAGAACGTCACGGCCGCCGCGGCGGTGGCACCGGCCGGTTCCGCCGTCGCGGTCCCTGCCGCACCGGACGCGACCAGCGCGGCGGACACGGCGGCGATCAGCCAGGTGCGGAGTCTGCGCGGAGAGGACATGGCTCTCCCTTTCCGTACGGCGCCCCGGATGCACGGGCGCGCCGACCGAGGTTGTGGGGGGACGTGCAACCACTTGATTCAAGGAGTGGGACAAGAGGGCGTCAAGTACCTGGTACGGACCAGGAATCGCCGGTGCGACGTCCGGGCCGCGGCCCGGGCCCCGTTCACGCCGTTGTGCCCCACGAGGTCCGGTGTGCGCAGCCGGGGTCGTGCTCGGTCGCGCACGACGTCCACCAGCGTTCGCAGCACGCGGCCTCCACCTCGGCCCGTGCGAGCGCGGCGGCCGCCGCGTCGCGCCACGCCGCCCGGCGCCCCTCCCGTTCCCGCAGGACGGCGACGGTGCGCCGTTCGTCGGCGATGACGGTCTCCCGCACGACACCGATCACGGGAGCGAGCGAGGCGACCACCATCGCGAGGGTGGTCCAGAGGGGGACGGTGCCCCAGGTCCGCACGGCGCAGAAGGAGAGCCAGAGGGCGACGACGGCGTACATGGCGATGAGAGTGCGGCTGCCCCTGCTCATGGCTGGTTCTCCTTCTCGGCCCGTCCGGTGGACTTCTGATGCCCCGGATGCGCGCCGGCATGACTCCCCGGCGGCGGCACCGGGCAGGTCCCTTTCCGGACCGCCGCGCCGCCCCGGCAGGCCATCGCGTGCGAGGTCTCCCGCGAGCCCGGCGGCCGGCATCCGCCGGACGGCACGACAGGGCACCCGACCGGGGTGTCGAACGGGTGCGCTACATTTTGCTCGCCCTCGACCGCGATCACTCACGATCTCTCACGCTACGGAGCCGGCAACCCCATGAGCGACATCGTCAACGGACTCGGCCGGGCCACCGCCTACGGCGCACTCGGACTGGTTCTGCTGGTCCTCGGCATCGTCCTGGTCGACGTGCTGACGCCCGGAAAGCTCGGCCGGCAGATCTGGCAGGAGCGCAACCGCAACGCCGCGGTGGTGCTGAGCTCCTCGCTGCTCGGCATCGGCGGGATCGTGTTCACGTCGATCTGGACCACGTACGAGGACTTCGGCAAGGGGCTGGCGTCGACCGCGGCGTTCGGCGTGCTGGGTCTGGTGATGATGGCCGTGGCGTTCCTGGTGGTGGACCTCATCACCCCGGGGCGGCTGGGCGCCACGCTGGTCGAGCCCGAACCCCATCCGGCGGTCTGGGTGACGGCGTCCTGCAACCTCGCGGTGTCCGCCGTCATCTCCGCGTCCATCGCCTGACGCGGGCGCCTCCGCACCGCCCGGCTTCCGCGTCCCGGGACGCGGAAGCCGGGCGGTGGCGGTTCGGGAGCGGTGGCAGGTGAGCGTGTCCGGCGCCCGCGTCACCGTCGTCGGCGAGGCCCGGGCCCTGTTCGCCGCTGCGGGGGCCCTCCTCCCCCACCGCGTACGGGTCGAGGGAAGGCAGGGGGCACCCTCAGACCGAAAACCCTTCAGGTACATGACAACAATACCGGCGCGTCCGCCCACGGCGTTGCGGGCAGAGATTTCGGGCGTCTTGTGGCCGCACTGCCGCCCCGGTCGGCAGCGGGACACGGATCCGGGCACGGGCCGCATGCCCGAGGCACGGCCGAACCTCGGCGCGCCCGCCCCGCCCCGGTCAGGCCACGCGGGCGCGCTCCCGTGCCGGGCGTGCCGGCTCGGGCCGGGCGCGGGTGACCGGCTCGGGGCGTGTGGCCGACGGGGCGCGCGTGGCCGACTGGGCGCGCGTCGCCGACTGGGCGCGGGCGGCCGACTGGGCGCGGGCGGCGGGGCGGACGCGGTACGTCGTGCGGTTGGGGTCGACGACGGGCTCGCCGAGGGTGATCCGCCCGGCCGCGTGCAACTCGTCGCATTCGGCGGTGGGCAGGGCGGCGTAGCAGCCCCCCGTGCCGGTGGTCGAGTCGAGCGGGCGCCAGTAGCTGTACCTGCGGCGGCCGTTGGCGTACTCGGTGACGTACGTGGGAGTACGGGGGTCGGAGATGATGCGCAGCACGTCGGTGCGGGTGGTGTCGGCCGGGGTGCGCGGCCGGGAGGGGACGGTCGGGAACTCGGTCGTTATCGGCCCGCCACGACGGTGATCCGGTCGGCGGCGCGCGGTCGGCAGAGTGAGGAGGGTGTTCGGGCGGTCGACGGTGGCGAGCATCAGCAGGACCTTTCCGGAGCCGGGATACGAGACCGTCTACCCAGCGCGGCGCCGGAGTTGATCTCCTTTTCCGATCATTGTGCAACCTCACACCGACAACGCGCAGACGCCACGCCCATGTTCGGGCCGGCGTGTTCGCCCCGGCCGGTCAGGAGCCCGGTCCCGGGTCCGGGTGGACCGCCGCGTCGATGCCGGCGCGCGCCGCTTCGAGCTGGGCCGCGAAGGCGATGCCGAGGAAGAGGGCGACGGCGGTGAGGTAGGCCCACAGCAGCAGCGCGACGAAGGCGGTGAGCGGCCCGTACAGGGCGCCGAACGCGCCGCTTCCCTCGACGTACAGCGCGAGCAGCCACGTCGCCGCGACCCACAGCAGGAGATGCACGGCAGAGCCGAAGGCCAGCCAGGTGTATCCGGGCTGGTTGCGCCGGGGCGACCAGCGGAAGATCACCGCCGAGGCGACCCACGCCAGCGCCAGCCCCACCGGCAGCTCCAGCACGGTCCACCACCCCGCGCCGCCGGATCCCCCGGCCACCCGGACCACCGCGTCGCTCACCGCGTCGCCGGCGACGAGCACGACGAACCCGAGGACCAGCGGGAGGCCCGCGGTGAGCGCGAGGAGGACGGCCCTGCCGTACTTGCGGGGGAAGGGACGGTCGCGTTCGATCCCGTAGATGCGGTTGGCGCCCCGCTCGATCTGACCCATGGCGGAGGCGAGGTTCAGCAGGGCGAAGCCCAGGCCGAGCCAGAGCGCCAGCGCGCTCCCGAAGTCGTCGTGGGCGCTGCGCCGGGTTCCCTCGAAGGCGTCCTCGACGATGTCGGCACTGGCGCCGGGCACGATCCGGCCGAGGGTGAGCTCGATGACCCGGCCCATGCTCTCGGTGTGCACGGAGGTCGCCAGGCCGACCAGCGCCACGGTGAACGGCACCAGTCCGAGGACGACTTGGAAGGCGAGCGCCCGCGCGTTGGAGAAGCCGTCCGCGTAGCGGAAGCGGGCGAAGGAGTCGGTCAGCAGCCGCAGGCCCCCGTAGTGCCGCAGCGCGGCGAACGCCTCGTCGCCGGAGAGTTCCTCTCCGATCATGTCCCGGGTCTGCGGGACGTGGACGACGGTTCCCATACGCGGACGCTCCTCGCATCGAGTGGCTCTGCTCCACTCATTGATGGCCCGTTTGCCCTCCGTCACACCTGCGGCGTACCGCGCCGCAGGTGGGGGGCAGGGGGAGTCCACGAAGCACCCGGTCGTGCACGCCGTGCCGCCGTCGCGGGAGGTGGCCGGTGTCCACGCGGGAACCGGGCACGCCCCCATCCGTCCACGAGGGGGTCGCGGTCGAGGGGCGGGGTGGCCGTACCGGCGTCGCGGGCGGGCGCGTGACGCCGTGGCGCGTGCGGTGGGGACAACGCTGCGACGGCGCACGGCGGTCGTGTTCACCGGCCGGCCCCACCGGGGCGGATGCCTCAGGGGTGCAAGGCCCCGGGGGCTCCGGGATGTCCGTGGGCGGATGGCGTCAGGACGCGTCCTCGAGCGGGTCGTGGCCCCAGTTCATCAGCGAGTGGCGCCAGCGCGTGTCGCGTACGTCGCCGGACGGACGCTGGGCGAGGTGGCGGCGGATGTAGCCGACGACCTTGCGCATGTGCTGGTAGTCCTCGTCGGAGAGGTCCTTCCGGCCGGCGCGGAGGATGCCGACGATGCGGCGGCCGGACGCGTGGCCGGTCGACTCGCCGCCGTCGCCGTGCTGCCCCGCGCCGCGGGACTCGTCGGTGGCCAGCCACTTCTCGAGGTCGGCCGGCTTCATGTTGACCAGCTCGCGGAACTCGTCCCACGTCTCGTCCCGGCGTTCCGGTTCCACCGCGCTCACTTCTTCCTCCTGAGCGCGGAGGGCTTGTGGACCGCCGGCTTGCCCGACTTCTCACTGCGCACCTCGTACTGCGGTTCCTCCTCCGAGGCGGCGACCGTGCGCCCGGCCGCCTCGGTGCGTTCGGTGATCTTCTTCTCGACCTTGCCCGTGGTCTCGCTGCCGTGACTGCTCCAGGCGACCTCGTCGCCCTGGTGGAGATCCTTGCCGCGGTCGGTGCCCTCGCCCATGTCCGGCGCCTCCTTCGGTGGTGGTCGGCTCGTTTCCACCCTGGTGGCACGACGGTCCGAGCGCATCTCGGGGCGGCACGGCTCCGGGCCGGCCCCGGAGGGCCGGCCCGGAGCAGCGGGACGAGGGGATCAGACGAGGTCGAACCGGTCGAGGTTCATGACCTTGTCCCACGCCTCGACGAAGTCCTTCACGAACTTCTCCCCGGCGTCGTCGCTCGCGTAGACCTCCGCGAGCGCGCGCAGCTCGGAGTTCGATCCGAACACGAGGTCGGCACGGGTGCCGGTCCACTTGACCTCGCCGGTGGCCGTGTCGCGGCCCTCGAACGTGGTCTGGTCCTCGGACGTCGACTTCCACGTGGTGCCCAGGTCGAGCAGGTTGACGAAGAAGTCGTTGGTCAGGGTGCCGGGGGCCGTGGTGAACACGCCGAGCGAGGACTGCTGGTGGGTCGCGCCCAGGACCCGCAGGCCGCCGACGAGGACGGTCATCTCGGGGGCGCTCAGGGTCAGCAGGTTGGCCTTGTCCAGCAGCAGGAACTCGGCGGGCAGGCGGTTGCCCTTGCCGAGGTAGTTGCGGAAGCCGTCGGCGGTGGGCTCGAGGGCGGCGAACGACTCGGTGTCCGTCTCCTCCTGCGACGCGTCCACGCGGCCCGGCGTGAACGGGACCTCGATGTCGAAGCCGGCGTCCCTGGCGGCCTTCTCGACGCCCGCGGCACCGGCCAGCACGATCAGGTCGGCGAGCGAGACCCGCTTGCCGCCGGACTGGGCGGCGTCGAAGGACTCCCGGACGCCCTCCAGGGTGCGCAGCACAGTCGCCAGCCGGTCGGGGTCGTTGGCCTCCCAGCCGCGCTGGGGCTCCAGGCGGATGCGCGCGCCGTTGGCGCCGCCGCGCTTGTCGCTGCCGCGGAAGGACGAGGCCGACGCCCACGCCGTCGACACCAGGTCGGACACCGACAGGCCCGAGGCGAGGATCTGCTCCTTGAGGGCGGCGACGTCCGCGGCGTCGATCAGGTCGTGGGTGCGCTCCGGCAGCGGGTCCTGCCACAGCAGGGTCTCGGCGGGCACCTCCGGGCCGAGGTACAGCGACTTGGGACCCATGTCGCGGTGGGTGAGCTTGAACCAGGCGCGGGCGAAGGCGTCCGCGAACTCGTCCGGGTTCTCCAGGAAGCGCCGGGAGATCGGTCCGTAGACCGGGTCGAAGCGGAGCGCGAGGTCCGTGGTCAGCATCGTCGGCTGGTGGCTCTTCGACGGATCGTGGGCGTCGGGCACGGTGCCCGCCCCCGCGCCGTCCTTCGGCCGCCACTGGTGGGCGCCCGCGGGGCTCCTGAACAGCTCCCACTCGTAGCCGAAGAGGATCTCGAAGAAGCTGTTGTCCCAGGTCGTCGGGGTGTTGGTCCACGTCACCTCGAGGCCGCTGGTGATCGTGTCACCGCCCTTGCCGGTGCCGAAGGTGCTCTTCCAGCCCAGCCCCTGCTCCTCGAGGCCGGCGGCCTCCGGGTCGGGGCCGACGTGGTCGGCCGGGCCCGCGCCGTGGGTCTTGCCGAAGGTGTGGCCGCCCGCGATCAGGGCGACGGTCTCCTCGTCGTTCATCGCCATGCGGCGGAACGTCTCGCGGATGTCGCGGGCCGAGGCGATCGGGTCCGGGTTGCCGTTCGGGCCCTCGGGGTTGACGTAGATGAGGCCCATCTGGACGGCGCCCAGCGGGTTCTCCAGCTCGCGGTCGCCGGTGTAGCGCTCGTCGCCGAGCCAGGTGGACTCGGGGCCCCAGTAGACGTCCTCCTCCGGCTCCCAGACGTCGGCGCGGCCGCCGGCGAAGCCGAAGGTCGTGAAGCCCATCGACTCCAGGGCGACGTTGCCGGAGAGGATCAGCAGGTCGGCCCAGGACAGGCTCTTGCCGTACTTCTTCTTGACCGGCCACAGCAGGCGGCGGGCCTTGTCAAGGTTGGCGTTGTCCGGCCAGCTGTTGAGCGGGGCGAAGCGCTGCTGACCGGCCCCGGCGCCGCCGCGGCCGTCGCTGATGCGGTAGGTGCCCGCGCTGTGCCAGGCCATCCGGACGATGAGGGGGCCGTAGTGGCCGAAGTCGGCCGGCCACCAGTCCTGCGAGGTGGTCAGCACCTCGGCGATGTCCCGCTTCACCGCCGGAAGGTCGAGGGCCGAGAACGCCTCGGCGTAGTCGAAGTCCTCGCCGAGCGGATTCGCCACGGCCGGGTTCTTGGCGAGGATCTTCAGGTTGAGGCGCTCGGGCCACCACTGGCGGTTTCCGCCGCCCTGGGTGGGGTGCGGGGCGCGCCCGTGCGCGACCGGGCAGCCACCCGCTTCCTCCGTCTTGGGTTCGGTGACGATCGCGTCGTGGTTCTCGGTCATGGGAGTCCTTCCGGGCGAAAGAGTTCGCGCAGTTCAGCTGCTGCGGGAGGGGGAGCAGTCGGGGCACAGGCCCCAGAAGACGACCTCGGCCTCGTCGATCGCGAAACCGTGACCGCCGGACGCGGTCAGACAGGGCGCGTCACCGACCGTGCAGTCGACGTCGGCGACGACGCCGCAGGAACGGCACACCACGTGGTGGTGGTTGTCCCCGACCCGGCCCTCGTAGCGGGCGGGGCTGCCGGCCGGCTCGATACGGCGCACGAGCCCCGCCCCGGTGAGCGCGTGCAGCGCCTCGTACACCGCCTGCAGGGAGACATGCCCCGTGCGCCGGCGCACTTCGGAGGCGATCGCCTCGACTCCGAGGTGGCCGCCCTGGCGGACGGTGTCGAGGAGGGCGACGCGGGCGGCCGTCGCGCGCAGGCCCGCTCCGCGGAGCTCCTCGGCGGTGGTCGGCGGCCGGGATGCGGTCATGCGCCGAACCTATAGCCCAAGACACGAATAATTCCAGGGAACGAACAGGTCCAGTCTTGGGTCGCGTCCGGTAACGGCGGGTGACTCCCGAGTTGCGTCGCGCCGCCGTTCAGCGTGCGGCGGCCTCGGTGTCGTCGTAGACCAGCAGTCCGTCGTCGCGCAGACGTGCGCCCGGTGTGGGGACGTGCCGTGTGCGGCGTCCGTCGTGCATCAGGTGACGCACGGGGACGCCGCGGGCCAGGACGGCGAAGTCGGCGATGAGCCGCCGGTGGCACCGCCACCACACGGCCTCGGCGCACATCACCGCGGTCGGCTCGCGGGCCGCCTGTTCCAGCAGGGCGTCCATCGCGGCGCCGAACCCGGGGGTGCGGGTGTGGGCGGCGTAGCCGCGGAAGGAGTCGTTGCGCCAGACGGTGTCGGGCGAGTCGGGCGGCGGTGCGCGGAAGCCGCCCAGGTCCCGTTCCCAGCGGTAGGCGATGCCCGCCCCGGGCAGCCATTCGGCCAGCCGTGTCCGCGCCAGGTCGGGATCGCGGCGGCTGCCGGGGCCGATCCGGACGTCCACGACGGCGGCGATCCCCGCGTCGCGCAGCAGCCGGGCCAGGGCGTCCCGGCCGGCGGTGCCGTGGCCGAAGGTCGACAGTTCGTGCGGGGTCATGGCACCTCTCCTCGCGGTGGGTACGGACTCCGGGCTCCGGGCGGACGCGGCACCGGCCCGGTTCCGGCGCCCTGCGGCGCGGTGCCCCGCGTACGGGTTCCCCGCCGGCGCCGGATTCCTCCGCGGCGCGTGCCCGCCGCGCGGTCGTACGGCCTCCGGCGGGTGGGGCGGTCGAGGCCGTGGCCGGTGCCGCCGTGGGCGATGACGCGGCCGGAGCCGTGGTGGCCGGAGCCGGCGGCCACCACGGTGCACCCGGTGTGCGGGTGCTCCTCGCCGTCGACGGTGACCCGGTAGCGGGCGGGCCGCCGGGTGGTGACGCTCGGCGTGGTGCGCGAGCTCGTCAGCCGTGCTCCGCCGCAGGGCGGTCGGGCACGCGGTCAGCGGCCGTGGACGCCGACCTCGCCGATCGAGTACCCCCACTCGGTCCCCCGCTCCAGGAACCGGACGCGGAGATGGCGGGCGGGTGAGGGGGTGAACACGGCCGTGTCCAGGCCGCCGTCGCCGGAGGCGGTGGACCAGACGGTGCGCCAGTCGGTGCCGTCGGCGGACAGCTCGATGCGGTACGACCTGCCGTACGCGCGTTCCCAGTCCAGGGTGACGCGCCCGACCCGGTGGGTGGCGCCGAGGTCGATGCCCAGCCACTGGCCGTCGCTCCAGTCACTGGCCCACCGGGTGCCCCGGTCGCCGTCCACGGCCCGGCCGGGCGCGTAGCTGGTGAACGGGTTCCATTCCGTCGAACTGGCCGTGGCGGACGCGCCGTCGGCGAGGTTCACCGCGGCCCGGTGCCGCTCGGCGGCGCCCCAGGTGTCGAGGTAGGACTCGGCGCCCTTGAAGAGGTCGTCCACCACGTGCTGCCCGCCGACGCGCCGGATGTCCTCGATCCAGTCGGGGACGAGGCCGTAGTGCGCGGCTCCGTCGGTGTTCAGGTCCCAGATGCGTTCACCGGTGGTCTGCCGGTCGAGCACGGAGCCGCCGTCGGCGCTGCGGAAGGGGTAGGTGACGGCGTCGGGTGCGTCCGCGCCGCGCGGGGCCGGCCAGCCGCCGACGCCGTTCATGTCCGTGCCGTAGCCGTAGCCCACTCCGTACGTGTCGCGCAGTGCCCCGGTGCGGTCCGCCTCGGCGACGAAGTCCTCCGAGCCGTGCATGTACTGGGCGACGAACCCGCCGAGGCCGTAGACCCGTTCGGTCCAGTCGAGGTCCATCCAGCTGTGCGAGGAGAGGACGCCGGGGTAGGACTCGGCCTCGAAGAGGTCGAGCACCCGGCCGGTGGCCTTGACGCTCATGTGGTCGATCTCGAGCATCATGTTGCGCTTCATCATCCCGCGCACGGCGTACTCGCCGAGTGCGGTGAGCCCGCGGACGTTGCACCGCGCGTCCTCGTCGTACGACGGAACCTCGACGCCCGCCGGGAGCTCCTTCTCGGCGCCGGGCGCGGAGGCGAGCCCGATGGGGTTGTCGGCCTGCGGGCCGGTGCACTCCTCGGTCTGCCAGAAGGTGCCGGTGGACAGGAACTGCCCGACGTTGATCGCCGTGCCGAGCGCGCCCTCGTCGAAGCGCACCCCGCACAGCGCGTTGTCGAACTTGTGGCACAGGAACATGCTGCGCACACCGAGGGCGTACAGCTCGTCCAGTCCGGCGTCGATGTCGGCCCTGTCGCACTGCGCGATGTCCAGGACCTGCTTGCACCCGAACGGTTCGGAGGTCTCGACGCCGAGGACGACCGCGAGCTTGCCCTGCGCGATGACGTCGCGGGCCTGCGCGCTGTCGGTGACGATCCGGAACCAGCCCCTGCCCGGCCCGCCGTACATCCCGTCGACGTAGGCCTGCAGGTCGTACGTCAGCTTCGCCTGCAGCCGGATGGACGTCATCTCGTCGCAGCCGCGGTCCTTGAAGAAGTACACGGAGCAGATCACGCCGTTGGTGACGAGGTCGTTGACCAGCACCCGCTGGCCGCCGCGCCAGGCGCGTTCGATCCAGGCGTAGTAGTTCTGCTGGTGGGTCAGGGAGTCGTGGGCGGGCCAGTCCTTGAACGTGGGCCAGCCGACCGGGTCGTGCTTGCCGTCGCCGCCGCCTGTGAGGAAGTCGAAGACGGCGAGCGAGCCGTCGGGGTAGTGCTCGGGGCAGTCCCTGAGCGCGTCGGCGATCCCCTTCGCGGAGAACGCCTTGCCGCAGATGAGCCGGCCGCCGAACGCCTCGTTGGCCATGACGTGGTTGTGCGCGTCGACGAACCCGCGCACCTCGCCCGCGGCGTTCGTGCCCTTGAACGGCTCCCCGGTGACGCCGATCCCGGAGTCGGGCGCGGGCCGGGCGACCGGGTCCCACCAGTCGCCGTCGGCGGCGGAACTGGGCGTGGGGCCCAGGGCCGCGGTCAGCAGGAGGAGGAGCAGCGATACGACCCCGAGGTGTCGTCGTGTGCGATACGTGGTCATTACGCACGTCCCTCCGTCGCGGAGTTGTCATGACCGGCGCAAAGATATGGGGCGAGGATCGCTACTGGCGCGTACGGCGTCAAGTGCGCGCGCGCCACCTGTCCGCGGGCACGGGCGGGTCGGCCGGAACTACCCCTCGCCGCCCGTCTCGTAGTGCAGGGAGATCGAGCGCAGGACGTCGCCGGAGGAGACGTCGGTGCGGCCCTCGTCGTGGATCTCGGCGAGCTGGACGAAGGCGAAGGTGAGCGCGGAGGTGATCTGCACGATGGCAGGGCCCAGCTTCTCGGTGACGATCTCCGCCACCTCGCGCGCGCTCGCGTCGGCGGGCAGCTGGATCCGCGGCAGCATCTCCTCCAGGAGCTGGGCGACGGCCACGCTCCCCGTCACGTCGGCGTCCGGGTCCGCGCGGAGCCGCCGCCGCATCTCGAGGGCCTCGGTCAGGATCCCCACACCCCGCTGCATGATCTCCCGCTGCTCCATGGGCACAGCCTAGACATGGACTGGCTCGGCCGAACCGATTCCGATTATCATCCTTTACATATATGAAGGAGAGCTTTGTCCATCGAGGGCGGCTGCCGCGCGTGCGGGTGCCCTCGTCCGAGTGAGTGATCCATGTCCCGCACCGGCTCCACGGACGACGGCGACGAGCTTCTGGTCAGGCTCGAAACGCTGACGGCACAGGCACGCGCGCAGGCGGAGGTGCAGCGCTCCCGGGTCGAACTGGCCATCGAACTGCAGCGCGGCATGCTGCCCAGGGGGCTGCCCGCCGCCGACGGGGTGCGGCTGGCCGTGCGGTACGCGCCCGCGTACCAGGGGCTCAACGTCGGCGGCGACTGGTACGACGCCTTCACCATGCCCGACGGCCGGATCGGCCTGTCGATCGGCGACGTCCAGGGGCACAACATCGAGGCGGCCGCCTTCATGGGGCAGGTCCGGGTCGGGCTGCGGGCGCTCGCCTCCGTCGACAGCGAACCGGGCGAACTCCTCGCCCGGACCAATGAACTGCTGTTGTCCCTCAGCCCGGATCTCTTCGCCACCTGCACCTTCATGCGGCTCGATCCGGCCACCCGGCTGCTGGAGAGCGCCCGGGCCGGGCACCTGCCGTGCGTGTGGGCCACCGCGGACGGCCGGTCCGGGGTGACCGAGGACGAGGGAGGCCCTCCGCTGGGGGTCCTGTCCGGGACGGTCTACCCCGTCACCCGCTACCGGCTCGACAAGGGCGGGGTGTTCGTGATGGTCACCGACGGGGTGGTGGAAGGCCCGTCCATGCACCTCGACGAGGGGCTGGACCAGGTGGTGCGGCTCGCGGGCATCGCGGCGGTCGCGCGCATGGACACGGACGCGCTCGCCGCCGCCGTGATCAAGCAGGCCGAGCGGGTGGGGCACGACGACGACGCGGCCGTCATGGTGATCGGGCACGACGGACCGGCCACTCGGCCGTAGGGCCGCAGGCCCGCCCGTCTCATCTCGCCGACGCGGCGGCCCCGGTGTCTGATGGCCTGTGTGGTGGCTCGTCAGGATCTTCGCGCATCGGCCGTCTTCGTGCTGGAGACGCTGGCCGTCGCCGCCTGCTCCTACGCGGGCGGACGACTGGGGCTGCTGCGCGAGCTCCGCATCGACGGTGCGGTGGTCTCACCCGTCTGGCCGCCGACGGGCGTGGCCGTCGCCTGTCTGCTGGTCCTCGGGCTGCGCTGCTGGGTGGGCATCGCACTCGGCTCCCTGCTGATCCTCATGCACCTCACCTCGCTGCGGCTGCCCTCGCTGGGCGTCCTCGTCGGCAGCACCGCCGCGCCGGTGTGCGGGTACCTCCTGCTCCGCGGGGTGGGCTTCCGCAACGATCTCACCCGATTACGGGACTGTCTGCACCTGGTGTTCCTCGGCGCCCTCTCGGCGATGCTGATCAGCGCGACCACCGGCGCCGTCCTCCTCCTGGCCACGGGCGACCTCCCGGCGGGGAACCTCTGGGTGGTGTGGCTGGCGTGGTGGGTGGGCGACGCCATGGGCGTACTGCTCGTCACCCCGATGCTGCTCACGCTGTACCGCGTGCGCGCGCCGGTGCACTGGTCGAGGTGGAAGGAGGTGGTGGGGCTGGTGCTGACCACGGGCGCCCTCGTACCGCCGGCGACGCAGAGCCGGGCCAGTCTGCTGTTCGCCGTCTACCCGCTGCTGATCTGGGCGGCCCTGCGGTTCCAGCTCGCGGGCAGCATGACGTGTGCCCTGTTCGCGTCCGTCATGGCCACCATCGCGGCGACCGACCACGTCGGACCGTTCGAAGGGCTGACCGAAGTGGAGGTCCTGGTCAGCCTCCAGGCGTTCAACGGGGCGTTGGCCCTGACCGCCCTGCTGCTGTCCGCGGTGATCGCGGAGCAGCGCAATACCCGGCGCTCCGTGGAGCGCGCCTGCCAGGAGCTGGTCGAGGTGCTGGAGCATCTGACGGCGGGGGAAGCGGCGGCCCGTCCCCCGCCGCGGGACGAGGGCGGGCGGCTGCGGAACGCGGAGTGACGTCCCCCGCCCCCGGCCCACGCTCCCCGGCCCCCCGCCGAAAGGGGCTCCGGGGCTTGTCCCCCGGGGGACGAGGGGGCCCTCCCGCTCGAGTGGAACCGAGAGCGGGGAGGGCAGGGCGGCGGGGGGCGGCAGGGGCGAACGGTACGACCGCAACCGGCGAGGCCCTCGTCCTTCCCGGCCGGGCTTCCCGGCCTCCGGGCCCCCGCGCAACGGATCCCTTCATGCGCCCCGCGTTCCCGGACCGTCCCGTTCCCGGCGAGGCAGCGGGCGGTGGGCCCGGAGCCGTGTCGAAGGAGCCGGCATCGCACCGCGCCCGGCACGGCCGGGCGGGCCGCTCACTCTCCCAGGGAGTCGGCGTCGCCCATGACGATCACCGGGTGCCGGTCCGGGTCGAGGGTGCGCAGGAGTTCCTCCATGTGGCGCTCCGAGAGGCTGACGCAGCCCTGGGTGGGCCCCTGGTGGTCGACGTGCAGCCAGATGCCGCCGCCCCGCTCGGCGCCGAGCGGACGGGTCGGGTCCAGCGGGGACGTGCCCGGCTCGCGGTTGTAGTCGATGGCGATGACGTAGTCGAAGGAGCCTTCCAGCGGCTCGCCCTCGAAGCCGGTGCCGCCGACCGCGAACCCCTCCGACTGGTCGTAGGGCAGCTCGGTGCCGGGGTCGGGCAGCAGCCCCCCGGCGTCGGTGAGGGTGAACACGCCGACGGGTGAGCGGAGGTCGCCCGCCCAGTGGTCGTCGGTCCAGCCCCTGAGGGCGTTGTGCGCGGGCCATGCCGGGCCGCCCTCCCACCCGGAGCCGGTGTGCTGGTACAGCACGGCCCGGGAACGGTTGGCGTCCCTGCCGAAGCCGGTGACGACGACCACCTGGCGGGCGTTCGCGGGAATCCACGCCCGGGTCCGGGGGCCGAGGCCGGGGATCCGGGCGGGCGGTGGCGCCTCCGCTCCGGCGCCGGGCCGGCCCTGTGCGGTGTTGGCGGTGCCCGGCGCGGTGCCGGGCACGGTGCCGGCGGTGCCCGGCGGGCCGCCCGCCGGGACGTCCCGCGCCGTGGTTCCGGTGCCCGCCCCGCATCCGCTCAGGGCCGCCAGCACGACGAGGGCGACGGCCGCCGCCGCCCGGCCGCGCACACGGACGGAGGCACCGGCCCGCCGGCCGGCACGGTACGGAGCACGGTGACGCGGACGGGGCGGGCAGTCGATCGATGAAGCCATGTCCTCAGCCTGACTTCGACTTCCCGGAAACGCGTCAGCTCCCCGCGCGAGTCCGCCGAAGTCCCCCGTCTGCGCCGCCCGGGAAGAGCGCGGCAGGGGGTCCGTCCGGGTGACGGGCCCCGCCCCGAGTGGAGTACGGGCCCGCCGGACGGAGCACCGCGCAGGGACGGCACCGCCGGTTGATCGCGCACTGCGAGCCGGGTCCCGACCGGTGCGTCCCCTTCGGCCGGACCGGTGGGGGTGACGGTGTCGCCGCCCGCGCCGGGGCCGAGCTCGACCACGACACCGCTGGGGTCGGTGTCGGCGCCCGGTTCGACCGTGAGGGTGGCGGGGTGGCCGGTGGACTCCCCTTGGACGCCCCGCTGCCGGTCGTTGGCGCGGGTCGCCACGAACGAGTGAATTGCGGAGGGGGTTTCGATCGGCGGCTCCTCCGGGTTGCCGCCGTCGTCACCGCCGTAGACCCCGGTCTCCGGCAACTGGGCCGCGTTCCAGCCGGGTCGGCGCTCGCCCGGACGCGGACGCGGCGACGTCGCGGACCGGAAGTCCACGGTGACCGTGCTGCCGGTGTCGGGGCCGGAGCGGTGGGCGGCGTGGTGAGGGGAGCCGTAGGTGCCGCCCTCGACGGAGAGGGCCCGGGTGCGGGCCTCCCGGCCGGTGGGCGGTTCGAGGACGGTCCGCCCGGCCTCGACGGTGCCGCCGGGGCCGGCGCGGATCCACCGGGGGAGGGTCCCTGCCGGGCCCTCCCCGTGGTTCAGCCGGCTGCCGCCGGCCGCGCCGGTGTGGGAGCCGTCGGCCGTGCCGCTCGTGCCGGGCGCCGGGTCGGGGCAGCGGACGGCTTTCGGCGCGGCGGTGGCCGTACCGGGTGGGAGGCCGGAACGTCTCCGGCCTCCCACCCCTTCTTGTCGATGGTGTGCGCACCGCCTCCCCCGGGGCCGCGCCCCCCGTACCGCGTGAGAACGTCAACCGATGACCGCGCAGGAGAAACGGTCAACCGCACTCGGCCGTACCATGGCTGGCCACCGGGGGAACCCACCGGCAGAAAGGGGCACCGCCATGTCCGGGAACTCGACCGCGGCCACCGACCTCACCTCGCAGTACTCCGCTCAGGTCGCGGGTGATCTGGAGCGCAACGTCAAGGAGCAGGAGCGGGTCACCGCGGAGATCGCCGCGCTGCAGGAGCAGTTGGTCGTGCTGCAGCACGACCACACCCTTCTGGTGAACATGCGGCAGGCGCTGGGCCTCGCCTCGGCCCCCGCCGAGGCCGTGGGCACGCCCGAGCCCGTGGGCACGCCGGAGGCCGTGGACGCGCCGGAGGCCGACCCGGTGCCGGGCGGCGCGACCGTGCCGGCGCCCCGCGGGAAGGGCGGTGCCACGTCAGGGGCCAGGTCGGGCGCGGAGAAGCCGAAGCGGGCGAGGAGGACGGCCGCGCGCACCGCGTCCGGCAAGTCCGCCACTCCGGGGAGGTCCACGCGCAAGCCGCCCGCCGCGAAGGAGGAGAAGCCCAAGGCGGACGGACCCAAGCTGGTCGAGCTCGTCCGCCGGCACCTGGATGAGCAGAACGAGCCCCGCTCGGCGGCGGAGGTCGCCGGCGCGCTCGAGCAGGCCCACCCCGAACGCGCCATCAAGACCACGGTCGTGCGCAGCACCCTGGAGGGCCTCGTCGCCCGCAACCAGGCCCAGCGCACCAAGCAGGGGACGTCGGTCTTCTACACCACCCCCGACAGCACCGGGCAGGCCCCCGGGACCGGCGACGACGCGCGGTCCTGACGCCGCCCCGGCCGCTCACCGCTCCGTGTGACGCACCTCCACCGGATCGAAGGCGATCCGGGTGCGGGCCGTGCCGCCGGCCCAGGCGACCTCGACCGTCCCGTCGTCCACCCGGACCTCTTCGACCGCCTCCGACAGGGGCGCGGCGTCCGCGTCCGCCGTGAGGGAGGCCAGGCTGACGTGCACGGAGGTGCCCGCACAACTGCCGGTGAGGCGCGGGACGCGGGCCCAGGGGGTCCAGGCCGTGCCCTGGGGGGCGCGGACCGGGCCGGGTGACGGGTCGTCCCAGCCGTGCAGGCCGTACAGGGCGGAGGTCAACGGCTCCTCGGGGCCGGTGGCCCAACCGGTGTGGGTGACCCGGGCCCCCGCCGGCGCCCCCACGACGCGGTGCACGCGCAGCTCGTGGCGGCCGCGCGCCACCGTCACGCTCTCCACCCGCAGGCCCGGAACCATCGGCGGACCGCCGGCGAACACGGGCCGGTGCCACGAGGCCGCCCAGCCCCAGCCGTCGCCGTGCCCCGCGCCCAGGGGGTGGATGCGGCGGCGCACACTGTGCCGGCCACCGGTCTCCACCGACAGGTGGTTGTCGGCGACGTTCCCGGGTGCGGTGGGGCCGGTGCGGGTGGAGTAGGCCTGGCGGCCGTAGTGCGGGTCGTCCTCGGCCGCCGTCTCGCCCTCGTGCGGGCGCACGTGGTCGCTGCCGTGGTTGTGCAGCCGTACGATCCCGTCGGCCCGCGTCGCCTGGAGAAGCAGTCCCGGCGCCGGCAGCGCCAGCACGCGGTCGGCCTCCTCCACCGGTGCCGGTTCCTCGCGGGCCGTCCAGAACGCGTGGTCCGCGGGGGCGAGCAGCGCGACGAACGCCTTCGACGCCCAGTACGGTGACGCCGGGCCGGAGTAACCCTGCAGACTGGCCTCGTGCGGGCCGTACCAGCCGCAGCCGAGCAGGCCGTCGGCGCTCAGCGCGCCCCGGTCCAGGAAGTGGCGCAGGCTGCCGCTGGCGATGCGCCGGGAGGCGCCCGGGGTCAGCGGGGTGTGACCGGTGACGGCGCCCAGCGCGACGGCCGCCGAGGCGGCGAAGCGGTACGTCAGCGACCGGCCGAAGTGCAGCGGCGCCCCGTCCGCGCCGAACATCAGGGCGAAGCCCGCCAGGTGGGTGCGCAGCCGTCCGCCGTGGTGGGCCGACGCCTCCTCGTCGCCCGCCAGATGGGCGTCGAGGACCGGGTACAGGTGCAGGGCCCAGCCGTTGTAGTGGTCGAAGGCGCGTCCGTCCCCGTCGGCGTACCAGCCGTCGCCCCGGTACCAGCCCTCCAGCAGTTCCAGCGCCCGCCGCCGGGCCGCCGCCGTCTCGGCGTCACCGCGCCCGACGGACTCCAGGAACCCGGCGACCGTGTACGGGAAGAGGTACCAGTTGTTGGGTGCCGGGGTGTGCCGCAGCGAGCCCCGCAGCCACTCCTCCGTGCGGTCCTGCACGCCGGGGTCGAGCCGCTCCCACAGCCAGGGCGCCGTCAGCCGCAGTCCGAGCGCGACCGACGCCGACTCGACCATCGGCTGGCCCTGCACGTCGAAGTCGAGGATCAGCGGCCAGGACTCGGTGTCGTCGCGGCCCGGGGTGCGGGTGCCCGCGGCGAGTCCGCTCGCGTACCGCTCCAGCAGGCCGTGCGGGTCGTCCCCGCCCGCGCCCGCGACGCGGAGGGCGGCGGCGAGGAACGTCCTGGCATAGCCTTCGAGTCCGTCGGAGCGCACTCCCGAACGGGAGGGGCGTCCCGGCAGGTCCAGCAGTGCGCAGCCGGGGGTGCTCCAGCGCCAGGCCGCCGTGAGGAGCCCGTCGGCCACGGCTTCCCAGTGGGCGCGGGTGTAACCGGTGCGGGGGCTGATGTCGTGGTCGTCGGCGGGCAGTTCGAAGGGGTCGCTCATGCCAGGAAGGCCAGCCTTTCGCGTCGTACGGGGTGGAGGAAGCCCTCTTCGGAGGTCCAGCGCGCGATCTCGGAGAGGGCGAGATCGGCCAGCCGGCGCCACTCGTTGCCCTGGGAGCCGGCGAGGTGGGGGGTGAGGAGGACGTTGTCGCACTCCCACAACGGATGCCCGGGCGGCAGGACTTCGGGATCGGTCACGTCGAGCACGGCGCGGACGCGGCCGGCCAGCGCGGCGTCGGTGAGCGCCTCCTGGTCGACGACCGCGCCGCGCGCGGTGTTGATCAGTACGGCGTCGGGGCGCATGGAGTCGATCAGTTCACGGCCGACCAGCCGGCGGGTCTCGGGCAGCAGCGGGGTGTGCACGCTGACGGTGTCGGCGCGCCGGAACAGCTCCGCCAGGCCGACGCGCTCGACGCCGAGTTCCCTCGCCCCGGCCTCGTCGACGAACGGGTCGTACAGCAGCACGTCGACGTCGTGCGGGCGCAGCAGTTCGATGACCCGGCGGCCGATGAGGGAGGCCGACAGGATGCCGACGGTGCGGCGGTGGCTGCCGACCGAACGGGGGGTGCGCAGCCAGTCCGGCCGGGTGCGCGAGGCGCGGTAGTCGCGTGCGCTCTCCAGGGCCCGCTTGGCGGTGAGCAGGATCATGGCGAGGGTGTACTCGGCGACCGGGACCGCGTTGGCCGCGGCGGCGGAGGACACCTCGATGCCGCGTTCCCAGCAGGCGTCGGTGACATGGCCGCGCACGCTGCCCGCGGTGTGCACGACGGCCCGCAGCCGGGGCGCCGTGCGCAGCACGTCCGCCTCCAGGGGCGGGCAGCCCCAGCCGGTGACCAGCAGGTCGACGTCGGCGAGCACGGTGCGGGCGCGGGGCGTGGTCAGGTCGTCCAGGACCGGGAGCGGTGCGAGGTCGCACAGGTCGGCGAGGGCCGCGAGCGACTCGGCGTCGAGGACCGCCGAGGCGGCGTCCGGGGACATGGCCAGTGCGGCGCGGGGGCGGGGGCCGGGCGTGGGCTCGGTCATGGTGGCGGCGGAACTCCTTGTGCGAACGGGGTCACTTCACGGCGCCGGCGGTCAGGCCGCTGCGCCAGAAGCGCTGGAGCAGGGTGAAGGCGAGGACGAGCGGCAGCACGGCGAGCAGCGACCCCATGATGACGACGGGGTAGTACTCCGGTGAGACCGACGCGGAGCTGTTCCACTGGTACAGGCCGAGGCTGACGGGATACAGGTCCTGGTCGGACAGCATCACCATGGGCAGGAAGAAGTTGTTCCAGATCGCGGTCAGCTGGAAGAGGAAGACGGTGACCAGGCCGGGGCCGAGCATCCTGAGCGCCACCCGGGCGTAGGTGGTCAGCTCGCCGGCCCCGTCCACCCGCGCCGCCTCCAGCACCTCGTCGGGCACGTAGCCCCGGCTGAAGACGCGGCCCAGATAGACGCCGAACGGATTGAACAGCACCGGGACGAACACCGCCCAGAAGGTGTTGACCAGGCCGGTTCCGGAGGCCATCAGGTACAGCGGCAGCGCGAGCACCGTCTGCGGCACCATGACCGCCGCAAGGACCAGGCCGAACAGCTTCTCCTTGTGCCGGAAGCGGTACTTGTCGAAGGCGTAGCCGCAGGCGACGCTCACCAGCGCGCCGAGGGCGGCGCCGAGGACCGCGTACAGCAGGCTGTTGACGTACCAGCGGCCGTACAGCCCGCCGTCCATGGCGAACAGGTCCTCCAGGTTCTGCACGAAGGAGAAGCCGCCGAGGGACAGCAGGTCGCTGCCGAACAGCGCGTCGCGGTTCTTCGAGGCGGCCAGGACCAGCCACAGCACCGGCAGCAGCGTGTAGAGGACGGAGACCGCGACGACCACGTTGACGGTGGCGCGGCCCAGCAGCCTCGGACGGAACGGGGAGCTGTCGGTGGCGCTCATCGGGCCTCCTCCGGGACGTCGGCGCGGCTGGTGAAGCGGGTGACGCCGTAGGACAGGGCGACGGTGCAGACGAGCAGGACGACCGAGGCGGCCGCCGCGAGGCCGTAGTTGTTGCGGGTGAAGGCCGCGTCGTAGATGTACATGCTCGGCGAGAACCGGGAACTGATCATGGGGGAGGACTGGCTGAGCAGCATGGGCTCGGTGAAGAGCTGGAGCGCCCAGATCAGGGTGAAGATCGTGACCATGACGACCGAGGCGCGCACCAGCGGCGTCTTGACCTGGAGCGCGGTGCGCACCGGTCCCGCGCCGTCGACCACGGAGGCCTCGATCACCTCGCGGGGAACGGCCCGCAGGGCGGCGTAGAAGACCACCGTGTTGTAGCCGAGGTTGCTCCACAGGGCGATGTTCACGATGGACGGGATCACCGTGTGGATGCCGAGGAAGTCGACGGTGACGTCCGCCCGGGCGAACAGTTCGATCACCGGGCTGATGCCGGGCGTGTAGAGGTACAGCCAGATGAGGGCCGCGATGATGCCGGGCACCGCGTGCGGCAGGAACAGGCCGAGCTGGGCGAAGGCGCGCAGCCGGACCACGCCGGAGTCCAGCAGCAGGGCGAGCGCGAGCGCTCCGACGACCAGGAGCGGGAGGTAGACCAGGCAGTAGAGGGCGACGGTGCCGAGGCCGCCGAGGAAGGTGGGGTCGGTCAGGACGGCGGCGTAGGAGCGCAGGCCGACGAAGACGGTGCGCTCGGGGCCGAAGCCGAGACCGGGCTGGTCGTCGCCGTAGAGGCTGAGGTACACGGCGGTGCCGACGGGGATCAGGAAGACGGTGACCAGCAGGGCGAAGAACGGTGTCATGAGGACGCCGCAGGCGGTCAGCCGCCGGCGTCCGGCGGCCCTGCGGGCGCGCGGGCCGGAGGCGGAGGACGCCGGTGCGGCGGCGCCGGGTGCGCCGGCCGGCACCCGTGGCGGGGTGGTCGTGGTCATGGGGTGTCACCTGCCTTTCGTCGGCTCAGGTGCTGTGCTGGGTGGTGGACAGGCCCAGGGCCCTGAGGTCGGGCATGGTGCCCTCCTGGGCGGTGCGCAGGGACTCGACGAGGGTGCCCCGGCCGCCGCCGACGCGGGCGAAGGCGTCCTGCATGACCTTCTGCGTCGCGCTCATCCGCGGGCCCCAGAGCCAGTTCCCGCCGATCTTCTCGGCCTCCTGCTCGAACAGGGTGTAGATGTCCTGTCCGCCGTAGTACGACCGGTCGAACGCGTCGCGGCCCACCGCGACCAGGTCGGGTGCGGCCGGGTACTGGCTGCTGGTGCCGCTGGACAGCCGGGCGCGCAGGGCGTCGGGGTGGGAGACCTGCCACTCGATGAACTCCATGGCCGCCTCGGGATGCCGGCTGTCCTTGGTGACCGCGAAGGTCGAGCCGCCGTGCGTGCCGACGGAGGGGCCGGCGGTGTCCCACTGCGGCAGCGGGGCGATCCGCCACTGTCCCTTCTGCCCGGGCCGCGCGTTCATCTGCGCACCGGCGTCCCAGGCGCCGCTGAGCCGGGTGAGGACCAGGCCGCCTCCGATCTGGGCGTCGGACTGCCGGCTCTCGACGGCGTTCACGAAGACGTCGTCGCGGTCGATGAGCCGCTGCCAGTAGCCGGCGACCCTCCGGGAGGGCGCGTCCGCGAGGGAGACGTTCCAGGCCCCGCGCGAGGTGTCGAACCACCGGGCGCCGGCCTGCCAGGCGTACGCGGCGAACTGGGTCATGCCGTCGGTGGGGAACAGCGCCAGCCGCCGGTCGGGCGCCTTGCGGCGGACGGTCGCGGCCTGTTCGGCGTACTCGTCCCAGGTGCGCGCGGCCCGCAGCCCGTACGCGTCGAACAGGTCGGCGCGGTAGTGCATCACCATCGGTTCGACGTCCAGCGGCACGCTGAACACCCGGCCCTCGAAGGTGGTGAGCCCGAGCGCCTGCGGCAGCAGCCTGCGGCGCAGGCCGTCGCCGACCAGGTCGGTGATGTCGCGGGCGACGCCGTCGATGGCGTACCCGGGGACCTGCGGATACTCGATGGTGGCGACGTCGGGCGCGTTGCCGGCCCGGGCGGCGTTGCTCAGCTTGGCGTAGCCGCCCTGTCCGCCGGAGGGGATCTGCTGGAACTCCACCTGGACGGTCCGGTGGGTGCGGTTGAACGCGTCGACCACCTCCTGGCTGCCGCGCAGGGCGGACCAGAAGGTGATGCGCGTGGTGGTGCCCGTGCGTGCCGGCGCGGCACCGTTCTCCCCGCTGCAGGCGCCCACGGCTCCTGTCAGCGGTACGGCGGCCGTCGCGGCGAGCACGGACCGACGGCTGGGTCGTCCGGGCATGGCGCCTCCCGCGGCTCCTGCGTGTCCGGGGACACGGCTGTTCGGGACACGGGAATCCTCAATGCCCGACCGACAAACGGTCAATAGAGCGATCAGAGGAAAATAAAACGTTCAAACGCTCATTCATGCCGTCCGGCGGCACCGGCCCACGCCCGGGTCGATCCGCGCACGCTCAGCGCCGGCAGCAGTTCGATCCGCCGCACCGGTCCCCCGCCGCCGCGCGGCGCGTCGAGCCGCCGGAGCAGCAGCTCCGCCGCGGTCCGGCCGACGTCGGCCTTGGGCGGGGCGACGGCCGTCAGCGGCGTGGTCCCGAGCCCGGCCACCACGTCGTCGTACGCCACGACCGAGCACTCCTCCGGCACGCGCACACCGCCGTCCGTCAGCCGCTGCACGAGCATCAGCGCGTCCACGTCCCCGTGCAGCACCGCCGCCGTGGCCCCCACCTCGCGCAGCAGCGCGGACAGTTCCGCCGTCTCCTCCGGCGCGTACGGCCCGTCGTGTCCGGCCTCCGGGGCGCACAGCGCCCACGCCCACTTCTCCACCAGCGGATGCGCGCCGGCGATCCGGGCGCACGCGGACCGCAGGGTGCGCGCGGTGGGACTGTCGTCCCGGGTGGCGAACACGATCCGCCGGTGGCCGAGCCCCACCAGGTGCTGCACGGCGAGATGGACGCCGTAGGCGTGGTCGGAGCAGACCGAGTCCATCGCGTGCAGCGCGCTGCCCGGCCGGGGGCGCCGCTCCATCAGCACCGCGGGCACGTCCAGCGCGGCGAGCCAGCCGTAGTCGCCCTCCTCGTCGGCCCGGGTACGCCAGCGGGGGGCCAGCAGCAGGCCCGCGGCGCCGTCCGCGAGGGCCCGCTCCACCAGCGGCCGCTCGGCGCCGGACACCTGCGGCGCGATGTGCAGCGCGATCCGCTTGCCGGCCGCTTCGAGCACCGAGCGGGCGCCGTGCAGCGACTCGTACAGGTAGCTGTGCCGCTCCGGGACGACGACGGCCACCGCCTCGCCGCCGGGCGCCGGGGCCGCCGGCGGGTCCTGGGCGGCGAGGGCGGAGCGCACCACGCCGTGGCCGCGCCGCAGCCGGCCCTCGCGGGCCAGCTCCTCCACGTCCCGCCGCACCGTCACCACCGACACCTGGAGTTCGGCGGCGAGGTCGCTCACCCGCGCCGAGCCCCGGGACTCGACGGCCGCCAGGATCCGCTGCCTCCTGAGCTCCACCGGCTCCCGCATGAGGCCCTCCCCGCAGCTGAATGTTCGTTTGAACGATACGGGCATCATAACGATCGCTCGGGGCGGCGGGAGCCGTCGGGCGGACCGGCGGCGGTCACGCGGTGTGGCCGGCCGCCGGGCCCTCCCGCTCGCCACGCGGAACGGCTCCGGCGGGGAAGGACCCGCAGGAGGACGCAGAGAGCGGGGAGGCGGTGCGGCCGTTCAGCCGAGGGCGGTCACCTCGACGGCGAGGTCGTTGTCGACCGTGTAGTAGGGGCGTACCGCCGACCCGCCCGCGGTGACCCGCGGATACACGAACACTTCCTTGCGGTCCGCCACGTCGTCGAGGAGGCGGCCGACCCTGGTCAGCGGCGCGTCGGCGGCGGGGCGGAGGAACACGTCCCAGACCCGGCTGCCGGAGGCCACGAGGTCCTCGCAGGCGACGGTGAAGGAGAAGCCGCCGTCCCGGGCGGGCCGTACCGGAACGCCGTGCAGGGTGTTCTCGCCGCCCCGCAGCCGCAGCACCGCCTCCGCCCCCTCGGAGAGCACGGCGCCGTGCAGACGGGCGCCGACCGTGATCGTCCCGTCGGCGACGTCGACGGGGCCCGCCTCCGCGTGGGCGGTGCGCAGCCAGGTCCGTATCGCGAGGAAGCCGTCCTTGGTGGCGTACGGCACCCGGACGGCCACCGGTGCCGGCCGGTCGGGCGGGCCGCCGCCGACGAGTGCCCGCAGGTCCCGCAGGCCGGGGCGCAGCCGCTCCCGTCCGGCGTCCGGACCGTGCAGCAGATACGTGTCCCAGCGGCCCTCCGCGAGCCGGGGCAGTGGTTCCAGCACGGCACGGAACTCGCCGTCGTCGCCGTGGGGTTCGAGGTCGAGGGTGCGGGTGGTCTCCTCGGGCCGGCCCTTCTTGGGGCGCAGCACCAGCGACAGCCGGGGGTGCGTGGACGCCGGCGGCCGCAGGCGGAAGGTGATCCGGCCGTCGGCGTCGACGGAACAGTGGGTGCGCGGGGCCGTGCTCATCGGCGTCCCTTCCGTACGGTGCGCAGCGCGTTCGACGCGGCGGCGCGGGCGAGGTCGCGGGCGGCGTGGCCCCGGCTGACGAGGGTGTGGTGCGGTCCGCCCTGCTCCGGGGCGCCGCGCCGCCCGCCGTTCCTGGCCTCGACCGCCTCCTGGAGCAGGCGTTCGGCGTGGGCCACGACCGGGCCGGGGGCGAACCGGCGTGCGTTGGCCACGGCCGCCCGGCCCATGCGGCGGCGGCGCTCGTCGTCGCGCACCAGGTCGAGGAGGGCGGCGCCGAAGGCCGCGGCGTCCCCGACCGGCACCAGCCGGCCGTCCTCGCCGTCCTTGATGATCTCGCCGGGCCCGTAGGGACAGTCGGTGCTCACCACGGGCAGTCCGCAGCGCATCGCCTCGACGAGGGTCATGCCGAACGGCTCGAAGTTGGAGGCGGCCGCGCCGATGGAGCCCTTGACCCACTCGGCCTCCATGGGGGTCGCCGCACCCATGAGGAAGACGTTGTTCCACAGGCCGAGCGTCTCGATCAGGGCGCGCAGCCGGTCCTGCTCCTCGCCCTTGCCGTAGATGCGCAGCTGCCAGTCGGGATACTCGGCGGCCACTCGGGCGAACGCCTCGATGATCAGGTCGTACCGCTTCACCGGGACCAGCCGGCCCGCCGCGACCACGACCTTGGCGGTGCCGTCGGCGGCGGGCAGCACGGGATCGGGAACGCTGTTCGGGAGCGCCTCCACCCGCACCCCGGGCAGCCGCATCTTGCGCCGGTAGGAGTCGGCGTCCGCCTCCGTGACGGTGGTGAGCACGTCGAGCCGGCGGTAGGCGCGGCGCAGCACGGTGCGCAGCGCGGGCGGATGGTTGTCGAGGGTGAGGTGCTCCTGGCCGACGCGCAGGACGTGCTCCGGGGCCTGGAGCGCGAGGTGCACGTTGAGCCCCGGCCGGGTGCCGATGACGACGTCGGCGTCGGTGTCCGCCAGGCACTGGGCGATCCGCTCGTCCGTCAGCCCGCTGTACTGGTGGTGGCGGTACTCGGCGGCGGGGAACACCCTGGCGGGCCCGTGGCGCAGCGGGTGGTCCTTCTCCCGCCGCAGATCCACCAGCGCCCGCAGCCGCACCCCGGGGTGCGGGGTGAGGTTGGGGTGCTCCCGGTGCCGTAACACCGAGACGATCTCCACGTCGTGCCGTTCGGCCAGCGCGGCCGCCAGGTTGAACGTGGTGGTGATCGTGCCTCCGATCCCATAGGCGTTGTGGATCAGAAAAGAGATCTTCATAGCGGTCCAGACCGCATAAGACGTTCAGGAGTTGTCCGCCGTTATCAGTTTGTGGCCGCGATGATCACTGTTGTCGGTCTGCCGGATTCCCTCGCCGGATACGCATGCCGGGCCGGCGGCGGTGGACGGTGAGGTAGGTCAGGCCCTCGGGACCGGCGGTGAGGCTGCGGGTGGAGCCGTGCGGGAGCCAGGTCAGGGCGCCCGCGAGGAGGGGGCGGGGTCCGTCGGGGCCGGTGAGCGTGCCGCGGCCGGCGAGGACCAGCAGGAGGACGTCGAGGTCGGGCTCGCGGTGGGTGCCGACCCCGTGCCCGGGCGGGATGCGCACGACGTTGGCGTCGAGTTGACGGCCCGGCTCGGCGAGCCGCCACAGGGCGCCGGCGGACGCGTCGTCGAGGGCGGCCAGGGCGGCCGTGTCGCACAGGACCCGCGGGAGCGGGACGTCCTCGCCGGGGGTGCCGCTGCTTTCTGGCGTCATGAGATGTCACCGTCCCGGGTGCGTGGACGCGTCGGCCGTCCGCGGCCGCCTTTCAAATGTGAACCTAGCATGCAGATTTGGGTGGTGCCGGTCACGGCCCGGTGTCCACCGGCCGTCCGGGCCGGCTGCGGCTGCGGTTCGGCGGCCGCGGGGGCTCGCCGAACGCGGTGAGGGCGCCGGCCGCTGTCGTGGGGCCGGCCACTCGACGATCGCGGCGATCCCGGCGCGGCGCCGTGCGGTGACGTCCTCGACCGTGCGCCGGCCCCGTCTCAGCCGTATGTTCGGTTCTGCGGGCCGCTGTTCATCCGTTTTCGCGCTGTGCAATGATCCTGGCGGGATTCTCGAAAGGAACGAACGGACGTGACCGCGCAGAGGCCGGACGACGGCGGAACGCCGGAGGGACGGGACGGTGCGCCGTCGCTGCCCGAGGACGTCTGGCAGCGGTTCCTCACCGACGACGAGCGCGCCATCCGGGCCACCGCCCCCAGGGAGCCCTCCGCGCTGCAGCGGACGCGGCCGCGGACCGGCGGCGGTGCGCGGCGGGCGGACGCCGGCATCGAGGCGGTCGGTGATCTGTGGCGTCCCGACGACCCGTGGGAGGGCCCGTCCTGGCGGGAGATGGACGGGCGCGCCAGGCTGCGCCGCGTCGGCCGGGTGGTGGGCACGGCCGCCGCGCTCGCCCTGGCACTGGGCGCCTGGTCGCAGCTGTCCACCGGTGCGGGCACACCGGACGAGGGGCCCGGTGACACCGTTCTGCAGCAGTCGGAGGAGGCTCCGGCGGAGCTGCCCACGGCGACGTCCCTGCCGCCGGACCTCACCTCCCCGCCCCCCTCCGCCCCGGGCCTCCGGGCCGGCTGACGCGTCCCGGCCGACCGCGGCGGGCGGCCGGGGCGCGCCCCCGCGAGGTACGGCTCAGTCGCTCAGTGCCGCGAGGACCACGGACTTGGCCTCCTCCTGCACCCGGCGGAGGTGGTCGGGGCCCTGGAAGGACTCGGCGTAGATCTTGTAGACGTCCTCGGTGCCGGAGGGGCGGGCGGCGAACCAGGCGCTGTCCGTGGTCACCTTGATGCCCCCGATGGACGCGCCGTTGCCCGGCGCCTCGGTGAGCACCGCGGTGACCGGCTCCCCCGCCAAGGTGTCCGCGGTGACCTGGGCGGGAGACAGCTTCGCGAGGCGGGCCTTCTCCTCCCGGGTCGCCGGGGCGTCGATCCGCTCGTAGGCGGGCTCGCCGAAGCGGGAGGTGAGCGCGGCGTAGTGCGCGGAGGGCGTCTTCCCGGTGACGGCCGTGATCTCGGACGCGAGCAGCGCCAGGATGATGCCGTCCTTGTCGGTGGTCCACACCGAGCCGTCCCGGCGCAGGAAGGAGGCGCCGGCCGACTCCTCACCGCCGAAGCCGAGGGTGCCGCCGGCCAGTCCGTCCACGAACCACTTGAAACCGACCGGCACCTCGACGAGTTCGCGCTTCAGGTCGGCGGCGACCCGGTCGATCATCGCGGAGGAGACCAGGGTCTTGCCGACACCGGCCGCGGACGGCCACTGCTCGCGGTGCGCGTAGAGGTAGCCGATCGCCGTGGCGAGGTAGTGGTTGGGGTTCATCAGCCCGGCGTCCGGGGTGACGATGCCGTGCCGGTCGGCGTCGGCGTCGTTGCCGGTGGCAATGTCGAAGCGGTCCCGCTGCGCGATGAGGGACGCCATGGCGTGCGGCGAGGAGCAGTCCATCCGGATCCTGCCGTCCCAGTCCAGCGTCATGAACCGCCACGTCGGGTCGGTGAGCGGGTTGACCACGGTGAGGTCGAGCCGGTGCTGTTCGGCGATCCGGCCCCAGTACGCGACGGACGCCCCGCCCAGCGGGTCGGCGCCGATCCGGACGCCGGCCGCGCGGATCGCGTCCAGGTCCAGCACGTTCGGCAGGTCCGCGACGTAGGTGCCGAGGAAGTCGTAACGGCCGGTGCCGGGGGCGGCGAGGGCACGGGCGTACGGGATGCGGCGGACGTCCTCGAGGCCGCCCCTGATGATCTCGTTGGCCCGGTCCTGGATCCAGCCGGTGGCGTCCGAACCCGCGGGGCCGCCGCTCGGCGGGTTGTACTTGAACCCGCCGTCGGCGGGCGGGTTGTGGGACGGGGTGACGACGACACCGTCCGCCAGGCCCGTGGTGCGGCCCCGGTTGTGGGTGAGGACGGCGTGCGAGACCGCCGGGGTCGGGGTGTAGCCGTCCGCGCCGTCGATGAGCACCGTGACCCCGTTGGCCGCGAACACCTCCAGGGCGGTGACCCGCGCGGGTTCGGACAGCGCGTGGGTGTCGGCGCCGAGGAAGAGGGGCCCGTCGGTCCCCTGGCCGGCCCGGTACTCGCAGATGGCCTGGCTGGTCGCGGCGATGTGGTCCTCGTTGAACGCCGCCGTCAGGGACGAGCCGCGGTGCCCCGACGTCCCGAAGGCGACGCGCTGTCCCGGATCGTCGGGGTCGGGGTGCAGCGCGTAGTACGCCGTGACCAGCCGAGCGACGTCGACGAGATCCTCGGGGCCGGCCGGGCCGCCCGCTCGCTCGTGCTGCATGTGCCCACTCCTCCGCATGGGTTGATTCCTCGCTTGCGGAGACATCTTTCCTCTTCGGGGCCGCACCGCGCGAGTGGGGCCCGGCTCCGCGCCGTCCCGGTGTCAGATCCGGCCGCCGGTCATCCGGGTGAGGGGGCCGTGGGTGTGACGCTCGGCGCGCCGGCCCACCGCGTAGGAGGCGGCGGTCAGCGCGGTCAGGCCGGCCGCGGCACCGGCGGCGACGAGCCTGCGGTTGGCGATCACCGTCCAGGCCGTCTTGGCGCCGGCGGCGACCTGGCCCGAGGTGGCGACGACCGCGCGGCGGCCCGCCTCGACCCCCTTGGCCGCGGTCTGCGCGGCGCCGCTCGCCACCTGGGCCGCGCGCCCGGCGCCCGACGCGGCCCCTGACGCGACGTCACCCGCCTTGTCGGCGGCCTTGCCGGCCGTCCGCCCGGCGGGTGCGGTCGCCTTGTCCGCGGTCTCCCGCGCCTTGGTCGCGGCGGACCGGGCGGACGTGGTCTTCTGATGCGAGTTCTTGTTCTGTTCGCTCATGGACACCGCCTTGCCGCTGGGTCCCGCGGCAAACACGTCCCCGCGCGCGGTCCGCTACCCGGCCGGGGCCGGTATCCGTTCCAGCACACCGCCCGCGAACACGTCGTACAGCGGCAGGGTTTCGAGGTGGACGTAGCCGATGTGGCAGTCGCAGGCGGCCAGGGGACAGGGGCGCGGGCGCAGCGCCTGCCGGTAGCTGCCGTCGTAGAGGTTGCCGAGCTCGGCGCGGACGAAGTGGCAGCGGCGGACCGTGCCCTCGCCGTCGACCGAGATCACGGACTCCCCGGTGCGGCAGGGCAGGCCCGCGCTGGCGTGGGGGCGGCGGCTGTAGGGGAAGAGCGGGTCCAGCGCGGTCCACACGCCGGCCTCGGCGTCGTCGTAGGTGTGTCCCTCGGCGGCGTTGACCCACAGGTACACCTTCTCGGGCAGCTCGGCGCGCAGCCGCCGGGCCGCGTCGAGGTGCTCGGGCAGTCCGACGACGCCGACGCTGAACCGGACGCCCAGGCGGTCCAGTTCGCGGCACTTGGCCAGGAAGCGGTCGTAGGGGGTCTGGCCCGGGTGGTACGTGCACCACAGGGCGAGGGTGTCCGGGTCGGCGTCGGCGAGCCAGTCGGTGCGGCAGCTGAGGTTGGTCTGGATGGCGACGCGGCGGATGTGCGGCCGGTGGGACAGCCGGGTCAGGGTGTTCCGGTACCAGGAGCGGACCAGGCCCTCGCCCCAGGGGGTGAAGAGCAGGGAGAGCCGGTCGGTGGTCTGCGCTTCGGCCCAGTCCGCGAACCTCTCCAGGCAGGCGCGGTCCGCGCGGAGCTGCTCACGGCTGTCGCGGCGCTTGGCGAAGGGGCAGTACGGGCAGTCGTAGTCGCAGGAGGCCAGCGGGCCCCGGTAGAGGAGGGTCAGGTCCATCGGGTACGGGCTCACTTCCGCTCGTAGGCGGCCATGGCGGCCCGCACGGCCGGGGAGAACAGCTCCGGGCCGATGGCGTCGGAGTGGGCCAGGCCCTCGGGCGTCAGGCGCAGGCGCGCGGCGCCGGGGCCGGCCTCCTCCTCCAGCCAGCCGCGGTCGGCGAAGCGGGAGAGCTCGGCCGGGAAGTCGTCCGCCGGGGTGCGGCCGCCGAAGCGGGCGCGGTAGTCGGCGGGGTCGAGGCCTTCCGCCTGGAGCAGGGACTGCAGCAGGTGCCGGCGGCGCGCCTCGTCGGTGTCGATGCGACGGCCGTACTCGGCGTGGGCGAAGTCGGCGGCCGGGCGGGAGACGTAGTCGTCGACGATGCCGCGGATCTCGTGCATGCCGACGGCGTAGTCGAACGAGTAGTGCAGGCCGGCGGTGTAGGAGCGGGCGCCGCAGCCGAGGCCGATCATGCCGTCGGTCTGGCAGGCGTAGTCGTCCGCGCCCTGCGGCGGGGCGTCCGCGCGGCGGAACATGCGCATGGAGTGCTGCGCGTAGCCGTGGGCGAGGAGGTGGTCGCGGCCCAGGCGGTACAGGCGCAGCCGCTGCGCGTCCCAGGCCGGGTCCGGGTCTCCGGCTCGGCGGCCGAGGCCGGTCAGGGGGCGTATGTAGAGGGGGTAGAGGTAGAGCTCCTCGGGGTGCCAGGCGAGGGCCGCGTCCAGGGAGCGCAGCCAGGTGTGTTCCGTCTGGCCGTCGATGCCGTAGATCAGGTCGATGTTGAGGACGGGGATGCGGGCGTCGCGGATACGGCCGAGGGCCGCCTCGACGTCGGCGCGGCGCTGCGGGCGTACGGCGGCGCGGGCCTCGGCGTCGTCGAAGCTCTGCACGCCCAGGCTGAGGCGGGTGGTGCCGCGCGCGGCCAGTACCTCGAGCCGGTCGGCGGTGGCCGTGGCGGGCGAGGCCTCCACGGACAGCGGGACCGCGCGCAGGTCGGCGCCCATGCGGTGTTCCGCGATGTCGCACAGCCGCTGCAGTTCGGCGGCGGTGAGGAAGGTGGGGGTGCCGCCGCCGAAGGCCGCGGTCGCGAACCGCACCGGTTCCCGCTCCCCCAGCGCCTCCCGCACCGCGGCCGCCTGCCGGTCCAGGGCGTCCAGATAGGCGCCGGTCAGGCCGTCGGGGGCGCCGATGCGGGTGAACAGGTTGCAGAAGCCGCAGCGGACCTCGCAGAACGGGATGTGCAGGTAGAGGGAGAGGGCGTCCTTGGGTTCGGCGGCCCAGAGGGCGTCGAGGCGGGGGCGGTCGGCGAGTGGACGGTAGGCGGTCTTGTGCGGGTAGGCGTAGACGTAGCTCCGGTACGGGCTCGCCGGGACCTCGGTGCCGGTCCGGGCAGGGGTGGCGGTGGTGGTCATCGGGCGGCCTCGGCGGGGGTGCGGTCCAGGAAGAAGTGGGCGTAGGGCACGGTCCACACGGACGCGTGGCCGATGCGGTGGCCGGTGTAGCCGTCGTCGCCGTAGGCGGTGCCGTGGTCGGAGCAGACGACGGCGAAGCAGCGGCGTCTGCTGCTCGCGGCGGCGAACAGCCGGCCGACGTGCCGGTCCACGTACTCCAGGGCGGCGGCGTGGGTGGCGCGCGTGTCACCGTCCTCGCGGGTGGCGCCGGGCCGGTGGAACCAGTTGGGCTGGTGCAGTGCGGCGACGTTGACGAAGAGGAACAGGCGCTGCTCACGGGGCAGTTCGCGTACGACGTGTTCCGCGCGGGCCACCTGGGCCTCGAACGACGTGGGCGAGGCGACGCCGAACTCCGGTTCCCAGTGGGACTCCTGGAACAGGCCGGGCAGCACCGAACCGAGCGGGCCCCGCTTGTTGAAGAAGCCGGTCCCGCCGACGCACACCGTGCGGTAGCCCTCCCGCGCGAGGCCGGACACCAGGTCCGGGGTGTCGTACACGAAGGTGCCCCCGGCCGTGGTCTCGCTGCCGGCGAAGCGGGCCGCGAAGAGGCGCGGATGCGGGCCGGGGGCGACGGGTGTCGGCAGGAACCCGGCGAAGATCGCCTGGTGGGAGGCGTAGGTGAAGCTGCCGGGGGCGTGCCGCCGCTCCCAGCGGCCGCCGGGCAGGTGGCGGGCCAGGTTCGGGATGCGTCCCGCGGCGGCGAGTTCGGCGGCGACGTCGAAGCGGAGGGTGTCGAGGGTGACGAGGAGGATGTCGTGGCTGCCGACGATCTCGTTCATGTCCGGGTGGTCCGGTGCGGCGGCCGCGCGGGGGCCGGGCGCGGGCGTCGGTTCAGGCGCTGACATGGGTGGTCCCCGTTCTGTACTGGTGGTGCGGGTGGGACGGACCGGTGGTGCGGCGCAGGACCGCCGCGACCTGGGCCGCGTAGGTGTCGAGGCCCTCCGCCCCACTGCCCGGCAGTCCGGTGAGGCGGGGCAGCAGGTCGCCGAAGGCGTTGACCTCGCCGACGGCGAACCGGCGCCAGCCGACGGCCGGGAGCAGGTCGACGCCGACGCACAGGGTGCGCGGGAAGCAGGCCGCCGCGCGCTCGCACACGGCGAGGACGTCCGCCCACCGGCCGCCGGCCGCCCCGACGGCGTCGCGCACCGCGCCGAGGTCGCCGCGGGCGCCGCCGAGGTGGAGGTTGGTCAGGGGCGAGGCGCTGGTGCGCACGACGGCGTGGGTGGCGCGGCCGGCCACCACCACGACCCGCAGATCGGCGGCGCGGCCCCGCTGGGAGGCCTTGGGCAGCCAGCGCTCCAGGTGGAGGCCGTCGGGGGCGAGGGCGTCCACGACGGCGGCGATGTCCGCCTCCCGCTCGTAGCGGCGCACCGTCAGGGAGTTGAACAGCTCGCCGTCCTCGGTGAGTTCGACGGAGGTGGTGGCCCGGACACGGCCGCTGCCCGACGCCTCGACGGCGAGCACACCGGAGGCCGAGGAGCCGTGCGCGAGCTTGACGAAGAGTCTCGGCATACGGTGCTCGCGCATCAGAGTGCGCACGTCGTCCCAGCCGGTCACCCGTACGGCGTCCGGGCCGGAGGTGGGCGACCGGGGCACGGGGACGTCCGCCGCGTCGAGGACGGCGTGACAGCGCCGCTTGTCGAACAGGACGGCCAGTTCGTCCGCGTCGTCGAGCCGGATGCCGCCCCGCAGTCCGCGCGCCGCCTCGGTGAACCGCGCGTACCAGCGTGCCGAGCCCTCCACGCGGGTGGGGTCCTGGACGCCCCTCAGCAGCCGGTCGACGTCGGGATCCCCGCCGGGCGAGTCGAGCCGGACGGTCTCGTCTGCGGCGAAGTCGGCCCCGCCCTCGCGCAGGACCCGCGCCCAGGGGACCACCCGCGGCGCGGGCAGTCCGGCCGCGCGGGCGGCGTCGGCGAAGAGGGTCGTCCTGCGGTTCCCGGGATTGCCCACGACGGCGAGGCGCACGGGTGCGCCGGCCCGGCCCGGTTCACTCCCCGACCGCGACATAACGCTCCTCGGGCCGGTGCCTGCTGCGGCGGGCGGGCGTGAGGCCGAGGTCCTGGATGTGCGGTCCCAGCGTCTCGCGCACGCGGCGGGTCATCTCCTCGCTCATGAAGTGGTGCCCGAGGTCGAGCGCCCGCAGATGGCTCAGCGGCTGCCCCGAGAGCAGCGCGGCACCCCCGTCGTCGCTGAGCGTGCCCATGCTCAGGTCGAGGGAGTCCAGGCCCGCGACGACGGGCGCGGCGGCCACGGCGGCGGCGATCTCGTCCTGGATGTCGCTGTTGCACAGGCCCAGGTGGGCGAGCCGGGGGCTGCGGTCCAGCATGGCGAGGAGGGCCCGGACGTCGGCCGCGGTGCAGTCACCGCCGTACCAGCTGGTGCCCAGCCACAGCTCCAGGTGGTGCAGGGCGGGGAGGTCGCAGGCCGCCAGGCCGCGGACCGGCTCGGGCGGCAGACCGCCGGACTCGATGCGCAGCCTGCGCAGTTCCTCGTGCCGCAGCGGCTCGATCACCAGGTTCTCGGCGCCGCGCAGGCCGAGTTCGTACAGACCGGGCCAGGCGCGCAGCACCCGGCCGGCGTCGCCCTGTTTGATCCAGGAGATCTCGGACTCCTCGGACTCGACGTCCCCGAGGAAGACCGCCCGCAGCCTCGGCAGCCGGTGTGCCCCGGCCGTGATCAGGTCGAGGGCGGGGCCGATGCCGTGCTCGTCCCACTCCTGCCACCAGGCGCCGACGACGAGGGCCACGACCTCGTCGGTGCGGACCCGGTCCAGGAAGGAGCTCCACCGCTCCTCGAACGGCACCTCCTCGTCGGCCGTGAGCCGCCAGGCGACCGAGGCGGGAGGGATCGGGTGCGGGCCGGGGCCCGGCTCCTCGCCGGGGCCGGCGAAGTGGTGCACGGGCAGGCCGTGGAAGCGCGTCAGATGGGAGGGGTAGTAGCGCACGCGGAGCTCACTCCCCCACGCTGACGTAGCGGTGGACGGTGCCGTCCTCGTCCTCGTCCTCGTCCTCGTCCGCGTCGTCCGGGTCGAGGTCCACCTCGACGCCCGCGGCTTCCAGCGTCTCGCGGATGCGCTGTCGCAGGGGCTCGCTCAGGTAGTTGTGGTGCAGGTCCAGCTTCTTGAGATGGGTCAGGGGCTGACCGCCGAGGAGGGCGGTGGCGCCGTCGTCGCCGAGGGTGCCCATGGACAGGTCGAGCACCTCGAGCCGGGCGACAACCGGCGCGGACGCCACGGCGGCGGCGATCTCGTCCTGGATGTCGCTGTTGCGCAGGGCCAGGTGCCGCAGCCGGGGCAGCCGGGCGCCGGAGAGGATCGGCTCCAGGTCGGCCGCCTCGCTGTCCGCACCGTACCAGGAGGTGCCGAGCCACAGGTCGAGGTGTTCCAGCGCGGGCAGTTCGCTGGCCGCGACACCGCGGACCACGCCCACCGGGAGGCCGCCGGTCTCCACGACCAGCTTGCGCAGGCCGTCGTGGCGCAGGGCGGAGAACTCCAGCCCCTGGCCGCCGCGCACACCGAACTCCTCCAGCGCCGGGAAGGCCGACAGCAGCGGTGTCACGTCGCTCTGGGTGATCCAGGAGATCTCCGCCTCCTCGAACTGTATGTCCCCGAGGAACAGCGACCGCAGGCCGGGCAGCCGGTCGCGCGCGGCCACCAGCGCCTCGACGACGTCACCGGAACTCTTTTCGCACGGGTCCTCCCAGGCGCCGACGACCAGGGCGCGGACCCGGGTGGTGTCGACCGCGGAGCGGAAGCGGGCGAACGCCTCGGTCCACCGCTCGTAGTCGTTGTAGGTGTGGCCGGTGATCCGCCAGGCCACGGCGTCGGGTCCGGGCAGCTCACGCGGCGTCTCGCCGGGCCCGGGGAAGGTGAAGGCGGGAAGTCCGTACAGCTCCTCGAGGTGGCCACCGATGGTCATACGGGCTGCTCCTGTCGTGCGACGCGTGAAGGAAGGCGGTGCGTGGGCGAGGCCGTCACGGGCACGGGGTGCGGACCGTCCGGCGATGCGTGCAGCAGTTCTACCAACAGGGACTGACAGCGCCCGGCGGAGGGTCCGGTGACGGTCCGTTGTCAGTGCCGGCTCGTACTGTCCGCCCATGGACTCCGGAGCACCGTGCGCCGGAGCGGAGGGGAGAGCCATGTACCGGCAGGGAGACGTGCTGATCGTGCCCGTCGCGGACGCGGCGGTGCCGTCCCACGTCCCGGACGCGCCCAAGGAGCCGCGCGACGCCCGGGGCCGGCTGGTGCTGGCCCTGGGGGAGGTCACCGGACACGCGCACGCGGTGCTCGGACGGGGCGAACTCGTCCGCGAGCCGGGTCCCTTCGGACCGTTCCTGCTGCACCTGCCCGAGGGCGGCCGGGTCGTCCACGAGGAGCACGCCACGATCACGCTGCCGAAGGGCTGGTTCCGGGTGATCCGGCAGCGGGAGTACGTCCCCGGCTCGGTGCGGCTCGTGGCCGACTGACGGTGACGGCGGCACGGGACACCACGACACGACGGGGAGGCAGAGGACGTTGACGATGACGACGACGCAGGAGAGCGGCCGGGCGGCCGCGGTGGCGGGGAGCGCCGAGGGGACGGCGCGCTGGCGCGCGTGGGCCTCGGCCGCCGTGCCCGCCGACCGTGCCGCCGCGGAGGAGGGCGTCCGGCTGGCCTACCGGAGCGCCGGGCTGAGGGAGCCGGAGCGGGTGATCTGGGCCGGATCGCCGCGCGAGGGCGTGACGCTCGTCCGGCAGGGCGCGGACTTCGGGGCGAGCGTGCGCGAGGCGGTGCGCACCGCACCGTGGGCGGCCGAACGCGGCCGGTGGTACGAGAAGCTGGGCGCGACGGGCTGGTCCCGGCACTGGTCGGTGACCGGCGGCGCGCTGTGGGACGCCACGCAGGCGCTGGTCGACCGGATCCGCGCCGGGGTGCTCGAGGAACTCGCCGCCGACGACCCGGCGGCCCGGACGGAGATACGGCTGATCCTGCTGGACGCGCTGCTCGGGCAGCACGACGCGCCCTGGCTGTCCGCCCTGCACACCGGGGGGACGGCGCTCGCCGGACCGGCCCGGGTGTGCCGCGCCGCGGGCTGGTGGTGGCCGTTCGAGAAGGTCGCGGTGGTGTGCGAGCGTCCCGTCGCCCTGCACCGGGACGAGGCCGGCCGGCTCGACCACGGCGACGGACCCGCCCTGGAGTTCCCCGACGGCTTCGCCCTGTGCGCCTGGCGCGGCATGCCGGTGACGCGTGCCTTCCTGGAGGAGCTGCGCACCCTCACCCCGGAGCGGATCCGGCAGGAGGACAACGCCGAACTGCGGCGGGTGATGCTCGAGTACTACGGCTACGACCGCTATCTCGCCGGCTCCGGGGCGCGGCCCCTGCACCGGGACGGCACGGGCACGCTCTGGCGCATCGACCTGGACGGCGACGAGCCGGTCGTCATGGTCGAGGTGCTCAACTCCACGCCCGAACCGGACGGCACCCACCGCACGTACTGGCTCCGTGTGCCGCCGACGACCCGGACGGCCCGGGAGGGGGTGGCGTGGACGTTCGGTCTGGGGGCGGAGGCGTACGAGCCGCTGGAGGAGACCTGAGCCCGTGCGGCCGTCCGGGGGCTGACTCCGCCCGCAGGGGGTAGGCGCAGAGCAGCAGGCACGAACCGGACCCGCGGAAGGGAGCACCCATGCCGAGCATGGTGGAGCGCATCAAACAGTTCGCCAGGAGCCCTCAGGGGCGGCGTACGGCCGAGCAGCTGCGGCGGGCGGCGGCCGACCCCCGTCGCCGGGCCCAGGCACAGCGTCTGCTGGGCCGGCTCCGCGGCGGCCACCGCTGAGCCGTTCCGCTTCCGCGCGGTCCGGTGCGTACCCGTCCGGGCCGCGTGGCGATGACCGGGGAGGACCTCCATGAACGAGTCGTCGGTCCGCACGGTGGGCTGGGCGCGCTCACTGCCGATGGACCACGGGGTGAAGGCGGCCCGCGACTGGGCGCGCGAGCACCTCGTCTCACTGGGCTGGGACGAAACCGCTCCCGAGACGGCGGACGCCGTGCTGCTGACCGTCTCGGAACTCGTCACCAACGCGCACGTCCACGCCCGCAGCAGCGCACAGCTGGTCATGTCGTGGGACAACAGCTGTCTGCACATCTCGGTGCACGACAGGTCCGCCACCCTGCCCGCGCCCCGGGAACCGAGCACCGAACGCGCCGGCGGACGCGGCATGTTCCTGGTCGACGCCCTGGCCGACACGTGGGAGGCCCGCCCGTGTCCCCACGGCAAGACCGTCACCGCCTGCTTCCGGGCACCGAAGGACGCACGGAACTGACCCCTGTGCGGGGCGGCCGGCCGGTCCGGCCCAGGATCGGCCGGCCGCCCCCCGCAAGGAGCCCCGCACGGTGACCGCCGTGCTCCCCCAGCCCCGCACCGCCCCCGCCCTGCCGCTCCCGCGGTTCCTGACCCGCGCCGAGAACGGCGAGCGGCTGCACGCGCTGCTGTGGACCGCGGGCCCCGGCCGGCGGATGATCAGCAGCGCGGTGCTGGGCGGCGGCATCGGCGAGCGGAACCGGATCCTCAACGCCCAGGTCCCCCACGGCTACCCGCGCACCGACCCCGGCCGGCACCTGGCGGACCTCGCGGCCGCCGCGGGCGCGCGGGGCCCGGGGGTGGGGCTGATGACGGCGGCGGACGTCTCGGCGTACGCGCACGCGACGGACGCGGGCGCGGAGGCCTACGTCACGGCGGGCGTCGACGTGCGCGGCTGGGCCGCACGGGCCGGGGAGGGCACGGGCGGACCCCAGGACCCCGGCACCGTCGACACCGTCGTCGCCGTGCCGGTGCCGCTGAGCGACACCGCTCTGGTGAACGCTGTGACCACGGTCACGGAGACGAAGGTGCAGGCCCTCCTGGAGGCGGGTCTCGACTGTTCGGGCACGCCCACCGACGCGGTGTGCGTCGCCGCCCGCACGCCGGGCCCGGACGAGGAGGAGCACGCCTTCGCCGGGCCCCGTTCCCTGTGGGGGGCGCGGCCGGCGCGCGCCGTCCACCACGCCGTGCGCGAGACGGTGACGGCGGCCCGGGCGCTCCCGCCGCCCGGCGGGCGGCACGCGGGGAACGGGCAGGAGTAAGGACGCCGCCCCGGGGTACGCGTGCGCCCGTCGGGCACCTCGTCGCCGGGGCAGGTTGATTTCGCGGACACGGATGGGGGACCGTGGCATCTGCATCCAGTTTCCCGGCAGAAAGGTGGTGGGGTGCGCACGGCGCGTGCCTACGCCTGTGATTCCTTCCCCCGGCTCACCCGCCCGCCCTCGCGGCACGGACGTCCGTACCGGTCCGACGTGGAAGGACGCCCCCTGCCCGGTGGTGGTCCTCGACGCGAAGGGCACGGTCGTGGACCTGAACCCGCCCGCCCGGCTGGTGCTGACGGACCGCCACGAAGGAGGCGCCCCACGGGACGTGGTGCCGGCCTGGCTGGCGGACGCGCACCGCGGTCTCACCGACGGGACGGACGCCGTGCCGACGGGCCCGTCTGCCGCCGGGGAGATCGGTGACCGGTTCTTCGAGGCGCACCCCGGCCCGGTCACGGACGGGGGCGTCGTGTGGTGGCTGGTGGACGGCACCGACCGCCGTGAGGCGGAGAGGTCCCTGCGGAGCGCCCGGGAGCAGGCGGAGATCCGCGCCATGGTGTCCAGTACCCTGCTGGCGTCGTTGAACGTGCCGCGCTGCGCGGAGGTCGCGGCGCACCTGGCGGCGGAGCACCTCGCCGACGCCGCGCTGCTCGTCCTGCCGCCCGTCGGGCGCCGCCACCCCGTGACCCACGCCCTGCGCGGCGGGCCCGCGGAGCACACCTCGCTCCAGTTCGACGCCCGGAGCGTCCCGGGGCTGGCCGAGGCCCTCCAGGGGTTCCCGCCGGTCCCCGCGCGCTGGCTCGATCCCGGCGCCCTCCCCGAGTGGGTCGTCCCGGCGGGCTTCGGCGGGCCCGTCGGCTCCGTCATCGTCACGCCGCTGCCCGGCCACGGGGTGTCCGCCGGTGCGCTGATCCTGCTGCGCGCCAGCACGGAGCGGGCCTTCACCCCGGACGAGGAGGGGTTCGCCCGGCTCTTCGCCGCGCGCGCGGGCGCCGCGCTGTCGGCCGCGCGCCTGTACAGCGAGCAGAGCGCGATCACCACCACGCTGATGCGGGAACTGCTGCCGCCGACACTGGAGAGCCTGCACGGGGTGGAATACGCGGGCCGCTACCGCGCCGCCCGCGACCACGAGCGGGTCGGCGGTGACTTCTACGACGTCCACGCCGGAACCGACGCCTCGCAGGAGACGTTCGTCGTGCTGGGCGACGTGGCGGGCAAGGGACTCGACGCGGCGGTCCTGACCGGGAAGATCCGCAACACGCTGCACGCGCTGCTGCCGCTGGCGTCCGACCACGAACAGGTCCTCACCCTGCTCAACGGGGCCCTGCTCAGCTCGCACCACACCCGCTTCGCCACCCTGGTGCTGGCCTCCGTCCGCAGGGACGGGCACCGGGTGCGGCTCCGGCTGACCAGCGCCGGGCACATGCCGCCGCTCATCGTCCGCGCCGACGGCCGCGTCGAGGAGGCGGCCACCCACGGCACCCTCGTCGGAGCGCTGCCCTCCGTCTCGGTGCGGACGGCCGAGGAGGTGCTCGCGCCGGGGGAGACGTGTCTGCTCTACACCGACGGCATCACCGAGGCCCGCGGCGGACCGCTGGGCGACGAACTGTTCGGGGAACGCCGTCTGCGGCAGGCTCTGGCGGAGTGCGCCGGCATGCCGGGGGACGCGATCGTGGAGCGGGTGCAGATGCTCGCCGCGCAGTGGCTGGGCAGCGGCAGCCACGACGACATGGCCACCGTCGCCATCAGCGCGCCGCGCACGGCGCCGACGGCCGACGCGGACGGCGTCGGCGGACTTCCGGGGAGGAACACGTGAGCGGGACCCGCCGGTCGGCCGCCGTGCTGCGCGACAGGCTCTGGCGGGCGGTGATCGAGGGCAGTGAGTACGACGCCGTCGACGTGGTGCGGGCCGGGCTCGGCACGGGCTGGGACGAGGAGGGCCTGCTGCTCGACGTCGTCGCGGCGGTGCAGACGAAGATCGGTCTCGAGTGGGCCGCCGACCGCATCACCGTCGCCCAGGAGCACGCTGCCACGGCCATCAACGAGCGGGTGATCGCCGCGCTCGTCCACCGTCCGGCGGCGGGCAGGCCCGTCCCCCCGTACCGCGGGCGGGTGACGGTCACCTGCGTCGACGGCGAGTGGCACGCCTTCCCGGCCCGGCTCGTCGCCGAGGTGCTGCGGCTGCGGGGCTGGCAGGTGGACTATCTGGGCGCCCAGACGCCGACCCCCCATCTCGTCGCCCACCAGCACCACACCGACTCCGACGCCGTCCTGCTCTCCGGGTCGATCCCCACGCATCTGCCGGCGGCGCACGCGGCCATCACCGCCTGCCAGGCGGTCGGGGTGCCCGTGCTGGCCGGCGGCAGGGCCTTCGGGGAGGACGGCCGGTTCGCGCGGGCACTGGGCGCCGACGCGTGGGCCCCGGACGCCCGCGGCGCGGCCGCCGTGCTGGAGGCCGGTCTGCCGCGTCCCATGGCGGTCCGGCAGGCGGTCGACGACCTTCCGCACCTGGCGGACCAGGAGTACACGATGGTGGTCCAGTCCCGCAGCCGCCTGGTCAAGCAGGTGCTGGCGGACCTGGAGGACCGTCTCCCGGCGATGCGCGGGTACAGCGACGCGCAGCGGGAGCGGACCGCGGAGGACCTGGTCCACATCCTCGACTTCCTGGCCACCGCGCTCTACATGGACGACGCCGAGGTGTTCACCGGGTTCCTGGACTGGACCTCCGAGGTGCTCGCGGCGCGCGGGGTTCCGGTGCACTCCCTGGTGGCGGGGCTCGAGATCGTCGCGGAGCAGTTGTACGACTTCCCCCGGGGCCTGGGGTTCGTCCGCGAGGGCGCGGCCCGGCTCCGCGGCCCGGCGGGCGACGCCGTCGTTCCCGGCACCGTCGTATGAGCGCCCCCACCGCGCCGGAGACCGCCCCGCCCCGGCGCCGGAGACCGGGGCGCCGACCGTGGCGGTCCGCGGTGAGCTCGACGACGCGGGCGGTCAGGAGCTGATCGCCCGCGTGGTGGCGCACCTGAGCGGGCCGGAGCCGCCGCGTTCCGTGCGGCTGGACTTCCGCGAGCTGGAGGGCATCGATCCGCTGGGGCTGGCCGCACTGCTCATGATCCGCCGTCACACCAGTGCCGCGGGCGCGGTCCTGTTCCTGGACAACCGGCCGCAGATCCTCGAACGCCTCCTGCGGCAGACCAACGTCCTCGACCACCTCACCGCGGCCGGGGCCGGGCGGCCGGGATCCGGCGGCTGACACCGGACCCCGGACCCGCGGGGGCGCCCGGTCAGCCGGACCGCCGCCGCCCCAGTCCGGCCAGGCCCCGCAGCAGTGCGCCGCGTCCCCGTTCGGGCACGGTCCACAGGGTCTGTCCGCGTACTCCCCAGCGCTCCAGGAGGGCGTTGGCGGCGAGGAAGCCGGTCGTCGCCGCGCGCTCCATGAGGGCCACGGGCAGGCCGGTGCGCACCAGGTCGCCCGCCACCACGAGGCCGGGGTCCGGTGTGCGTACCGTCGGCCGGTCCTCGTACCCCCCGACGGGGAACAGGGGGCAGTCGGACCGCCACAGGTGGTGGGCGTCGACGATCGTGGCGTGGCCCGTCTCCGGGTAGACGCGGTGCAGCTGGTCGACGAGCCGCTTCTGCTCGGTCTCCGGCGAGTCCCCGGGATGCCGCGCGTACGCGTGGAGTTCGACCACGGAACCCCCGGTACGGGCGGCCCAGCGGCCCGCTTCGTCCTCGTAGCGGTCCAGCACACTGATGTTGTCGAGGCCGTCGTACCCGCTCGTGCCCAGGAACGCCGGCCGGTCGGGTGCGACGGGCCGGTCCAGCCACAGGCGGGTGACCAGGAACGGCGGGGCGTTGCGCAGGCGTGCGACCCGTTCCCGCCACGCCTCGTCGCCCAGCCGGCCGGAGCGGGCGACGAGGGAACGCAGTCCCGCGGCGTCGAGGGCGAGGACGACGGTGTCGTGACGCCGCTCCGCTCCGGCGGTGGCGACCTCGAAGCCGCCGTCCCCGGTGGGGGCGATGTGCTCCACCGCCGTGCCGGTGTGGATCCCGGCGCCGTGCCCGCGCAGGTAGCCGGCCAGGGGTTCCCACAGCGCGGCGGGGAAGGGCGCGTCGGGCACGTCGAACAGCAGCCCCTCGGCGGAACCGAGGAAGTAGATGTGGAACATCAGGATCATCTCGGCCGCCGACAGCTGCCGGGGATCGGCGAAGAAGCTGCGGGAGAACACCTCGAACGCCAGGTGGCGGGCGCTCGGCGGGAAGCGGACGGCGTCGAGGAAGTCGTGGGCGCTCACGCCGTCGAAGCGTTCGTAGACCTCGGGCACGCGCACGTCGAGCAGCGGGAGGGCCGCGACCGGGTTCATGCGGCGCAGGTCGGCCGGGCGGAAGGACGGGCTGAGGGCGACGAAGCCGAGCGCACTCCACGGCGGGGTGCGCGGGACGTGGCGGAAGCCGTCGCGCAGGCCGTCCGCGTGGTGCAGCGGGTAGTCCGCCAGGCCGGTGAGCCGTTCCAGTCCCGGATCGGTACGGCGCAACAGACCGCGCAGGTTGTAGTACTGACGGAAGAAGGCGTGGAAGCCGCGGCTCATGGTCGCCGGGGTGCCGTCGGCCAGGGCGACCGGCCAGCCGCCGACCCGTCCGCCCAGGAAGGGTTCGCGCTCGTAGAGCGTCACGGCCACGCCGCGCTCGGCGAGCGCGGTCGCCGCGGCCAGTCCGGCGATCCCGCCGCCGACGACGGCGGCCGTCGGGCGCGCGCCCTCGATCCGGCGCGCCCCGGGCGGGGGCGTGAGCACGCGGGCGCGGCGGTCCCGTCCGTGCCGGGTGGCGTCCGGACGGCCGAGGGGCGTCATGCCTGGGCTCCGTTCCCCGTGCGGGGCCGGCGGCCCACGAAGGTGTGGGTGATGCCCGTCTGCCATCCCGGCAGGGGCAGGACGCGCACCGCGTCGAAGCCGGTCGCGCGCAGCCGGCCGGCGAACCGGTCCGCGGTGTCGAACTCCACGACGCTGCGGTGGAGATGGCGGTACAGCTCGCCGTCGCCGAGCACGGTGGCCGCCGGCTGGACGAGGCCGCGGCACACCGCGGTCCACACCGCGCGGTCCACGCGGCGTCCGCCGAGGGTGTATTCGTGCACGCCCAGTCTCCCGCCGGGGGCGAGCAGGTCGCGCACGGTGGTGAGCACGGCGTCGGGATCGGAGACGTTGCGGAAGAGATAGGCCGCGAACACCGCGTCGAACGGCCCCTCCACCCCGGCCTCGGCCAGCCCCTCCGCCGCCGCCCGTACGAAGGTCACACCGTCCGGCCAGGGTTTGGCGGCGGCCCGTTCGAGCATGCCGGCCGAGGCGTCCACCGCGACGATCCGCGCGCCGGGCAGCACCGCGGCGAGCGCGGCGGTCGACGCCCCGGTGCCGCAGCCGAGGTCCAGGACGCGCAGGCCCTCGCCGCGCCGCGGCAGCCCCAGACGGCGGGCCGAGCGGCGCAGGTGGGCGTGGTAGCCGGGGTTGGCGGCCACGAGGGCGTCGTAGCCACGGGCCGCGTGGTCGAACGCGGTGGCGAGGTTCTCGTCGCGCAGCAGCAGGGTCATGCAGTCTCCTGGAGCAGAGGGGTCCGGGCGGGTGCGGGCGGCCCGGGTCAGGGGCCGTCGAACGGGCGGCGGGGCAGGGTGGGCAGTTCCAGCGCCGAGCGGAGCATGGGGCCGACCGGGGCGTGCAGGCCGACGGCGAGGTCCTCGTGGAGCCGGGTCCGGCCGTCGAGGAAGCGCAGCAGACGCCGCATGGGCACGCGGGTGAAGAGGCGGGCGAACAGCGCGGGGCCGTCGGCCCGGCCGCTGTCCAGGGCCCGCAGCAGGACGGCGTCCATGGTCCGGGAGCGGGCGGAGTGGGCGGGGGGCGGCACCGGGGTGCGGCCCCGGCGCAGGGCGGCGGCGACGGCGCTCGTCTGGCGCTGGATCCCGGCGAAGGTGTAGCCCGTCGAGGGGCGGGTGGCGCCGCCCGCCGCGCCGATGCGGAAGACGGAGGCGCCGACCTGGCGGGGCACCGGGGCGTCGGTCATCGGGATGACGCCCGTCTCGGTGGAGAGGACCCGCAGTTCGCCCAGCCGGAGCACGTCCCCGGTGTAGTGCCGCAGCGCCGACCGGTAGCCGTCGGCGGTGAGCGGGCGCGGGGAGAACTCGGTGTACTCCACCAGGGCCTCACGGCGGCCGACGGGCAGGACGTAGCCGAAGGACAGGCCGGTCCCGGGCTGGGGGGTGCGGAAGTCCATCAGTTCCGCGGTCCGGCCGTCGAAGACCGGGCGGGCGGTGCGCACGAACCAGCCGTGGAAGTGCTGCAGCAGCGTGGTGCGGGCGGCCGGCAGGCTGCCCGGGGGGCGCGAGTCGAACACCCAGCGGGCCCGCAGGACGCTTGTCCGGCCGGCGCCGTCCCGCAGGTGGACGAGCGCGCCCCCGGACACGTCCTCCACGGCCTCGACGGTCGCCTCCAGGCGGCGTACGGCCGGGGATCCGGCCAGGTCGTGGGCGACCAGGTGCTCGAAGTCGTCGGACCGGATCATCTTGTAGCGCAGCGGGGCGATGTCCCCCTCGATCGCCGGGCCGGAGGGGGGACGCACCCGCAGGTGCCGCCAGGTCGCCGTGACGGCGGCGTCGAAGCGGCCCGTGCCCGCCTCCCAGAAGCACCAGGTGCGGCGCGGGGGCCGCAGCGGGCCGGGCGGGGCGTCCACCAGGACGACCGACGGCGCCCGGGACTCCGGCGCGGTCCGCGACAGACGGTGGGCCAGGGACAGTCCGGCGGCGCCCGCCCCGACGATCGCCACCTCGGCGTCCAGCACGACGGCACTCTCCTTCCGTTCCTCGGCACACGCGCCTCATCACCATTCCTGCTTGTGTGCCCGATCGGATTCAGGTCACTCGAACGTGTGATGAACCGCCACCGGTGAGACGGGGCGCGCAGGGGGAAGGCATGCGGCGGCAGTTCGTCGGACCGTTCCGGCTGGTACCGCATCCGCGCGCGGTGCGCGAGCGGAAGGGCATCGAGGACGCGATGATCGGTGTTCAGGACGAGAGGAACCGGGATGGGCCGTGCACAGGCGGAGGATCACGATACGGCGGGGCCTCGGCTCGTCGGGGGGCCGGCGTCGGCACGGGCCCGGCCCGACGGCGCGCGGCCCGGCGCCCGGTACGACGTGACGCACGCGGCGCGCCCGCCGTGGCACGAGGACGCGTCCGCCGTGGACCGGGACGTGGCCGGCGCGGTCGGACGCGTGCTCGACCACGTGCTGGCCGACCGGGTGGAGCGGGCACGCGACCTGGACCCCCTGTTCGGCGACGACGTGGCCGGGCGCGTCGCGCGCTTCACCCGGGCGGGCGGCAAGCGCACCCGCTCGCGTTTCCTGTGGTGGACGCTGCGCGCCTGCGGCGGTGAGGGCGCCGTCCCGGTCGCGGCGGCCCTGCGGATCGGCGCGGCACTCGAACTGCTGCAGACCTGTGCGCTCGTCCACGACGACGTGATGGACGGTTCCGTACTGCGCCGTGGGCGGCCCGCCGTCCACGTCGACGTCGCCGCCCAGTACGCGGACGCGGCGCCGGCCGGGCGCGCCGAGCGCCTCGGCGGCGGGACCGCCGTCCTCACCGGCGACCTGGCACTCGCCTGGGCGGACGACCTCCTGGCCGAGGTCCCGCTGGAGAGCGGCACCGCGCGGACGGTGCGCCGGCTCTGGAGCGACATGCGCACCGAGATGGTGGCCGGCCAGTACCTGGACCTGCACGGGCAGGCGACCGGGTCGCGGTCCCTGCCGCGCGCGCTGCGCACCGCCCGCCTCAAGAGCGCCCTGTACTCGGTCGAACGGCCGATCGCCCTGGGGGCCGCGCTCGCGGGTGCGGACGAGGGCACCACGGCGGCCCTCTGCGCGGCCGGGCGCTGTGTGGGCACGGCGTTCCAGCTCCGCGACGATCTCAGCGACGTGTTCGGTGATCCCCGGTACACCGGCAAACCGGCGGGCGGGGACATCCGCGAGGGGAAGCCGACCTGTCTGGTCGCGCTCGCCCACGCGCGTGCCGCGGCCGCCGGCGACCGCCGGGCCCTGGACGTGCTCGAGCGCTCGCTCGGCCACGAGGCGCTCACCGGGGAGGGGCTGGAGGAGGTGCGGGAGGTCCTGGCCGGCACCGGGGCGCGGACCGCGGTCGAGGCGATGATCGACCGTCTGGTGGCCCAGGGGCTGCGGCACGTCGACGGCGCCCTCCTCGATCCGCACGGCGGGCGGCGGCTGCGGCTGCTGCTGGCCTCCGCGGCGGGTGAGGGGCCGCCGCGGGACGCGCCCCCCTGCGGCACCCGGCCGGGGCCCGTCCGGGCCGCCGCGGGCGAGGAGGCCTGCCGGTGAGCCGCACCGTGGCGGGCCGTACGGACCACGTCGTCGTCGTGGGGGCCGGGCTGGCCGGGCTGTCGGCGGCGCTGCACCTGCTGGGCGCGGGCCGCCGCGTCACCCTCGTCGAGCGGGACGCGTCGCCCGGTGGACGCGCCGGGCGCCTGGACCTCGACGGCTACCGGATCGACACCGGTCCCACCGTGCTGACCATGCCCGATCTGGCCGACGAGCCGTTCGCCGCCGTCGGCGACAGTCTGCGGGAGCGCGTGGAGCTCGTGCCGCTGCACCCGGCGTACCGGGCCCGCTTCGCCGACGGGAGCAGCCTCGACGTGCACACGGAGGCCGACGCGATGGCCGCGGAGGTCGAGCGTTTCTCCGGTCCGGACGAGGCCGCGGGGTACCTGCGGCTGCGCGACTGGCTGGAGAGGCTGTACCGGGCGCAGATGCGCCGCTTCATCGACGCCAACTTCGACTCCCCGCTCGGCCTGCTGAGCGCGGACCTCGTCCGGCTGGCGGCGCTGGGCGGTTTCGGACGGCTCGACGCGCGCATCGGGCGTTTCCTGCGGGACGAACGGCTGCGCCGGGTCTTCTCCTTCCAGGCCCTCTACGCGGGCGTCCCGCCGGAACGGGCGCTGGCCGCGTACGCGGTCATCGCCTACATGGACACCGTCGCCGGCGTGTACTTCCCGCGCGGCGGGATGCACGCGCTGTCGCGGGCCATGGCGGACGCCGCCGCCGACGCGGGCGCCGACCTGCGGTTCGGCCACGAGGTGACCCGGCTGGAACGCTCCGGCGACCGGATCACCGCCGTCGTCACCGACCAGGGCCGCATCCCCTGCGACGCGGTCGTCCTCACCCCCGACCTGCCCGTCGCCTACCGGCTGCTGGGCCGCGCGCCGCGGCGCCCGGTGCGGCTGCGGCACTCCCCGTCCGCGGTCGTGCTGCACCTCGGCACCGACCGGACCTGGCCGGAGCTGGCCCATCACACCCTCTCCTTCGGCGCCGCCTGGCGCGGCACCTTCGACGAGCTCACCCGTACCGGCCGGCTGATGAGCGACCCGTCGCTGCTCATCACCCGGCCCACCGCCACCGACCCGTCCCTCGCCCCGCCGGGACGCCATCTGCACTACGTCCTCGCGCCGTGCCCCAACACCGACATCGGGCCGGGCGCCGCCGCCTGGACGGACCTGGCGCCGCGCTACCGGGACGCGCTGCTGCGGGAGCTGGAGCGGCGCGGGCTGGCCGGGCTGGGGTCCGCCGTCGAGACGGAGTGCGTGGTCACGCCCGCCGACTGGCACGCGCAGGGGCACGCGGCCGGCACGCCGTTCACCGCGGCCCACACCTTCGCCCAGACGGGGCCGTTCCGGCCCCGCAACCTGGTCCGCGGCACCGAGAACGCCGTGCTGGCCGGCTGCGGCACCACCCCCGGTGTCGGCGTGCCGACCGTGCTGGTGTCCGGGAAGCTGGCCGCGGCACGGATCACCGGCGGCCCGCGACGGCCGCGTCTCCCCCTCACTCCCCCGCAGGAGGCCTCCGTATGACCGACCGTGAACTCGACGCGGCCGGAGTCACCGATCCGGCGCTGCGCGAGGCCTACCGCCACTGCCGCGGGCTCAACGCCCGGCACGGCAGGACCTACTTCCTCGCCACCCGGCTGCTGCCCGTCGGACGGCGCCCCGCCGTGCACGCCCTGTACGGCTTCGCCCGCTGGGCCGACGACATCGTCGACGCGCTCGGCACCGGGGCGGACACCGCGCGCCGTGACGCCGAACTCTCCGCGCTCCAGCGGGAACTGGACAAGGGGCTGCGGGACGGGAACAGTGCCGAACCCGTGGTGCGGGCGGTCGGCGACACGGCACGCCGGTACGGCATCGACCACGGGCACTTCGCCGACTTCATGACCGCGATGCGTTCCGACCTGGTGGTCACCGACTACGCCGACTACGCGGCCCTGCGCCGCTACATGCACGGCTCGGCGGCGGTCATCGGGCTGCAGATGCTGCCGGTGCTGGGCACGGTCGCCCCGCGCGAGGCGGCCGCGCCGCACGCCGCGGCCCTCGGGGTCGCCTTCCAGCTGACCAACTTCCTGCGGGACGTGGGCGAGGACCTCGACCGGGGGCGGGTCTACCTGCCCGCGGACCTGCTCGCCGCGCACGGCGTCCACCGGGCACTGCTGCGGTGGAGCCGGGACACCGGCCGCCGCGACCGGCGTGTCACCGCCGCACTGAGGGAGTTCGAGGCACTGACGCGGGGCGTGTACCGGGAGGCGGCACCGGGGCTCGCGATGCTGGAACCGGTGTCCCGGCCGTGCGTCCGTGCGGCGTTCGTGCTGTACGGCGGGATCCTGGACGCGGTGGCGCGGGACGGCTGGTCGGTGCTGCACCGGCGGGCGGTGGTCCCCCGGCGGCGGCGTGCCGTGGTCGCCGCCGACGGGCTCGCCCGGGTGGCCGCCGCCCGGCTGCGGGCCCGCGGCGGCGGCCGGCCCCCGGAGGTCGGTCCGCTCGCCCCGTGCCCGTCGGTTCCCGAGGAGGTCGCGTGAGCACCGGATCCGGGAGCCGCCGCCGGCGCCTGCCGCTGTCCCTGCGCCGGCGCGCGGTGCCGTGGGAACGGCAGCGTCCCACCTGGCGCGAGGCCCGGCCCGCCGTCATCGCCGGGGCGCTGAAGCGGGCGCAGGCGCGTCCGTCCGGCAACTGGTACGTCGTCGGCGCCTCCCGCGACGTGGGCGGTGACCGTCCGCTGGCGCGGACCGTGGCGGGGCAGGAGGTGGTGCTGTGGCGGGACGCGGACGGCCGTCCGGTCGCCGGGCCCGGGATCTGCCCGCATCTGGGCGCGCCGCTGCGGGACAGTCCGGTGCGCTGCGGCACGCTGGTGTGCCACTGGCACGGACTCGCCCTGGACGGGGGGCCCTTCGCGGGCTGGGAGCCGTTCCCGGCGTACGACGACGGCGTCCTGCTGTGGGTGCGGCTGGACGCGGTGGGCGGCGAACCGCCGCTGGACAGGCCGGTGGTGCCGCGGCGGCCGGCGCCTGCGCGCGCCCTGGCGGCGGTGTACACCGGCGTCGGGGTCTGTGAGCCCGAGGACGTCGTGGCCAACCGTCTGGACCCCTGGCACGGGGCCTGGTTCCACCCCTACTCGTTCGTCGACCTCACCGTGGCCGACGCGCCGGGCGGCCCGGACGGGGCCGAGGAGGGCTTCACCGTGGACGTCTCCTTCAAGGTGGCGGGACGGCTGGTGGTGCCGGTGCGGGCGGTGTTCACCGCGCCCGGGCCGCGCACGGTCGTCATGCGCATCACCGAGGGCGAGGGGGTGGGGTCCGTGGTGGAGACGCACGCCACTCCCCTGGGGCCCGACAGAGACGGGCGGCCCCGTACGGCGGTCGTCGAGGCGGTGGTGGCGGCGTCCGACCGTCCGGGTTTCGTCCTGGCGCGCGGTGCGGCGCCGCTGCTGCGTCCGCTCGTACGGGCCGCCGCCGGACGGCTGTGGCGCGACGACCTGGCCTACGCGGAGCGCCGCTGGTCGTTGCGTTCCACGGGGCGCTTCCCGGGCTGACCGGCCGGACCGGTCAGGGGCGCCCGCGGGTACCGCGTCGGTCAGGGGCGCCCGCGGGCCCGGTCGGCCTCGCCGCCGGCGCCGAGGAGCCCGGTGTGCCGCAGTGGCTCCTCGGCCTCCAGCCGGGCCAGTTCCCGGCGGGCCACCCGCAGCACGACCGGGGGCAGCGCGGCACGCGCCGCCTGTGCCAGACGCAGCCAGCGGGGCACGTAGACGGCCGTGCTGCGGTGTTCCACCGCGGCACCGAGCCGGGCGGCGACCAGGTCCACCGGATACAGCCGCCGGGCCGGCGGCGGCATGTGGCCGCGCAGTTCCCGCAGCACGGGATGGCGGTCCGCGTCGCGGATCATGTCGGTGTCGGTCCAGTTCAGGTAGCCGATGCCGACGGCGACACCGTGGTGCGCCACCTCGGCGCGCAGGGAGTGGGCGAAGGCCTCCACGCCCGCCTTGGAGGCGCAGTAGGCGCTCATCATCGGGGCGGCGCCGATCGAGGCCAGCGAGGCGACCTGGAGGTAGTAGCCCTTCGTCGCCAGCAGATCCGGCAGGAAGGCGCGGGCCGTGGCCGCGCTCCCCGTCAGGTTGACGTCGATCACGCGGCGCCACAGGGCCGGGTCCGAGGTGACGAACGGGCCGCCCTCCGCGACACCGGCGTTGGCCACCACCGCGGAGGGGACGCCGAGGCGTTCCCTGACCCCTTCGGCGGCCCGCTCCAGCGCGGCCTCGTCGGTGATGTCGAGCTCGCACGCCCAGGACCGCGTGGGCAGGTTCTCCGCCACCGCTTCCAGGCCGGACCTCTCGTGACCGAGCAGCGCGATCCGGGCGCCGCGCCGGGCGAGGTCGCGGGCCAGGGCCGCGCCGACCCCACGTGCGGCGCCCGTGACCACGACGGTACGTCCGCGCAGCGGGCCGCCGCTCACCGGCCGTCCCCTCCGCCGGACGGCGGGCCGGTGTCGGGGCGGGCGGTGTGGTCGGGGTGGCCGACGGTCCGGCGGGCCTCCTTCATCTCCGCCTCGTGGAGGTGGTCCCGGCCCTCGGCCAGTTCCTCGACGGCGGCCTGTTCGATCTCCTTGAACGGCCAGTAGTACGTGGTGTCGTAGGCCTCGACGATCTGGAACGTCCAGTGCCCGGGGATGACGTTGCGGCCCAGCACCTGGGTCCGCACCGTCTCCGCCCAGTCCGGGTGCCCGGCCTTGTGCAGCAGTTCGACCGCCCGGTCGAGTTCGAGGTCGGCGGTGCCGGTGAGCTGGTGGAAGCTGTAGAGGTGGCCCCGGGCCCGCTCGGTCGTCTCCAGCGCCTTCGACAGCGAGCCGAGCGCCTCCACCGTCTCGTCGCTCACCCCTTCCGGGCGCCGGTGGGCGAGGTCGGGGCCGTCGTCGTGTCGGGTCATCGTCCCGCCTCCTTCGGTCGTGGTCCATGCGGTCGTGCGCACCGGTCATCCACCGCCGTTCCCGCGCCTGCCGGGTTGCCGGCGGCCGGTGCGGTCGCGGCGGGCCAGCAGCCGCTGCGCTCCGGCCAGGCCGGGCGCGAAGGCACGGCGCAGCGCGGCGCGTGCGGCGTTGGCGCCCGGCGCGCCGTGCACGCCGCCGCCCGGGTGGGCGCCGGCGGACGCCAGGTACAGGCCCTTGACGGGCGTTTCGGGTCGCCCGGTGCCGGGGACCGGGCGGAAGAACAGTTGCTGGTGCATGGCCGTGGTGCCGCCGTTAATGGCGCCGCCGTACAGGTTCCGGTCGAGGGACTGGAGGGTGGGCGGGGCGAGGACGCGCCGGGACCTGATCCTGGACCGGAAGCCGGGCGCGAAGCGTTCCACCTGGCGCTCCACGCGGTCGGCCATGCGTTCCTGCTCCCCGGCGTCCCAGGCGCCGGTGAGCGAGTCCTCGCCCGCGTCGCCGGTGACGTCGTGGGGCACGTGGGTGTAGGCCCACGCGGACTCGGTGCCCCGCGGGGAGCGGGAAGGGTCGGCGGTCGTCATCTGGCCGAACAGGCAGAAGGGGCGGTCCGGGACGCTGCCGGTGGCGAGCTGGGCGGCGAAGCGGGTGAGTTCGTCGATGCCGTCCGCGAGATGGACGGTGCCGGCGCCCGCAGCCTGCTCGCACCGCCAGGGAACCGGGCCGTCCAGCGCCCAGTCGACCTTGAAGGTGGCGAAGTCCCACTGGAAGCGCCGCAGGTCGGACAGCACCTGGGCGGGAACGTCCTCGGGGCCGAGGAGTTCGCGGTACAGGGCGGGCACGGCCACGTCCGCGAGGACGGCGCGGCCGGCCGCGACCGTCTCGCCGTCGGCCGTGCGCACCCCCGCCGCCCGGCCGTCGCGGACCAGGATCCGGTCGACGCGCCTGCCGCAGCGCAGCACCCCGCCGCGCGTCTCGAGCCGGCGCGCCAGGGCCTGGGTGAGGGCTCCGGCGCCGCCGGCCGGCACGGGGAAGCCGTAGGTCTGTCCGAGCATCGACATCAGCCAGCCGAAGCCGCCGCTGCCCGCGGCCTCCGGGGCCAGGTCGGCGTGGAGCGCGTTCCCGGCCAGCAGCAGTCCTCCGCCCTCGCCCCGGAACTCCTCCTCCGCCATGCGGCGCACCGGCAGGACCAGGGTGCGCGCCATGCGCAACCCGCCCGCGCCGCGCAGCCCGACGGCCAGCCGGAGCCCGGAGCGGACCGGCGGGAAGGGGGTGAACAAGGCGTCCAGGAGGTCCGGCCGGAGGTTCTCCCAGATGTCGTGCAGACGGCGCCAGGCGGCGCCGTCGCCCGGCGCGAAGGCCTCCAGCGAGTCGGCGGTGACGTCGACGCGGCGGTCCAGGACCGCGCACCGGCCGTCGCTCAGGGGATGCGCGACCACGTGCGGAGCATGGCTCCAGCGCAGCCCGTGGTGCTCCAGGTGCAGCCCGGAGACGACCGGGGAGGCGGCGGCGAGCGGGTAGAAGGAGCTGCAGAGGTCGCTGACGAACTCGGGGTCGGCGCCCCGGTCGTGGCGCACGGCGCCCCCCGGCTCCGGCTGCTCCTCCAGCACCTCGACGCTCCAGCCGGCGTCGGCGAGCAGGTTGGCCGCGACCAGTCCGTTGGGGCCGGCCCCGATCACCACGGCGTCAGGCACGGGCGCCTCCCCCGTCGTGGTCCGGTGACACCACCTGGCCGAGAGGGCGGTGGCGCTCCGCCTCGGCCTCGTCCGTCTCGCAGATCCTCGCCAGCCTGGCGAGCATGGCGCGGTGGCGGATCTGGATCAGGGCCTCCACGGCCACGTTGTGCACCGCGCCGCCGGCCCCTCTCAGCGGGTGCTCGTCCACGATGACCAGGCAGTGGTCGCCCCAGGGCCGCAGCTCGATGGCGATGCGGGCCGTGCCGAGGGGGCCGGCCTTGGCCTCCAGCTCCAGCGCCTCGCCCGGCAGACAGCGCCGGACGACGGTCTCGTTGGACAGGCTCAGGGGCCCGAACCGGACCTCGAAGCCGATCGCCGAGCCGAGCTGCGGCCAGTGTCCGCGCACCGGTTTCGACGAGGAGGTGCCCACCACCCAGTCCGCGTACCGGGTGCCGTCCTCCAGGACGGCCCAGACGGACTGCGGGCTCGCACTGATCAGACGATGGCGAACCGCCACTTCGACCTCCTGTGTCCGCGCGTGACGTCGGTCAGCACTGAGTGCCCCTTCTGGCGGGGGTCAACCGGCGGGCCTGTATCGGGGCGGGGGTGCGCCGCCCGGCGCCATGGGGGCCCCGTGTCGGTGCGGGCCGGGGGTGGGTCGCGCGGCCCGGCGCTCGCGGGGTGCCTCCCCCGCTCTCGGCTCCGCTCGAGCGGGGGACCCCCATCGCCCACCCGTGCCGCCCTGGGGGGGGCGCCTCCCAGGCCTTTGAGGCACTGGGGGAGGCACGACTTGCCCGCGGCTGACGCGACCGGTGCGGCCGGTGTACGGAGTCAGGTGGTGGTTTCGCGGGTGGGGGTCAGGGCCCAGCGGATGCCTGCGGTGACGGCGGTACCCAGGGGGCGTACGCAGACGCCCTCGGCCGGGGGTACGCGGGGCAGCCACAGCGCGCGGGAGGCCCAGCCGGGCAGCAGGGACACGGCGTTGGCGGCGAGGACGCCGTACGGCAGCCGGGCGAGCAGCGGGACGGGCGGGTTGAGCAGCAGGAAGCGGGCGGCGGAGCGCGCCTCGGGGGTGGCGCGCAGCTCGCCGCGGTAGGCGGCCAGCCGCTCGGCGAGTCCGGCGCGGTCGACCGGCGGGTCGGGCACGCCGAGCGCGGTGGCGATGCGCGCCATGTCGGCGACGTACGCGTCACAGCCCTCGTCGTCCAGGGGGCGGGCCCCGTAGCGCTGGTGGGCGCGCAGGAACATGTCCACCTCGGCGGTGTGCACCCAGCACAGCAGCCGGGGGTCGGACGCCCGGTACTCCTCGCCGTCGGCGGTGGTGCCGCGCACCGTCCCGTGGACGGCCCGTACCCGGTCGACGGCCCGCTGGGCGCTGTCGGCGGTGCCGTACGTGGTGACGGCGAGGAAGGTGCTGGTCCGCTGGAGGCGCCCCCAGGGGTCGCCGCGGAACCCGGAGTGCCCGGCGACGGCGGCCATGGCCAGCGGGTGGAGCGACTGCAGCAGCAGGGCCGCCAGTCCGCCGATGAACATCGACGCGTCCCCGTGCACCCTCCTGACCGGCCGGTCGGGGCCGAACCAGCGCGGGCCGGGCGTGCCGTGGATGCGCGCGCGGTTGTCCGGGCCGTCCGGACCGGCGACCCGGGAGAAGATCGCGTGACCGATCCGGTCGCGCAGTGCCGAGCCGCCTTCCGTCAGCAGTCCCATGGCTCGCTCCGTCCTCCTCGCGCCCCCGGCGCCCCGCCGGCGTCCACCGCTACACCTGCCCCGGTCCGGTCCCCCGTACCCGGCCGGACGGCTAGGGCGTGTCGCCGCGCCAGTCGTACACCCGGGCGCCGGCGCCGCGGGGCACGTACACCGCGCGGCCGCCCGCGCCGTAGCGGCCCAGCTCGGTGGGCAGGCCGACGCCGTGCCGCAGTTCCGTCTCGCCGCGGCCGGTGACGTCCAGCAGCAGACCGTCCAGCGGGCCCCCGGCCAGCTCCACGTACGACCGCCCCTCGCGCGGGCCCGGATCGTCGTGGTCCGCCCCGTAGACCCTGCCGCGCATGAACTCCAGTTCGTCCATACCGGCAGGGTGGCATCCGGCACTGACAACCGGGCCTACGCCCCGTCCGCGCCCGCCGCCCAGGGTACGGGCGCCCGTCCCTCGCTCCAGGCGAGCAGGGCGTCGCGGTTCACGCACACGATGCCGCACTGCTCGGCGTACTCGACGGCCGGCGCGGTGAAGTCGCTGGTGGTGACGACGAGGGCGACATCCGCCCCGTGGACGGTGAAGCAGGTGCCGCCGAAGCGCTGGAGGTCCTGCGAACCCACCTTGTTGTCGCCGCCGTAGCGCTTGCACTGGACGACGAGGCGGCGGCCGTCGGGGGTCAGGCCCGTCACGTCGGCGCCCAGGTCCCCCGCTCCCCCGACGACCTCCACCCGCGCACAGCCGTCCCGCACGCACAGGTCCGCTATCGCCGCCTCGAACTCCTCGGGGCTCAGGGCGTCGTGGTCGATGCCCGGGACGGCGGGCGCGACCACCGTGGGGAGGACGTCGTCGTACGGTTCGGCCGGTGCGGGGATCACGGGCGGGAGCGGGGACGGGACGGGCTCGTCCAGGGCGTCGAGCGCCGTCGACGTGCCCTGCTCCAGGGCCTCGCCCGCCCGGCGGGCGATCCTCGCCGCGGACAGCCGGCGCCGTCTGCGTCCGTGGGCCAGCAGGACCGCGACGACCACGCACAGCAGGACGACGGCCCACACCGGGCGCCGCTGCACCACTCCGGCCAGCGCGCGCACCGCGAAGCCGCCGACGATCAGGGCCGTGGCGAGCAGGCCGAAGAACACGGCCGTCGCCCGCAGGTCGAAGCGCCGCCCGGGGTGCCCGGGACGCGTACGGCGCTGGGGCATGGTCACCCTGGTGGTTCCTCTCTCGCGGCCGGCAGGACGTGCGCCCGGGGGCCCGGCCGGGCCCCCGAAGATCGCATACGCCGTCTGCCCCGGATCGGGCCGTTCACCGGCGTGCCGCACATCGGTGCGGGGTAGGGGCGGTGTGTGCTGACTGCGGCAACCAGGGAGGCGGACGGTGGACTGGCGGAACTTCGCGCAACAGATGGCCTCCATGGCGCGTGACCTGCTGGCCGAGCACACCCTCGACTCGACCCTGGAGCAGATCTCGCGCAAGGCGGTGGAGCTCGTCGACGGCTGCGACGCCTCCGGGATCCTCGTCCTGCGGGGCGACCGGGTGACCTCGCTGGCGCCGACCGCGCAGCTCGTGACCGAGAGCGACCGCCTCCAGGAGCGCCTGCGCGAAGGGCCCTGCTACGACGCGGCCCGGCCCGACCGGGCCGAACGCGTCTTCCGCATCCCCGACTTCACCGCGGAACCCGAACGCTGGACGTCCTTCGTGCCGCGCTGCCGGGAGCTCGGGGTGGGCAGCATGATGGGCTTCCTGCTGTACACCCGGGAGGAGGAGCTGGGAGCCCTCAACATGTACTCCTACAAACCGGGCATGTTCACCGAGGACAGCGAGACGGCCGGCTGGCTGCTGGCCTCCCACGCGGCGGTCGCCTTCTCCACCGCCAAGACCGACGCCCAGCTGCAGGACGCCATCGCCACGCGGCATCTGATCGGCGAGGCGATGGGCATCCTGATGGGCCGCCACCGGATGACGGAGGACCAGGCCTTCGACCTCCTGCGCACCCGGTCCCAGCGCACCAACACCAAACTGCGCGAGGTGGCGCGCCGGGTCTGCGAGACGGGCACCCTGGAGCGGTGACCGCCCGGCGGTCGCTCAGCGGCCGCCGGTCCAGCCGTGGGCGACGTCGATCACGAGGTGGTCCTCGAGCCGCAGCACCCGGAACGGCAGCCGCGCCCGCACGCCGAGCCCGATCTGGGTCTCGCCCTCGAAGCTGCCGGCGAACCGCGCGTCCCTGAACGTGCGGTACCCGGTGAGGTCCACGCCCGGCAGGGGGCGTCCGGCGCGCGCGGGATAGGTGGGCTCGCCGCTCTCGGGGGCGTACGAGGGCGCGGCCACCCGCACCTCGAGCACGGCGCCGCCGGAGACGGGAATGTACCGGCCCGACCCGTCCTGGTGGAGGCGGTCGACGTACTGGACGACGTGGCCGAGGCCGCCGCGCGCGGCACCGGGCAGATCGACGACCATGCGGTCGTAGCAGGCGTGCCGCCCGGTCCTGACGTCCCGTACCGGCGTGGACGTGCTCCCGGGGACGGACTTGGGCAGGCTGCCCCAGCCGGTCGGGCACGCCGCGGCCCGGGCCGCCGTCGCCTGGGTGGCGACGGCCGGGACGGCAGCCGTGCCCAGTGTGGCGCCCACGAGTGCGAGAGTCGCACAGATTGTTCTCTTTCGAAGCATTTTCAGCCCCCTGGGCTCGCATCCTTCTGATATCGGGTGAGACGAGCGGGATGCCCAGAAGGTTGCGGCTCCGCCGCGCCGGACCGCCCGGCATGACACATCCTGGTGGGAAGCGAACGAAGGTCCGTGCGTCCGCACCGGGAGGGCGCGACATGGATGATGCAGCCGCCGCACCGCGCGGGGAGCGGCCGGCGGGCGTGCTGGGCGACGGCGCCGGGGAGAACCCGGGCGCGGAGGAGTTCCGGACCGTCCGTCCGGCGGCCCGGCTCGAGGACGCGCTCGCGGAGCCCGTGGTGGCGGCGGTCCAGGGCATCGGCGGACACGGCGGACTGGTGTACCTGCGCTCGCGGGACCGGCGCTCGCTGGTGCTGTGCGTGGTGACCGGCGTACCCCGGTCGCTGCTGAAGTCCTGGTGGCGGGTGCCGGTGGGCGGCGCGCTGCCCATGTCCGAGGCGTACCGCAGGAGCGAGAGCCTGTGGCTGCCGGACGAGCGGGCCATGATGCTGCGCTTCCCGCAGTTCACCGCCGCGCTGCCGTACTCGTTCGGCTCCGCCTTCCACCCGGTGCACGTCGGCGGCGAACCCGTGGGGGTCCTGTGCGTCCTGCGGACGGCCGCCGGGGAGCCGGTGGACGAGCGGGAGGTGCGGGCGGCGCTGCGCGACGCCGGGCGGGACATGGAGGGGCGTCTCACCGAGTTCGCCCGCCGGGTGCCCGGCCGGGAGGGCCCGGACGCCGTCGCGTACGGCATCGACTACGACGACCAGCCGGTCGGCGTCAGGCTGCCCACGCCGCCCGCCCGGGCCGTGTCGGTCGGCATGGTCGAATGGGACCTGGGCAGCGACCGGTGGTCCGGGGACGACGACGCGCTGTCCCTGCTGGGTCTCGTCCGGGAGGAGTTCGGCGGCACCATGGCGGAGGTCGAGGGCCAGGTGTGCCCCGACGACCTGTACGAACTGCGGACGGGTCGGCGGGACGCGGCGGACACCGGGCAGATCAGGGGCCGGCGCTTCCGCGTGCTGGACCAGACCGGGGACGACGGGCGGATCCGCTACCGGCCGGTCGAACTGTGGGGTCACGTCGTGCGGGTGCAGGGCACCACCCGGCTGCTGGTGGGCGCCCTCGTCGACGCGGCCGGCGGGGTCACCGCGGCGGAGGCCGCCGAGCGGCTGCCCGACGGGGTGTTCTCCCTGGACCAGGACGGCCGGATCGTCTACGCCAACCGCCACTGCCAGGAGCTGCTGGGCTGCGACCTGGAGCACATGCTCGGCCACCACCCGTGGGACGTGCTCACCTGGCTGAGCGATCCGGCCTACGAGGACCGCTACCGGGCCGCGATGCTGTCCCAGGAACCGGTGTCGTACCTGGTGCACGACCCGGACGGCGTCTGGCTGGGGTTCGTGCTCTACCCCGGGGTGCACGGGCTGACCGGCCGGGTCTTCCTCACCGGCGCCCCCGCCGGGGCCGAACCGGGCCAGGGCCTGGTACCCGCCGGCCAGGAGGCCGCGGCGGCGCCGGAGCCGGTCGCGACGGCCCGCGCGGGAGCGCTCTACCACGTGGTGCAGATGGCCAGCGTGCTGACCGAGGCCGTCACCGTCCGGGACGTGTGCCGGGCCGTCGCCGAGCAGCTGCTGCCCGCGTTCGGCGCGCAGGAGATCGCCCTGTACACGATCCGTGACAACCGGATGTACCTGCTGTGGGAGTCCGGTTATCCGGAGCACTTCCTCGATGCTTTCGAAGGTGTGCCGCTCAACGCGAACCTGCCCGGTGTGCACGCCCTGACCACCCGGCTCCCGCTCTTCTTCGAATCGCCGGAAGCGCTGTTCAACGCCTATCCCCAGCTCGTCCTGGACTCGATGAACGCCTGGGCGTTCCTGCCGCTGATCGCCTCCGGCCATCCGGTCGGCTCCTGCATCCTCGGCTGGAGCGCGCCGCACCGGTTCACTCCCGAGGAGCGCACCGCGCTGACCGCGCTGGGCGGTCTGACCGCGCAGGCGATGGAGCGGGCCCGGCTCTACGACGCGGAGTCCGCCGTCGCACGGGGACTGCAGGAGGGACTGCTGCCGCACCGGCTGCCCGCCATCGACCGGCTGCTCACCACCGGCCGCTACCTGCCCGGCACCCAGGGCATGGCCATCGGGGGCGACTGGTACGACGTGATCAGGACCGGGCGGGGGGTGGCGCTGGTCATCGGCGACGTCGAGGGGCACAGCGTCGGGGCCGCCGCCGTCATGGGGCAGCTGCGCAGCGCGGTGCACGCCTTCGCCGCCAGCGGCCGGCCGCCGCAGGAGGTCATCACCCACACCAACCGGCTGCTGACGGAGCTGGCGACGGACCTCTTCGCCACCTGCTGCTACGTCGAGCTCGACCCGGCGACCGGCCGCGCCCTGGCCGTGCGGGCGGGACATCCCCCGCCCCTGCTGCGTCATCCCGGCGGGCACACGGAGAGCCTGGACCTGCCGGGCGGCGTGCTGCTCGGGGTGCAGCCGGAGGCCGACTACCCGGTCACGGCCCTCACCCTGGCGCCCGGCAGCGTCCTCGCGCTGTACACGGACGGGCTCGTCGAGACGCCCGGTGGCGACATCGGGACGGGCATCGAGGTGGTCCGCCGCTGTCTGGCCTGCAGCCGCACCGACTCGGTCGAGGAGCTCGCCGACCAGCTGATCAGGACCGCCCGCCGGACCGAGGACCGCCCGGACGACGTGGCGCTGCTGCTGACGGCGTACGACTGGCGGTCCGGGCGCTGACCGGCGCCCGGCCGCCGGTCGCCGGACGGGCGGGGCGCGGGTGGCGGGCGCCGCGGCCGATGCCGGGCAGCGGTCCCGGCTCGGCGTCCGGCACCCCGGCCGGCCGGGCTCGCCCCCCCCCGCACGAGGACGTGGCGGCGGGCCCGCACGCCTCCGCGGCGGTCTCACAGGCAGTAGCGCACCAGCCACTCGTCCGGGTCGTAGGCGTGGCGGGCCGGGTCCGGCACGGTGGCCGGGCGTTCCTCGACCATGTCCTCCACCCGGACCGGCTCCGGGAGGCGTCCGAAGCGGGCGTGCCGCGCGGCCTCCGCCGCGTCCGTGCCCCCGTGCGCGCGCACCGTCCCCTTGTCCACGGCAACTCCCCCTCTCACGGCCGGCCGGCGCTTCCCCTTCGGACGGCACCGCGGCCCTGGCGCCAAGTGTCACACGTACCGGGCCGTCCCCGGAACCGGCGCCGGGACGTCGGGGAGGCCGGACGCCGGCTCCGGGGGGAGAAGGAGCGGCCTCCCCGCCGGATTGGTCCCCGACAGCGGGAGGGAAGTGGACCTCTCGGCGGGCCGCCGTCCTTCCTAGCGTCGGTGCCATGAACACCGTCACCACGCGCGGGGCCCTGCTCGCCGCGCTCGCCTGTGTCCTCGTCGGAGGCTCCTTCACCGCCAACAGCGTCCTCGGCGACTACCCGTACGCGGGCGGTCAGTTCCTGCGGTACGCACTGGCCTGCCTGCTGCTGTTCCCCCTGGCCGGCCGGGGCACGGCCGCCAGGCTGCGGTCGCTCCCGCCGCGTCTGTGGGCCCGCCTGGCGCTGCTCGCCGCGGTCGGCATGGTCGGGTTCAACCTGGCCGTCCTGGCCGCGGAGCGGACCGCGGAACCGGCGGTGCCCGGCGTCTTCGTGGGCTGCGCGCCCGTGGTGGTCGCCGTCCTCGTCCCCCTGCTGGAGGGCCGGCGGCCGCGGCGGGCGGTGCTGTACGGGGCGTCGGCGGTGGCCGTCGGCGCCTTCACCGTGCAGGGCTGGGGGCGTACGGACGGGGCGGGCCTCGCCTTCTCGCTGTGCGCGCTCGTCGGGGAGGTGGGGTTCGCCGTACTGGCCGTGCCCGTGCTGCGGCCGCTGGGTCCCCGCCTGCTGTCCGCCACGGTGTGCGGCGTCGCCGCGGTCGAGTCGGCGGCGGCCGGGCTGCTGCTCGACGGGTCCGCGTGGCTGCGCCGCCCGGACGGGACCGAGACGACGGCGCTGCTGTGGCAGGCGGTGGTGGTCACCGTCATCGGCTTCGTGTGCTGGTACACGGGCGTGCAGCGGATCGGCGCCGAGCGGGCCACCCTGTTCTCCGGGCTGATCCCGGTGGCGGCCGCGTGCACCGCGCCGCTCGTCGGCACCGGCTCCTACGGCGCGGCACAGGCGGTGGGCAGCGTCCTGGTCGGCGCCGGGGTCGCCCTGGGGTCCGGCGCGCTGAGCGTGCCCGGACGCCCGCGCCGGCTGCGTGCCCTGCCCGAACGGGCCGGCTCCTCCACGGCCGGCGGGCCGGACGCCCTGGCCGGCGCCCCGAAGCGATGAGCCCGCGCCTTCACGCTCACGCCGCACATCGGTGCGGAAGGGGGGAAACGCGAGAGGCGGCAGGCCCCTGGCGGGGTCCTGCCGCCGTTCACCCGCCGCGCCGGATCAGGCTCCGCGCCGTACGCTCCGCAGGACGAAGAATCCGAAGACCACCAGCACTCCGCCCACCGCGGCGGGCCAGAGCCCGGCGCCGGTCTCGGCGAGACTGCCGGCCCCGGCCCGCGCCCCGGTGCCGTCCTCGGATCCGAGTTCCGGGAGACTGCCGGGCACCTCGGCGGCCTGGGCCGCCTGGCCGCCCCCGTCCTCGCCGCCCTCGGCGCCGTCCTGGTTCCCGGCCGCGGCGTCCTCGGCCGGGGTGGAAGCCTTGACGTCGGGCTGATCGGGCTGCTCGGACTGTGCGGCGCCGCCGCCCTCCGCGGGCTCCCCGGCGGCAGGGGTCTTCGACGGCTGCTCCTGTCCGTCGCCGCCCTGCTCCCCGTCGTCGCCGGGCTTGCCGCCGTCACCGTCGCCGTCGCCCTGGCCCGGGTCGTCGGGCGTGGCCGTGGGCTCCTCCGGCTGCTGGGGTTCCTGGGGTTCCTCCGGCTGCTGGGGCTCCTCGCTCGGCTCGCCGCCGCCACCGTTGCCGGCACCGCAGGTGCGGCCCTCGTTGATGCAGTCGACGACCTCGTTCATCAGGTCCTCGTCGAAGACGTTGATGAAGTCTCCGTGGTCCGTGATCGGCTTGTGCAGCTGCTCCGGGAAGGAGTCCACCGCGAACAGGGGGGTCGTCTCGCCGCCGTCGTCGAGGCTCGGGGCGTCGATGTCGTAGACGATGCGCTGCACCAGCTGCGGCACCGGCTCGAAGCCCGACGGGCAGTTGCCCTCGGCGTCCGTGAACGCCATGTGCGTACGGTGGTTGGCGCTGTCGATGTTGCGGCCGTCCCAGCAGCTCTGGAAGTCGAACGTGCGCACCACGTCACTGCCCTGCGGGCACAGCGGGTACTTGTCCGTCAGCTGCCGGTCCTCGAAGCCGGTGCAGCTCCAGGAGGCGTTGGCGTTGGCGGGGCCGTTGACGAACGACTTGGCGTCGCCGGTGATGATCCGCAGCAGCCGCGGCATGGCGGTGACCGCGCCCCGCGGGTTGCCGACGAAGGTCAGTGTGACCTCCTTGGGCGTGACGATCTCACCGGCGTTGCCCTCGATGCCGCCGCCCGGGGAGTCGGCGTCCTGCTCCCGGGTCCCGTTCTGCAGCCGCAGCACGGGCCAGTAGTACGACGACCTGTCGCCCTGGTCGGCGCAGCTCGTGTCCGCCTGCGCCAGGTCCTCGTCGCTGGAGAAGGCGTTGGTGGCCTGGTTGCCGATGTAGTCGTGGAAGTGGTGGGCGCCGTTGCCGACGCCCGGGGCGGCGATCACGTTGTCCGAGTTGAACAGACCGTTCTCGTTGACGCCGCACTCGCTGGTGAAGGTGCCGCGGGAGGCGTTCTCCGTCCGCTCCGGTTCGGCGGCGTCGGGCCGGACGCTCCTGATGTCGACGTAGTCGCCGGCGACGGGCCCATTGCCGGCCTGGCCACCGTTCCCGCCCTGGTCCCGGCCCTGCTGGTCCTGGCCGTCGTCTCCGCCGCCCGCCTGCTCGCCCTCGCCGCCGGCGCCCTCCTGCCCGGCGCCCTCCTGCCCGGCGTCCGGCTGCGCGGGGGCGTTGCCGGACTCGCGCACGGCGCAGGCGGCGAGTTCCTCGAGGCCCGCGGGCCGGTCGCCGACCCGGTCGACGGCGGCCGCGATGCGCGCGAGGGTCGCGGAACGCTTCTCCTCGAGCGGCCCGGCGATCACGTTGTCCGCGAAGCCCGGATCCTGGCGGAGGGCCTCGGCCGACTCCCCGAGCCGCTTGTAGGCGTCGGCGATCTGCGCGTCCAGCGCGGCGAGTTCCCCGTCGACCTCCGCCCGCGCCTCCTGCGGCACCGACGTCAGCCGGGTGGCCACGTCCGGGCAGTCGATCGTGGCGCCCGAGAGGACCCGGCCGTCGCCCGGCGCGCCCTCCTCGGTCGCGGAAGCGTAGACGTTGGCCGCCATCATCCCGCCTCCGCCCAGGATCAGGGCGAAGGCGGCGAGCGTCGCGCGCTGTTTGGGGCGTCTGCGTGTGTTGCGTGCCAAGACGGTGCTCCTACGCTTCTGTCGCGGGGGGTGGCAGGGGATTCCCACGCCCCGTACGCAGACGGACCGCCGTGCGTTCAAAGGAGTCACGGATTCTTCGCGGAACCTCGGAGAAGCCCGGCCCCGCACGCGCCGGTCCCCGCCGGACTCCTGCGTTCCGGCGGGGACTCGGGGACGGGAGCGGTGAAGTGCCGTCGGTTCAGCCGAAGTTCACGTCACTGCACAGGAAGTACGTCTGGTCCATGTGCGAGGCCCGCCGGATCGTGTGGACGAGGTGGCGGCCGCTGAGACCGGAGGTGCTCACCGGGATCGAGCAGTTCCGGCCGGGCGCGTACGCGCCGGTGCGGGTCACCGGCTGGAGGTCGTCCCGGCCCGGTTGCCGGGCGGCGGGTCGAAGCCCTGCCGGGTGACGTGGACGAGGAAGCAGTCCGCGCCGTGGCCGGCCTGGTCGTACAGCCGGACGGTGAGGCTGTCGTCGACGTCCGTCGTCTTCCAGGCGCCCACCGTGTCCAGGGAGTCGTAACGGCCGCCCTCGGTGTGCCCGCCGCTGCACAGCCGGCCGTCGGGGACGACGGCCTGGAAGTCGCCGGCGGAGCCGTTGCGGTAGAGGCCGTTCCGGTTCCACATGGCGTTGGGGTCGTCCTGCCACGCCTGCCGGCACATCGGGTCCTGCTGGGCCATGGCCGGGTTCTGGAAGTCGCTCCCCCGGCGCTGCCGGCATCCGTAGCTGCAGGACGCGGGGTCGGCCACCGAGCCGTGGGCGACGGCGGTGCCGCTCCAGGGGACCAGGCAGAGCGGCACGGCGGCGACGGTGCTCAGGGCGAGCGCCGGACGGAACCGGAACGGTAATATATCATGACCATGCCAAGTCGCGAGTTCCCCCTTCCCGCCGCGGGGGTGCGGGCGTGCGCTCCCACGGCCACCGTGGGAGCGCTCCCAATTCACAGGCCGCGCCCCTCGGTGCGGGGCGGCAACGCGCATTCGCGCCGCTTCCGCGCCGGCCGTGGCGCATTCGACGCGTTCGACGGAGGCGGGCGCGGCCCCTCAGATCCCGTCGAGGTCGTGCGTCGTACGGCCGAGGCAGACGACCGAGTCGTCCATCGGCGCGTCGATCTCCTCGAAGCCCATGCGGTCGTAGAAGGCCCGGGCGGGCTTGTTGGCCGTCGCCATGACGAGGTGGACGGACGGCACTCCCCCGTCCCGCAGCGCTTCGAGGAAGGTCCGCATCAGCCGCCGGCCGTGGCCGCGCCCCTGCCAGTCGGGCAGCAGGTCGATGTGCAGGTGGGCCGGCCAGGCGGCCAGTTCCGGGACGATCATCCGCTCGGGGTGGTGCAGCAGCCGGGCGATCACCTCGTCCGGGGTGGCCGGCGGCCCGGACGGCTCGGGGTGGCGGTCGGCGACCAGCGGCAGCCACACGGCGCGGAAGGCCCGGGCGAAGCGGACGGTGTCGGCGGTGCCGACGATGTAGCCGACCGCCCGGCCCCGGCCGTCGTCCAGCACGAAGGCCAGCTCCGGCTCCAGATGGACGTAGGGCGCCGCGAAGGTGTCGGGGAAGACACCGGGGTCGGTGTAGTGGGGGCGGCTGTCCTGGCCGTTGTGCGCGGTGCGGATGCAGATGTCGTCGAGGGCCTGCCGGTCCTCTCGGCGGTACGGGCGGATCCTGGGGGACTCGGTCATGCCTGGCATCCTGCATCCCTGGGAACGCTCCCACAACCCCTTTCCGACCAGGCCGAAGCCCGGGTCCCCGGCTTAGCGCACCGGCGCCTGGTTACCCGGGAGGGCATGAAGCTGCATATCCCTGGGATGAACGGCCGGCAGGCCGACGAGAGCGCGACGGACGAGTCCCGTCCGGGTCACCGGACCGATGCGGCGGCGGACGATCCCGGGCCGAGCGACGCGGTGGAGCGGGCGGCACCGGACACACCGGGCAAGCTGCCGAAGGGGGCGTGGGGCGCGGCGCTCAAAGGCAGTCTGCGCGAGTTCAAGGACGACGAGCTCACCGACCGGGCCGCGGCGCTGACGTACTACGGCGTGCTGTCGCTGTTCCCGGCGCTGCTGGCCCTGGTGTCGGTACTGGGCCTCACCGGCAGGTCCACCACGGACAAGGTGCTGGAGAACCTCAAGGAACTCACCGCTCCCGGCGCGGCCCGCGACATCATCACCCAGGCGGTCCAGCAACTGCAGGGCAGGGCGGGCATCGGGTCGCTCGTGGCGGTCGTCGGCCTGCTGCTGGCCGTCTGGTCGGCGTCGGGCTACGTGGCGGCGTTCATGCGCTCGGCGAACGCGGTCTACGACATGCCCGAGGGGCGCCCGGTCTGGAAGGTGCTGCCGGTGCGGTTCGGGGTGACGGTCGCCCTTCTGGTACTGGCCGTGATCAGCGCGCTGATCGTGGTCTTCACCGGTGGACTGGCCCGTCAGGCGGGCGACCTGCTCGGTCTGGGCGACACCGCGCTGACCGTGTGGTCGATCGCCAAGTGGCCGGTGCTGGTCGTCCTGGTCGTCGTCATGATCGCGCTGCTGTACTGGGCGGCCCCGAACGCCAAGGTCAAGGGGTTCCGGTGGATCACTCCGGGCAGTTTCCTGGCGCTGCTGATCTGGCTGGTCGCCTCCGCCGGGTTCGCCCTCTACGTCGCCAACTTCGGGTCGTACAACAAGACGTACGGCACGATGGCCGGTGTCATCGTGTTCCTGATCTGGCTGTGGATCACCAACCTGGCCATTCTGCTGGGGCTGGAGTTCGACGCGGAGATCGCCCGGCAGCGGGCCATCGCCGGGGGCCATCCGCCCGAGGCGGAGCCGTACACGCAGCCGCGCGACACCCGGGCCTGGGACGAGCAGGACCGGCGGCGCATGGACGAGACCTGACGCGCCCCGGGCGGGCTCATTCCATCAGGCCCGCGGCGACCGTGGCGCCCAGCTCCCGGCACCGCTCACCGGCGGCCCGGTCCGGCTCGCCGGTGACGGTCACGGCGTCGGCCGCGCGGCGCCAGCCGAGGCCCGTCGTGATCGACTCGATGCCCCGCACCGCGCCCGTGACGTCGTTCCCGCCGTGCACGTAGTACCCGAAGGGCCGGCCCCGGGTGGTGTCCAGGCACGGGTAGTAGACCTGGTCGAAGAAGTGCTTGAGCGCCCCCGACATGTAGCCGAGGTTCGCCGGGGTGCCCAGGAGATAGCCGTCGGCGTCCAGGACGTCGGCGGCGGTGGCGGACAGCGCCGCCCGCCGCACCACCCGGACCCCCTCGATCTCCGGGGCGGTGGCGCCGGAGAGGACGGACTCGAACATCGCCTGGCAGTTCGGCGAGGGCGTGTGGTGGACGATCAGCAGAGTCGGCACACCCCGACCCTGCCGTGCCGGCCCGCGTGCCCGCAAGCCGCCACGGGCGGTGTCCCGTTGTCACGGCGGGGCGGGGATGGCACGATGCCCCGCATCGGTACGCGGAGACGGGGTGCGTCTTGGTCGACGAGGATCACGGATCACCGGCGGCGGCGGTGTTCGACGCCCTGGGCGGCGAGTACGAGAAGGCGTTCGCCTCCTCGTCGGCGCACCGGGCGTCGCTGGACCGGCTGCTCGAAGGGCTGGCGCCCGGCAGCAGGGTGCTGGACGTGGGCAGCGGGACGGGCCGTCCCACCGCCGCCGCGCTCGCCGGGGCGGGTCACCGGGTGCTGGGCGTCGACGTGTCCCCGGTGATGGTGGAGATCGCCTCCCGGCAGGTGCCCGGGGCCGGGTTCCGGTGCGCCGACATCCGCCGGACGCCCCTCGAGGACGGCTCGTTCGACGCGGTCTGCGTGTACTTCGCGCTGCTGCAGATGTCCCGTGCGGACCAGTCGGAGGTGGTGCGCCGGCTGACGCGGGCACTGCGCCCGGGCGGCCTGCTGGTGCTGGCCACCGTGCCGCTGGACGTCGAGGGGTTCGACGGCGTCTTCATGGGGCGGGACGTGCGCGTCACCAGTTTCGCGGCGGAGGACCTCGTCGCCCTCGTGCGTGCGGCGGGCCTGACGGTGGAGTCGCAGGAGAGCGTCATGTTCACCCCGACCCACCCCGACGCCCGGCCCGAGCCGCAGCTCTTCCTGCACTGCCGCCGCGAGGAGGCCTGACGCCCCGGCGGGCCGGTGCGACGGATCGCCATGATTGCCCGGTGCGGAAACAGGTACCCGTACCCCGTTCCCCATCGGAAAGCGAGGTAGCCGACGCATGTCGCAGGTAGAGGAATCGATCGAGGTCGACGTCCCGGTCCGCACCGCCTACAACCAGTGGACCCAGTTCGAGAGCTTCCCGGAGTTCATGGGCGGCGTGGAGCGCATCGAGCAGCGCAGCGACACCCTGACCCACTGGGTGACCAAGGTCGGGGGCGTGGAACGGGAGTTCGACGCCGAGATCACCGAGCAGATCCCGGACGAGCGCGTCGCCTGGACCACGGTCGGCGGTGAGGCGAGGCAGGCCGGTGTCGTCACCTTCCACCGGGTGCGGGACACCACCACCAAGGTGATGCTGCAGATGGACTTCGACCCGCAGGGCGTGGCCGAGAGCGCGGGTGACAAGCTCGGCTTCGTCAAGCGGCAGGTCGGCGGTGACCTGAAGCGGTTCAAGGAGTTCATCGAGCGGCGCGGCCTGGAGACGGGCGCCTGGCGCGGCGAGGTCTGACCGCCGCGAAGGCGGTGCCGTCCGGGTTCCGCCCCCGCTCCCCCGTCGCCCCGGCCCCGTCCGGCACGACGGCCCCCGTGGTGGCCGGCGGGGCGGGGGGGCCCCCCCCCCCCGCCCCCCGGGGGGGGGGGGGCCCCGCGCGGCGGGGGGGGGGGGGGGGCGGGGGGCCCCCCCCCCCCCCCCCCCCGCCCCCCGCCCGCCCCCCCCCCCCCCGGGGGGCCCGGCCCCCCCCCCCCCCCCCACGGCCGTCTACGGCAGGGGCTTCGGCTCGCCCTGCGCGGCCTGGAGGTCGGCGAGCAGTTCGGCCTGCCCCGCGAGCACGCCGGACAGGATGGTGCGCGCCACCCGCAGCAGCTCCGCCACGTGCGGGCTGGTCAGCGAGTAGTACACGGTCGAGCCCTCCTTGCGGCCGACCACCAGGTTCGCCCGCCGCAGCACCGCCAGCTGCTGCGAGAGGTGCGCCGGCTCGATGCCCACCTCGGGGAGCATCTCCGCGACCGCGTGCTCGCGCTCGCTGAGCAGTTCCAGCACGCGGATGCGGGCGGGGTGGCCCAGCGTCTTGAAGAACTCGGCCTTCAGCTGGTACAGCGGCGTGGTCATCGTGCCGTCCCCTTTCCGGCGCGGCAGCACGGCCCGCACGGCCGGTCCTCGGTCCATCGCCTCATCTGTTCGTCGGCGTCCGCCTCGACGCTTTCCGACATTAGCAACTCGGTACATCCCCGCCGTCCGGCGGCCGGACCCGGCGGGCTCACAGGGGGAGCGTGATCCAGACGCTCTTCCCCCGGCCGTCGGCGTCGCCCCGGACCACGGCGGTGCCGCCCAGGCCGCGGGTCAGTTCGACGACCGTGGCCAGCCCGCCCGGTCCGGCGCCGTCCGGCCCGGACAGCCGCGGCAGGTAGGGGTGGCGGTCGTGCACGGCGAGCACCAGGCACCCGGGACCCGCCGCGTAGACCACCGTCGTCTGCGGGGAGGCCTCGGCCGCGTGCCGGACGCTGTTGGCCACCAGTTCGCCCAGGATCAGCAGCGCCGGGCCCACCGCGGGGTGGCGCTCGCCGATGCCCCACTCCGCCAGGGCCCGCTCGGCCGTTTCGCGGGCGAGGCGCACGGCTCCGGGCCCGGTGGGCACGGTGAGCACATGGCGGTGCGGCAGGGTGTTCGGCACGGAGGCCGTCACGGCGCCTCCCGGGTGGGCGCGGGCACCGCGGCCACGGGCCCCGCCGTCCGCAGGGCGCCGGCGCGTTCCAGGTGGTCGCGGGCGGCGCGGATCGCCTCGGGGGTCGTGGCGTACTCCCGGCCCTCGTGCCGCAGCAGTTCCAGGACTCCCACCGAGGCGAGGGCCCGGCGGTGCTCCGGGCGGACACCGGACGCCATGACGACGATGCCGCGCCGGCCCAGTTTCGTCACCGCGTCCTTGAGGACCAGGGCCCCGGTGGCGTCGACGACGCTCACGTGGGACATCCGCAGGACGACCACGCGTACGTCGGCGAGTTCGGTCAGCTCCAGCAGGAAGCGGTGGGCGGCGGCGAAGAACAGCGGGCCGTCGAGGCGGTAGGCGACGATGTGCCCGGCCAGCAGCTCGTGCTCCTCGTCCGTGTGGTCGCCCCGGTCGAGCGGCAGCGGGGCGAGCCGGGCCTGCCGGGCGACGGCGCGCAGCGCGAGCACGCCGGCGACGGCCAGACCGATGACCACCGCCTGGACGAGGTCGAGCACGAGCGTGGCGACGGCGGTCAGGACGAGGATCAGCGCGTCGGAGCGGGTGGCACGGGCCATCGCGCGCAGCGAGCCGACCTCGACCATGCGCACCGCGGTCGCCAGCAGCACGCCGGCGAGGGCGGCGAGCGGGATCCGCGACACCAGCGGGGCGGCCGCGAAGACGATCACGGCGAGGACGGCGGCGTGCGTGAGCGCGGCCAGCCGGGAGGTGGCGCCGGTACGGACGTTGACGGCGGTGCGGGCGATGGCGCCGGTCGCCGGGACGCCGCCGAACAGCGGGGCGGCGATGTTGGCGAGGCCCTGGCCGAACAGTTCGCGGTCGGGGTCGTGCCGCTGTCCGACGGTCATGCCGTCGGCGACGGAGGCGGACAGCAGCGACTCCAGGGCCGCCAGGGCCGCCACCGCCAGGGCGGGCGCGAGCAGGCCGCCCAGGGCGCCCGGGTCCACGAAGGAGAGGGAGGGGGCGGGCAGGCCCGGGGGCAGGCCGCCGATCAGAGGCACCCCGTCCAGGCCGGCCGCCCGGACCACGACGGTGGCCGCGACCACCGCCAGGACGGAGAAGGGGACGGCCGGTTTCCAGCGCGCCCCGAGCAGCATCGCGCCCGCCACCGCGAGCGCCAGCGCCAGGGCCGTCCAGTCGGGGGCGCGGGCGAACTCCCGGCAGGCCCGCCAGGCCACCACCAGGACCCGCTCCCCCTCGGGCGCCGGCACGCCGAGGGCGTTCGGGATCTGCTGCAGCCCGATCACGCACGCGATGCCGAGCGTGAAGCCCTCCACCACCGGCGCGGGCACGTACCGCATGCTCCCCCCGGCCCGCAGCAGCGCGAGCGCGACCAGGATCACGCCCGCCATCAGACCCACGGTGAGCACACCCGCGGGTCCGTGGTCGGCGACGATGGGCACCAGGACCACGGTCATCGCCCCGGTCGGCCCGGAGACCTGGAGGTCGGAGCCGCCGAACACGGCCGCCAGGGCCCCGGCGACCACGGCGGTGGCCAGCCCCGCCTCGGCGCCGAGCCCGGAGGAGACACCGAAACCGAGGGCGAGCGGCAGCGCGACGACCGCGACGGTCAGACCGGCGAGCAGGTCCCGGCGGGGATGGCGCCGCATCCGGTCCGCATCGGCGCGGGCCGGCAGCAGCGAGGTGATCCGGGACCGGACTCCGGCCTGCGGCAGCGGTACGGACACGGGCCCTCGACTTCGGCTGCGACTGTATGACAAGAAAAGCATGTAGCCAATTGCTAAATTTTGCAATTCAGCAGATCGGTGAGGGCCTGGAAGACCTGGTCGCCGTCCCTCCTCGCCTCAGCCCGTCATGCGCCTGCGCCACGCCGGCTCGACCCGGCGCCACTCGGTCTCCCACTCGGCCAGGCGCCGCAGCTGCAGCCGGGCCTGGACGAGCCGGCCGCCGAGCAGGACCAGTCCTCCGGCGGCGACGGCGACCGTGACACCGGCCATGACGGTCTGGAACCGGGCTTCCGCGCCGGCGGGCGGTGCGGGGACCAGCCGGCCCGCGGGGTCCGTCCACACGGTGACCCGGGCGCCCGCCGGGCTCCCCGGGTCGACCTCCGCCCGGCCCGTGCGGACGGTTCCGTCGGGGGTGGTCCACCGCACCTCGGCCCATACGCCGCCGTCCCCGTCCTGCGTCACCGGCGCGGAGAGCCCGGCGGCGTCCTCGGCCAGTACGGCGGGGACGGGAGTGGCCCGCTCCCGGCGCTCGGCGAGCGACCCGTCCACGGCTCCGGCCGCCGTCAGACCGGAGAACGCCCCGAGCAGCAGGGCGAGGACGAGCGTGGCGAGCACCAGCCAGGCCTCGGCCAGATCGCTGCGGCGGCGCAGCGGGTTCCTCCGCCACCGCCACAGCCGCACCCTCCGGGGCCTCGCACCCTGCGTCCTCGCCATCGGAGGTCACCTCCTCGCGCGGGTAGCGGACGGCACCTCACTCCAGGGTGGACCCGGCCGCCCCGCGCCCGCATGGGCCGAACGGCCCGGTCCGCCGGTGCCCCGTCAGACCGCCGGGGGAACGGGCACCACCTCGTGCTGCGGAACGCCGAGGACGACCTTGAGCGCCCCGGTCTCGGCGGCGTTGCCGAAGACGTCGTAGGCCTCCTGCATGTGGTCGAGCGGGAACGTGTGGGTGACCATCTGCCGCGTGGGCAGCCGGCCGGCGGCCGCCATCCGCAGCAGGGTGGGGGTGGAGTGGGTGTCGACGAGTCCGGTGGTGATGGTGACGTTCTTGATCCAGAGGTCCTCGAGGTGCAGCGTCGCGGGGGCGCCGTGCACGCCCACGTTGGCCAGGTGTCCGCCGGGCCGCACCACGCGGGCGCACAGCTCGAAGGTCTCGGGGACGCCCACCGCCTCGATGACCACGTCCGCGCCGAGCCCGCCGGTGAGGTCCGCGATCAGCTGCTCGGGGCCCTCGCCCGCGTCGGCGACGGCCTCGGCCCCGAACTCCTTCGCGGCCTGCAGCCGGGAGGCGGCCACGTCCACGGCGACGATGCGTTCGGGACCGAACAGCCGGGCGGTGGCGATCGCGGCGAGCCCGACGGGCCCGGCGCCGACCACGACGACCGTGTCGCCGGGGCGCACCCGCCCGTTCAGCACGCCCACCTCGTAGGCGGTGGGGAAGATGTCGGCCAGCAGCACGGCGTCCTCGTTGTGCACCGCGCCGGGCAGCGGGTACACCGACAGGTCGGCGTGGGGGACGCGTACGTACTCGGCCTGGGTGCCGTCGACGAGGTGGCCGAGGATCCAGCCCCCGCCGCCCCGGCACTGGCCGTACATGCCCTCGCGGCAGTAGCCGCAGCGCCCGCAGGCGGAGATGCAGGAGACCAGGACCCGGTCCCCGGGGCGCAGGGTGCGGACGTCGCCGCCGGTCTCGACGATCTCGCCGACCGCCTCGTGGCCCAGGACGGTGCCCGGACGGACCTCGGGCACGTCGCCCTTGAGGATGTGCAGGTCCGTGCCGCAGATGGTGACGGCGTCGACGCGCACGATGGCGTCGCCGGGTTCCTTGACGGCCGGGTCGGGAACCTCTTCCCAGGCGGACTGCCCGGGACCGTGGAAGACGTAACCCTTCATGCCTGTCCTCGCCCTTCTCGCTCTGCGGCGGGCCCGGCACCGGGCGCGTCCGCGCCCGCCTGCGTCGGCGGAGCCCCGGTCGGTTTCCGGGACCGCCCCGCACCTCCATTCTGACGGCACGGGGGCGAATCCGCCGGGGCGGGACGGACCGTCAGGCCACCGGGCGGACGACGCCCGCGCGCAGGAGGGGCCGGGTCCGGCCGGCGAGGGCGCCGAGACGCAGGAGGAGGCGGGACGCGGCGTCGTACAGGCGCCGCACCGCTTCGAGGCGTTCCAGGCGCGGGGCGAGCACCGACAGGGTGATGGCCAGGGCGACGCCCGCCCAGGCGACGGGGCCGAGCGGGGCGCAGCCGAAGAAGTGGCTGACGCCCGGCGTCTGGACCAGGGCGGCGAGCACGGCCGCGGAGCCGAGGGCCGTCACCCACACCAGGGGGCTGTGGCGGCGCCCGGAGAGGGTCTGCGCCAGCTGGGCGCCGACCACCCCGCACAGGGCCATCGTGGTGGAGCGGCGTTCGGTGCCGGGGGTGAGCCGGCCGATCAGGTAGGCGGTGACCGCGCCGAGGCAGGTGGTGACGCCCCTGCGCCGGATGGAGCGCAGCAGGGGCGCGCCCAGGACGTCGAGGCCCATCGGACCGCTCGCGGCGTGCGCCGCCGTCGACGGGTCGTCGCTCGGTGTCACCGCCACCGCCATCGCGGGGAACATGTCGGTGAGCAGGTTGACCAGGAGCAGCTGACGGGTCGACAGCGGTGAGGACCCGGCGATCAGGGTGCCCAGCACGCTGAAGCCGACCTCGCCCGCGTTGCCGCCGATGAGGATGCTGACCGCGTCGGCGACGCTGCGCCACAGCGCGCGGCCCTCGCCGACGGCGTCCACCAGGACGGACAGGTCACCGGTGGTGAGCACCAGGTCGGCGGCGTTGCGGGCGGCGGCGGAGCCGCGGGCCTCGATGCCGACGCCCACGTCGGCGGCACGGATGGCGGCGGCGTCGTTGGCGCCGTCGCCGGCCATCGCCACCACCCGGCCGGCCTGTTGCAGGGCCTCCACGACGTGCAGTTTCTGCTCGGGGGCGACCCGGGCGACGACTCCGGCGCCGTGCAGCGCGCGCACCCGGTCCGAGCGGCCCATGGCGACCAGGTCGTCCCCGGTGACCACCTCCGTCTCCTCGGGCCAGCCCAGTTGCAGGGCGATGGCGCGGGCGGTCTCCGGGTGGTCGCCGGTGAGCATGACGGGCAGGATGCCGGCCCGGCGCAGTTCGGTGAGCAGCTCCCGCGAGGTGTCGCGCGGCACGTCGGCGAGGGCGATCAGTCCGGCGAACTCCAGGTCCGCGAGGCCGGCCTCGAGTTCGGCGTCCGGGTCGGGTTCCCGGCGGGGGCGCCGGGCGACGGCGAGGACGCGCAGTCCCCGGCCCGCCAGGGCGTGGGCGGTGCTCTCCGCCTCCCCGGGAAGGTCCCGGCAGGCGGGGAGCACCGTCTCGGGGGCGCCCTTGACGACGAGGAGTCCGGCGTCGCCGTCCCGGCCGACGGCCGCCGCGTAGCCGCGGCTGGCCTCGAAGGCCAGCTCTCCGTCGGCGGTCCAGCCGGTGTCGGGCGGGGCGACGTCGAGGACGGCCTCGTCGGTGGCGTGGGCGATCCGGCGGCCCTCACCGGTCTCCTCCTGCGGGCAGGCCCGCGCGGCGAGCCGTACGACCGCCACGGCGTCCTCGGTGTCCGGGGCGAGGACGGCGCCGTCGGCGGTGGCCACCCGGACCAGGCGGAGCCGGTTCTCGGTGAGGGTGCCGGTCTTGTCGAAGCAGACGGTGTCGACCCGGCCGAGCGCCTCCAGGGTGCGCGGGGTGCGGACCAGCACGCCCCGCCGGGAGAGCCGGCGGGCGGCGGCCATCTGGGCGACGGTCGCGACCAGCGGCAGCCCTTCGGGGACGGCGGCGACGGCCACGGCGACACCACCGCTGACGGCGCGCCGCACCGGGCTGCCGCGCAGCAGGGACAGGCCGGTCACCAGCGCGCCGCCGGTGAGGGTCACCGGGAGGGCCTTGCGGGTCAGTTCCTGCAGGCGCGCCTGGACCCCGGCGGGCGGCGGGGTACGGGCGGCCAGGGCGACGGCGCGCCCCGCCTCGGTGCGGTCGCCGGTGTCCACGACGAGCGCGTCGGCGCGGCCGGCCACGACGGTGGTGCCCTCGAAGACCATGCAGGCCCGCTGGGCGACCGGCGCGCCCGGGGTCGGGTCCAGGGCCTTGGCCACGGGCAGCGACTCGCCGGTGAGCGACGACTCGTCGACCTCCAGTCCGTCCGCCTCCAGCAGCCGCGCGTCCGCCGGTACGACGTCGCCGGCGCCGAGGCTGATCCGGTCCCCCGGCCGCAGCCGGGCGGCGTCGACGAGGACCGTGCGGTCGCGGGTGACCTGGCGGCGGGCCTTGGGCTGCTGGTGGGCGGCGAGCCGGGCCAGCGCCCGTTCGGCGCGCAGCCGCTGCAGGCCGCCCGCGACCGCGTTGATGTCCATCGCCCCGACGACCAGCAGCGCGTCGACGAGCGAGCCGAGCAGCGCCGAGGCGACCGCCCCGGTGGCCAGGACGGGGGTGAGCGGGTCGTCGAGCTCGCGGCGGACGGCGCCGGCCGCCTGCCAGGTCCAGCGGGCAGGGGCGGCCGCGGGCGTGCGGGTGAGCCGCGCGGCCCGCTGCCGGGAACGTTCGGCGAACAGGGCGAGTCCGCCGGGTTCGGCGTCGGCGCGGGTGTCGCGCAGCAGCTCGCGCGCCTCGTGCGGTTCCAGGGCGTGCCAGGGCACGTGCAGCCGGGGCTCGGGCGGCGTGGCGCGGGCCACGCGCAGGCCTTCCGTCCAGCCGGTGAGCAGGGCCCCGGTCGCCGCGATGTTCACCGGGGCGTGCCGGGTGAGCCGCTGCCACAGCCGGCCGCCGGGCGTGCCGCCGCGGGCCACCATCAGCCCGGACAGGGCGGCGCCGGCCCGGGCCAGGGTCTGCGAGCGGCGGCCGACCCGGCGGGCCGCCGGGACGGCCGTCAGCAGGCGCCAGACGTCGGCCAGTCCGTTCGGGGCGAGCGCGTCGGCGCCCCAGGCGAGCGCCGAGCGCGCGTCCGTGAGGGCGATCGCCACGTCGCCGGCGGGCAGTCCGTCCGCCACGTCGTCACCGTGCGCGACCACGCGGGCGACGCTCACCACGATGTGCCCGTCGTTCTGCAGCGCCCGGACGACGTCGCCGAACGGCAGATCGACGGGGGCGACCTCGTCGGCGAGGCGGGTGATGTCCTTCAGGTCGGAGCCGCCGGTGACCACGACGTGCAGCCCGGCCCGGCGGGCCGCGTCGAGGACCGCTTCGGCGAAGGGGTCGACGGGGTCCTCGAACACCGCGGGCGCGCCGCCGGCGGGACCCGCCCGGCCGCGCAGGACGTCGGCGTGCAGGACCAGGGAGTCGGCGATCTCCAGCTGCCGCAGCCGGTCGGCGCCGCGGACCAGGACGCCGGACCGGGCGAGGTGGGTGCCGAGGACCGCGTCGAAGGCGGCGGGGCCGTAGCGCGCCGCCTTAGGGGACCCGGCGAGGACGGCTTCGGCCGCCTCCCCGGTGTCGTGGGTGACGAGGAGGGTGGCGACGGCGCCCGCGACGCTGCCGGTGCCGGCGTGGGCCGCGTACGCCTGGGCGGGCGTCACCCGCAGGGGCGGGCGGGTACCGGTGGGGCAGGGGATGCTGGTGCGCCGTTCGAGGCAGACGTCGTCGTGCAGGGTCTCGAAGGCGGCGGCCCGGGCGGCCGCCTCGGTCAGCTGGCCGGCGCGCAGCAGTCCGTCGAGCAGCAGGGCCACGGGGGACTGTCCGACGCCGTGCGCGGCGGCGTTGGCGGCGGCGAGGAGGAGTTCCATGTCGCTGCGGCCCAGCCGCTGCCGCAGCAGGGCGCGGAAGCGGGGGTTCTCGCGCAGCAGGGTGACGGCGGCGGTGACCGCCTTGGGGCTCGGCGGCAGGCGCAGCGACCGGCCCGCCAGGGCGCCGGCCGCGCCGGCGGCGTCCAGCAGCAGCGCGGTGGCGGCGACCCGTACCTCGCGGGGGTCGCCGGGGTGGGCCGTCCCGCCCTCGTCCTCGGGGCCGGCGTCCTCGGTCAGTCCGAGGCGGGCGGCGAGCGCGACGGCCCGCTCGGTCACCCGGTCGCCGGCCGCGTCCGTCACGGCGGTCACCACGAGCCGGGACAGCCCCTCGTCCCAGTACGCCGTCAGCACGTCGGGGTGGTCGAGCAGTTCGGCGGCGACCTTGCGGGCGAGCGGGGCGACGGCGCCGTCCGGGTGCCGCAGGGCCAGGTGGACGCGGTGTCCGGCCCGCCAGTGCCGTCCGCCGCCGAGGGCGTTGCGGACGACGTGGCCGAGGCGGCGCGTCGTGTCGTGGACGGACGTCATGCCCTGTGCGGCGTTGCGGGCGGCGCCCGCGGCGGCACCCGCCACGGCCCCGGCGAGGGGGGCGGCGTCGAAGCGTGTGAGCATCTGCGGGGTCCCGTGGGTCGTGACTCAGCCGGTGTGCCGGGCGTCGTGGGGCTGTCCGGGCGCGGCGTCCGGGTCCGGGTGGGGGGCGTCGTGGTGCTGGGTGGCCTCGGCGACCTGTTTGAGGGCCGAGGCGGTGGCGGTGTCACCGACCTTGGCGGGCTGTTCGTGCACGGGGTGTTCCGCCCGGCCGTCGCGGTGGCGGGAGGGGGTGAGCCGGTCGCCGGGGCCCGTGGCCGGCAGGTCGCCGGGCGCGCCGGCCGCGGCCGGTGTCCCGTGCCGCTCGTCCGCGCCGGCCGGTGTGCCGCCGTCCGGTGACTCCGCGCCCGGCTCGCCGTCCGGCCGTGCGGGGCGCGGCTGGGTGAGCCAGGCGACGGCCGCGCCGGTCAGCGCCACCGGCCACTCGACGACGCCGGCCACGCCGAGCACCCCGGCTCCGGCGTAGACGGCCATCCGGCGTCCGCGCGGCGACACCGCGCCGATCGCGTCCAGGGTGCCGCCGGCCACCCTCCCCACCCGCTCCGCGCCCGGCAGGTGCCGCAGGCCCGAGGCGACGGCCCGCAGGGGCTGCGGAAGATCAGAAGGACGGGACGTGTCCTGCTCCATGTCGACCTCCACGAGCGAGTCCCTCACGGGCACTCATCACCTTCCCTGACTTTCACCCCATATTCAGCTGTAATCAACCTAATCGCCTTTCTTGTACGCCCGTGACGGCGAGGGCGCCGCACGGCGCCCCGGTCCGCGCGCCGCCTTTCGCCCGCAGCCGTGTCGGAACGGGCGCGCCGGGTACTAGGTGCAGGCACACGGCGGTCGCGCGGACCGTCCGGTCGGTGAAGGGAGTGGTCATGACGGAGAACGGCGAGGACGCCACGCTCGCCCGGCCCCCGGGGACCCGGGAACTCCGTCTGGCCACGGACGTCCCGGGACCGGTGCCGGCGCACGCCGTGCGGAGCGGCGCACGGGCCCGGGAGGACGACCCGGAGCTCCCCCGCGACCGCAACCAGGCGATCCTGGAGGCGGCCAAGCGGGTCGGCGCGGTGCTCAAGCGGGGCGGGCACCTGTTCGCGCTGGCCGGCAGCGTCGCCGTCCACGCCCACGGCGGCAGCGGGAACCTCCAGCACGACGTCGACTTCTGCGTCCGGCCCGAGGACGCCGAGTCGGTGGCGGCGACGCTCCGCGACGCCGGGCTGACGGTGTACACCCCGCCCGAGGACTGGCTGATCAAGGCCACCTGCTTCGGCCAGGACGTGGACCTCATCTTCGAGCTGGCGCACCGGCCCGTCTCCACCGAGATGCTCCGGCGGGCGCAGGAGCTCCCGGTGGAGTCGGTGCGGATGCCGGTCCTGGCCCCCACCGATCTGCTGACCGGTCTGCTGGCCGCCTTCTCGGAGCACCACTGCGACTTCGGGGCCGTCCTGCCCATCGCCCGCGCGCTGCGCGAGAAGGTCGACTGGGAGCGGGTGCGGCGCGACTGCGGGGACGAGCCCATGCCCGCCGCCTTCTTCTTCCTCCTGGAACGCCTGAACGTCATCTGACCGTCCGCGGAAGGAACGCCCATGAACACCCACGACGCCGGACCGGCGGGCGGCGCACCGGCGGCGGCGAGCCCGGAGTACCGCATCGCCCACCTCCAGGACCGTCTCGCCCAGGGCGAGCTCGGCGAACTCGGGGTGCGGGCCGAGGTACGCGGCGGGGCCGTACTGGTCACCGGGACCGTCCCCTCGGCCCGCTGCCGCGAGGACGTCCTGTCCACGGTGCGCGAGGAGCTCACCGGACTCGAGGTGCACTGCGACATCGTGGTCAGCGAGACCGCGTCGCCCGATCACGCGGAGGAACTGTCATGATCCGGATCGCCGCCGTCGGCGACATCCACATGGGACCCGACACCCGGGGCACGCTCCGCCCCGCGTTCGACACCCTGCCCGAGTGCGCCGACCTCCTGCTGCTGGCCGGGGACCTCACCCGGCACGGCACCGTCGAGGAGGCCCGCGTGGTGGCCGACGAGATCCGGGGCCTGGGCGTCCCCGTGGTCGCCGTGCTCGGCAACCACGACCACCACGACGACCGGCAGGACGAGGTCACGGCCGTCCTGCGGGACGCCGGTGCCCACGTCCTGGAGGGGGAGTCGGCGGTCGTGCGGGTCGGGGGCGTGCGCGTCGGGGTGGCCGGCACCAAGGGGTTCGGCGGCGGGTTCGTCGGGGCGAGCGCCGGGGAGTTCGGCGAGCCGGTGATGAAGGAGTTCGTGCGCCTGTCCCGCCGGTGCGCCGACGGCCTGCGGGCCTCGCTGGAGAAGCTCGGCGAGGAGGGCTGCGACGTCCGGATCGCCCTCACCCACTACTCCCCCGTGCCGGAGACCCTGGCCGGGGAGCCGCTGGAGATCTATCCGTTCCTGGGGAGCTACCTGCTGGCCGAGGCGATCGACACGGCCGGCGCCGACCTCGCCGTGCACGGGCACGCGCACGCCGGCAGCGAGCACGGCATGACGACGGGAGGCGTGAAGGTGCGCAACGTCGCCCAGCCGGTCATCGGCCGCGCCTTCCACGTCTACCACCTGCCGGTCCGCGACCGCGTGGGCGCCGGCACGGGGGCGGCGACCGCCTGAGCCCGCCCACCGCCCCAGCGCCGCCGGCCGTGCCGGCGGCGCTTTTCCCCGTCCCGGTCCGGGGCCGCGTACGGCCTCCCGTGTGAACGCCCCGCACGGGGTGCGCGCCGTGCGCGTTCCGTCCGCCCGGCATTCGGGCTCCGCGTCCCGTCGTCCGCGTCACCACGCGCGCGCCCGGGGGCACGGTCGCCTCCTTCCTCACCGAGGCGGGATCGCCCGGTCTGACGCCGGGTCCGACCCGTCCGGGTGCCCGGAGTCGTACGCACGTACTGCACCTGGCGTCCGCGCGCTTCCCGAACGCGTTAATCCCGGCGTGTCCTGACATCGCGTCGGACACCACGGGCAAGGCCTAAGTCTCCTCGGCAGCCCCTCCCAACGAAGGAGACGTACCGCATGGTCCTCAGACACGCCCGGGCCGCGCGCCGGTCGGCGTTCACCGTGCTCGGCGCCCTCGTCCTCGCCGGACTCCCCCACACCGCGGCGGCCGACCCCACGCCCGCGGCGGGGCCGGCGCCCGGCGCCGCCCAGACCCTCGGCGCCGACCGGCCGTCGCCCCACCTGCTCATAGCGCTCCAGCGCGATCTGCGGCTGGACTCGGCGCAGGCCTCCGAACGGCTGGTCAACGAGGCGGAGGCGGGCACCCGGGCGGGCCGGCTGCGCAACGCGCTCGGCGACCGGTTCGCCGGTGCCTGGGTGCGCGGCAGGACGTCCGACGAGCTCACGGTCGCGACCACCGACGCCGAGGACGCGCCGGCCATCGAGGCCGAGGGCGCCACCGCCAAGGTGGTGCGGCGGACGCTGGCCGGACTGGAGGCGGCCAAGGCGAAGCTGGACGCGGCGGCCGAGCGGGCCAGAACCCTCGACACGCCCGTCTGGTACGTCGACATACCGGAGAACCGGGTCGTGGTGCAGGCGACCAGTCAGGAGGCCGGCAACGCCTTCGTCGAGGCCGCGGGGCTCGAGGGCGAGGACGTCGGCATCCGGCTGACGACGGTCCGGCCGCGCCTGCTGCAGGACATCACCGGCGGCGACGCCTTCTACATCGACGACTCCGCGCGGTGCTCCGTCGGTTTCTCCGTCACCAGGGGCGAGCAGGCGGGCTTCGCCACCGCCGGCCACTGCGGCAGGGCCGGCGCGACCACGACCGGGTACGACCGCACCGCGCAGGGCATCTTCCAGGCCTCCGTCTTCCCCGGCAAGGACATGGCGTGGGTGGCCACTGACGACCAGTGGACGCCCACGCCCGACGTCAAGGCGCAGGAGGGCCAGGAGGTGCAGGTCACCGGCTCGGCGCAGGCGCTCGTCGGGGCGTCGGTGTGCCGTTCCGGCTCGACCACCGGATGGCACTGCGGCACCATCGAGCAGCACGACACCAGCGTCAGCTACCCCGAGGGCAGGGTCGACGGACTGACCCGGACGACGGTGTGCGCCGAACCGGGCGACTCCGGAGGGCCGTTCGTGGCGGGCGCGCAGGCGCAGGGGGTCACCTCCGGCGGGTCCGGTGACTGCACCGGCGGGGGTACGACGTTCTACCAGCCGGTCAACCCGATCCTCGGCGACTTCGGCCTCACCCTGACCACCGCCGCCGCCGCGCAGACCACGCCGGGCGGGCAGGACGACGGCGGCGAGACGTGGACCGCGGGCCGGGTCTACGAGGCGGGCACCACGGTGACCCGTGACGGTGTGCGCTACCAGTGCCTGCAGACCCACCAGGCGCAGGGCGCGTGGGCGCCCGCCGGCACTCCGGCGCTGTGGCAGCGGCTGTGACGGCACGACCGCAGGGCAGTCGCCGTGGACACCGGGGCGGACGTCCCGCCCGAGGCGGAGACCGGCGCCGGGACTTCCACCACCAGGCCTCCATGCGTCACTTCTTCAACGGGCCGAAGGAGTACGGCATCACGAGGGGACGGCGGGCGGGCGTACGCCGGACAGGAGCACGCCGCTGTGCGGGCGGGTCGGGACCCGGTGCAGCGGGATCGTGAGATTCTGCTCCGGCACCGTGTACTCCATCCGGGCGAGCCGCACCGCGAGCGCCTCCAGCACTCCGACGGTGATGCCCTCGCCGGGACAGCGGTGGCCGGTGGCCGGGTCGCCGCCGCCCTGCGGGATCAGTTCGTCGCGCTCCACGGGCCGTTCGAGGAAACGCCGCGGGCGGAAGGCGTACGGATCGCCCCACAGCGACTCGTCGTGGTTCTGGCCGTACACGTCGAGCACCACCAGTCCCCCGGCCGGCACCCACTCGCCCCGCCAGTACAGGTCCCGGGCGGCCAGACCGCCGAGGAACGGCACGAACGGGTAGAAGCGGCGCACCTCGTGGGCGAACGCGGCGGCGAACGGGGCGTCCCCGTCCGCGAGGGGCGCGCGGTGCTCGGGCCACTTGTGCAGGGCGTGCGCGACGAAGGCGACGAACCAGGCGACGGCGGTCGTCGGGCGGACGACGTTGAGCAGTTCCACCGCGGCCGTCTTCTCGTCGAGCGGCTCGCCGTCCGCGTCGCGGTGCCGGCACACCAGGTCGAGGACCGAGTCCGCCGGGGCGGTGACCGTGCCGGACCGTACGTCCCGCACCAGCCGGCCCAGCCGGTCCTCCTGCCGGGCGCGGGCGCGCCGGGCCCGCAGGTGGCGCGGCCCGGCGGTGGCGAAGCCGTCGACCATGGCGATCATGTCGCGGGCCGTCGCCTCGGCGTCGGCGTCGTCCAGGGGTATTCCGGCCCACCGGTGGACACCGGTGGCGAGCACCGTGCCCGCCTCGTCGAACAGCACGACCGAGCCGCGCCGGCCCCACGCGGGTACGGCCTCGTCCCAGGCGGCGGTCACGTGGCCGACGAGGCCGGCGATCCGGCCGGGCTCGAGCAGTGGCAGGAACAGGGACTTGCGGGCACGGTGGGCGGCGCCGTCGAGGGTGTGCACCGCCTCGTGGCCGAACAGGGTGGCGAGTACGGGTTCGGGGATGGCGCGGTGCCGGTGCACGTTCCGTTCGTCGTAGAAGAAGCGCACCGCTTCGGGGCCGCGCAGGGCGAGTGCGGGCCGGCCCAGGATCCGGGTGCGGACCACGGGGCCGGGGGTGTCGCGCATCCGGTTGGGCAGCCAGGCGTAGCCCTCGGCCAGCAGCGGCAGGGTGCGGTCGATCAGGGGGCGGCTGAGTACGTCCATGGCCGCCGGGTGCCCCGGGGGGTGGCGGGACACTCCGGGCGGGTGCGGGGCCACCCGTTCGGATGTGGCCGAGGCCACGTGCCGGAGGAGGCCGGGGTCATATCCGGACGGGCGGGGCGGCGGCTGGCGTTCCGTCCGGTTCTCCCACCCCCGGCAGCTCGGACGGCCCGGCAGTGCACACAGATCTCTCCCCGGTCATCGCGGCGACCGCGCAGTGGCTGACCCGTTCCTTCCCCTCATCCGGCGGGGCGCTGGCGGCCGCCCTGTGCGAGGTGCAGGCGCGGCAGGCGGTGACCGTCGCCGCGCGGCTGCGGTATCCGACGGAGATGGACGTCGCCCTGGTCGGGCTGACGGGGCCGGGGGGTTCGGGACGGCTCGACCGGGTGACCGGGGCGGACGCGGGTGACGGGGGCGGAGGGGGTGAGGGGGAGGCCTGGCGCACGTGGGTCGACGAGGTCGTGGCGAGTTGGGCGGTGTGCCTGCTGGCCGATGCGGGGCTGGCGGCTGTCGCGGTGGGCGCGTTGGACCCGCTGGACGGGGACGGGGGCGTCGAGTTCCGCCGGCTGGTCTCGCCCGGTGAGGCGGAGCGTGGGGCGGCGGCGTTGTTACGGCATCCGGATCTGGTGGCTCCGGTGGCGGCGCTGCACCGGTCGGCGCTGCTCGGCCGGCTTGATCCGGATCTCACGTTCGTGAGGTGATCCGACGGCTTTTCGCCGGGGCCGGTTGTTCGCGGGGGGTGTGCGCCGGCGCGGGGGTGTGCGGCTCCGGCGCCTTGCTGGGTGCCCCGCCTCGGTGTGGGCCGGGGGTGGGTTGCGCAGCCCGGCACTTACGGGGTGCCCTCGCGCCCACCCGTGCCGCCCTGGGGGCACCTCCCAGGCCTTCAAGGCACTGGGGGAGGCACGACTGCCCGCGGGAGCAGGGCGGATACCCGGGAGCAGGGCGGATGCCCGGGAGCAGGGCGGATGCCCGGGAGCAGGGCGCGTGCCCGCGGCGGACGACCGTGTGGTCACGCCGGGTCGTTCACCGGAATGCAGTAGGCGGCCGTGCCGTGAGCGGGTTCGGGGTCCAGGCTGAGCGGCATGAGCACCGTCATATCGCGGAAGTGGGAGCACGCCGTCGTCACCGGCGGCGCGGGATTCGTCGGCTCCCACCTGTGTGCCGCCCTGCTCGACGCGGGCGCCGCCGTCACATGCGTGGACGACCTCAGCACCGGCCGGCCGGAGAACATCGCCCCGCTGCTCGAACGGCCCGGGTTCACACTCGTACGGGCCAACGTGGCACGGGAGCTGCCGGTCGCCCGGCCGCCCGACCTGGTGCTGCACTTCGCCTCCCCCGCCTCCCCGGCGGACTATCTGCGGCTGCCGCTGCACACCATGGAGACGGGCAGTCTCGGCACCCGCAACGCCCTGGGACTCGCCCATGACGCCGAGGCCCGCTTCGTTCTCGCCTCCACCTCGGAGGTCTACGGCGACCCCCAGCAGAATCCGCAGGACGAGCGGTACTGGGGCCACGTCAACCCGGTCGGCCCGCGCAGCGTCTACGACGAGGCCAAGCGCTTCGCCGAGGCGCTGACCACCGCCCACGCGGAGACCCACGGCACGGACACCTGCATCGTGCGGCTGTTCAACACCTACGGCCCGCGGATGCGCGGCCACGACGGCCGCGCCGTACCGACCTTCGTCCGGCAGGCCCTGGCAGGCGAGCCCCTCACCGTGACCGGCGACGGCCTGCAGACCCGCTCGCTGTGCTACGTCGACGACACGGTGGCCGGCGTCCTCGCGGCGGCCGGCCACGGCATGCGCGGCCCCGTCAACATCGGCAACCCCGGCGAGATCACCATGCTCGCCCTGGCCCGTCTCGTCGTCGCGCTCGCCGGTTCCCGTTCGGAGATCCGCTACATCGAACGCCCGGTGGACGACCCGGCCGTGCGCTGTCCGGACATCACGCTGGCCCGCGACAAGCTCGGCTGGGAGCCCCTGGTCGGCGCCGAGGAAGGACTGCGCCGCACGATCGACTGGTTCCGCGCCGAAGCACGCCGCTGAGCGCTGCCGTCCCGCCGGCCCGGGACACCGCGGCCCCACCCCGCCGCCCGATCCGCGAAAGGCCCGTCCGCCCATGCGCATCCTCGGTATCAACGCCCTCTTCCACGACCCCGCGGCCGCCCTGGTGATCGACGGGCGGACCGTCGCCGCCGCGGAGGAGGAGAGGTTCTCCCGGCGCAAGCACGGCAAGCGCCCGCTGCCGTTCTCCGCCTGGGAGCTGCCCGAGCAGGCCGCCGCCTGGTGTCTGAAGCGGGCCGGGCTGCGCCCGGAGGACCTCGACGCGGTCGCCTACTCCTTCGACCCGGCGCTGGCCCGCCCCGCCGACGCGATGGGCCTGGACGACCCGTGGGACCACCTGCGGCTCACCTACGCGCGGGAGGCCCCCGGCTTCCTGCGGACCGCGCTGCCCGGACTCGACCCCGGCATCGTCCGCTTCGTACCGCACCACATGGCGCACGCCGCCTCCGGCGCCTTCGCCGCACCGGACGCCGGGGACTGCTGCGTCCTCGTGCTGGACGGCCGCGGCGAACGCGCCTCGCACCTCGCCGCCCGCCGGGTGCGCGGCCGGCTCGAGCCGCTGCGCGCGCAGGACCTCCCCCACTCGCTCGGCCTGGTCTACGAGGAACTCACCGAGCACCTCGGTTTCCTGCGCTCCTGTGACGAGTTCAAGGTGATGGCCCTCGCCTCCCACGGCACCCCGCGCATGCTGCCCGCACTGCGCCGGTACGTGTATCCGACCGGCGACGGCGGCTTCCACGCCACCGGCGTGCCCTGGCACGAGCTGTGCGCGCCGCGCGGCCCGGACGAACCGTGGACCCGGGACCACGCCGATGTCGCCGCGAGCGCGCAGGCGGTCCTGGAGGAGACCCTGCTGGACCTGGTGCGCTGGCTGCACGGCCGTACCCACGCGTCCGTGCTCACCCTCGCCGGGGGCGTCGCCCTGAACTGCGTCGCCAACTCCCGGGTCGCCCGCGAGGGTCCGTTCTCCCGGGTGTGGGTGCAGCCCGCGGCCGGGGACGCGGGGACCGCGCTCGGCGGCGCCCTGCTGCTCTCCGCCGGCGCCGGTGACGAGCCCGAGCCCATGACCGGCGCCGATCTCGGCCGGGACTGGTCCGACGCGGAGCTGGGAGCGTGGCTGAAGACGGCCGCCGTACCGTTCGAGCGGCCGGCGGACATCGCCGCCACCGTCGCCCGGACGCTGGCGGACAACGGCATCGTCGCCTGGTTCCAGGGGCGCGGGGAGTACGGGCCCCGGGCGCTCGGGCACCGCTCGCTGCTGGCCCACCCCGGGCACGCGGGCAATCTGGAACGGCTCAACGACGTCAAGGGGCGCGAGCAGTTCCGGCCGGTCGCACCGATGGTGCTCGCCGAGCGGGCCGCCGGGATCTTCGACGGGCCGCTGCCCAGTCCGTACATGCTGTTCGTGCACGGCGTGGCGCCCGCCTGGCGGGACCGCATCCCGGCCGTGGTGCACGTCGACGGCACCGCCCGCATCCAGACGGTCGATCCGGCGCGCGAACCCCTGGTGGCGCGGATGCTGGGCGAGTTCGAGCGGCTGACCGGGCTGCCCGTGGTCGTCAACACCAGCCTCAACACGGCGGGCCGGCCGATGGTGGACGACCCGCGCGACGCCCTGGAGTGCTTCGGCTCCTCCCCCGTCGACCTCCTGGCCATCGGCCCGTACGCGATCCGGCGCGGCGGCCTGTTCCGCTCCGGCGACGACGGCGAGGGCCCCCGGTGACCGGGCCGGCCGCCCCGGACGGGGAGTACGCGGTGGTGGTGCCGACGCTCGGCCGGCCCGGCCTCGAGCGGTGTCTGCGGGCACTGGCCGAGGCGGAGGGGCCCGGTCCGGTACGGGTCGTGGTGGTCGACGACCGTCCGGACCCGGCCGGCGCGCCGCTGACCGCCGCCGTTCCGCCGTCGCTGCGCTCGCGCACCCTCGTCGTGCCCGGCGGGGCGCGGGGTCCGGCCGCCGCCCGCAACACCGGGTGGCGGGCCGCCGGGGACGCGCCGTGGATCGTCTTCCTCGACGACGACGTGGTGCCCGGCCCCACCTGGGCCGACGACCTCGCGCTCGACCTCGCCGGGGCGAGCGTCGCGACCGCCGGGATCACCGCCCGGATCGAGGTGCCCCTGCCGCCGGACCGGCCGCCCACCGACTGGGAGCGGGGCACCGCCGGACTCGCCCGGGCCCGCTGGATCACCGCCGACATGGCCTACCGCCGCCGGGCGCTGGAGGCCGTCGGCGGTTTCGACGAACGGTTCCGCAGGGCCTTCCGGGAGGACGCGGACCTGGCGCTGCGGGTGCTCGACGCCGGCTGGACGCTGTCCGGGGGCCGCCGCGTCACCACGCATCCGGTGCGGCCCGCCGGGCGCTGGATCTCCGTACGGCTCCAGGCGGGCAACGCCGACGACGTGCTGATGACCCGGCTGCACGGGCGCGGCTGGTGGCAGCGGGCACAGGCGCCCCGGGGCCGTCTGCCCGCGCATCTGGCGCTGACCGCGGCGGGCCTGGCGGCCGCGGCCGGCGTGCTGTCCGGCCGGCCGCGCACGGCGGTGGTGTGCGCCGCCGGGTGGCTGGCGGGAACCGCCGAGTTCGCCCTGGCCCGGATCCTGCCGGGTCCGCGCACCCGCGAGGAGGTCGTGACCATGGCCCTCACCAGCGTGCTCGTCCCGCCCGCCGCGGCCTGGCACTGGCTGCGCGGCCACGTCCTGCACCGCACGGCACCACCCCACCCGCACCGGGCCAAGGCCCCCGCGCCCGCGCACTCCCCGTCGGCCGGCGAACGGCTCCCCTCATGACCCGCCGGCCCCGCCGGGGCCGCGTCCCGGCGGGCGGGGCGCACGGCCTCCACCCCGGCGGGCGTCCGCACCGCGGCCGCAGGGCCGCGGAGGGCGAAGCCGCCCGGTCCGTCCGCGGTGCGACCGGTGTGCCCGTCCGGGCCGCCGGACGACCGCGGCGGGGGCGGCCCGCGCCCGGCCGTGACGGTGGGCCGGTGCGCGTATGAACATCCCGCCGCGGCCCGTGCCGCGACCGATCACGGAGGTGCGCCCATGACCCCCGCTTCCGGCCCGCTCCCCCCGGGCGTGCTGTCCATCGCCCTGGTCTCGGAGCACGCGAGCCCGCTCGCCACCCTCGGCGGGGTGGACGCCGGCGGGCAGAACGTCCACGTCGCCGCCCTGGCCGGGGCGCTCGCCGACCGCGGCCACCGCGTCACCGTGCACACCCGCCGCGACGCGCCCGGTCTGCCCGACCGGGTGACGCTGCGCGAGGGCGTCGAGGTGCACCACGTCCCGGCGGGCCCCGCGCGGCCGGTCCCCAAGGACCGGCTGCTGCCGTACATGGACGAGTTCGGCCGCTGTCTGGCCCGGGTGTGGCGGGCGCGCACCCCGGACGTGGCGCACTCGCACTACTGGATGTCGGGGCTGGCCTCGCTGGGGGCGGCCCGGGAGCTGGGGCTGCCGCTGCTGCACACGTACCACGCGCTGGGCACGGTGAAGCGGCGGCACCAGCGGCTCGCCGACACCAGTCCGCCGGAGCGGATCGGCTGTGAGCTCGAGGTGGGGCTGGGCTGCGACCGGGTCGTCGCCACCTGCCGGGACGAGGTCGCCGAGCTGATCCGGATGGGTGTGCCGGCGGGCCGGATCGGCGTGGTGCCGTGCGGCGTCGACACGGACCGGTTCACGCCGGTGGGCCCTCTCGCGCCGCGCGGCCCGCTGCGGTACCGGCTGGTGCAGCTCGGACGGCTGGTGCCGCGCAAGGGCGCCGCGGTGTCGCTGGCCGCGCTGGCCCGGCTGCCCGACACCGAGCTGCTGGTGGTCGGCGGCCCCCCGGCCGACCGCCTCGACGACGACCCGGAGGTGCGCCGGCTGCGCGGCGTCGCGCGGGACGCCGGGGTCGCCGACCGGGTCCGGTTCACCGGCGGGGTGGACGCCGGGCGGGTGCCGGCTCTGCTGCGCTCCGCCGACGTGGTGCTGTGTCCCGCCGACTACGAGCCCTTCGGGATCGTCCCGCTGGAGGCCATGGCCTGCGGCCGTCCGGTGGTGGCCACCGCGGTCGGCGGCCAGCTCGACACGGTCGCCGATCCCGGCACCGGCCGGCTGGTGCCGCCCGGCGACCCCGGGGCACTGGCCGGGGCCGTGGCCGGCCTGCTCGCCGACCCGGCGGCCCGTCGGGCGTGCGGGGCGGCCGGCCGCCGCCGGGTGCTCAGCCGCTACGGCTGGGCGCGGATCGCCGCGGCCACCGAGGAGGCGTACTGCGAGGTCCTCGACGCCGAGCCCGCCGCGACCGGGACCGGCTGACCCGCCGGCGCCCGACCCTGGAAGGAGGTGCGGGCCCCGCCGCCGTCCCCCCGAGGCGGCACGCCCGGAACACCATGACCGAACACCCCGCGCTCGACGCCGCCCGACTGCACTGCCGGTCGCTCCAGGAGGCCCTCGACGGCTTCTGCCGGGACGGCCTCCCCAGGATCGCGGACTGGGGCGGACGCCTCGCCGCCGTCCTCACCGACGGCGGACGGCTGCTGGCCGCTGGCAACGGCGGCAGCGCCGCCCAGGCCCAGCACCTGACCGCCGAGCTGGTCGGCCGCTACCGCCGGGAGCGGCGCGCCTATTCGGCGCTCGCCCTGCACGCGGAGACCTCCAGCGTCACCGCCATCGGCAACGACTACGGCTTCGACCACGTCTACGCCCGCCAGGTGACCGCCCACGGGCGTCCCGGCGACGTGCTGGTGCTGCTGTCCACCTCGGGCCGCAGCGCCAATCTGATCGCGGCGGCGGTGACGGCCCGGCGGGCCGGGCTGCGGGTCTGGGCGCTCACCGGGCCCGGCCCGAACCCGCTGGCGGAGGCCGCGGACGAGGCGCTGTGCGTGGCGGCGGACAGCGCCGCGACCGTCCAGGAGACGCATCTGGTCGCCGTGCACCTGCTCTGCGAGTGTTTCGACGCCGCCGTGGCCGCGCCCCCCGCGCGGAGTGCGGCGGCCGTCCCCGGGAGGACGTCATGACCGGTCCGAAGCCGCTGGTGGTGGTGGGGGACGTCCTGCTCGACGAGGACATCGAGGGGGTCGCGACCCGGCTGGCCCCGGACGCGCCCGCCCCGGTCGTCGACGTCACCGGTGACCGCCGGCATCCGGGCGGGGCCGGGCTGGCCGCCGCGCTCGCGGCCCGCGGCGGCCGGGACGTGGTGCTGGTGACCGCGCTCGGCGACGACCCGGCCAGCGAGGCCGTGCGCCGGGAGCTCGGCGGCCGGCTCCGGCTGCTGGAGCTGCCGCTGCACGGGACGCTGCCGGTGAAGACGCGGGTGCTGGCGGGCGGACGGCCCGTGGTGCGCATCGACCGGGGCGGCGGGACGCCGGGCGAGCCGGACGACGCGGTGCGCGAGGCGCTCGCGAGCGCGCACGCCGTCCTCGTCGCGGACTACGGACGGCACACCGCGGGGGCGGTGCGCCCGCAGCTGGAGGACGCGGCCCGGCACACGCCCCTGGTGTGGGACCCGCATCCCAAGGGCGACCCTCCGGTGCCGGGGGCACGCCTCGTCACGCCCAACGCGGCGGAGGCGGCCGCCCTGTGCGCGGGTGCGCCAGGGGTGTCCGGGGCGTCGCTGGGTGCCTTCGCCGAGCGCGGGACGCAACTGGCGGAGCGCTGGCGGGCGGCGGGGGTCGCGGTGACCCTCGGGGACCGCGGGGTGCTGCTGACCCGGCCCGGCGGGGGCACGCCGATGCTGATCCCGGCGCCGTTCCGGGCGGACGGGGATCCGTGCGGCGCGGGCGACTGCTTCGCGGCGACGACCGTCGCGGCGCTGGCCGACGGGCTGCTGCCGGAGGAGGCGCTGCAGCGGGCGGTCGCCGAGGCCGCGGCGTTCGTCGCGGCGGGCGGGGCGGGGAATCCGGACCTGTGGCACGCGCCGGCCGTGCCCGGGCCCGCGCACGATCCGGCCGCCGACGCGTTCGAGCTGGCGGAGAGGGTGCGGGCGCGCGGGGGGACGGTGGTCGCCACGGGCGGCTGCTTCGACCTGGTGCACGCGGGGCACGTCGGGCTGCTGGAGAGCGCGCGGCGGGTCGGCGACTGCCTGATCGTGTGTCTGAACTCCGATGCGTCGGTCACCCGCCGGAAGGGGGCGGGGCGGCCGCTGACGCCGGTGACGGACCGGGCGAGGGTGCTGGCGGCGCTGGGGAGCGTGGACGCGGTGGTGGTCTTCGAGGAGGACACGCCCGAGGCGGTGCTGGGGCGGTTGCGGCCCGATGTGTGGGTGAAGGGCGGGGACTACTCCGTGCAGGAACTTCCGGAGGCGGAGGTGCTGCGGGGGTGGGGCGGGCAGGCGGTGGTGCTGCCGTATCTGGACGGGCGCTCCACGACCGCGCTGGCCCGGCGGGCGGCCGAGGCGGCGGCGGTGGCCCTGCGGGCGTCGGAGGGGTGAGCGGGGGCGGGGCGGGGAGGTCTTCGCCCCCGCCGACCCTCCCCTTCCCGTCCCTGGGCGGCTGCGCCCCAGACCCCCGTTCGGCCCTGAATGGGCCTCGTCCTCAGGCGCCGGACGGGCTGACAGTCACGCGGCTTTCTCCAGGGTGGCCTGGCGGAGGACGGCCGGGGCCGAAGTGCGGCGGGTGTGCAGGAGGTGGCCCGCCGCGATCGACGTGGCGATGACCAGGCCGCCGGTGACCAGGGCGCCGCGCGGACCGGCCAGTTCCATGAGGAGGCCCAGGGCGGGCGGGCCGCCCAGACTCCACACGGTGCCCACGCTGCCCCAGACGCCGAGCACGCGTCCGCGCAGACGGGCGGGCGGGTCGGTCTGCAGGACGGCGGTTCCGGCGGTGTCGGAGACGGACTCGACGACGGCCATGGGCAGCACCAGCACCAGCAGCACGGCCGGCGACGGTGACATCCCCGCCCCCACCTGCAGCAGCGCGCCCGTCGCGGCGAGGGCGCCGACCAGCCGCACGGACGGCCGGCGCAGCCGCGCGCCGAGCACCGCGCCGAGGATGCCGCCGGCCGCGAGGACGGTGGAGACCGTGCCGAACGCCCCGGCTCCGCCCGCGAGCGGCCCGGTGACCAGGACGGCGAGCGTGAGCCCGTAGTTGCGGCCGAAGACCGCGCTGATGCCGGTCACCCCGGCGAGCGCCATCAGCCGGGGCCGGCGGGCGAAGAAGGCGAGCCCCTCGCGGACGGCCGTGACGCTCCGCGGACGCCCGTCCTTCTCCACGGCGTGCCGGACCGCTCCCGCCGCCGGGCGCAGGAACGGGATGACCGCGGTCACGAAGAGGAAGGAGAGACCGTTGGCGAAGTAGGCGGCGGAGGTGCCGAGGAACCCGACGGTCACACCGGCGAGCGCGGCGCCCGTGAGCCGGCCCGCGTTGAACACCAGCGCGCCCACGCCGATGGCGGAGGGCACGTCCTCGGCGGGGACGAGGTCGTTGCCCAGCAGGGCGCACGCCGGGTTGTCGACGGTGGCGACGACCCCGGTGACGGCGGCCAGCACCATCAGGGACGTCATGTCGAGCCGGTCCAGCGCCACGAGGGCGGCCGTGGTGAACGCGATCACGGCCAGCAGCGCCTGGCTGACGGCGGCCGTCGGCTTCCGCGGCCAGCGGTCGACCGCCGCTCCGCCGAGGACGCTCATGAGCAGGGCCGGGGCGGCCTGCACGGACATGGACAGGCCGGTGGCCGCGGCGGACCCGGTGATCTGCAGGACCAGCAGGTTCTGCACCGTGAGCTGCATCCACGTACCGGCGTTGGACACGAAGTTCGCGGCGGACCACCAGCGCATGCTGCGGTGCCGCAGGGAGCGCCAGGGGGAGCGGGACCCGGGCTGGGCGGGGGCGGGCGGGGAAGACACAGTGGCGCCACTCGGAAGGACGAGTCGGAGGACTCAGCGGAGGGGGCGCGGGAAGCGGAACGCCGGCTGCGCTGCGCGGCGGCTCCCGTCGCCCGGACAGGGCGCGGACCATCGTGGCAGAAGGGACCGCCGAGTCGTTTCCGAGTGGCCGGGGATCACGCCGTGCGGACGTCAAGGAAGCGGTGGACCCGGGGAGTTGGGGCGTGAGTGTGGTTGCTCACAGCGGCCGGGGACGGGCGGGGGCACGGGGAGGGGCCCGACGCCGGAACGTCGGGCCCCTCCCCGTGCCCCTCACGGCCTGGCGCCCCCGCGTCAGCCGGGCTTTCCGCGTCCGCTCAGCGCGTCCCGGACCCGGTCCACCATCCCGGCGCCCGGTGCCAGCAGCTTGTTCGCCGGGGGCTTGTCCGGAGCGGCCGGGTGCGGCCGGGTCGGGGCCGTCCGCTTCGCCTGCCGGACCTTGTCACCGAGCCGGTCGAGCTGCTCCGGGGTGCAGGCGGCGCGCAGCGTCGGGAACAGGTTCCGCTCCTCGTCGGCGACGTGCTCGCGGATCTCGCTCATCAGCATGCCGATGAGCCGGTCGAACTCGGCGTCGCCCGCGTCGCAGCCCTCCAGGTCCTTCATGGTCCGCTCGGCCGTGGCGTGGTCCTCGAGCTCACGGTCGGCCAGCGCGTCCCCGTTCGCCACGTGCTCCCGCACGGCCGGGTAGAGGTACGCCTCCTCGGCCACCGAGTGCCGGATCAGCTCGATGGTGACCTGGTCGGCGTACACCTTGCGGTCCTCGTGACCGGGCGGCAGTTCCTCGATCCTGCCGAAGAGCTCCTCGACCTCCCGGTGATCGGTCACCAGTTCGTCGATGACGTCGCCTCCGTGTCCCATGCCCTTCACCTCCGGTTCGTGGTGGCACCCGGCCGGGTCCCCCCGCCGACGGGTCCCCCGCCGACGGGGGGCCAACCCGGTCCGGCGGCTCAGCAGGGCAGCTTGGCCCGGATCCGGCCGGCCGTCGCGGCGGGGCCGGCCCCGGCCCGGACGGACCGGCGCACGAGGCGGGCGTCGCGGCGCAGGTCATGGGCGGCGTGCCGGCTCCGCCAGAGCAGCGAGGGGGCGGCGCCGGTGTCGTCGGCGGCGATCAGCAGACCGCCGAGCATGGACAGGTTCTTCAGGAAGTGGATGCGCTGCTGCATGCGCTGACCGGGGTCCTCCTCCTCCCAGAAGCGGTGGGCGGCCAGCGTCGTCGGCACGAGCGTGGCGGCGACGGCGAGCGCGGCCGGACGGGACAGGCGTCCGGTGGCCAGCAGCAGCCCGCCCACGACCTGGACGGCGCCGCTGAGGCGCACGGCGTCCTCGGTACGGTCCGGCAGCACCGCGACGCGGTCGGTGAGGGGCTTGACCACGGACTCGGCGATCGGGGCGACGTTCTGGGGGTTGCGGACGGATTCCAGCCCGCCCGCGACGAACATCGACGCCAGCATCGGCCGCCCGAGGACGCGCAACAGACTCATGCCTTCTCCTGGGGTGTGGGTGGTGGGGGTGCGCCGGGTTCCCCGCCGGGCGGGGGCCATTCGGCGCGCCCTCACCAGAAGCGGGTGGTGAGCGCGGGCCGGTGGACGGCCTGGACGGCGTCGCGCAGGCACAGGGCGACGCCGATGGTGGCGCGCAGGACCGAGGGCCGTACGGTCTGGGCGGTCTCCGTGGCCAGGACCAGCAGGCAGCCCGCCGCCTGTTCCACCACGGACACCGGGAGGGTGTAGTCGCTGTCGGCGGCCGCGCGGAACGCCTTCAGCGGGATTCCGGCACCGTCGACGGTCCGCCGGGCGGCCTGCTCCAGCTGCTGTGCGGCCTGTTCGCACAGCGTGGCGGGCAGGGTGAGGGTGCGCTGGAACGCTGAACTCGTCATGCTCCGAGTGGTCCCCCGGCGCGGTTCCCTTCGATCGGCGGCGGCCGGGATTTCACCGTCCCGCGTGACCGGCCGACGGCGAACGCGGGCCCGCGGGGGCCCGTACCCTGGGCACGACCGCTCGCCCGCGCATCCGCACGTGAGGAGTCCGTCCATGAGCCTGCCTCCCGGACCGGCCGCCCGGGACGGTGACGGGCCGGGGGCCGTGGCGGCCCGGTTCACCGGCCGGTCGGTGACCGGTGTGCGTACGCTGTCCGGCTCACTCGCCGAGGTCGTCCTCGACGACGGCCGGGTGGTGGTCGTCAAGAGCGCCGAGGGGGCGGAGGCCGCGCGCGCCGAGGCGGCGGGGCTGCGCTGGCTGGCCGGGACCGGGACGGTGCGGATACCGGCGGTGCACGGTCATGACGCGCGCCGGCTGGTCGTCGACCGGGTGGCGCAGGGCCCGCCCCGGCGGGAGGCGGCGCTGCGGTTCGGCCGGGAGCTGGCCGCGCTGCACGCCGCCGGCGCGCCGGCCTTCGGGGCGCCGCCGCCCGGCGGCCCGGTGGAGGCGTTCATCGGCCTCGCCCCGATGCGCAACGTCCCCGGCGACGACTGGCCCCGCTGGTACGCCGAGCACCGGGTCCTGCCGTACCTGCGCCGGGCGGTCGACGACGGCACCGTCACCGCCGGTGAGGCGGGCGTCGTCGAGCGGGTCTGTGAGCGGCTGCCGGAGCTCGCCGGGCCCGCCGAGCCGCCCGCACGGCTGCACGGCGACCTGTGGAACGGCAATGTGCTCTGGGGCGCCGACGGGCACGTCCGGCTGATCGACCCGGCCGCCCACGGCGGGCACCGGGAGACCGACCTCGCGATGCTCGCCCTCTTCGGCTGTCCCCATCTGGACGCGGTCCTGGACGGCTACCGGGAGGTGGCGCCGCTCGCCGACGGGTGGCGGACGCGCGTCGGCGTGCACCAGCTGTTCCCGCTGCTGGTGCACGCCGTGCTCTTCGGCCGCGGCTACGCCGGGCAGGCGCTCGCGGCGGCGCGGTCGGCGGGCCGTCCCTAACGGGTCACCACGTGCCGTTCGTCGGGGACGCAGTGGGTCATGGTGAGTCCCTCCACGTCACGCGGCGGGTTGTCGCCGAGACTGGCCAGCCGCTTGCGGTCCTCGTCGGTGAGGTCCTGGCTCGCCAGGGGCTCCAGGTGGGCGACGTCCTCCGGCATGATCCCGAGGCCCTCGCCGACCCTGCGGCCGAGGTCGTTCTCCACCAGCAGGAAGTGCCACACCATGCGTTCCTGGACCGCCCGGTCGCACTGGGAGATCAGGTCGACGAAGTTCTTCACCAGGTCGTCGCGCTCCCAGTCCTCCATCAGGCAGTACCGCTGGCCCGCCTGGAGGTAGTCGTTGGTGCGCGGGATGCGCTTGCGGGTGAGCCGGCCCACGATCTCCGGGCCCTGGTCGTCGTGCGTCGGGTACTGGGCCTCCCGCAGACCGCCGGTGATCGACGGCTCGTAGTTGACGTGCGGATTCTCCCCGCCGTTGTCCTGGACGTACGCCATCTGGCCGTCGCGCTGGTTGGTGCGGACATCGGCGTGCTTGGCCTGGTTGACGGGCAGTTGCAGGTAGTTCGGGCCGACCCGGTGGCGCTGGGTGTCGCTGTAGGAGAAGGTCCGGCCGACGAGCATCTTGTCGTCGGAGAAGTCCAGCCCGTCGACGAGGACGCCGGTGCCGAAGGAGATCTGCTCGTTCTCGGCGAAGAAGTTCTCCGGCATCCGGTCCAGCACCATGCGGCCCACCGGCTTCGGCGGGAAGTCCTGCTCGGGCCAGGTCTTGGTGTCGTCCAGCGGGTCGAAGTCCAGCTCCGGGTGGTCGTGGTCGTCCATCATCTGGACGAGCAGTTCCCACTCGGGGTACTCGCCGCGCTCCACCGCCTCGTACAGGTCCTTGGTGGCGTGGCCGAGCCCTTGGGCCTGGACGTTGGCGGCGTCCTCCTCGGTCATGCTGCGCACGCCCTGCTTGGGCATCCAGTGGTACTTGACCAGCTTGGTGTCGCCGTCGGCGTTGACCCACTTGTAGGTGTTCACACCGAAGCCCTGCATGTGGCGGTAGTCCGCCGGGATGCCGCGCGGGCTGAACAGGTTGACCAGCATGTGCATCGACTCGGGGGTCTGCGACATGAAGTCGAAGATGCGCCGCGGCTGCTGCTCGAAGGTGACCGGGTCGGGCTTGAGGGCGTGGATGACGTCCGGGAACTTGATGGCGTCCCGGATGAAGAAGACGCCCAGGTTGTTACCGACGAGGTCCCAGTTGCCGTCCTCGGTGTAGAACTTCACCGCGAAGCCGCGGGGGTCGCGGGCGGCCTCGGAGGAGTCCCGGCCGCCGATGACGGTGGAGAAGCGGACGGCCAGGTCGGTGCGCTTGCCCTCCTCCTGGAAGAGCTTGGCCCGGGTGTAGCGGGAGACCGGCTCGTCGCCCCACTTCCCGTACGCCTCGAAGTAGCCGTACGCGGTGACGCCGCGGGCGTGCACCACGCGTTCGGGGATGCGTTCCCGGTCGAAGTGGCTGATCTTCTCCAGGAACTGGTAGTTCTCCAGCGTGGCCGGGCCGCGGGCGCCGACGGTGCGCTGGTTCTGGTTGTCGTAGACCGGATGGCCCTGCCGGTTGGTGAGCACCTTGCGGTCGTCGCCCGGAGCGGGTCCCCGGCTCGAAACGTCCGTCATGATCGTGGACTCCTTGCGCTTTTCGACTCGACCCCCCGCGGTGGCGCGTACGAGGGTCATGCTGCCGCGCCTCACCGCGGTCGGCGACTCGGGGAGCCGCCCGGTTGCGCCGGGCCGTGCGCGGGGGACGGCCCGCGACGGCACGGTCCGGCCGCCGCGGTCGTACGCGGCGGCCGGACCTCGCGAAGCGGCGTGCTCAGCCGCCGTTCAGGCGTGCGCGCAGCAGTTCCTTGCCGAGTTCCGCGCCCTTGCGGCTGTCCGCCTGGGCCTTGCGGAACAGGTCGGCGACCTCGGTGTCCTTGGCGCGTTCGGCGTCCTGGATGTAGCCCTCCAGGCGCAGTGCGTTGCTCAGGCACGCCTCGACGTACCAGATCAGGTTGTAGTCCTTGTCCTGCGTGCCGGTGACGCCGCCGGTCTCCGTCTCGCTGGTCATCCGGGCCTCCTCGTCGCGTTGCTCGTCACGGGCCCGCCCGCCCCGGCGTACCGTGCCGGGGCGCGGGCCTCCACAACGGCGGCCGGGTACCCGTCCTCGCCGGAGGCACACAGCGGCAGAAGGGGCGGGGGCGCGACCGGTCCCCCGTTCCGGTCGTGCCCCCGCCCGGTGCCGAAACTATGCGCAGTGGGGCGGACCTGTGTACCGCACCGGTGCCCGCTGCGGCCGCCGGAGGACTCATCCGTGCACAACTGAGTCCGAAAGGCCCGGTTCACCCACCCGTGAGGACCGGCTGTTCCAGGTCACCCGCCGCCAGATGGGCCAGGACGACCTCGTACAGGTCGGTCCCGGCGGCCAGCAGCTGGCGCTCCAGGACCGGTTCGGCGCTGCGCACGTGCTCGCGCACGGTCTGGGCGTGCACGCCCAGGCTCTGCGCGGCCCGCTCGGCGTTGCCCCCGGCGGCGATCCAGGTGCGCAGGGTGCGGCGCACGTTCCGGGTGTCCCGGTCCAGCCGCCCCAGCAGCTCCCGCGCCCAGCCGCCGACGGCCGGTCCGGCCAGCAGGTCGGCGAGGCCCGGGGAGTGCGCGGCGCCGTCGCCGCCCGCCCGCCCGTCCAGGAGGTTGATCTGGGTGTGGAGCGCCAGGTGGACCACGGCGCGGACGGCGACGTCGTCGAAGTCCACGCCGAGCATGGCCTCGACGCGTTCCATGCGGGCCCGCACGGTGTTGCGGCTGACGCCGAGGATCTTGGCGGTGCTGACGGCGGTGAACTCCAGGCCGAGGCGGGTGGTGGCGAGGAGTTCGGCGCGGGTGTGGTGCGGCAGCGCGTCGAGCGGGCGCAGCACCCGGGCCGCCCAGCCGCGCAGCGCGGCGGGTTCCATCAGCCGCTCCGGGTGGGTGCGTTCGGCGTACACGGCCGTCTTGTCGGGGCGGAAGCGCGCCACCGCCAGGGCGCTGACGGCCTGCCCGTACGCGGTGGCGGTACGGGCGAGGCTCTGCCACACGCTGCCGCCGAGGAAGGTGTCCGGGTGCCGTTCGACCAGGGACCGCAGCTCGCCGGCGGTGGCCTCGCGGGGACTGACGACGATCACGTGCCCGTCCATCGCCGGGCAGCGCACCACCAGCGCCTCCTCGCGCGTGGTGTCCAGGCACTCCGCGGCGAGCCGGTCGCGCAGGGCGGGCGCGGACTCGACGACGTAGACGCAGGCCGTCTCGGCGTCGAGCAGGCCGGGCCAGAGCCCGGCGGCGACCCGGCGGGCGGCGACGGTGTCCTCGACCATCAGCAGTTGCAGGATCGCCAGCCGCAGATCGGCGGTGGCCCGCCGCAGCCGGTGTCCGGCGGCGGCGGTCCCGTGGGCGGTCAGCAGGAGTTCGATCACCTGGGCGGTGTGGGTGACGACCTCGGAGGCGTGCCGGTCGAAGGGTGCCTCGCGGGAGACGGCCAGCACACAGGTCCCCGAGGGGTGCGCGATCCTCACCAGGCGCACATGGCGCCCCTCCCCCTCCCAGGCGGCGGAGGCGATCCGGCCGGAGCCGAGGTCGGCGACGAGGGAATCGTCCAGCGGCAGCCGGGTCCCGGCGAGCAGGGTGCCGGCGGCGTCACGGAGGGACGTCTCCGCGTGCGCGGTGGCGGCCAGCCAGTCGACGACCCTGCCGACGTCACGCCCGGCCGGACGCAGATGCTCGAGGAGTTCCCGCGCCCACACCGCGTGCTCCCCGGCCGCCGCCGGCGTCCGGCGGATTCCGTCTCCACGGCCTGTCACCTCGGCCTTCCCCTCGTCCGCTCGTCGTCCACGCCCAGGTCGGGGACGTTACCCCACCCCTGCGCGCGGCTCATCCCGGGCGCGTCGGCGCACCCGGTCCCGGACCGGCGTGTGCGGTCCCCGGGCGCGGTCGGCATAAGCTCGGTGAATGGCGAAGTACTTCGACGTGCACCCCGACAACCCCCAGCCGCGCACCATCGCGCAGGTCGCCGACAGCATCCGCTCCGACGCCCTCGTCGCATACCCCACGGACTCCTGCTACGCACTCGGCTGCCGTCTGGGCAGCCGGGCCGGCATCGACCGGATCCGCACGATCCGCAAGCTGGACGACCGGCACCACTTCACCCTGATGTGCCGGGACTTCGCGCAGCTCGGCCAGTTCGTGCGGATCGACAACGACGTGTTCCGCGCGGTGAAGGCGTCGACCCCGGGCAGCTACACGTTCATCCTGCCCGCGACGAAGGAGGTGCCGCGGATGCTGCTGCACCCCAAGAAGAAGACGGTCGGCGTGCGCATCCCGGACCACGTCGTCACCCAGGCCCTGCTGGCGGAGCTCGGTGAGCCCCTGCTGTCCAGCACCCTGCTGCTGCCCGGCGAGGACGAGCCGATGACCCAGGGCTGGGAGATCAAGGACCTGCTCGACCACCAGGTGGACGCGGTGCTCGACTCCGGCGACTGCGGCACCGAGCCGACCACGGTGATCGACTTCTCGGGCGGCGAGGCGGAGATCGTGCGCCGGGGCGCCGGCGACGTCACCCGGTTCGAGTGAGGGCGCCGCGCCGTCCGCCGCGCCCGGCCGGCGTGTCACGATGGGCGTGATCCATTCCCTTCGAGAGGCAGCGCAGCCATGACCGCCGTACAGGGAACGACCGTCGACATCCCCACCGGGGACGGCACCGCGGACGCGTATCTGACGCATCCCGCCGGCGGGGGACCCCGGCCGGGGGTGCTGCTCTACATGGACGCCTTCGGTGTGCGCCCGCGGCTGCGGGAGATGGCCGACCGGCTGGCGGAGGCCGGTTACACCGTCCTGGTGCCGAACCTGTTCCACCGGCACGGGCGGGCCCCGGTGGTCGAGCTGCCCGAGTTCATCGACCCGGGCGCTCGGCCGGAGGTCTTCGAGCAGCTCAGGCCGCTCATGATGGAGCTGACGCCCGAGCGGGCGATGCGGGACGCCGGCGCGTATCTTCGGTGGCTCGCCGCCTGCCCGGCGGTGGCGGACGGCCCGGTCGCGGTGACCGGCTACTGCATGGGCGCGGCCCTGTCCCTGCGCACCGCCGGCACCTACCCGGACCGGGTGGCCGCCGCGGCCGGGTTCCACGGGGGCCGGCTGGCGACGGACGCACCGGACAGTCCGCACCTGGTGGCCGGCCGGATCACCGCCGAGGTGTACTTCGGCCACGCCGACCGGGACCACTCGCTGCCCGGGGAACAGATCGAGCGGCTGGAGCGGGCGCTGACGGAAGCCGGTGTCCGGCACCGCTGCGAGGTGTACACCGGGGCGCCGCACGGCTACACCCAGTCCGACACGGCGGCGTACGACAAGGAGGCGGACGAGCGTCACTGGGCGGCACTGCTCGGCCTGTTGGCGCGCACCTTCTGACCACTGCCCCCAACTCGATGCCGTACGAAGGGGATTGACCGACACCCCGCTCTCCGGTCGTCCACCGCACCGTTGTTACGGTGCACCGGTGTCCGAATCCTCACGTGATACCGCCGAGGGCGCCGGCTGGGGCGCCGCCGAACGCGGTGCGTACCGGCGGCTGATGCCGCACCGGGCCGAGAAGATCTCCTGGCTCGACCCGCGCATGCTGTGGGCCGCCCGCAACGGGGTGCTGGCCTCCTGGTTCGGCGATCCCACGGGAGACACCCGCGCCCGCTGGGTGGCCCGGCGGGAGGCGGCGGGCGCGCCCGCCGACAAGGTGATCCGGCGCGACGATCCGGACCGGTTCTCGTTCCTGGTGATCGGCGACACCGGCGAGGGCGGCGAGCCCCAGTACGCGGTGGTGCCCGGGCTGCTGAGGGCGGGCCGGGACACCGCCTTCGCCGTGCTCGCCAGTGATGTGATCTACCCGGTGGGCAGCGCCGACGACTACGGCACCAAGTTCTTCCGCCCGTACCGGGACTACCCGGCGCCGATCTACGCGATACCGGGCAACCACGACTGGTACGAGGACCTGGGCGGCTTCATGCGCGTCTTCTGCGACGACGCCCCGCCGCCGCCCGGTCCGGCGGCGCGCCCGTTCAGCCGGGCCCGGCTGCGCTCCCTGCTGTGGCACCGGCCGCGCGCCGGGGACGGCGGGCGCCTGGACGAGGCGCGCGCGATGCGGTCCGCGCCCGCCCAGCGGGCGGTGCAGCCGGGGCCGTACTGGGCGATCGACGCCGGGCCGGTGCGGATCGTCGGTATCGACACGGGACTGCTGGGCACCGTCGACGCCGGACAGGGCGCGTGGCTGCGGGAGGTCTCCCGCGGCCCGCGTCCGAAGATCCTCGTCACGGGTTCCCCCCTGTACGTGGACGGCGAGCACCACCCGTGCCCGATCGAGGGCGGCGGCACCGTCGACGACGTCGTCCGCGACCCCGCTCACCACTACGTGGCCGCGATAGGCGGCGACATCCACAACTACCAGCGCTACCCGGTACGGCTGGAGGACGGACGCACCCTGCAGTACGTGGTGGCGGGCGGCGGCGGTGCCTTCACCCACGCCACCCACACCATCCCCCGGGTGGACGTCGCCGGTGTCACCGAACGGGACTTCCGCTGCTATCCGCTGCGCGGCGACTCCCTGGCCTTCTACAGCGCCCTGTACGGGCGCCGGCTGCGGCTGCGCCGCTTCTTCGCCCTCACCGACGCCGAGGCGATGGCCGTGATCGCCGAACGCCTCGGCATCGGGCCCACCCGTGCCCAGGGCGCTCCGCCGCGGGTCACCCGCCGGATGCGGCTGGTCGCCGGGCTGCTCGGCACCGGCCGCCGGCCCGACCGGGGCAAGCGGCTGCGGCTGCCCGTGCGCAAGGCCTACACGTCGTTGTTCTCCCCGGGTTCGGCCACCTACAGCCCGCCGTTCTTCAAGTCCTTCCTGCGGCTGGACGTGAGCCCGGAGGCGATCCGGCTGCGCTGTCACGCGGCCACCGGTCACCGCGCGCAGGAGGTCGACCCGCCCGTCGAGGACGAGGTGACCATCCCGCTGACCTGAGCGCGGGCCCGCTACCAGCGGCCCGGCGCGGTACCGGTGAGCGGCTGCGAGGGCCGGCCGTCCACGCCGACCGGGACGTCTCCGGCGAGCATCACCCGGTGCATGATCCGCGGGTGGTCGAGGTGGGCCGTGTCGCCCGGGGCCAGGTGGATGGTGGCCCGGTTGTCCCAGAACGCCACGCTGCCCGGCTCCCAGCGGAAGCGCACGGTGTACTCGGGCCGGGTGGCCTGCTCCAGGAGCATCCCCAGGACGGCCGCGCTCTCGGGGCGGGACAGACCGGTGATCTGCTCGACGTAGTAGCCGTTGACGAACAGCACCCGCTCCCCGGTCTCCGGGTGGACGCGTACCAAGGGGTGTTCCGAGGCGGTCTGGCGGTCCAGCAGATGGCGCAGATAGGCGTCGTCGCCGGGCCGGGGCTGGTAGCCGACCCCCAGCCGGTGCTCGGCGCGCAGCCCGTCGGCGAACGTCCGCACCGGGGCGGACAGTCCGGCGTACGCCGCGGCCAGGTTCGACCAGGTGGTGTCGCCGCCGTAGGGCGGGACGGTCTCGGCGCGCAGGATCGTCGCGGCCGGCGGGTCGACGCGGGCGCCGTGGTCGCAGTGCCAGCCGCGCAGCAGGGTGTGGCGGCGGCGCCGCAGCCACTCGTCGTGCTCCATGCCGAAGCGTCCGCCGAGCTCCAGCCGGTCGGCGGTGGTCTCGATCTCTGGGAAGTCCGGCGGGGACGCCCCGCCGCGCCGGGGCAGCACGACCGGTTCGCCGAACCGGCGGGCCAGCGCCACGTGTCCGGCGTGGTCGAGTCGCTGGCCGCGGAAGAACACCACCTTCCAGCGCAGCACCGCCGCCCTGATGGCGGCGATCACGGTGTCGTCGAGGTCACCGGCGAGGTCGACACCGGTGATCTCGGCCCCGATGTGCCCGGCCGCCGGACGCACCTCCACCGGCGGGGCCTCCCCCGTGCCGTCCCTGTCCGTCGTCATGCGCTCCCCACTCCCTCGGTCGTCACCACCGGTCTCCCTACCCGTCCGGTTGATCATTGACCCCCTCGTCCCCGACGCTGGGAGGACGACACTGTCAACGGGAAGGCACCCTGGTGAGCAGCATCCCGAGCCACACCCTCAACGACGGCACCACGATCCCCGCCCTGGGCCTGGGGACCTGGCCGATGGACGACGCCGAGGCGGAGCGGGCGGTGGCCGAGGCCCTGCGGACGGGCTACCGCCTCGTCGACACGGCGGCCAACTACCGCAACGAGACCGGTGTCGGCCGTGCCGTGGCCCGGGCCGGCGTCCCGCGCGAGGAGGTCGTCGTGACGACGAAGCTCCCGGGCCGGCACCACGGCTACGAGGAGACCCTCGCCTCCTTCGAGGAGTCCCGCGCCCGGCTCGGCCTGGAGTACGTCGACCTCTACCTGATCCACTGGCCGCTCCCCCGCGTCGACAGGTACGTCGACTCCTGGAGGGCCATGGTGAAGCTGCGTGAGGACGGGCTCGTCCGGTCGATCGGCGTCTCCAACTTCACACCCGCCCACATCGAGCGGCTGGAGCGGGAGACCGGGGTGCTGCCCTCGGTCAACCAGGTCGAGCTGCACCCCTTCTTCCCGCAGGAGGAACTGCGCGCGTACCACGCGGGCAAGGGCGTGCTGATCGAGAGCTGGAGCCCGCTCGGCCGTGGCTCGACGCTCCTGGACGACCTGGCCGTGGCCGCCGTCGCCGAGGCGCACGGGGTCACCCCGGCGCAGGCGGTGCTGCGCTGGCACGTCCAGCTGGGCGTGCTCCCCGTCCCCAAGTCGTCCGATCCCGGGCGGCGGCGCGCGAACCTCGACGTCTTCGGCTTCGAACTGGACGCCGCCCAGATGCGGACGATCGCCGACCGCGCCCACCGGCGGATCGGCGGGGACCCCGAGGTCCACGAGGAGTTCTGACCGGGTGCCCGGGGCCGGTGCGCGCGGCGGTGACGCACGGAGAGGAACGGCGGATCACGGCTGCGGCAGCGGCTGCTCCGCCCAGATCGTCTTGCCGCCGTCCGTCTGGCGGCTGCCCCAGCGCTGGGTGAGCTGGGCCACCAGCAGCAGTCCGCGGCCGCCCTCGTCGTAGACGTGGGCGCGGCGCAGATGCGGTGAGGTGGAGCTGGCGTCGGCGACCTCGCAGATGAGGGTGCGGTCGCGGATCAGCCGCAGCTGGACGGGCGGCACACCGTACCGGATGGCGTTGGTGACCAGTTCGCTGACGACGAGTTCGGTGACGAAGGCGATCTCGTCCAGCCCCCACGCGGCCAGCCGTTCGCCGGCCCACTGCCGGACGGCGGCCACCTCCTCGGGGTCCGGCGGCACGTCCCTGGTGGCGACCTGGTCGGCGCCCAGGGCCCGGGTGCGGGCCAGGAGCAGCGCCACGTCGTCGCCGGGCTCCCGCGGCATGACGTCCTTCAGGACGCCGTCGCAGAGGGACTCCAGCGAATCGGCGGGCACCGCCAGGGCGCGGCACAGCTCGTCGGTGGCGCGGTCGATGTCGCGGTCGCGGTCCTCGATCAGGCCGTCGGTGTAGAGGGCGACGACGGAGCCCTCGGGCAGCCGGAGCTCCGTCGCCTCGAACGGCAGCCCTCCGACGCCCAGCGGGGGACCCGCGTTCACGCCGATGAGCCGGCACGTCCCGTCGGGCAGTAGGAGGGCGGGTGCGGGGTGCCCGGCGGAGGCCGCGGTCAGGCGGCGGGAGACGGGGTCGTAGACGGCGTACAGGCAGGTGGAGCCCAGTTCCCCGACGTCCTCGCGGTCGTCGGCGGCGAGGTGGATGACCAGGTCGTCGAGGTGGGTGAGGAGTTCGTCGGGCGGGAGGTCCACGTCGGCGAGGGTGCGTACGGCGGTGCACAGCCGTCCCATGGTGGCCGTGGAGGGGATGCCGTGGCCGACGACGTCACCCACGACCAGGGCGACCCGGCTGCCGGACAGCGGGATGACGTCGAACCAGTCGCCGCCGACGCCGGCCGCCGACGCGGAGGGCAGATAGCGGTGGGCGACCTCGACGGCGGCCTGTCCGGGCAGCCCTTTCGGCAGCAGGCTGTGCTGGAGGGTCAGCGCGGTGGTGCGTTCACGGGCGAAGCGGCGGGCGTTGTCGACACAGACGGCGGCGCGGCTGGCGAGTTCCTCGGCGAGCGCGGCGTCGTCGTCGACGTACCCCTCGGGGTGGATGTTGCGGACGGCCACCGCGACCCCGAGGGTGGTGCCGCGGGCGCGCAGCGGCACGGCCAGCAGCGAGTGGACGCCGGCGACGCGCGGGCCGCCGGCCGGGGCGGGGAGGCCGCGCTCGGCCATCCACCGGTCGAAGTCCGGCTCACCGGCGCGGGCGAGCACCGCCCTGCACTCGCGCAGCGCCAGCGCGGGCGGTGAGCAGGGCGGGTAGAGATCCGTCTGGCCGAGGCGCACGGCCGCCTCGGGGGCGCCCTCGGCGGCGGATCCGTGCGCCACCCGGCGCAGTACGACCCCGGTGTCCGGCCGGGCGGGGGGTTCGTCGGTGCCGAGGACCCAGTCGTGCAGGTCGACGGCGGCGAAGTCGGCGACCGCCGGCACCAGGATGGCCACGAGCTCCTCGGCGGTGCGGACGACGTCGAGGGTGGTGCCGATGGCGGTCGCGGCCTCGTTCAGCAGGGCCAGCCGCCGCCGTGCCCGGTGCTGCCCGGTGCTGTCGAACGCCGCGAGGGCGGTGCCCACCGACTCGCCGGAGGACCCGATGACCGGCCACATCTCCATGTTCCAGGCGTGCGGGAGGGGCTGGGTCGGCGCCCGGCTGTATATCTCGTAGTGCAGGGGCTCGCCCGTCTCGGCGACCCGGCGCAGACGCCGGCCCAGGCCGCGGGTGTACTCCTCGTCCTCCATGGGTTCCAGGCAGGACCGTCCGACGAGGCTCTCCTGCGGCTCGCCCAGCAGGCGGCAGGCGGTGTCGTTGACCAGGAGGTAACGCTGGTCGGGGTCGACGACCGAGATCGCCAGGGACGCCTGCTTGAACGCCCGCGCGGCCAGGGAGGTCTCCGCCGCGTCGGACGGCTCGGCGGTGATCAGGTGTCCGGCCGGGGCACCCCGGGCGCCCAGCAGGGGCCGGACCGTCAGCCGGGCCGGTACCGGGCGGCCGTCACGGTGACGCAGCGTGACCGGACCCGAGGGGAGGGGCGCGGCACCGGACGGCGTGTCCTCGGCGAGCAGCGCCCGTACGGTCCGTCCCACGGCCTCCTCGGCCGGGTGTCCGGTCAGCCGCCGGGCGCCCTCGCTCCACCCCGTCACGATGCCGCGGGCATCGACGACCATCGCGGCGGAGGCGTCATCCATTCGTCCAGGATCATCCCATTGCGGTCTTGTATCAACCGCGACGGTCCGCCCGGGACGTCCTACGCGCGGAGCGCGGCGAGCGCCCGGTCCGCGTGGACGTTCATCCGCAGCTCGCTGCGCACGACCTCCAGGACGGTGCGGTCCCGGCCGATGACGAAGGTGGCCCGTTTCGTCGGCGCCAGGGCGATCCCCCGCTTCACGCCGAACCGCTCACGGACCGTGCCGTCGGCGTCGGACAGCAGGGGCATGCCGAGGGAGTGCCGTCCGGCGAACTCCGCCTGCCGCTCGACGGCGTCCGAGCTGATGCCCACCGGCCGCGCGCCCACCGCGGCGAACTCGGCGGCGAGGTCGCGGAAGCGGCAGGCCTGCGCGGTGCAGCCGGGGCTCAGCGCGGCCGGGTAGAAGAACAGCACCACCGGCCCCTCGGTGAGCAGCTCCGAGAGCCGGCGGACGGTGCCGGTCTCGTCCGGGAGCGCGAAGTCCGGGGCCGTGTCGCCCTTCTCCACCCGCGCGCTCACGACCGGCCCTCCGCACCCTTGGCGACGCCGCGCGCCCACAGCACCAGCGGCACCTGCAGGGGCAGCCGGCCGAGGGCCGCGGCCCTCTGCGGGACGGGGCGGTGCCGCCAGTCGACGGCCATCTTCACGTTGGCGGGGAACACGCCGACGAAGAAGGCCGCCGCGGCGAGTGCGGCGGCCCTGCGGGTGCGGGGCAGTGCCAGCCCGGCGGCCAGCGCGAGTTCGACGGCGCCGCCGGCGTGGGTCCAGGTCCGGGGCGAGCCGGGCAGGGAGCGCGGCACGATGTGGTCGAACCGGCGGGGGACGGCGAAGTGCGCGGTGCCCGCGGCGGCCAGCAGGCCGGCGAGCAGCAGGGGCGAGCGTTCGGACCGGGACACGGTTCCTCCTCTGATGACCTGCCGCGCGATATTACCCGACGGTAAGTAGGTGGGGGCGGCCGGGTTCCGGGCCGGCCGGGACCGCCGTCGGCGCACGCCCGGCGGGCGGCCCGGGGAGCGGCGGAGGACGTCGGTGAACGCGTCGGCGGAGGCCGGGCCGCGGCGGTGCGCGACGGCCGTCACCGGCAGTCCGCCGGCCGGCGTCCGCGGGGCGCGGTGGAGCCGCGGCCGGGTGCGCCGCCGCGGGAGCGCCGTGCCGGGCCCGCGGCGGAAGGCTCCGCCGGGGGCGCGTTCGCCCAGGCCGGCCGAACGCCCGGCGTCCCGGGTCCCGGCCGGCGCGTCACCCGCCGTCCGCGGTGTCCCCGCCCGGCCGTCCGCCACCGCGAGGGGCGCGGGAGCCCGCTCCCGTGGGCGTTTCGGCGCCGCCGTCAGGCGGTGCGGGCGGGTTCCGGCTCCTCCGCGGCGTGGGCGAGGAAGTCGTCGACCATGCGGTGGAAGAGGGTGGCGAGCTGCCGCAGGTCGTCGGGCGACCAGTCGGCCAGGGCCCTCTGCATGCCCCGGACTCCCGTCTCCCGGATCCGGGCGATGGCCTCCCGGCCGCTCCCGGTGAGTTCGATGCGCTGGGCGCGGCGGTCGTCGGGGTCCGGGACGCGGGTGACGTGGCCGGATTTCTGCAGCTGCTGCACCGTGCGGGTGACGTGCGAGGCCTCCACGCCCAGCCGGGCGGCCAGCTCCCCCGGCCGCATCGGCTCGCTGTCCGCCATCTGCCGCAGCAGTGCGACGGCGGCCCGGTCCAGCGGCACGCCCGCCAGGGCCATCAGCCGTTCGTGCTGCCGTGCGCGCGTGCTCAGGTAGGTGAGGCGGTGGAGCGCGCGCTCGATCTCGGCCACTTCCGCAGGGGCGGGGACGTCGGGTGTGGACATGTACCACACTTTACCATCTCATTGCGTAACTCAATCAAACGCCCGCCCCTCCCGCCACCGCCCCGACGGCACCCCGGCGACGGGCGCGCGGCGGTCCATGAGGGCGTCCGCCATGTCCGGCCCGCCACCACGCCGGCGACGGCAGCGGACATTCCAGACACCCCGGTGCGACCCGGATCCCGGCGCGGCGGATGTTGGGCCGCGCTTCACCAGCGGTACGCCCGCACCCTCTTGGCATGTATACGTCCAGACGGAATGCTGAACTCCCCAGCCCCCCACAGCCGTTGGCTGCGCCCGGACCAAGAGGAGGACGCAGTGCCGTCGAGCACGTTCCGAACGCACCGCAGGAGATGGCTGACCGGCCTGGCCGGCGCGGCCGCGCTCGTCATCGCCTTCCCCGCCACCGCCTTCGCCGCACCCCCTCCCGCCCTGCCGGCCAACGCGGACGCCCTGGAGCGGACGTACCAGCCCGCCTACGACTACGACACCGACGGCTGCTACCCGACGGCGGCGATCGGCCCGGACGGCTCCGTCAACACCGGCCTCAACCCGACCGGCGCCCTCAACGGCAACTGCCGTGACGCCTCGGACCTGGACAACACCAACGGCTACTCCCGCGCCAAGTGCAACAACGGCTGGTGCGCCATCGCCTACGGCCTGTACTTCGAGAAGGACCAGGCCCTGCCGGGCACCAGCCTGGGGGGCCACCGCCACGACTGGGAGCACGTCGTGGTGTGGGTGCAGAACGACACCGTCCAGTACGTCTCGACGTCCAACCACGGTTCGTTCTCGGTCCACGCCCGCTCGGCGGTCCGCTTCGACGGCACGCATCCGAAGATCGTCTACCACAAGGACGGCATCGGCACCCACTGCTTCCGCCTCGCGGGCCCGGGCGACGAACCGCCGGAGAACCACCGGGGCGGCTGGCAGTACCCGGCGCTGGTCGGCTGGAACGGCTACCCGGCGGGACTGCGCGACAAGCTCAGCTCGTACGACTTCGGCAGCGCCCACTTCGGGCTGAAGGACGGCAGCTTCGCCTCGCACCTCGCCGCGGCCAAGCCCTCCGGCATCCCGTTCGACCCGAACGCCTGATCGTGCGGGGCCCGCCTGTGCCGGGACGCCGTTCAACGTCCCGGCGCAGGCGGCACCCCCCGGGGTCTATCGTGTCGGCATGTCCCTCCCCGAAGTGATCCGCGTCGTCTCCCGTGACTCGCCCATGGCGCTCGCCCAGGTGGAGCGCGTCCGGGCCGAGCTGGCCGCCGCCCGTCCCGGTGTGCGCACCGAGGTCGTACCGGTGAGGACGACCGGGGACAAGTGGCTCGGCGATCTGTCGGAGGTGGAGGGCAAGGGCGCGTTCACCAAGGAGGTGGACGCCGCGCTGCTCGCCGGTGAGGCGGACGTCGCCGTGCACTGCGTCAAGGACGTGCCCGCCGACCGGCCGCTCCCGGCGGGCACGGTGTTCGCCGCGTTCCTGAAGCGGGACGACATCCGCGACGCCCTCGTGCACCCCGGCGGTCTCACCCTGGACGAACTCGCGCCCGGCACCCGGATCGGCACCTCCTCGGTGCGCCGGGTCGCCCAACTGGCCGCCACCCACCCGCACCTGACGTGCGTACCGCTGCGCGGCAACGCCAACCGGCGGCTGGACAGGCTCGCCGCCGGGGATGCGGACGCCCTGCTGCTGGCGGTCTCCGGCCTGGAGCGGATCGGCCGCACCGACGCGATCAGCGAGGTGCTCTCCCCCGAGGCCATGATGCCGCCCATCGGCGCGGGCATCCTCGCGCTGCAGTGCCGTGAGGACGACACCGGACTGATCGACGCGGTCGGCGCCCTCGGCCACCCGGACACCCATCGCGAGGCCGCCGCCGAACGCATGTTCCTGCATGTGCTGCAGGGACACTGCAACAGCCCGATCGCCGGCTACGCGCAGGTGCACCGCGGCGGCGAACTGTCCCTGCGGGCGTGCGTCTTCACCCCGGACGGCAAGACCCGGCTGAACGCGCACGAGTGGGCGGGGCGGCTCGACCCGGCCACGCTCGGCACCTCGGTCGCCGTGGCGCTGCTGCGTCAGGGCGCCCGCGAGATCATCGACGGCATCCCGCACTGACGCGACGCTCAGGCGGTGCCTTCCTCGGCCTGTCGCTGCAGGAAGACGCTCACCTGCTGGGCGAGGCCGTCCCGGCACGCGCCCGCGGACGCCCCCGCGGACCCCTCGTGCACGCCGACGCCGCCCGCCCACAGCCGGCGCCCGGCCCACTCCTCGTCGACGCGCAGCTGGACCTGGACGTCGACCTGGCCCAGGGACGCCTCGGGGCCGGCCGCGTAGAGGACGGCGGTGGCGCGGCGCAGCGGATAGACGTCGAAGCCCTCGATGAACTGCGAGTTGCGCCAGTCGATGAACGCGCTCTCGCCGTCGGGGCCGGTCCGTACGTCGATCTGGCCGTCCTCGACGTGAATGCAGAAAGGCCGGTCGCCGCGATTCTCGACGGTCACGCGGACACTGAAGTACGTCAGCCCCTCGGCGGCGTCGTCCCGTCCCCTCGGCGGTTCGCCGGATTCCAGACGGTGGACGCGGACCCGCAGACCGGCATGCTCGTCGTACTCCTGCCAGTCCCCGACCACGTTCGGCTCGTACACGGTGCACCTCTCGACTTCTGTCCGATGCTTCCTATCCGCGGCCTCGGCGCACTGTCAAACGCGGAGAATGCGCCGTGGTCAGGCGGTTCGCCCGAGCCGATCGGTGATCAAGCGCTGCGCTGGAGGAATCCCCGCGGCCGGCCGGCCGGCGGCCGGCGAGGGCGTGCCGCACATCACGTCCGGACCTCACGTCCGGCGCCGTGATCACCGGCGCCCCCTCCGGGCGGTCCGCGACGGCGGGGCCGGCCCGGGCCGGCCCCGCCCGTCCGGCCGCGGGGTTTTCACGCCGTGAATTCACTTGATTTCACACCGTGCTTTTTCCGGTGATTCCCCCGCCGAATTCCGGAAAGCGTTTTGGAATGACGGACCGGGGGGAAGGAAATTCTCAGTGCTTCGGACAGGAGGCACGTCCGTGGGAACCGCTTCGCCGGCCGCGGGCCTGTCGTGGTCCGAGCCGCCGCCTCCCACGGGTTCTGTCCATCCGGCACCCCGCTCAGGGAGGTGCGCGTGATGCGTACCGTCAGTCCCAGGAAGCAGCACTCCCACGACGACGCCCCCGACACGGCGGGGGACTTCGCGCGCCTGGCCCGGCTGCCCGAAGGACCCGAACGCAGGATGCTGCGCGACGCGCTGGTCACGGCCTGGCTGCCCATGGCCGAGCGCATCGCCGTCCGTTTCCGGGGCCGCGGCGAGGCCCTGGAGGATCTGTACCAGGTGGCGGCCCTCGGTCTGGTCAAGGCCGTGGACCACTACGACCCGGCGCGCGGCAACGCCTTCGAGGCGTACGCCGTGCCGACCGTCACCGGCGAGATCAAGCGGCACTTCCGCGACCACATGTGGACGCTGCACGTGCCGCGCCGGGTGCAGGACCTGCGCAACCGTGTGCGGCACGCGGCGAAGGAACTGGCGCAGACCACGCCGGGCCGGGCTCCCACGGTCGCCGAGATCGCCGCGCACGCCCGGCTGACCGAGAGCGAGGTGCGCACCGGGACGGAGGCCCTGGAGTGCTTCTCCGCGCTGTCCCTGGAGGCGGAGATGCCGGGCACCGAGGGCTACGCCCTGGGCGACGCGATCGGCGGCCCCGACCCGGCCTACGACACCGTCGTCGACCGGGTGGCGGTGCGGCCCTGTCTGGAGGCGCTGCCGGAGCGCGAACGGCTCATCCTCTATCTGCGGTTCTTCCGGGGAATGACGCAGAGCGGCATCGCCGAGCAGCTCGGCATCTCGCAGATGCACGTCTCCCGGCTGCTCAGCGGCTGCTTCGCCCAGCTGCGCGAGGAACTGCTCGCCGAGGCCGGCTGAGCGGGACGGGCTCCGCCGGGGCGTCAGCCCTCCGGCGGCACGCCCGGGATCTGGGTGGGGCCGAGCCGGTCCAGGACCTCCTCCAGCACCGTCCGCACCTCCGCCGGCAGGAGCCCGGTGCGCCCCCAGACGAGGATCAGGTCGGCCACGGTGCGCAGCTTGATGTTCGTGCGCTGGGAGACCTCCTTCAGCACCGTCCAGCCCTGGTCGGGCGAGACCCGTCCGAGGACGACGACCATGCCGATCGCCTGGTCCACCACCGCGTGCGAGACGACCGCGTCCTTCAGCTGCTGTACCTCTTCCTCCAGTTGGAGGATGCGGTCCGCGCCCCCGTCCGTGGGCATGGTCACCTCCGGGTCCGGTGTGCCGCTCTCGTGGTGCCTTCGCATGGTGCTTGAGTGCCTTCGACCAGTGTCCGATCCATCCATCGTCACCACTGGGGCCGCCCTGCGCCACCGGGGTGGCCCGGGGACGGCGGGGCCCTTCGTCCCGGCGCCGCCGGGGTGCTCGGCAGGCGCCCGGAGGGGTACCCGGTGGACACTGGTGCCATCCGGGTGGCTGCCAGGCCGACGAGATCAGGACGCGACTGCCATGAACCACGACATGCCCTCCCCCGCCGGCGCGACGGACGTCTTCTCGACGCACTCCGTGTTCGGGGCACCCTGCTGGGTGAGCCTGACCAGCCGCGACATGAAGACGACCGAGGAGTTCTACGGGGCCGTGCTGGGCTGGGAGTGGCGTCCGGTGCGCCTCGGCGACCGGTTCCGCATCGCCCTGTCCGAGGGCCGGCCGGTGGCCGGGATCGCCGGGGTCGCCGGCATGTGGCAGATGGCGGTGGCGTGGACGCCGTACTTCGCGGTGCCCAGCGCCGACGAGGCCGCGGCGCGGGTGCAGGAGCGCGGCGGCACCACGGCGGTCGGCCCGATCTCCCTGCCGCCGGGGCGCGCGGCGCTGCTGGCCGACCGGGACGGGGCGACGTTCGGGGTCTGGGAGGGCGAGCTGTTCACCGACTGGCCCACCTGGCGCCGCGCACAGCTCGCGTTCATCCGGCTGCACACCCGTGACGCCTTCGACGCCGCGATCTTCTACGGCGGGGTCTTCGACTGGGCGTCCGACAAGCCGGGCTGCGTCGAGGTGCGGTACGAGGGCGAGGAAGTGGTGCTGCGCAGCGGAGGGGACGTGGTGGCGCGGATCGAGTCGGGGGCGGCGGAGTCGGCTCCCGACCCGGCGATCCGGCCGCACTGGCAGGTGCACTTCGCGGTGAAGGACGTGGCCGCCTGCGCCCGCGCCGCCGAGCGGCACGGCGGCAGCGTCCTGTCCCTGGGCGCCGACGAGGCCGTGCTCCGCGACAACGAGGGCGCCCAGTTCACGGTGACGTCACGCCGCGAGCGCTGACCCGGGGGGACGCCCCGCCGGTCAGCGGGACGGGCGGGACAGCAGGACCAGGCTCCGGGGGCCCACGGGGAGGTTGGCGGCCGCCTTGTGCTCCGCCTCGTCGGGGACGCCCTCCGGGTCGGCGGTGTCGATCAGGGCCGTCCAGCGCTCCCCGTACGCGGCGCCCGGCAGGCGGAAGCGGGCGGGCTCCCAGTGGCTGTTGAGCAGCAGCAGGAAGGAGTCGTCCACCACGCGCCGGCCGCGCGGGCCGGGTTCGGCGATGGCGTCGCCGTTGAGGAACACCCCGACCGAGTGGGCGTCGGAGCGCTGCCAGTCGTCCTCGGTCATCTCCCGCCCGTCGGGCAGCAGCCACACCAGGTCGGGCAGCGGCTGGCCGGCGTGGCGCACGGTCTCGCCCCGGAAGAAGCGGCGGCGGCGCAGCACGGGGTGGGCGAGGCGCAGGGAGATCAGCCGCCGGGTGAAGTCCAGCAGGTCGCGCTGTTCGCCGGTGAGCCGCCAGTCGATCCAGCTGGTCTCGTTGTCCTGGCAGTAGGCGTTGTTGTTGCCGTGCTGGGTGCGGCCCAGTTCGTCGCCGTGGGAGAGCATCGGGATGCCCTGGGACAGCAGCAGGGTGGCGAGGAAGTTGCGCTGCTGGCGGGCGCGCAGCTCCAGTACGGCCGGGTCGCGGGTGACGCCCTCCACACCGCAGTTCCAGGACCGGTTGGAGTTCTCGCCGTCCTGGTTGCCCTCGCCGTTGGCCTCGTTGCGCTTGTGGTGGTACGAGACGAGGTCGCGCAGGGTGAAGCCGTCGTGCGCGGTGACGAAGTTGACGCTGGCGCGCGGACGGCGCCCGTTGTGCGCGTACAGGTCGGCGGAGCCGGTCAGCCGGGAGGCGAACTCGCCGAGGGTGTGTTCCTCGCCGCGCCAGAAGTCCCGTACGGCGTCCCGGTACAGGCCGTTCCACTCCGACCACAGCGGGGGGAAGTTGCCCACCTGGTAGCCGCCCTCGCCCACGTCCCAGGGCTCGGCGATCAGCTTGACGCGGCTGATCACGGGGTCCTGCTGGATGAGGTCGAAGAACGCCGACAGCCGGTCGACCTCGTGGAACTGCCGGGCCAGGGTGGCCGCGAGGTCGAAGCGGAAGCCGTCGACGTGCATCTCGGTGACCCAGTACCTGAGCGAGTCCATGATCAGCTGGAGGACGTACGGGTGGCGCATCAGCAGGCTGTTGCCGGTGCCGGTGGTGTCGTAGTAGTGGCGCCAGTCGCCGTCCACCAGGCGGTAGTACGCGGAGTTGTCGATGCCCCGGAAGGAGAGCGTGGGGCCCTTCTCGTTGCCCTCGGCGGTGTGGTTGTAGACGACGTCCAGGATCACCTCGAGCCCGGCCGCGTGCAGGGTCTTCACCATGTTCTTGAACTCGGTGACCTGCTGCCCGCGGGTCCCGTGGGCGGCGTAGGCGTTGTGCGGCGCGAAGAAGCCGATGGTGTTGTAGCCCCAGTAGTTGACCAGGTCACGGCCCTGCAGCACACCGTCCTGGACGAACTGGTGCACCGGCATCAGCTCCACGGCGGTGACGCCCAGCGAGGTGAGGTGCCCGACCACGGCGGGGTGCGCGAGACCGGCGTAGGTGCCCCGGAGTTCGTCGGGGACGTCGGGGTGGGTGCGGCTCATGCCCTTGACGTGGGCCTCGTAGATCACCGTGTCGGAGTAGGGGCGGCAGGGCCGGGTGTCGCCGCCCCAGTCGAAGGCCGGGTCGGTCACCACGCCGAGCACGGTGTGTCCGGCGCTGTCGGCGGGGTCGGGGCCGTGCGGGTCGCGCTCGTACAGCGAGGGGTGGTTGTCGATCTGCCCGTCCACCGCGGTGGCGTAGGGGTCGAGGAGCAGTTTCGCCGGGTTGCAGCGGTGGCCGGCCGCCGGGGCCCACGGCCCGTGCACCCGGTAGCCGTAGCGCTGTCCGGGGCCGACGCCGGGGAGGTAGCCGTGCCAGACGAAGCCGTCGACCTCGGTGAGCCGTACGGTGCGGTGCCGGCCCTCGTCGTCCACCAGAACCAGTTCGACGCGTTCGGCGACCTCGCTGAAGAGCGCGAAGTTGGTGCCCTCGCCGTCGTAGGACGCGCCCAGTGGGTAGGGGCGCCCGCTCCAGGCGGGCGCCCCTTTCCGGTTCTGTCTCCGGGTCACCGGACTTCCTCCAGGATGCCGGCCGGCGTTCGTACCCGGCCGGTGAGCGTGGCGACGCTCACCTCGCGGGGGAGGTCCAGGCCCTCGCTCTCGCGCGGGTCGGGCGCGGTGGGCACGAGGGGGACGCGTTCGCCGGCGCGGGCGCGCTGCGAGAACCAGATGACCTTGCTGCCGTTCTCGGTGGCGCAGCAGCCCCAGCCGTCGCTGCTCGCCGCGATGTGCTCGAGGCAGCCGCGCAGTTCCTGGTCGGGGCGCAGGGCGCGGTCGTTGTCCCCGATGGCCGTGATGAGGTGCTGGCCGTTCCACCACATCTCGATCGACGTGTTCTTGTCGGTGGCGTGCTCGTCGATGGCCCGCAGCAGCATCTCGGCGCCGCCGCAGACGGGCTCCATCAGGTTCTCCAGGTCCCAGAACCGGAGGTGGGCGGCCAGTATGCGGCTGACCTGTCCCACCCTCTCGGGGCTGACTTCCACGTCGAGGTGGTAGTAGCAGGGCACTGCGGTCTTCATGGTCGTTGGCTCCTCACGCGAAGCTCTCGTCCCTCCTCGCCCCCACGGGGCGAGCCCCCGAACACAGAACGTGAGCGGGTATCGCTTCTGAGTCACCTTCAGGGTGAGGGGGTTGGTCCGTTCGTGCAACACGAGCACACGGCCGTGACGCACGGGACGACATGCGAGCGGGAGGGACCGCGACGGACCGCCCCGAGTGATTGAAAAGCCAACAAGACGTTCCGTCATCACCCGTGCACCATGTGTGAAGACCTCGATCGCCGTTACGGGTCCGTGCACCTGCGCGCACGGCCGCCGCCCCGACCGCCGGGACAACGCGCCTCGAATCGAGCCCCGGAAAGGTGCACGGCGCCATGCTGCTACCCGCCAAAGCCGAAGTCGCCCGGCAGCTGCGCCGGTACCGGGCCTGGGAACGCGTGATGCTGGCGGCCCCGACCGATCACACGGTGCGGGCCACCTTCGAGGACGCCGGCTACACCCTCTGCGTGCTGATGGGCAAGCGCTGCGCGCGGGAGGCGGCGGACGCCGCCGAACGGTATCTGCGCACCACCCTCGTCACCTATCTGCAGGAACAGAACGACACGCCCCGCCCGGCGGCCGCGGCCCGACGGGGTCCCCCTGCCGTCGAGCGGCGCTCCCCGGCGGGAAGGCAGTGACCTTCCCGCCGCTGTTTGGTCCCACGCCCGGGCGACCGCCCGGGCGTCGAGCACGGCGGAGGTGCACAGACCCATGAAGACGACCCGGACCATCGGTCGTATCCCGGTACGGGACGTCCGGCCGTCCGTCGACTGCGGCAGGCGGCCGGCCAAGGCCGTCGTGGGCGAGACGTTCGAGGTCACCGCCACGCTCTTCCGGGAGGGGCACGACGCGGTCGCCGCCAATGTGGTGCTCAAGGACCCCGAGGGGCGTCCGGGGCCGTTCACCCCGATGCGGGAACTGGCCCCGGGCAGTGACCGGTGGGGCGCGGAGGTCGTCGCGGACGGCCCGGGCCGGTGGACCTACCGCGTCGAGGCCTGGGGCGATCCCGTGACCACCTGGCGCAGGACCGCCGGCATCAAGGTTCCGGCGGGCATCGACACCGGACTGGTGCTGGAGGAGGGCGCCGACCTCCACGAGCGCGCGGCCGCCGGCATCCCGCGGGAGGACGGACAGGCCGTGGTCCTCGCCGCGGCCGGGACCCTGCGGGACGACTCCCTGCCCTGCGCCACCCGGCTGGCGGCGGCGTTGACGCCGGAGGTGGAGGCGGTGCTGGCCCGGCATCCGCTGCGGGAGCTGGTCACCAGCAGCGACCCGCTGCCGCTG
>NZ_JBIAZD010000019.1:0-150591 GCF_042898795.1 Streptomyces sp. NPDC000348
AAACGCCCGGTTACATTCCGAACCCGGAAGCTAAGCCTTACAGCGCCGATGGTACTGCAGGGGGGACCCTGTGGGAGAGTAGGACGCCGCCGAACTCCTTTTAGAGCTCTGACTCTCGGGTGTACAGCCCGAGAGTCAGAGCTTTTTTGCGTTGCGGTAGGGTCGGGGGGCATCGTCGACACGTTTCCCACAGGAGGATCCCGGGTGGAGGTCCAGGAGACGCGGGTCCAGACAGACCGCGTCCTCACCATCCCGAACATGCTCAGCATGGCACGGCTCATTGGCGTACCGCTGTTCCTGTGGTTGATCCTCAGGCCGGAGTTCGGCGGTCCGAAGAGCGACGGCTGGGCCCTCCTGGTGCTGGCTTTCAGCGGCGTCAGCGACTACCTGGACGGCAAGCTGGCGCGGCGGTGGAACCAGATCAGCAGCCTCGGCCGGCTGCTCGACCCCGCCGCCGACCGGCTCTACATCCTCTCGACGTTGGTCGGCCTCACCTGGCGCGAGATCCTTCCGCTCTGGCTGACCGCCGTTCTGCTGGCGCGTGAGCTGGTTCTCCTGGTCATGGTGGGCATCCTCCGCCGGCACGGCTATCCACCGCCGCAGGTGAACTTCCTGGGGAAGGCCGCCACCTTCAATCTGATGTATGCCTTCCCGCTGCTCCTGCTCAGTGACGGAAGTGGCTGGATCTCGTCACTCGCTGCTATTTTCGGCTGGGCGTTCGCCGGATGGGGTACAACCCTCTATTGGTGGGCAGGAGTGCTCTACGTGGTCCAAGTCCGCCGTCTGGTTCGTGCGGACACCGTGGCCGATTGAACTCGCTGATTGGTGCGCACAGCGTCGTGCGGTGGCTCGCAGTGGAAAAGTGCGGGACAATCCTGGTGGGGGAAGTCGGCTAGACCGTCGTCTCTTCGAGGAGGACGCTTCCGACATGAAGGCCGTCGTGATGGCCGGGGGTGAAGGCACTCGCCTTCGTCCCATGACCTCAAGCATGCCCAAGCCGCTCCTGCCGGTGGCCAATAGGCCGATCATGGAGCATGTTCTGCGGTTGCTCAAAAAGCATGGGCTCAACGAAACCGTTGTGACCGTCCAGTTCCTTGCTTCGCTCGTCAAGAACTACTTCGGCGATGGCGAAGAGCTCGGAATGGAGCTCACCTATGCCAATGAGGAGAAGCCACTCGGTACCGCCGGGAGCGTGAAGAACGCCGAGGAGGCGCTGAAGGACGATGCCTTCCTCGTCATCTCCGGTGATGCCCTCACCGACTTCGACCTCACCGAGCTGATTAATTTCCACAAGGAAAAGGGCGCCCTGGTCACGGTCTGTCTGACCCGCGTCCCCAATCCGCTCGAATTCGGCATCACCATCGTGGACGAGGAAGGCAAGGTCGAGCGCTTCCTTGAGAAGCCGACCTGGGGGCAGGTCTTCTCCGACACGGTGAACACCGGCATCTACGTCATGGAGCCCGAGGTCTTCGACTACGTCGAGCCCGATGTGCCCGTCGACTGGTCCGGTGATGTCTTCCCGCAACTGATGAAGGAAGGCAAGCCCGTCTACGGCTATGTCGCCGAGGGCTACTGGGAGGACGTGGGCACGCACGAGAGCTATGTGAAGGCGCAGGCCGATGTCCTGGAGGGCAAGGTCGACGTCGACATCGACGGCTTCGAGATCTCCCCGGGCGTATGGGTCGCCGAGGGAGCCGAAGTGCACCCCGACGCCGTGCTGCGCGGGCCCCTTTACATCGGTGACTACGCCAAGGTCGAGGCAGGCGCGGAGATCCGCGAACACACCGTCGTGGGCTCCAACGTCGTCGTGAAGAGCGGTGCCTTCCTGCACAAGGCCGTCGTCCACGACAACGTGTACGTCGGACCGCACAGCAATCTGCGGGGCTGTGTCGTCGGCAAGAACACCGACATCATGCGCGCGGCACGGATCGAGGACGGCGCCGTCATCGGTGACGAGTGCCTGATCGGTGAAGAATCGATCGTCCAGGGCAATGTGCGGGTCTACCCGTTCAAGACCATCGAGGCGGGCGCGTTCGTCAACACCTCGGTGATCTGGGAGTCCAGGGGGCAGGCGCACCTCTTCGGGGCCCGGGGCGTGTCCGGCATCCTGAACGTCGAGATCACCCCGGAACTCGCGGTGCGGCTGGCCGGCGCGTACGCGACGACGCTGAAGAAGGGCTCGACCGTCACCACGGCCCGCGACCACTCCCGCGGTGCCCGTGCGTTGAAGCGGGCGGTCATCTCCGCACTGCAGGCCAGCGCCATCGACGTACGGGACCTGGAGAACGTGCCGCTGCCCGTGGCCAGGCAGCAGACAGCGCGGGGCAGCGCGGGCGGCATCATGATCCGGACCACGCCCGGTGTGCCGGACTCCGTCGACATCATGTTCTTCGACGGGCAGGGCGCCGACCTCTCCCAAGGCAGCCAGCGGAAGCTGGACCGGGTGTTCGCGCGGCAGGAGTACCGGCGCGCGTTCCCCGGGGAGATCGGGGACCTGCACTTCCCGGCCAGTGTCTTCGACTCATACACGGGCTCCCTGCTGCGCAACGTCGACATCACCGGTATCGCGGAGTCCGGACTCAAGGTGGTCGTCGACGCCTCCAACGGCAGTGCCGGCCTGGTGCTGCCGAGCCTGCTGGGCAAGCTGGGCGTCGACTCGCTGACCATCAACCCCGGTCTCGACGAGTCCAGGCCGACCGAGACGGCCGACATGCGGCGCTCGGGGCTGGTCCGGCTCGGGGAGATCGTGGCGTCCTCCGGTGCCGCCTTCGGCGTACGGTTCGACCCTGTCGGTGAGCGGCTGTCCCTGGTCGACGAGAAGGGGCGGATCATCGAGGACGACAGGTCGCTGCTCGTGATGCTCGACCTCATCGCGTCCGAACGGCGCAGCGGCCGGGTGGCGCTCCCGGTGACCACCACCAGGATCGCCGAGCAGGTCGCGGCTTATCACGGCACGCAGGTCGAATGGACGACCACCTCGCCCGACGACCTCACGCGCGTGGGCGGCGAGGAAGGGACGATCTTCGGTGGTGACGGCAAGGGCGGCTTCATCGTTCCGGAGTTCAGCAGTGTCTACGACGGCACCGCGGCCTTCGTGCGGCTCATCGGGCTGGTGGCGCGCACCCAGCTCACGCTGAGCCAGATCGACGCGCGCATTCCGCGGGCACATGTGCTCAAGCGGGACCTGGCGACCCCGTGGGCAGTCAAGGGCCTGGTGATGCGTCGGGTCGTGGAGGCGGCCGGAGACCGGTTCGTGGACACCACCGACGGCGTGCGTGTGGTGGAGGCCGACGGCCGCTGGGTGATGGTGCTGCCCGATCCGGCCGAGGCGGTCACCCACCTGTGGGCCGAGGGGCCCGACGACGCCTCCGCGCAGGCCCTGCTCGACGAGTGGTCGGCGGTCGTCGACAGCGCGGGTCGGTGAGCGGCCGGCACGCGCGGTAAAACGAGCGGTACGCGTGCGTGCCGGACAAGTGTCCCCAACGGGGCCTGTCCGGCACGCCGGTAGGTCCGTTCGTAGGGAGTGGCCGCGGCGTGCGACGATGTGCGGCATGCCGCAGCAACCCCCCGTTCGGAGCACACCCGCGCGGCCAGCTCGCCCGGACGCCTCCATGTCGTTGATCACCAACGTCATGGACCACAGCCTCGACGACGGATACGCCGAGGCCGCCGCGCGGCGGAAGGCCGACGGCGACGGCGGCATGCCGAAGACGCTCAGGGCGAAGCTGGGGCTGGCCGGCGGCCTGGTGCTCGCCGCGCTGATCGTGACCGTCGGTGCCGCGCAGGCCAGGGTCGCGGCCCCCGTCGTGGCCAAGGAGCGTGAGGAGCTGATCGACCGGATCGATCGGGAGACCGAGGCCGCGGACGAGCTCGAGGACGGCGTCGACAAGCTGCGCGCCGACGTGAGCGCGCGGCAGCGCGATGCGCTCCGGGACAGCGGCGGAGGCGATCGGTCCACGCTGGTGGGCATCCTGTCCGGCGCCACCGCGGTGCACGGGCCCGGCGTGCGGCTCGTGGTGGACGACGCCAAGGACGCCAGCACGGGCGGTGACGGGGACGCCCGGTCGACCACCGGGTTCTCCGACACCGGGCGGGTGCGCGACCGTGACATGCAGCGTGTGGTGAACGGCCTGTGGGAGTCCGGCGCCGAGGCGGTCTCCATCAACGGACAGCGGCTGACCGCCCTGTCGGCGATCAGGGCCGCGGGAGACGCGATACTGGTCGACAACAGACCGCTGGTGCCGCCGTACACGGTGCTCGCGGTGGGGGACGGCGGAAAACTGAGCGAGCGGTTCCAGAACAGCGCGGACGGGCTGTATCTGCACGCCTTGCAGGAGAACTACGGGATCCGGACGGCCATCTCCGCGGAGGACGACGTCCGGCTGTCCGCCGCACCGAGTGTGATCGTACGTACCGCACAGCCGATAACCGAGAAGGGCACATCGTGATCGCCGTACTGGGCCTCGTCGTGGGAGTCGTGGCCGGACTGTTGGTCCGGCCCGAGGTTCCGGCGGTCGTCGAGCCTTACCTGCCGATCGCCGTCGTCGCGGCGCTCGACGCCGTGTTCGGAGGGCTGCGGGCCATGCTGGACGGCATCTTCGACGACAAGGTCTTCGTGGTGTCGTTCCTGTCGAACGTCGTCGTCGCCGCCCTGATCGTGTTCCTCGGCGACAAACTCGGCGTGGGGGCCCAGCTGTCGACGGGCGTCGTGGTGGTCCTCGGCATCCGCATCTTCTCCAACGCCGCGGCGATCCGCCGGCACGTGTTCCGGGCGTGAGGCCGATGAGTGAGCACGAGCACAACGAGACGGCGCGCCCGGCGGTGTACCCGCCGAGGCCGGCTCCGGACGCCCCGCCCGCGGCCGGCCTGCGCAGGGAACTGCCCGCGGAGGTGCCCGCCGAGGTGCCCACGAGGGCGCCCGCACCCGCGGAGGAGGACGTTCCGCAGTCCTCGTCCGGTCTGACCGGCCGGCAGCGGCTGGTGAAGGGGCTCTGGCCGCCGCGGGTGACCCGGGCCCAACTCATCGTCGCCCTGCTGCTGTTCGGCCTCGGGTTCGGTCTGGCCGTCCAGGTGGCGTCGAACAGCGACAGCGACAGCGCGCTGCGCGGGGCACGTCAGGAAGATCTTGTGCGCATCCTCGATGAACTGGACGACCGCACAGAGCGTCTTGAGGACGAGAAGCAGGGACTCGAGAAGCAGCGCGACGAGCTGGAGAACAGCTCCGACCAGGCCGAGGAGGCCCGCAAGCAGACCATCGAGAAGGAACGGCAGCTCGGTGTGCTGGCGGGCACCGTGGCCGCGCAGGGGCCCGGGATCACGATGGCCATCGAGGACACGAAGGGGACGGTCGAGGCGAACATGCTGCTCGACGCCATCCAGGAGCTGCGCGCGGCCGGCGCCGAGGCGATCCAGGTGAACGGTGTGCGGGTGGTGGCGGGCACCTACCTGACGGACTCCGGGAACGGTGTCGGCGTGGACGGGAACAAGATCACCGCGCCCTATCGTTTCAAGGTCATCGGCAAGCCGCAGGACCTCGAGCCGGCGCTCAACATCCCCGGAGGCGTGGTGCAGACTCTCGAAAAGGAACAGGCCACCGTTACCGTGGAGCGGTCGACCAAGATCGTCGTGGATGCCTTGCGGGCGGTGAAGCGGCCTGACTACGCTCGGTCGTCCTCCCGGTGAACCGGAGGTGCATGGGGCGCGTTCGGCCAGGGCATGAGGTTGCGGGGGGTCGGCGCACCGAATGGGTGGTGCGTGGTGGAAACTGTCTGGCGGAGGCGGACGTTGTGAAGATGTCCGGGTCGGCCAATGTGTTCAGTCAGGGTTCGTCCTGCCCCACGGGCGGGTCTGTTTCGGTCAAGGGGAATCGCCCGTGAAGTTGTTTGCGAAGTTGTTCGGCAAGAGCGCGCGGCGAGAGGGCAGCGGCAACGCGACCGCTCGTCATCGCGCACAGCCTGAGGCGGAAGGCCAGCGTCCGCTGTACCGGGACCAGGTGGGTCAGGGCGCGCCGTCCGTTGACCCCGCGCAGTCGGGCGGCATAGGTTTCGGGCAGCCGTCGACCTCAGGTACGGGTGGAGGGTTCTCCGACCCGTACGCGTCCCACGCCCCTGGGGGGCAGCCGCGGCAGGAGGATCCGTCCATGTCGGCCCTGGTGTGTACGAGGTGCGGCAACCGCAACGCGGAGAACAGCCGCTTCTGCTCCAACTGCGGCGCGCCGCTGAGGCCCGGGGTCACCCCGGAGCGCCCCTCGGAGACGACGTCCACGATCTCGATCTCCGGTCTGGAGGCCTACGACGCGGAAGTCACCGGACAGACGCAGACGCCGACGCTCTCTCCCGAGGCGCAGGCGGCCGTCGACGCGCTGCCGATGGGTTCCGCGCTCCTGGTCGTGCGCCGCGGGCCGAACTCGGGCAGCCGCTTCCTGCTGGACGGCGACCTGACCACGGCCGGGCGTCACCCGCAGAGCGACATCTTCCTGGACGACGTGACGGTCTCCCGTCGGCACGTGGAGTTCCGGCGCGGCCCGGACGGCTCCTTCACGGTGGCCGACGTGGGCAGCCTGAACGGCACGTACGTCAACCGGGAGCGGATCGACCAGGTCGCCCTGTCCAACGGCGACGAGGTGCAGATCGGCAAGTACCGGCTGGTCTTCTACGCGAGCCAGCGGGGCTACTGACCTCCCCGGATCCGTCCGGGGAACCCCAGGGAAGGTCCATGGTTCAGACACCGAGCGGCGGTGCCGGCAACGGCGCCGCCGCCACGGGCACCGGACTGATGAGCATCGGCGCGGTGCTGACCGTGCTGCGCGAGGAGTTCCCCGAGGTCACCATCTCCAAGATCCGTTTCCTGGAGTCGGAGGGGCTGATCGAGCCGCAGCGGACTCCGTCGGGGTACCGCAAGTTCAGCGCCGGGGACGTCGAGCGCCTCGGTCATGTGCTGCGCATGCAGCGCGATCACTATCTGCCGCTCAAAGTGATCCGTGAGCACCTCGACGCCGTGGAGCGCGGCGACGCCGTCCACCTGCCGGCGCTGGGCCGTCCGGGGGACGGGGACACCGGTCAGGAGCACGCCGTCGAGGCGCCCACGGTGGCACGCATCGGGCGCGGTCGGCTGCTGGCGGTCGCCGGCATCGACGAGCCGATGCTCGCCGAGTGGGAGTCGTACGGGCTGCTCGCCCCGGTCGAGGACGGCATGTACGACGCCGAGTCGGTCACCGTCGCCGGGCTCATCACCGAGCTGGGGCGGTTCGGGATCGAGCCGCGTCATCTGAGGGCGATGAAGGCCGCCGCCGACCGTGAGGCCGGCCTGGTGGACCAGGTCGTCGCCCCGCTGAAGCGCCACCGGAACCCGCAGACCAGGGCCCACGCCCAGGCGCGCACGAAGGAGCTGGCGGGGCTCACGGTGAAGCTGCACGCGGCGCTGGTGCAGGCGGCACTCGGGATACGGCTGCCCTGAGACGGAGCGGCGCGGGGGCCGGATCTGCCACCCGTTGCCTGCCCGACTACCCAAACGTCCCGGGCACGGCCTAGGGTTGCTGTGTGAACGAGCTCGATGTCGTAGGTGTCCGGGTCGAGATGCCCTCCAACCAACCGATCGTGCTGTTGCGTGAAGTGGGCGGCGACCGCTACCTCCCCATCTGGATCGGGCCGGGGGAGGCGACGGCCATCGCCTTCGCCCAGCAGGGCATGGCACCCGCACGGCCGCTGACCCACGACCTGTTCAAGGACGTGCTGGAAGCCGTCGGACAGGAGCTCACGGAAGTGCGCATCACCGATCTGCGCGAGGGCGTCTTCTACGCGGAACTGGTGTTCGCCAGCGGTGTCGAGGTGAGTGCCCGCCCCTCCGACGCCATAGCGCTGGCCCTGCGGACGGGTACGCCGATCTACGGCAGTGACACGGTGCTCGACGACGCCGGGATCGCCATCCCGGACGAGCAGGAGGACGAGGTGGAGAAGTTCCGCGAGTTCCTCGACCAGATCTCGCCGGAGGACTTCGGAACCAGTAACCAGTGAGGGCGGTCGGTGGCCGCCGACCGGGTCGGCCGCCGGGGCTCACGCCGAAGGCATTCGGCTAGCCTTTCCCCACGGTGGGGTACGGGAAACCACTCTTAGGGTGATTATCACTCGGCGTGCCGAGTGTGGCGATCGTTGACGCACCCTTGGTGACTGCCTACCTTCGAGGAGGCAGGTCAAGGACGGAGGTCGGCGTGAGAAGCAGCGGCGACGGTACGGCTGGGGGTGTCCCCGGACGTGGTTTCGGGGCGAGCGGGCCGTACCCTCCCCAGAACTCCCGGCTCCGTCCGAGCGGGGGGCATCCCGTCCACGGCGGCGCGATCGACCACGCTCCACAGCGACCGACGGCTGTGCCGAGCAGCGGAGGGGCGACATCCATGGCGTCCGAGCAGATCGGCTACCGGGGGCCCACGGCCTGCGCCGCCGCCGGTATCACCTACCGGCAGCTCGACTACTGGGCCCGTACGGGGCTGGTCGAGCCGAGCGTGCGGCCGGCCCACGGATCGGGTACGCAGCGGCTGTACAGCTTCCGCGACGTCGTCGTATTGAAGATCGTCAAGCGGTTCCTGGACACGGGCGTCTCCCTGCAGAACATCCGCACCGCGGTCCAGCACCTGCGCGAGCGCGGCTTCAGCGACCTGGAGCGCATGACGCTGATGAGCGACGGGGCCACGGTCTACGAGTGCACCTCGCCCGACGAGGTCCACGCCCTGCTCCAGGGCGGCCAGGGCGTCTTCGGCATCGCCGTGGGCGTGGTGTGGCGGGACGTGGAGAGCGCGCTGTCCCAGCTGCACGGGGAGCGCGTCGACACCGGGGAGACCCTGGTCGGGCACAACCCGATGGACGAGCTGGCGCGGCGGCGGAACAAGGCCGTCTGAGACCGCCCCGCAACGGCCGTTGTCAGTGGCGTGCGGCAGCATCGGAGAGGTGAGAACCGCGCCCACGATCCTGCATCTCGACATGGACGCCTTCTTCGCCTCGGTGGAGCAGGCCTCCAAGCCGAGTCTGCGCGGGAAGGCGGTCGTCGTGGGCGGGCTCGGGCCACGGGGTGTGGTGGCCACCGCCTCGTACGAGGCACGGGTCTTCGGCGTCCACTCGGCGATGCCCATGGCGCAGTCCCGTCGGCTCGCGCCGAACGCCGCGTATCTGGTGCCGAGGTTCGCCCTCTACCGGTCGATCAGCGAGCAGGTGATGGGGTTGTTGAGGGCCCTGTCGCCGCTGGTGGAGCCGCTGAGCCTGGACGAGGCGTTCGTGGACCTGGAGGCCGGCGGCACGGCCTGGGACGAGCGGTCGGCGCGGCTGGCCGGGGCGAAGCTGCGCGCGGACATACGAGCGGTCACGGGGCTCACCGGGTCGGTGGGGCTCGCGGCCTCCAAGATGCTGGCGAAGATCGCCTCGGAGCAGGCGAAGCCGGACGGACTGGTGCTGATCGAGCCGGGCACGGAGCGGGCCCTGCTGGGGCCGCTGTCGGTCCGCACCCTGCCGGGCGTCGGACCGGCGACCGGTGATCATCTGCGGCGGGCGGGGATCCACACGGTCGACGAGCTCGCCGAGGCCGGGGAGGACGAGCTCGTACGGCTGCTGGGCAAGGCCCATGGGCGCGCGCTGTTCGCGATGGCGCTGGCCCGGGACGAGCGGCCCGTGGTGGCCGAGCGGGAGGCCAAGTCGGTGTCGGTGGAGGACACGTACGACGTGGACATCCACGACCGGGTGCGGGTCGGCGGGGAGGTGCGGCGGCTCGCGGACCGGTGCGTGCGCAGGCTGCGGGCGGCGGGCCTGTCGGGGCGGACCATCGTGCTGAAGGTGCGCCGGTACGACTTCTCGACCCTCACCCGGTCCGAGACGCTGCGGGGCCCCACGGACGATCCGGCGGTGGTGCGGGAGGCGGCCGCGCGGCTGCTGGACTCGGTCGACACGACGGGCGGGGTGCGGTTGCTGGGCGTCGGGGTCAGCGGGCTGGCCGATTACACGCAGGAGGACCTGTTCGCGCAGGCGGGCGGCCCCGTGGACGACCTCCTGCGCGAGGAGGCCGAGGCCGCGCCCGCGCCGGAGCCGGAGGCACCCGCCGAGCGGCGCTGGCCGGCGGGGCACGACGTACGGCACGCCGTGCACGGACACGGATGGGTGCAGGGCAGCGGGCTGGGCCGGGTCACGGTGCGCTTCGAGACACCCGGCTCGGAGCCGGGCAGGGTGAAGACCTTCCGCGTCGACGACCCGGCTCTGCAACCGGCGGAACCGCTGCCGCTGGTGGCCCGAGGACCCGGGGAGGGCGAGGGCGCGGGGGCCGGCCGAGGGGCGCGGGGACGGTGAGCAAGGCGGATCAGGCCGGCTTGTCGTTCCCGGCGAGTTTGCCGAAGTCGCGGTCCGGGAGGGGAGGCGGAGCGGCGAGGTCCAGGCCGTAGTGGTGGTAGAGCTGGAGTTCCTGTTCGGGGGAGAGGTGGCGGCCCACGCCGAAGTCGGGGGCGTCCTTGATGAGGGCGCGTTCGAAGGGGACGTGGAGGGCGCCGTCGATGAGGTCGCTGGGTTCCAGGGGGACGAAGGCGTCCCTGCTGAACAGACCGGTGCGTATCGCCGCCCACTCCGGTACGCCGGTGGCGTCGTCGAGGTAGACCTCGTCGATCGTGCCGATCCGGTTTCCGTTGCGGTCGAACGCCTTGCGGCCGATCAGGTGGCGCGGATCGATGTCGGTCTGCACGGGCCCTCCACTGGTCGCAAACTCATCCGTAAGCACTACAGAACGGCACAATCGGCTGGGCGGCCACTCGAAGGTACTGGTGCGGTGCTCGCTGGTAGGCTGGCAAACGGCTGCTGACCCCGTGCGGGAGAGCCCTTCCGGACACCACCGGAGGCGCCGAAGGAGCAAATCCTCCCCGGAATCTCTCAGGCACACGTACCGCACGGACGAGGTCACTCTGGAAAGCAGGGCGGGTGTCGACGGCTTCCGCTCTCACCGACGGTGAAAACCGGACGCCTTCGGGCCGTCCGGTGAAGCTCTCAGGTTGAGATGACAGAGGGGGAGGCCGTTCGGGCACCCGCGCCGTGGTGCCCCTCGAAGGTCGTCGGACCAGGAGGCCTCCTCAATGACCGCCCCTCGCACTCCGCTCTCCGAGCTCGAACAGGGAATCCCCTTCGAGCAGCGCCACATCGGCCCCGACCACGAGGCCCGGGCCAAGATGCTCGCCCAGGTCGGCTACGGCTCGCTGGACGAGCTGACGGCCGCCGCGGTGCCGGATGTGATCAAGAACGCCGATGCGCTGGACCTGCCGGGTGCGCGGAGCGAGGCCGAGGTGCTGGCCGAGCTGCGTGCGCTGGCCGACCGCAACGAGGTGCTCGGCTCCATGATCGGGCTCGGGTACTACGGGACGTTCACCCCGCCCGTCATCCTGCGCAACGTGATGGAGAACCCGGCCTGGTACACGGCCTACACCCCGTACCAGCCGGAGATCTCGCAGGGGCGGCTCGAGGCGCTGCTGAACTTCCAGACCGTGGTCGCCGAGCTCACCGGCCTGCCGACCTCCGGTGCCTCCCTGCTCGACGAGGGCACCGCCGCCGCCGAGGCGATGGCGCTGTCGCGGCGCATGGGCAAGAACAAGAAGGGCCTGTTCCTGGTCGACGCGGACGTGCTGCCGCAGACCATCGCCGTGATCGAGACCCGCGCCGAGCCGACCGGCGTCGAGGTCGTCGTCGCCGACCTCGGTGAGGGCATCCCCGCCGAGCTCGCCGAGCGCGAGATCAACGGCGTGCTGATCCAGTACCCGGGCGCCTCGGGCGCCGTGCGCGACATCAAGCCGGTGATCGACCGGGCGCACGAGCTCGGCGCGCTCGTCACCGTGGCCGCCGACCTGCTCGCCCTCACCCTGCTGAAGTCGCCCGGTGAGCTGGGCGCGGACATCGCGGTCGGCACCACGCAGCGCTTCGGTGTGCCGATGGGCTTCGGCGGGCCGCACGCCGGCTACATGGCCGTCCAGGAGAAGATGGCGCGCAGCCTGCCCGGGCGGCTCGTCGGCGTCTCCGTCGACGCGGACGGACACAAGGCCTACCGTCTCGCCCTCCAGACCCGTGAGCAGCACATCCGCCGCGAGAAGGCCACCAGCAACATCTGCACCGCCCAGGTGCTGCTCGCCGTCATGGCCGGGATGTACGCCGTCTACCACGGTCCGGAGGGGCTGCGGTTGATCGCCCGGCGCACCCACCGGTACGCCACCGTCCTCGCCGAGGGACTGCGGGCCGGCGGAGCCGGGATCGTGCACGGCTCCTACTTCGACACGCTGACCGTGCGGGTCGCCGGACGGGCCGCCGAGGTGGTCGCCGCCGCCCGCGACAACGGCGTCAACCTGCGCCTCGTCGACGCCGACCACGTCTCGATCGCCTGCGACGAGACCACCACCCGGGAGCAGTTGGCCGCCGTGTGGAGCGCCTTCGGCGTCGAGGGCGACGCCGAGGCCCTGGACGCGGCCGCGCGGGACACGCTGCCGGACGCCCTGCTGCGCAACGACGAGTACCTGACCCACCCCGTCTTCCGGCAGCACCGCTCAGAGACCGCGATGCTGCGCTACCTGCGGCGGCTCTCCGACCGCGACTACGCGCTGGACCGCGGCATGATCCCGCTGGGCTCCTGCACCATGAAGCTCAACGCGACCACCGAGATGGAGCCGGTCACCTGGCCGGAGTTCGGTCAGCTGCACCCCTTCGCGCCCGCCGAGCAGGCCCAGGGCTACCTCACGCTCATCCGCGAGCTGGAGGAACGTCTCGCCGAGGTCACCGGCTACGACAAGGTGTCCCTCCAGCCGAACGCCGGCTCCCAGGGCGAGCTGGCCGGTCTGCTCGCCGTGCGCGGCTACCACCGGGCCAACGGCGACGAGCAGCGCACCGTCTGCCTCATCCCGTCCTCCGCGCACGGCACCAACGCCGCCAGCGCCGTGATGGCCGGCATGAAGGTCGTCGTCGTCAAGACGTCCGACGACGGCGAGATCGACGTCGCGGACCTGCGGGCGAAGATCGGGCAGCACCGCGACGAGCTGGCGGTGCTGATGATCACGTACCCCTCGACGCACGGCGTGTTCGAGGAGCACGTCGCCGACATCTGCGCCGAGGTGCACGAGGCCGGCGGCCAGGTGTACGTGGACGGCGCCAACCTCAACGCGCTGGTGGGCCTGGCCAAGCCCGGCCACTTCGGCGGTGACGTCTCGCACCTGAACCTGCACAAGACCTTCTGCATCCCGCACGGCGGCGGCGGCCCCGGCGTCGGCCCGGTCGGCGTGCGGGCGCACCTGGCGCCGTACCTGCCGAACCACCCGCTCCAGCCGGAGGCCGGCCCGAAGACCGGTGTCGGGCCCATCTCGGCGGCGCCGTGGGGCTCGGCGGGCATCCTGCCGATCTCGTGGGCGTACGTCCGTCTCATGGGCGGCGAGGGCCTGAAGCGGGCCACGCAGGTGGCCGTACTCAGCGCCAACTACATCGCCAAGCGCCTGGAGCCGCACTACCCGGTGCTCTACACCGGCCCCGCCGGCCTGGTCGCGCACGAGTGCATCATCGACCTGCGCCCGCTGACCAAGGCGACCGGCGTCAGCGTGGACGACGTGGCGAAGCGGCTGATCGACTACGGCTTCCACGCGCCGACGATGTCGTTCCCGGTGGCCGGCACGCTGATGATCGAGCCCACCGAGTCCGAGGACCTCACCGAACTCGACCGGTTCTGCGAGGCGATGATCGCGATCCGCGCGGAGATCGAGAAGGTCGGCTCCGGCGAGTGGCCCGCGGACGACAACCCGCTCCGCAACGCCCCGCACACCGCTGCCGCGCTCGGCGGGGAGTGGGAGCACGCGTACGGCCGGACGGAGGCCGTGTTCCCGGCCGGGGTGAGCGCCGCCGACAAGTACTGGCCGCCGGTGCGCCGCATCGACCAGGCCTTCGGCGACCGGAACCTGGTCTGTTCCTGCCCGCCGCTGGACGCGTACGAGGACTGACGCACGCCGCAGGGCCCCGCTCGACCGGAGCGGGGCCCTGCGGCGTGTGCGGCTACGCCGGGTACGCGTGCGTCTGCGTCGCCTTGACGGCCGCCCAGACCGTCGCGCCCGGGTGGAGGCCGAGTTCGGCCGCGGCGACCGTGGTGAGGTCGGCGGCCAGGGCGAGTTCGCCGGTGAGCTCCGCGCGGATCCGGTCCCCGTGGGTCTCGAGACCGGCGACCTCACAGCGCCAGAGGTTGCGGGCGCTGGAGCCGGTCGGCCGGTCCCGGTGCAGGGTGACGGCGTCGGGCGGGAACGCCACGAAGGCGGGCCCGGAGAGGTGCTCCGTCGTGCTCACGGCGGGCCCCGCGTCGAGCCGCACCGCATGGCCGTCGGCCTGCCCGCGGTACAGGTTGAGGCCCACCAGCCGGGCGATGTACTCGGTGCGCGGGTGACGGGCGATGTCGGAGGGCGTGCCCTCCTGCACGATCCGGCCCTGCTCCACGACGACCAGACGGTCGGCGAGCACCATGGCGTCCAGCGGGTCGTGCGTGACCAGGACGGCCACGGCCTCGAAGGCGGCCAGATGACGGCGGAGCTGCGCGCGCACCTCCAGCCGGGTACGGGCGTCCAGGGCGGCGAGCGGTTCGTCCAGGAGCAGCAGCCGGGGGCGGGTGGCCAGGGCGCGGGCGAGGGCCACGCGCTGGGCCTGGCCGCCGGACAGCCGCCGGGGCCGGGCACCCGCGTGCCCGGCCAGACCCATGCGGTCGAGCCACTCGGCGGCCTGGGCGCGTGCCTCCGCCTTGCCGACGCCCCGGCAGCGCGGCCCGAAGGCCACGTTGTCGAGCGCGGTCAGGTGCGGGAAGAGCAGGTAGTCCTGGAAGACGACACCCACCGGGCGCGACTCCGGCGGTGTGCGGCGCAGCTCCGTGCCGTCCAGCCGCAGGTGCCCGGCGCTGAGCGGGGCGAGGCCCGCGAGTGCGCGCAGGGCGGTGGTCTTGCCGGCCCCGTTCGGGCCCAGCAGGGCGACGACGTCACCGGGCGCGGCGGTGAGCGCGACGTCCAGGCGGAAGGAGCCGTGGTCCACGACGAGCCGCGCGTCCAGCCCTTCGGCCGTGGTGCCGGCCGGCTCGGGCAGGTGTCCGGGATTCTTCGCCATGGTGTCAGACGGCCCTCATCCAGCGGTCCCGAAGCCCGGCCAGTACGGCGACGGACACCGCCAGCAGGACCAGGCTGAGGGCGATCGCGGCGGCCGGGTCGTTCTGCAGGGCGAGGTAGACCGCGAGCGGCATGGTCTGGGTGCGGCCGGGGAAGTTGCCGGCGAAGGTGATCGTCGCGCCGAACTCCCCGAGGGCCCGGGCCCAGGCCAGTACGGCGCCCGCCGCGATGCCGGGAGCGATCAGCGGCAGCGTGACCCGGCGGAACGCGGTGAAGCGGGAGGCGCCCAGGGTGGCGGCCGCCTCCTCGTAACGCGGGTCGGCGGCCCGCAGCGTGCCCTCGACGCTGATGACGAGGAACGGCATCGCCACGAACGTTTCCGCGAGGACGACGCCCGCGGTGGTGAAGGGCAGGGTGACGCCGAACCACGCGTCCAGCCACTGGCCGACGACGCCGTTGCGGCCCAGGGCGAGCAGCAGGGCGACACCGCCCACCACCGGGGGCAGCACCAGTGGGAGCGTCACCAGGGCGCGGACCAGGCCCCGGCCGGGGAAGTCCGTACGGGCCAGCAGCCAGGCCAGCGGAACGCCGAGGACCAGGCTCAGCGCGGTCGCCGTCGTGGCGCAGAACAGCGACAGCCGCAGCGCGTCCCACACCTCGGGGCTGGACAGCTGCTCGGGGAGGCTGCGCCAGGGGGCGCGCAGGAGGAGGGCGAGGAGCGGGACCAGGAGGAACGCCAGGCCCAGGAGGGCGGGCGCGAGGAGGGCGAGGGGGACACCGCGGCCGGGGGCACGGGGGCGTGCCCTCCGGGGGGCTTCCTGGCCGGTGGTCATGGCTTCAGGAATCCCGCCCCACCCAGCACCTTCTGGCCCTCCGGCGACCCGACCAGCTCCACGAACGCCCTCGCCGCCGAGGGATTGGGGGCGTTCTCGAGCCGGGCGATCGGATAGTCGTTGACGGCCTCGGCGGACTCCGGGAATTCCACGCCCTCCACCTTGTCACCGGCCGCCTTCACATCCGTGCGGTACACGACGGCGGCGTCGGCCTCCCGCAGCTCGACCTTCGTCAGGGCGCTCTTGACGTCCTGCTCGTACGAGACCGGCTCCAGCTCGACCCCGCCGGCGGCGAGGGCGGTCCGCGCGGCGGCTCCGCAGGGCACCGTCCTGTCGCACAGGACGACCTTGAGACCGGACACGGCCAGGTCCTCGAGGGAGTCGATCGCGTGCGGGTTGCCCGGCACGGTGGCGATCTCCAGCCGGTTGCGGGCGAAGGTGCTCGGGCTGCCCGCCGTGTGTCCCCCGTCCACGACGAGCTTCATCGTCCTGGCGCTGGCCGCCGCGAAGACGTCGGCCGGCGCGCCGTTGCCGATGCCGGCCGCCAGGCCGTCGCTGCCGCCGAAGTTGAAGGTGACCTCGGTCCCCGGGTGCTCCTTCTCGAAGCGCTCGCCCAGCACTGTGAAGCTCTCCTTCAGCGAGGCGGCCGCGAAGACGGTGACCGTGCCGGTGATCTCCCGCCCGCCGGACCCCGCGGACGCCGACGAGCCCGAGCCGGACCCGGAGCAGGCGCTCAGCGCCAGTACGGCGGCGGCTGTCCCGGCGCCGGCGATCCGACGGGTCCGATGCGAACGGGTCATGTCGGAGCACTCCCTCTGCGGGCCGGTGGAAGAGCCGGTGAAGCCCTCGCGATACGTCGATCATACTGACGCATCTGCCAGGCTTTCACCCCCTGTCTCACTGCATGAGCAAGGAAAAATAGCCAGAGGGTGTGCATGTGCGTTCGGGCAGGTGCGCTGCCGCCGTCAGATGCGGTCGATGTGGACGTTCGTCGATTTCACGCGGGCCGTGGCCTCCATGCCGACCTCCAGTCCGAGTTCCTCGACCGCCTCCCGGGTGAGCAGCGAGACGAGGCGGTGCGGGCCGGCCTGGATCTCGACCTGGGCGGCGACGTCGCCGAGCTTGATCGCGGTGACGATGCCGGGGAAGGCGTTGCGGGCGGAGGTGTACGGGGTGCCCTCCTCGGCGGCGCCGGCCCTGGCGAGTTCGACGGAGAACGCCGCCAGGTCCCGTCCGTCGACGAGCCGGCGTCCGCCGTCGTCGCGGTGGGTGGTGAGACGCCCCGCGTCCGCCCAGCGGCGGGCGGTGTCCGGGCTCACGCCGAGCAGCCTCGCTGCCTGGCCGATCGTGTAGGACTGCATGCCGGTCACGATAGGCGGTGCCGAAGGCGCGTCAGCCGCACCCGGCGGGGGCGGGCGGGCCGGGCACCCCTTTCCCGTGCCGGACCGCGGTGGGCGACGCACCCCGGACGCGCGTCGGGGCCGGCGCGCGGGAGTTCCCGCGTCCGGCCCCTCGTGTCCCCGGGCGGGCCCCGTTCCGCCCGGTCGTGCTCAGGCGGTGGTCAGGCTGGCGCCGCGGGGACGCTGCGGGGCGATGATCCTGCCGTCGGGCAGGAGTTCACCGGTGTCCTCGAAGAACACGACACCGTTGCACAGCAGGCTCCAGCCCTGCTCCGGGTGGTGCGCCACGAGACGGGCGGATTCCCGGTCGGCGGAGTCGGCTGAGGGGCACGGTGGCTGGTGCTGGCACATGGGTGGGATCTCTCGCTCTGTGGTGACCTGTGAGTCGGCTGTCGTTTCAGTTCCGCGGCGTGAAGCTTCGTTCATGGCCGCCCCCCCCGTTGTGATAGGTCGGTCGGAAACCAGTGTTGCCCCACGGACGACGATCCGCAGGGATTTCGCGGCACCGCTCCTCACAGGTTGATGACGCGTCGCCCGCACGGACGGTTCACCTCGACTGCACGGTCACTTCGGGTGGTTCACCGTGGCCGGATGGGGCTAGTCCGCCCGGGAACAGCACGTACCCCGCCGCGTCGGGAGTCCCGGGCGGCGGGGTACGCGGTCTCTTCTCAGGCGGGTGAGCCGAGCAGGCGGGTCGGTGTCACCCGGTGCGTCAGGACCGGGAGCAGGTCGGTGAACCGGTGCGGGCGGTGGGCCGCGATGCCGGGCGGCGCCGGGGCGAGCGGGACGAGCAGATCGGTGGCGGCCGGGTGGCCGGCGGCGCCGTCCGCGGTGGGGTCGCCGTGCAGCCAGAGCGTGAGCATGTAGAGGCTCGGCACCGAGAGCAGCCGGGGCTGGTACGGCTGTGTCAGGGCGTCGGCCTGGCGCAGTGCGAGCTCGGTGGAGGTGATGTAGGGGCCCTCGAAGAAGCGGGAGAAGGTCCAGCCGTCGGCGGTGAGCACGGTGTCCGCGGCGGCCACCGCGCGGTCGCCGGTGCGGATCAGGAAACGCCACCCGGCCAACCGGGTCGCGCTCCCGCCGTCGGAGGCGGCCCGGTCCAGGACGTGCACGGGAAGGGGCAGCTCGGCCGAGGCGGGTCCCTGGGAGACGAGCAGGGACGGGGTCCGGGCTTCGCGGACCGCGGTCGGCGACGAGAGCGCGGTCAGGACGGAACGCAGGGCGGGCGCGGGAGCCGGGGGAACGTGCAGGGGCATGGTGGGTCGCCTCTCATTCGAAGGCACAGTGGCGCGAGGGCGGGGCGTGGCGGGGCGGACGGCGCTGTCAGCTCGCGAAGGCCAGAGAGGCAGGGGCCGGGGGCCGAGTCCGGGAGACGGGGGCGAGGAGTGCCGCACGCCACCTCTCGGCTGGATCACTCGAACCGCGGGCGCCAACCTTCTGCCTTGTGCGCAAAGTTTATACGACGCGTGTTCGGACTGTGTTTCGGCTAGCTGTTTTCAACCGGCGGAACAAGGGTACTTTTGGCCGGTGAAATGCGAAAATGGTCCCGATTCCAGGCGGGGTGCACGCCGATGACCTCGGGAAATGGCCCCGAAGTGGTCGGCCAATTCGTGTCGGCGTTTTTCACGAGTTCGCAACCGGCCCGTAAGACGCCTTCCGTTCCATGCCCCGTGAATGTGCCACTGGTCACATCGACCAGACTAGCGGCCGATGGTGCCCTCCGGGGCGTTATCGATCGCATCGACGGGGCATCCTTGCCTGTGGACCGGGACTCCGGCGGACGATCTTCGGTCCGCCCGTGCGAGGAAGGAAGCTCCGATGGGGGAGAAGGTCGTGGCAGGTCAGTTCGACCTGTCCGATCGCCAGCGCTACCGCGAGAAGCTCCGCAGTTGTCTGACGGGCTTGGAGCGACTCCTGGCGGAGAAGCGGTTCGACCGCCCCAAGAACCTCATGGGGCTGGAGATCGAATTGAATCTCGCGGGCGCCGACGGCATGCCGAGAATGTTGAATGCGCAAGTCCTCGAACGGATCGCCAGCAGGGACTTCCAGACAGAACTCGCCATGTTCAATCTGGAAGTGAACATCGCCCCCCACCGATTGGGCGGGCGGGTATTCGACCGGCTCGACGAGGAACTGCGCACTTCGCTGGCGTACGCCGACCGGAAAGCCGGTGAGGTGGACGCGGGGATCGTGATGATCGGCATCCTGCCGACGCTGGACCGGGACGACCTGGTCTCCTCGAATCTCTCCGACGTCGACCGCTACGCCTTGCTCAACGAACAGATCGTGGCCGCGCGCGGTGAGGACTTCACCCTCGACATCGACGGTGTGGAGCGCCTCAGTTGCACCTCCAAGTCCATCGCCCCCGAGGCCGCCTGCACCTCGGTGCAACTGCACCTCCAGGTCACCCCGGAGCGCTTCGCCGGTGTGTGGAACGCGGCCCAGGCCGTCGCCGCCGCGCAGATCGCCGTCGGCGCCAACTCGCCGTTCCTGTTCGGCCGCGAACTGTGGCGCGAGTCCCGGCCCCCGCTGTTCCAGCAGTCCACCGACACCCGCCCGCCCGAGCTCCAGGCCCAGGGGGTGCGGCCGCGCACCTGGTTCGGGGAGCGCTGGGTGACCTCGGCGTTCGACCTGTTCGAGGAGAACCTGCGCTACTACCCGGCCCTGCTGCCCATCTGCGACGACGAGGACCCGCTCGAGGTGCTGGACCGGGGCGGCGTCCCCAGCCTCGCCGAACTCGTGCTGCACAACGGCACCGTCTACCGCTGGAACCGCCCCGTCTACGGCATCGCCGACGGCGTCCCCCACCTGCGCGTGGAGAACCGCGTGCTGCCCGCCGGCCCCACCGTCACCGACGTCCTCGCCAACGCGGCGTTCTACTACGGAGTGGTCCGCGCCCTCGCCGAGGACAGCCGGCCGGTGTGGACCCGGCTGCCGTTCGAGGCGGCGGCCGCCAACTTCGACGCCGCCTGCAGGTACGGCATCGACGCCCGTCTCACCTGGCCCCGGCGCGGCCGCCTCGGCGGGCTGGGCGAGGTGGACGCGGTCACCCTCGTACGGGACGAACTGCTGCCGCTCGCCGAGGCAGGGCTGGACGCGTGGGGCATCGAGCCCGCCGACCGGGATCTGTACCTCGGGGTGATCGAGGAGCGGTGCCGGCGCAGGGTGAACGGCGCGACCTGGCAGGCCGCGACCTTCCACCGGGCCCTCGAGCTGGGCCTCGGCCGGGAGGCCGCCCTGGCCGCCACCACCCTCCGCTACCGCGAGCTGGTGCAGCAGGGCGATCCGGTGCACAGCTGGCCGGTGGGACTGCCGGAACCGGTGCCGGCGGGCTGACCCCCGCGGACCGCCTCCGCACGGCCCCCCGGCCGGGCGCACAGCCGCTGCCCTCATACTGATCTGATTCGATCGGTGATGTGGGGAGGCAGGTGTGCAGGCGGAGGCCGGCCCGGGGGCCGATGCGTATTCCGAGCGGCGGCCCTCGCGGACGACGCTCCGCAACGAGACGCTTCTCGTGCTCGCGCTGTCGCTCGGCGCGAGCGGAGTCTCGGCCCTGATCAGCTTTGTCGGCTCGGTCACCGAACCGGGCGGTCTGAAGGACCAGGCGGCCACCCTCAACGCCTCGGCCGCGCCGGGCCGCCCCTGGCTGGACCTGGCCTGGCAGCTCTTCGGGATCACCACGGCGCTCGTACCCGTCGCACTGGTCGCGCACTTCCTGCTGCGCGAGGGCGCTGGGCTGCGCACCCTCGGCTTCGACCGCACCCGGCCCTGGTCCGACCTCGGCCGCGGAGCGGCGGTCGCGGCGGTCATCGGCAGCAGCGGCATCGCCTTCTACCTGGCCGCGCGAGGCCTCGGCTTCAACCTCACCGTGGTGCCGGAGGCGCTGCCCGAGGTGTGGTGGAAGTACCCCGTGCTGATCCTCTCGGCGATGCAGAACTCGATCCTCGAAGAGGTCGTCGTCGTCGGCTATCTGCTGCGCCGGCTCGATCAGCTGGGCTGGAGTCCCGGCGCGGCGATGGCGGGCAGTTCGGTGCTGCGCGGCTCGTACCACCTCTACCAGGGCATCGGCGGCTTCATCGGGAACATGGTGATGGGCGTGGTGTTCGTGTACCTCTACCGGCGCTGGGGACGCGTCGGTCCGCTGGTGGTCGCGCACGCGCTGCTCGACATCGGGGCGTTCGTGGGATACGCGCTGCTGGCCGGCAAGGTGGACTGGCTGCCGACGGCGTGAGGCGGTGGCGAAGGGGCGTACGGCAGTGCCGTACGCCCCTTCGCCGTACCGGGTTCAGACCAGCAGGTCGCCCTCGATGACCGTCACGGCCCGTCCGCTCAGCAGGGTCCGCCCACCGCGCACCTCGGTGCGGACGCGGCCGGAGCGCGGCGAGGCCTGCAGGCCGGTGAGGCCCGAGCGGCCGAGGCGCTCGGACCAGTAGGGGGCCAGGGCGGTGTGCGCGCTGCCGGTGACCGGGTCCTCGTCGATGCCGACGTTCGGGAAGAAACAGCGGGAGACGAAGTCGTAGCCGAGTGCGGGGTTCTCCGCGCGGGCGGTGGCGATGACGCCGCGCTCGGAGTGAGCGGCCAGGGCCTTGAGGTCGGGCCGCAGGGCGTGGACGGTCCGCTCGTCGGCGACCTCGACGAGCAGGTCCCCGATGTTCGGGCCGGTGTCGAACGCCGTGAGCGGCGGGGTGCCCAGCGCCTCGGCGACGCCCTCGGGAACGTCGACCGCGGTGAGCGGGGCGGTGGGGAAGTCCAGGGTGACGGAGCCGTCCTCGCCGGGCGTGGCCACGAGGACGCCGCTGCGGGTGGCGAACCGCACGGGGCCCCGGTGCGCGCCGGTGGTGTGCAGGACGTGCGCGGTGGCCAGTGTCGCGTGGCCGCACATCGCGACCTCGGTGGTGGGGGTGAACCAGCGCAGCGCCCAGTCGGCCTCGCCGCCCGCGGGGAGCGGGTGGGCGAAGGCCGTCTCGGCGTGATTGACCTCCAGGGCGACGTTCTGCAGCCAGGGGTCGTCCGGGAAGGCGTCGAGCAGCAGCACTCCGGCGGGGTTGCCGGAGAAGGGCCGGTCGGTGAAGGCGTCGACGATTCGAATCCGCATGTCCCGACGGTAAGGGCGGTGCGAAGCCGCGGACCAAGGCCAATGCGCGACTGTTGGCCCGGTCGCCGCGGACGGCGGCCCGGCCGGGGGGTTGCCGAACGAACTGTTCCGATATATCGTTGAAGCATCGCGACAGATCAACGATGGAATGGAGTGGTGGCGATGCGCACCCACGGTCACGAGTACGGACACGGTCATGGCGGCCCGCGTGGCGGACGTGGCGACTTCGAGCGGCTGCGGGCGGCCTTCGGGCCCTTCGGTCCGGGGGGCCCGGGTGGTCCCGGCGGTCCCTTCGGCCCGGGTTTCGGGCATGGCGGTCCCTGGGGCGGACGAGGGCGCGGCGGACCGAGGGGAAGGGCGCGGCGCGGTGACGTACGGGCCTCGATCCTGGCCCTGCTGAAGGACCGTCCGATGCACGGCTACGAGATGATCCAGGAGATCGCCGAGCGCAGCGGCGGGGCGTGGAAGCCCAGCCCCGGCTCGGTGTACCCCACCCTTCAGCTGCTGGAGGACGAGGGGCTGATCGTCAGCGCGTCCGAGGGCGGCAAGAAGCTGTTCTCGCTGACCGACGCCGGCCGCTCGGCGGCCGGGGAAGGCCCCGAGGCGCCCTGGGAAGAGGCCTCGCGCGGGGTCGACTGGGAGGCGCTGAGCGAGATCCGGCAGGCCGGCTTCGGTCTGATGGAGGCCTTCGGGCAGGTCTGGAAGACGGGCAGCAAGGAGCAGCGGGAGAAGGCTCTCGCCGTCATCAACGAGGCCCGCAGGAAGCTGTACCTGATCCTCGCCGACGAAGACTGACGGAGTCGGCGGGGGCCGGCGAGGGGCGTGACGCAAACCGGCGCGCGCCCCTCGGGCGGAAACGCCCCGATCTCCTCCGCAAGGAGGAGGTTCCGGCCCGGGACGTCCACTTTCCGTGGGACGCCAAGATGCTTCCCGCCGGGGATGCCCCGGGCCCGCGCGGCTGATGGGGTGGAGGACGTGCAATCCCGTATCCCCCGGCAGCAGGCCCAGGAGCTCCAGGAGCAGGGCGCCCACCGCGCGGAGAACGATGCCGGGCTCGGCGCAGAGCTGGCGGCGGTGGTGGCCGGCGCCCGGCGCAGAGCGGTCCGGGACGGGGACCGCCAGATCGACACCGCCCATCTGCTGCACTCGCTCCTGGAGTCGGACGCCGAGGTGAGGGCCGCCTTCGGCGAGGGTCCGCAGATCGCCCGGCTGCTCGGCTACCTGGTCCAGCGCAGCATCGGCTACGGGCTGCGCTGGCAGGGCGCGGTCGAGGACTCCGGCGGCGTCCCCGCGGTGACCGGGACCGCGGGCTTCTCGCCGCTGGCCGCCGGCTGCGTGGAGTACGCCCGCGGGCGCGCCGCCCGTCACGGCCGCGACCCGGCGTGCGGCACGGACCTGCTCGCGGCGATCGTGGCGGACCCGCGGGCGCGCGCCGTCGAGGTGCTCGAGCGTGCCGGGATCGACCCCCGTGCGCTGTTCGCCCGGCTCGAGGCGCCGTCCAGCCGGTGAGACAGGTGTCATAAGGGGTGACGCTCCTGTCGGGGCCTGTCATCATGTGCCGGTGCCTACCTCTGTCAGTACCCCGAGCGACCACCGCAAGGGCGTCGGACTCGGCCTCGCGCTGCTGTCCGCGCTGGCCTTCGGGGGGTCCGGTGTGGCGGCCAAGCCGCTGATCGAGGCGGGTCTCGACCCGCTCCACGTCGTGTGGCTGCGGGTGGCGGGCGCGGCGCTCGTCATGCTGCCGCTGGCGGTGCGCCACCGGGAACTCCTGCGCAGCAGGCCCGGGCTGCTCGCCGGGTTCGGCCTGTTCGCCGTGGCCGGCGTCCAGGCCTGCTACTTCGCCGCCCTCTCCCGTATCCCCGTCGGGGTCGCGCTGCTGGTCGAGTACCTGGCACCCGCGCTCGTGCTCGGCTGGGTGCGGTTCGTGCAGCGGCGGCCGGTGACCCGTGCCGCCGCGGTCGGCGTGGTCCTGGGGGTGGGCGGGCTCGCCTGTGTCGTGGAGGTGTGGGCGGGCCTCGGCTTCGACGCGCTCGGCCTGCTGCTCGCGCTCGGCGCGGCCTGCTGCCAGGTCGGCTACTTCGTCCTGTCCGACCAGGGCGGCGACGGCGAGGAGGCCCCCCACCCGCTCGGTGTGATCGCCTACGGGCTGCTGATCGGCGCCGCCGTCCTGACCGTCGTCGCCCGTCCCTGGTCCATGGAATGGTCCGTGCTCACCGGCAGCGCGGAGATGGACGGCACCCCGGTCGCCGCCTTCGTCCTGCTGGCCTGGATCGTCCTCGTCGCCACGGTGGTCGCCTACGTCACCGGGGTGATGTCGGTGCGCCGGCTCTCGCCGCAGGTCGCCGGGGTCGTGGCCTGTCTTGAGGCGGTCATCGCCACCCTCCTCGCCTGGGTCCTGCTCGGCGAGCACCTGTCGGCGCCGCAGATCGTGGGCGGCGCGGTCGTCCTCACGGGCGCCTTCATCGCCCAGTCCTCGGCCCCGGCGAAGGGTTCCGGGAAACCGGTGGCCGGCGGCGGACCCGAACGGGAGTTGTCCACGCCGGAAACGACCGCATAGGGTGCCGATCATGCATGCGCGAGCACTCCTCCTTCCGCCTCCGTCCGCCTGAGGCGGGCCCTCCGGTACATCCGCCCGGCCGGTCGCCGGGCGTGACGGTGCTGCCCGCAGACGAAGTCCGCGGATCCCGCCGGCCCGGCCCCGACCGGGACCGATCCGGGATCCCTTCCCGAACTTCCGCGCCCACGCCGGTGCGTGTGGTGCGTGTACCTGCGGAGAGAACACGTGTCGAACGCCGTCTCCGGCCTGCCCGTCGGGCGGGGCCTCCTCTATCTGATCGTCGCCGGTGCCGCCTGGGGCACCGCGGGCGCGGCCGCGTCGCTGGTCTACCGGACCAGCGACATGGGGCCCGTCTCCCTGTCCTTCTGGCGCTGCGCGCTCGGGCTGGTGCTGCTGCTCGCGGCCCGGCCGCTGTCGCGGCGCGCGCGGAGCGCCGCCCCCGAGCCGCTCGGCCGGCGGGCGCTGCGGGCCGGGACCACCGGGATCGGTCTCGCGGTCTTCCAGACCGCCTACTTCGCGGCCGTCTCCGCCACGGGACTCGCCGTGGCCACCGTCGTCACCCTCGGCGCCGGACCCGTACTGATCGCACTCGGTGCCCGGCTGACCATGGGCGAGCGCCTCGGGCGCGGGGGACTGGCCGCCGTCGTGGGCGCGCTCGCCGGACTCGTCGTGCTCGTCCTCGGCGGCGGGGAGGCGGCCGTGGATCCGTGGGGCGTCCTGCTCGCCCTGCTGTCCGCGGCCGGATACTCGGCGATGACCCTGCTCACCCGCTGGTGGGGACGCGACGGCGCGGTGGACTCCTCCGGTACGACCGTGAGGGCGTTCGCCGTCACCAGCCTGGTGCTGCTGCCGTTCGCCGCGGTCGAGGGACCGGTGCCGCACACCGATGCGCCCGGCGTGCTGCTGTGCCTCCTGGCGTACGTCGCCTCCGTGCCGACGGCGCTCGCGTACGGCCTCTACTTCGCCGGCGCGGCCGTCGTACGGTCGGCCACCGTGTCCGTGATCATGTTGCTGGAGCCGGTGAGCGCGGCGGTGCTCGCGGTGGCCCTGCTCGGTGAGCGGCTGACCGCGGCCACGCTGGCCGGCACCCTGCTGATGCTGGGCTCGGTCGCGGGGCTCGCGGTGGGCGAGGCGCGGGGTGCGCGGGCCGGCAAGGGGGAGCCGGCAGCCGTACCCGTGTGACGGCGAAGGGCCCTTCCGGGCGGGAGGGCCTTTGGGCCGGGCCGTCCGCCGGCGCGGGACGTGCGCGGGCCTCCGCGCCGGGCGCGCCGGCCCGGTCCGCCGCCCCGGCCGCGCACCGCCTCCGACCGCTTGCCCGTGTACGTGAACTTCACCCGTACGCCCGTCGCTTCGAGCCGAAGCCCGCGGATTCCCGGCGGCAGCCCGCCCTACGGGGCCTCGCCCGCCGTCGCCCGCGCGGAGCCGGCCTCCGGCCGGAAGCGGCCCGTCCGGCGGTTCGGAGGCGCGGCCTTCCGCGCGGGATCGCCCACGGCATGGGGGCGCCACCGCAGCCGGACGGCGGTGTGAAGGCCCGTCGGGACGCCGTGCTCCGGCGGCTGGACCGGTGTCACAGGGCCGCCAGGTAGCCGGGCAGCCCGGTGCCGGGGGCCAGGCCCGGATCGGCGAGCGGGGTGTCGTAGCCCTTGCGCAGGGGGACGACACCGGCCCAGTGGGGGAGGGAGAGGTCCTCGGGCTCGTCGTTGACGCCGCCGGTGCGGAGCTTGGCGGAGACCTCGTTCAGGTCGAGGCGGATCACCGCCGTGGCGGCCAGCTCCTTCTTGTTGGCCGGCCGGGAGTCGGCGGCGCGCCCCGGTACGACATGGTCGACGAGGGCGTCGAGGGCCTGCCGCTTCTCCTCGGGGTCGGTTACGTCGTACGCCGGGCCGTGCACCACCACGGAGCGGTAGTTGATCGAGTGGTGGAAGGCCGAGCGGGCCAGCACCAGCCCGTCGACGTGGGTGACGGTCAGGCAGACCGGGAGGCCGGCACCGGCCCCGCCCGCCGCGCGCAGCGGGCGCGAGCCGGTCGAACCGTGCACGTAGAGACGCTCGCCGACCCGGCCGTACAGCGTGGGCAGCACCACCGGCGCACCGTCCCGGACGAAGCCGAGGTGGCAGACGTAGCCCTCGTCGAGTATCGCGTGCACCAGCTCCTTGTCGTACGCGGCGCGTTCGGGGGAGCGGGTGGGGACGGTGCGCCCGGTGGGCGGGTAGGTGGCGGCGGGCTGCTGCTGGGTCCCCTGCATGGCGCTCTCCATTGCACTAGTGCATAATCTGCTTTGTGCTAGGAGAGTATCGGATCGGTGGACGGCGCGCAGCGGAGATTTCCGCGAGCATCGAGCGCGCGGTGGGGGACGGGGCGTTGCGGCCGGGCGAACCGCTGCCGCCCATGCGGGAGTTGGCGGAGCGGCTCGGGGTGAATCCGAACACCGTCGCCGCCGCGTACCGGACCCTGCGCGAGCGCGGGGTCATCGAGACCGCGGGCCGGCGGGGGAGCCGGGTGCGGTCCAAGCCGGCCACCACCCCGCGGGAGCTCATCCGGGTGGACGTCCCGCCGGGCGTGCGGAACCTGTCCGAGGGCAACCCGGACCCCGCGCTGCTGCCCCCGCTGGCCGGAGCGTTCGCCGCGGCGGCCGGGGAGGGCGACCGGGAGCCCGTGCTGTACGGGCACGCGCCCGTGGAGCCCGAGCTGGCGCGGCTGGCGCGGGCCCGGCTGGACGCGGACGGGGTTCCCGACGGGCCCGTCGCCGTCACCTCGGGCGCGCTGGACGCGATGGAGCGGGTGCTCGTGGCGCACCTCAGGCCCGGGGACGCGGTCGCGGTGGAGGACCCGGGCTGGGGGAGCCTGCTGGACCTGCTCCCCGCGCTGGGACTGAGGACCGTCCCCGTGGGGGTCGACGACGAGGGCCCCCTGCCCGGCGACGTGCGCAGGGCGCTGGCGGGCGGGGCGCGGGCCCTGATCGTCACGGACCGGGCGCAGAACCCGACCGGCGCCGCGCTGAGCGCCGCCCGCGCGCGTGCCCTGCGCCCGGTGCTCGCCGGCCACCCGGAGACGCTGCTCGTCGAGGACGACCACGGGCACCACATCGTCGACCTGCCGCTGCACGCCTTGGCGGGTACGACCCGCAGCTGGGCCTTCGTGCGCTCGGCGGCCAAGGCGTACGGCCCCGACCTGCGGCTCGCGGTGCTCACCGGGGACGCGGTCACCCTCGACCGGGTGCGCGGACGGCAGCGGCTCGGGCCGGGCTGGGTCAGCAGGATCGTCCAGCGCGCGGTGGTGCGGCTGTGGAGCGAGGGCGCGGTGGATCCGGCGGCCGTGGCCGCGCGGTACGGGCGGCGCCGGGACGCGCTGATCGAGGCGCTGGACCGGCGCGGGATCGCGGCGCACGGGCGCAGCGGCATGAACGTGTGGGTGCCGGTCCCCGACGAGACCGGCGCCGTCGCCCGCCTGCTGCACGCCGGCTGGGCGGTGGCTCCCGGCGCCCGCTTCCGCATGAGCGCGCCGCCGGGCGTCCGCGTCACGGTCTCGACGCTCGCGGAGGACGAGATCGAGCCCCTGGCCGAGGCGATCGCGGCGGCGCTCGGCCCGGCCGGGGGCCCGGTGCGGACGTATGCCTGAGGCGGGGGCGGGCGGCCGGGTGGTGCGGGCCACCCGCGGTCGGCCGTGCCGGTGAGGGCTGGGCGGGCGGTTGTTCCGCAGCGCGGCGTTGCCGGGGCGCTTCCCCCGGAGGAGGTACCCCCAGCGCCCATCCCCCCGCTTCCGGCTTCGCTCGAGCTGGAGGGGGACCCCCGTGAGCGGGGGACCCCATCGCCCTGGGGGGTGCCTCCCCGGCCCTCGAGGCGCGGGGGGAGGCACGGCCGGCCGCAGCTCCGTGGGTTCGGGGCTACGCCGGCTTCTTCGGTCTCACCTGGGTGAGGGCCGCGCCCGCCAGGACGATCGCCGCGCCCACCGGTGTCGACCAGGTCAGGGTCTCGCCGAGGAGGACGATGCCGGCCGCGGCGGCGATCACCGGGACGAAGTAGGTGACCATCTGGCCGGTCGTCGGGCCGACCTCGGCCACCAGGCCGTACTGGATGAGCACGGCCAGACCCGTGCCCAGCATGCCCAGCGCGGCGATCGCCAGCAGCGGACCGACGGCGAAGCGGCTCGGCAGTGTGGTGAACAGCGGCGTGACGACGGCCAGTTGGACCGTGGCCAGCAGCAACTGGCCGCCGGTCAGGGACAGGTTCGAGTGGCTGCTGCCCGCCAGGGTGCGGCGGACGTAGATCCAGCCGACGGGGTAGCTCAGCGAGGCCAGCAGGGCCAGCGCCGTGCCCCGGGCGTCCAGGCCCGCGAAGCCCTGCCAGGCACCCAGCACGGTCAGCACCCCGAGGAAGCCGACACCGAGCCCCGCCACCCGCACCCGGGTCGGCCGGTCCTCGGACAGCGCCACCAGCGACAGGGCCATGCCCCACAGCGGCGAGGTCGCGTTGCAGATGCCGGCCAGCGTGGACGGGATGGTCAGCTCCGCGAAGGCGAACAGCGAGAACGGCAGGGCGTTCAGCAGGAACCCGGCGACCGCGAGATGCCCCCAGGTGCGCGCACCGCGCGGCAGCCCCTCCCGCCGCACCAGCATCGCCACCGCCAGGACGGCGGTACCGAAGGCCAGCCGGCCGAGGGTGACCTGGAAGGGGGCGTAGCCCTGGGTGCCGACCTTGATGAGGAGGAAGCTGAACCCCCAGATCAGGGAGAGCGCGCCGAAACGCAGCCGCCAGTCCAGGCGGGGAAGGGTGCGCTCCGGGGCGGGGCCGGCCGGGGCCGGTGCGGTGGTGGTCGCGGTGACGCTGCTCATGGACGCAACGATGCGGGACATCCATCTCGTAGCACAATCGAGATTTCGCACCCGGTATCTCGTAGCATCGCTTACATGTTGAACCTGGAGCGCCTGCGCACCCTCGACGCCCTCGCCCGGCACGGCTCGGTCAGCGGCGCGGCCGAGGGCCTGCACATCACGACCTCCGCCGTCTCGCAGCAGATGTCCAAGCTGGAACGCGAGGTCGGTCAGCAGCTGCTGGCCAGGAACGGGCGCGGGATCCGGCTCACGGACGCGGGCCGGCTGCTCGCCGAGCACGCGGCGCGCATCCTCTCCCAGGTCGAGCTCGCCCAGTCCGACCTGGAGGCACAGCGCGGACAGGTCGCCGGTGAGCTGCGGGTCTCGGCGTTCCCGACCGCCGCGCGGGGACTCTTCCCGGCGGCCCTGCGGGACCTGCGCGAGCGGCACCCCGCGCTGCGCGTGCGCTCCCGCGAGCAGGAGCCGGAGCAGGGCATCCGGGGAGTGGTGCGCGGGGATCTCGATCTCGCGGTGGTGCTCGACTGGTACAACAAGCCGATGCCGCTGCCCGACGGCCTGGTCAAGGCGCCCCTGCTGGACGACCCGGCCGACGTGGCGCTCCCGGCCGGTCACCGGTTCGCCGACCGCGACCAGGTGGACCTCGCCGACTTCGCCGAGGACGAGTGGATCACCTGGGGCGAGGGCGAGTTCTGCCACGAGTGGCTGATGTTCACCCTGCGCTCCAAGGGCATCGAACCGGTCATCGGCCACCGGGCCGCCGAGAGCCACACCCAGCTCGGCCTGGTCGCGGCGGGGCTCGGCGTCTGCATCGCCCCGCTGCTCGGCCGCGACCCGCTGCCCGACGGGGTGGTGACCGTCCCGCTCCGGCAGCGCGTACGACGCCACGTCTTCGTCGTCTGGCGCGCGGACGCCGACCGCCGCCCGTCGATCCGGGCGGCGGTGCGGGCGCTGCGGGCGGCGGGGGAGCGCGTCGGGGCGGCCGGGGAGAACACCGGTGCTACGGCAGCGTCGCCAGCTTCCTGAAGTCCCAGGACACGATCTTCTCCGGGGTCAGGCGCAGCCAGGCGTGCCGGCCGTCGTGGGGCATCTCGTCCAGGCCGAAGTTCTTGCGGGCGAACAAGGTCTCCGGAACGTCGAGTTCCGCGCACAGCCCGCCGGTGCGCGGGACCTCGCCCACGAACTCCACCCGTCCGGACAGCTCCGCACCGCGCAGCTCGTCGTACTCCTCGCCCGTGTCGACCACGATCGCCACCCGCGGATCCCGCCGCAGATCCGCCCAGCGTCTGCTGCGCACCACGGAGTACAGCCACAGTGCGCTGCCGTCCCAGGCGAACCAGAGCGTGCTGACGTGCGGTGCGCCGTCGGCGGACACCGTGGCGACCCGGCAGGTGCGCTGGACGGTGAGGAAATCGTCCAGCTCACCGGGCGTCATCATGATCTTCCGGCCCCGGCGCTGCGTGGCGGTCATACGGCCCCTTCGTCTCTCGTGTCGTGCCCGGCGCCGGCGGCTCAGGCGAGGGTGATCGAGTCCCCGCTCACCGTGATCTCCACGGCGGGCAGCGGCTTGGTCGCCGGACCGCTCTGCACACTGCCGTCGGTGATGGAGAAGTTGCTGTTGTGGCAGGGGCAGTTGATGACCCCGTCGGCGATGCTCTTCACCGCGCATCCCTGGTGGGTGCAGGTCGCCGAGAACGCCTTGAACTCGCCCGCCGTCGGCTGGGTGACGACCACCTTACGGTCGGCGAAGACCTTTCCGCCCCCCTCGGGGATGTCGGCGGTCGGGGCGAGCGGGGCGGCGCCGGCGTCCCCGCCGCCGCCCGAACCCCCGCCGTCCGTGCGGCCGTCGTCCGACGCGCCGCCGGTGGAGCCGGAGTCCACGGAGGAACTCGACGTGTCGTCGTCGGAGCCTCCGCACGCGGTCAGCGCGGCGGTGAGGCCCGCCGCTCCGGCCGCCGCCACGACGGTTCGACGGGCGGGTCCTGAGGGGGAGGGCTTGAGCGATGCGCTGGTCATGCCGTGTTCCTTCCGGGGGATGCGTGATCTGTCGAGAGGTACGGTCGGCGGGCCCACGCTGTTCACGCGATGCCGAGAGCCTGGCCTGTCCGCGGTCGGACGGGCGTAAACCACGGCTGTCGTTCCGCTGTCGGTCCCGGGCCGTCCCGCACGGGCCGCCTCCGACGTGCGGCGACGCGCCAGTAGCCTGGTGCGATGCTGAAGGAAGTCACTGCGACCCGGTTCATCGCGCCGCTGCGCGAGGGCGGCTCGCTGCCGGGACTCGTCGAGGCCGACGACCTCGGCACCTACGTGCTGAAGTTCACCGGTGCCGGACAGGGCCGCAAGACGCTGGTCGCCGAGGTCGTCTGCGGTGAACTCGCCCGCCGGCTGGGACTGAGGGTGCCCCGCCTGGTCACCGTGGAGCTCGACCCCGTGCTGGGGCTCGGTGAGCCCGAGCCGGAGGTGCAGCGGCTGCTGAAGTCCAGCGGCGGCACCAACCTCGGCATGGACTTCCTCTCCGGCGCCCTCGGCTTCGACCCGCTCGCCTTCGAGGTGAGCCCGGAGGAGGCCGGACGGATCGTCTGGTTCGACGCGCTGGTGAACAACGTCGACCGCTCCTGGCGCAACCCCAACATGCTCCGCTGGCGCGGCGGACTCTGGCTCATCGACCACGGCGCGACCATGATCTGGCACCACAACTGGCCCGGTGCGGCGGCCTCCGCCGCCCGTCCCTACGACGCCTCCGACCACGCCCTGAAACCCTGCGCGCCGGACATCGCGTCCGCCGCGGCCCGGCTCGCGCCGCAGGTCACCGAGGAACTGCTCGCCGAGGTCACCGCGGAGGTCCCCGACCTCTGGCTGACCGGTGAGCCCGGCTTCGACACCCCGGACGAACTCCGGGCGGCCTACGCGCGGCCGCTGATCGCCCGCGCGGCCACCGTCCACCACGACATCCACGGCCTCGAGGGGGACCAGTGAGCGGCCGGCACGTCTTCGAGTACGCGCTGCTGCGGGTCGTACCGCGCATCGAGCGCGGTGAGTGCGTCAACGCCGGGGTGCTCGTGTACTGCCGCCCCAAGTCGTTCGTCGCGGCCCGCACCCATCTCGACGAGGCGCGGCTGCTGGCCCTCGACCCGAAGGCCGACGTGCCCGGCGTACGGGCCGCGCTGCGCGCCGTCGAGGGCGTCTGCGCGGGCGGGGACGCGGCCGGGCAGGCGGCGCGGGACGACGCCGGGCGGCGCTTCCGCTGGCTGATCGCGCCCCGGTCCACCATCGTCCAGCCCGGCCCCGTGCACACCGGGCTCACCGCCGATCCGGCGGCGGAGGCGGACCGGCTGCTCGAACTGCTCGTGCGCTGACCGGGGCGGTGGGCGCGGGCGGCCGCGGGTGGTTCGTGGTCGCCCATGGCCCGTCAGGTCCGGCGGCGTTTCACCAGGTAGCCGGTCGCGGCTGCGGCGCCCGTCACGAACGCGGTGCCGATGCCCAGGTCCCAGCCGCTCGGCCCGGACTCCGAGGAGCCGCCCAGCCCGCCCTGCACACCGCGCGTCGGTGCGACGGACGCGGGGGTCGTGGGTGCGGCGGGTGTCCTGGTGGGGGCCGCGGGCGTGGTGGTCACGGGCGCGGGCCGCGTCGTCGGCGCGGTGGTGGGAGTCGCGGTCCGGGTGGGGGAGACGGTCGTCGGCGACAGCGACGGTGACGGTGACCCGGTCGGTGCGGAGGCGGAGGGGGAGGGACGGAAGGTGGACGAGGTGAGACCACGCCTGGGCAGCGCCTCGCAGGCCACTCCGTCGTCCGGACCCGGGTCCTCGTCGAGCCGGTGCGGATCGCTCCGGTCCGTGTCGAAGAAGGTCTGCGCGTCCTCCTGGTAGGTGAAGTCGCTGCAGTCCAGGTCCTGGGCGTGAGCGGGGTCGGCCAACGGCACGATCGCGGCGAGCGCGATCAGCGTGCCCATGGCACCGGTGCGACGGCGCATGGAGCGCCTCCTTTCCGGCCGCGGGTGGCTCACGTCTCGACGCTAGGGGCCGCCCGGCGCGAGGGCGCGCGGCGCTGGGCCGATCGGGTGCTCCCCGCGGACGCCGGGTGCGCGACGGCCACGGCGGGCGGAAGAGGGCTCCGCGCGGGGAATGGATCACACACGCGCGGTGTGCCGTTGACACCGGGTGCCAGGGCTTCTAGCGTCACGTCTGCTGAAGGTACTAAGCGGTCGCTCACCGATTCCGGTCCGGCCGCAGGAGCCGCATCCCAAGCGCGAGGAGAAGCAGCAATGTCCACCACTGAGCAGCGGGTCGCGGTCGTCACCGGCGCCGCGCGCGGCATCGGCGCCGCCACCGCCGTACGACTGGCCGCCGAGGGCCGCGCGGTCGCCGTGCTCGACCTCGACGAGGCCGCCTGCAAGGACACCGTCGAGAAGATCACCGCCGCCGGGGGCAAGGCGATCGCGGTCGGCTGCGACGTCTCCGACGAGGCGCAGGTCGAGGCGGCCGTCGCGCGGATCGCCGAGGAGCTCGGCGCGCCCACGATCCTCGTCAACAACGCGGGCGTGCTGCGTGACAACCTGCTGTTCAAGATGAGCGTCTCCGACTGGGACACCGTCATGAACGTGCATCTGCGCGGCGCCTTCCTGATGTCCAAGGCCTGCCAGAAGCACATGGTCGACGCGGGCTTCGGCCGCATCGTCAACCTGTCCTCCTCCTCCGCGCTCGGCAACCGGGGCCAGGTCAACTACTCGGCGGCCAAGGCGGGCCTCCAGGGCTTCACCAAGACCCTCGCCAAGGAGCTCGGCAAGTTCGGCGTGACCGCCAACGCCGTCGCTCCCGGCTTCATCGCCACCGAGATGACCAGGGCCACCGCCGACCGCGTCGGCATGGGCTTCGAGGACTTCAAGGCCGCCGCCGCCACCCAGATCCCGGTCGCCCGCGTCGGCGAGCCCGAGGACATCGCCAACGCGATCGCCTTCTTCACCGGCGAGGCGGCCGGCTTCGTCTCCGGCCAGGTGCTGTACGTCGCCGGCGGACCGCTCGACTAGGAAGACCGGGAACATGACTGCTGTGGAACTCTCGGGCAAGGTCGCCCTGATCACCGGTGCCAGCCGCGGCATCGGCTACGGCGTCGCCGAGGCGCTGGTCGCGCGCGGCGACCGGGTCTGCATCACCGGCCGGGGCGAGGAGGCCCTCAAGGAAGCCGTCGGGAAACTCGGCGCCGACCGTGCCGTGTACGTCGCCGGCAAGGCGCACGACGAGGCCCACCAGGCCGTCGCCGTCGAGCGCGCGATGGAGGCCTTCGGCCGGATCGACTACCTGGTCAACAACGCCGGCACCAACCCGGTGTTCGGGCCGATCGCCGACCTCGACCTGAACGTGGCGCGCAAGGTCTTCGAGACCAACGTGATCTCGGCGCTCGGCTTCGCGCAGAAGACCTGGCACGCCTGGCAGAAGGACAACGGCGGCGCGATCGTCAACATCGCCTCCGTCGCGGGCATCGCGCCCTCGCCGTTCATCGCCGCCTACGGCGTCAGCAAGGCCGCGCTGATCAACCTGACCCAGCAACTGGCGCACGAGTTCGCGCCCGGGGTGCGGGTCAACGCCATCGCCCCGGCGGTGGTGAAGACCAAGTTCGCGCAGGCGCTGTACGAGGGCCGGGAGGCCGAGGCCGCCGCGGGCTATCCGCTGGGCCGGCTCGGCGTGCCCTCCGACATCGGCGGTGCCGCCGCGTTCCTCACCTCCGACCAGTCGGACTGGGTCACCGGCCAGACCCTGGTCGTCGACGGCGGCATCTTCCTCAACGCCGGCGTCGCCTGAACCGGACGACCCGCGCGGTGTGACACGTGCGCCGCGCGGGACCGTTCCGCGTGCCGCACGGGTGGCGCGGCCGCCCGCACGGGGCCGCTGTCCGACGGTCCGGCACGGGCCTCCGTCGACGAAAACGGCTCCCGTGCCGGCGTGTCGGAGTCGCGACGGTGCGTGACAACGTAGTCATCGGAAAGTCGATCTCAAGGGCCGTACAGAGGGGGGTCAACGGGGCGAACACTGCGGTATGGTCTGCCAACTCTTGGGACGGCAGATCGAGGAGCGTGCGCGTGTTCAACCGGAACCGATGCCTGCGGCGGGTGGCGGCCATCGCGTCCATATCGTCCTTGGTGGCCGGATGCGGCGTCCTGTCGTCGGACACCTCGGACGACGGGGGACCCATCGTCGTGGGAACCACCAGCTCGCCCAGCACGCTGGATCCCGCCGCCTCCTGGGACAGCTCCTGGGAGCTGTTCCGCAACATCTACCAGACCCTGCTGAGCTACCCGGTCGGCGCGACCACCCCGCAGCCGGACGCCGCCAAGAGCTGCGAGTTCTCCGACGGTTCCAACCGGGTGTTCCGCTGCGAGCTGCGCGAGGGGCTGCGGTTCTCCGACGGCGGCACCCTCGACGCCGAGGCCGTCAAGCACTCCATCGACCGGATCCGGAAGATCAACGTCAACGGAGGCCCGGCCGGTCTGCTGGGCAGTCTCGAACGGGTGCAGGCGCCCAGCGAGCGCGAGGTCGTCTTCTACCTCAACAAGCCCGACGCCACCTTCCCGTTCGTGCTCGCCACCCCGGCGATGTCCATCGTCGACCCCGACGCCTACCCGGCCGACGCCCTGCGCGAGGGCGACGGCGTCGTCGGCTCGGGGCCCTACACCCTCCGGTCGTACGCGGAGGGCGAGCAGGCCGAACTCGTCCGCAACGACCGCTACGAGGGCTTCGCCGAACGCCGGAACAACGCGGTGACCATCCGCTACTTCCAGGACTCCGGCACCATGGTCAAGGCGTTGCGGGACGACCGGATCGACCTGACCTACCGCGGTCTGGCGGCGGACGACATCATCGATCTCCAGGGCGAGACCTCCAAGGAGGAGGAGCTCCAGCTGATCGACGGCACCGGGACGGACATCAGCTACCTGGTGTTCAACCCGAAGGACCCGTGGGCCGGCCGGAAGGAGGTGCGCCGGGCCGTCGCCCAGGTCGTCGACCGCGCGGCGATCGCGCACAAGGTCTACAGGGACACCGTCGACCCGCTGTACTCCATGGTCCCCAAGGGCCTGACCGGGCACACCACCGGCTTCTTCGACGACTACGGCGAGCCCAGCGTGCCCAAGGCCCGGCGGATCCTCACCGGGGCGGGCATCACCGAGCCGGTCCCGCTCACCCTCTGGTACACCACGGACCGCTACGGCTCCGGGACCGCGCTGGAGTTCAAGGAGCTCGAGCGTCAGCTGGAGGCGTCGAAGCTGTTCGACGTCACGCTCAGGAGCCGCCCCTGGAAGACGTACGTCGAGGGCTACCAGAAGGGCGAGTACCCGGTCTTCGGGCGCGGCTGGTTCCCCGACTTCCCGGACGCGGACAACTTCATCGCCCCGTTCGTCGGCAGGCAGAACGCGCTCGGCACGCCCTACGAGTCGACCGAGATCACGACCGAGCTGCTGCCCAGCTCCCGCCGGGAGAGCGACCGCGGCAACGTGGTGAAGCAGTTCGAGGAGGCCCAGCAGATCCTCGTCGACGACGTCCGGCTGCTGCCGCTGTGGCAGGGCCGGCAGCACGTGGCGGCGAGCCGGGACATCTCGGGCGCGGAGCGGGCGCTGGACCCGTCCACCATCATGATGGTCTGGGAACTCTCCCGGAAGACCAGCTGGTAGAGCCGGGCAGGGCCGTCCGCCGGGCCGGTTGTCAGTGGTCGCCTGTAGGTTCTGTGGTCTGGAAGCGACCGCACACGTAAGGACATTGACGTGACCGACATCGCCATGCTGCCCGAGTCCTGGCGCGGGGTTCTGGGCGACGAGCTGCAGCAGCCCTACTTCAAGGAGCTGACCGAGTTCGTCGAGGAGGAGCGGGCGAGCGGTCCGGTCTACCCGCCCCGCGAGGAGGTCTTCGCGGCGCTGGAGGCCACGCCGTACGACAAGGTGAAGGTCCTGGTCCTCGGCCAGGACCCCTACCACGGCGAGGGCCAGGGACACGGCCTGTGCTTCTCCGTCCGCCCGGGCGTGAAGGTCCCCCCGTCCCTGCGCAACATCTACAAGGAGATGCACGCCGAGCTGGGCACGCCCGTCCCGGACAACGGCTATCTGATGCCGTGGGCGGAGCAGGGCGTGCTGCTGCTCAACGCGGTGCTCACGGTCCGCGCCGGTGAGGCCAACTCCCACAAGGGCCGCGGCTGGGAGCTGTTCACCGACGCGGTGATCCGCGCGGTGGCGGACCGCCCCGACCCGGCGGTCTTCGTGCTGTGGGGCAACTACGCGCAGAAGAAGCTGCCGCTGATCGACGAGAGCCGGCACGTGGTGGTCAAGGGAGCGCACCCCTCGCCGCTGTCCGCGAAGAAGTTCTTCGGGTCCCGCCCGTTCACGCAGATCAACGAGGCGGTGGCCGCGCAGGGCCACGAGCCGATCGACTGGACCATCCCGAATCTGGGCTGACGCCGTCCGGCCGGGTGCGGACCGCTCCATCGGCCCCGCACCCGGCCCGCTCGAGGCACTGCGGAGTGGCTTGTCCGGTATCGCCCCGGTCTGCGATTAGCGTCGGGAGCGACAGTCGGCGAGCGGTGCGGAGGACGTGGTGGCGGAGCGACAGGAGCAGACGGCGCCGGACGCCGTGCTCACGCGGATCGGTCAGGTCGTGATGCTGCACCACGCGGGGGACCGCGAGGAGGCCCGGCACCGGCTGCTCGGCCTGTGGGCGGAGATCGGCGAGCGCGGGGACCCGCTGCACCGCTGCACCCTGGCCCACTACCTCGCCGACACGCAGGACGATCCCGAGGACGAACTGGCCTGGGACCTGCGGGCGCTGACGGCGGCCGAGGAGGCCGCGGACGACCGCGTCGGCGCGTACGAGGGATCCCTCGCCGTGCGCGCGCTCTACCCGTGCCTGCAGCTCAGCCTGGCCGCCGACTACGCCCGCCTCGGCCGCCCCGACGCCGCCCGCACCCATCTCCACCGGGCCCGGGGCGCGGCCCGCACCCTGGCCGACGACCGTTACGGGGAGGGCGTACGGGCCGCCATCCGGCGACTGGAGATCTCACTGGACGAGGACGGGACCTCCGGGGGCCGGGGACTGGCGGGACGACGTCCCTAGGACCGGCGTCCGTCCTCACCCGGCCGGTTCAGCCCCCGTAGGTCTCCTGGCAGAGGGTCGCCTCCGGGCTGCCCGGACGCCAGCCGCCGTACTTCCTGCCCAGCGCGCACACGTCCGGCTCGCGGGAGGCGTCACGGCGCATCGACTCCGCCAGGTCGGGGAGGTCCGCCGCGGGACGCCGCGGCCGGTCGTTCCCACCGGTCGTGGGGCGAGTCGGCCGGGTCTGCCCGTGCCGGACGTCGGGCGGTGCCTTCCGCTCCTGCGTGGCCCCGGGAGCGGCACGCTGCGGCGGGGGCGCGGGTGTCCTCGAGGGCCGGGACGGGCCGATCATCTCCAGGGCCTCGCGCGCCGGTGCCTCCACGACCTCCGTCTCGTTCCCCCCGACCGGACGGGGCTCCGGCCTGTGGGACGGCGCCGTCGCCGGTCCGGGTGCGAGGGGACGGTGGACCGTCACACAGCCCGAGAGGGCCGAGACGGCCAGGGTCACCAGAAGCGTTGCTGCGGTCGTCGTTCGGTGCACCCGCGCCACTCTGCTGGCTCCGGCCGCCCGGGGAGGGCCGGACGGGCCCAGCATGCCCCGCACGGGTGATCCCCCGCCCCGTACGGGGGCCTTCGGACGTGCCGAGGGTGACGTCAGTCGCCGGTGGCGCCGTCGACGCGCTCGCGGAGCAGATCGGCGTGGCCGTTGTGACGCGCGTACTCCTCGATCATGTGGGTGTGGATCCAGCGCAGGCTGAACGGTTCGCCGGTGTGCCTGCCGCGGCCCCGGGACAGGTCGTCCAGTGCGAAGCCGGCCGCGTTGCGCCGCGCGGCGTCGATCTCGGCCTGCCAGGTGCCGTACGCCTCCTGCCAGGTGTCCGCGTCGGTGAGGTGGAACTCGCCGTCGGGGTCGGCCTCGCTGAAGTAGAGGGGGCCGGCGTCCTCGTCCACGAGCACCCGGCGGAACCAGAAGCGCTCCACCTCCGCCATGTGCCGCACCAGCCCCATCAGGGACAGCTCCGAGGGCCGCACCGACGCCGTGCGCAGCTGGTCGTCGGTCAGCCCTTCGCACTTCCGGGCGAGGGTGCTGCGGTGGTAGTCGAGCCACCCCTCCAGCATGGTGCGCTCGTCGGCGTCGTGGGCGGGTTCGCTGCGCTCGGTCGTCATGCCGGCATCCTTGCCCACCTCGGCCCCGGCTCACCAGGCATTTCCCGTACCGGCGGCCCGGCGTCGCCGAGTGGTGCCCTCCCCGGCCGCCGTATGCTTCAGCGGGACCACGACAGGCAAGGGCCAGAGGAGCGCACACGGTGAAGGTCGGCTGCATCGGACTCGGTGACATCGCGCAGAAGGCCTACCTCCCGGTGCTCGCCCACCAGCCCGGAGTGGAGCTGCACCTGCAGACCCGCACCCCCGCGACGCTCGACCGGGTCGCCGACGGCCTCCGCGTCCCGCCCGGGCAGCGCCACGCGGACCTCGGCTCCCTGATCGCCCAGGACCTCGACGCGGCCTTCGTGCACGCGCCGACCGAGGTCCACCCGGAGATCGTCACCCGGCTCCTGGAAGCGGGCGTATCGACGTACGTCGACAAGCCGCTCGCCTACCGACTCGCCGACTCCGAGCGGCTGGTGGCGCTCGCCGAGGAACGGGGCACGAGCCTCGCCGTCGGCTTCAACCGGCGCTTCGCCCCCGGCTACGTCCAGTGCGCCGACCACCCGCGCGAGCTGATCCTGATGCAGAAGAACCGCGTCGGACTGCCCGAGGAACCCCGCACGATGATCCTCGACGACTTCATCCACGTCGTCGACACCCTGCGCTTCCTGGTGCCCGGCGCGGTCGACGACGTGACCGTGCGGGCCCGCACCGGGAACGGCCTGCTGCACCACGTGGTGCTCCAGCTCTCCGGGGACGGCTTCACCGCGCTCGGCGTGATGAACCGGCTCAGCGGTTCGGCCGAGGAGATCCTCGAGGTCTCCGGACAGGACACCAAGCGTCAGGTGGTCAACCTCGCCGAGGTGATCGACCACAAGGGACAGCCCACCGTGCGGCGGCGCGGCGACTGGGTCCCGGTGGCGCGGCAGCGCGGCATCGAGCAGGCGGTGCTCGCCTTCCTGGACGCGGTCCGCGCGGGCAGGGTGCTCAGCGCCCGGGACGCGCTGGCGACCCATGAACTGTGCGAACGGGTGGTACGAGCGATCCACGAGCACCCCGCCTGACGCGCACCACCTCGGTGACGCCCCAGATCCCGAGGACCAGCAGCGCCGCGTGCAGCGGCCAGTCGCCGAAACGGACATAGGGCGTGGTGCCGTGCGCCGTCCTGACCTCGTACACCTGTGCGGCGACGGTGTCCGTGCCGAGCCGCGGGCCGACGCGCTCCCCGTCCGGTCCGTACACGGCGGAGACGCCCGTCAGGGTCGCGTGCACCATCGGGCGGCCGGTCTCGGCGGCGCGCAGCGCGCCGAGCGAGGCATGCTGCCCGGGGGCCCAGCTCCGCTGGAACGTCGACGTGGAGGACTGGGCCAGCAGCACGTCGGCGCCGTCCTCGGCGAGATGCCGGCTCATGTCGGGGAACGCGGACTCGAAGCACACCATCGGGCCGATCCGCAGCCCGTTCCCCGCGTCCATCACCACCTGCTCGGAGCCCCGCCGGCGGTCCTCGCCGGCCGCTTTGCCGACGGAGGTCGCCCAGCCCAGCAGGGAGCGGGCCGGGATGTACTCGCCGAAGGGGACCAGCCGCATCTTGTCGTACCGGTCACCGGTCGGGCCGTCCGGGCCGATCAGTACCGAGCTCTTGTAGATACCGGGCCTGTCCGACCGCCGGGCGTCCACGTTGACCAGGATCCCGGCGCCCGTGTCGCGGGACAGCGCGGCGAGCCGCCGCGCGAGGTCGGGCCGCTGCCCGAGGTCGAAGCCGACGCTGCTCTCGCCCCAGACGACCAGGTCGGCGTCCTGCCCGGCGAGCTCACGCGTGAGCCGTTCCTCGCGGTCGAAACGCCGGTCCGCGCTGTCGGGCCCGGCGACGACACCCGGCTGCACGAGCGCGATCCGGACCCGGTCGCCGGTGTCGGGCCGGGGCGCGTACACCCAGGCGGCGGAGGCGACGGCGGCCGTGGCGACGAGCCCGGCCAGGGCGGGCACCCGGGCCTGCCGGACCGCGACCAGCACGGCCACGGCGACGTTCAGGGCCACCACCAGGAAACTGAGCAGCCACGTCCCCCCGACCGACGCCAGCCGCAGCGCGGGCCCCACCTGCCACTGGCTCGCACCGAGCACGCCCCAGGGGCCGCCGAGCCCCTGCCAGGAGCGGACGAGTTCGATCGCCAGCCAGCCCGACGGCACCACGACGAGCGCGGCCGCGACCCGCCCGTGCGACGGCACCCCGCCGAGCAGCCGTCGCACCAGCCACCCCCACGGCGCCCACAGCGCGCCCAGCAGGGCGGCGATGACGAACGTGAACACGTGCAGATTCGGCAGCAGCCAGTGGTGCATGGCCAGCATGAAGCCGAACCCGCCCCACCAGCCGTCGCGGGCCGCCCGCCTCCCCGTGGGAGCGGTACGGATCAGCAGCACCCACGGGACCAGGGCGACGTAGGCGAACCACCACAGGGACGGGGCCGGAAAGGCCAGGACGGGCAGGGCGCCCACGACCGCGGCGACGGTCGAGCGCCGCCAGGGGGAGGTGAGCCAGTGGCCGAGCGTCTTCATAGGCGCCTCCCTACCCCGTGGTGCCTCCAGTGTGCGTCCCCTCGGTGATCCGGGACAGTGCACGCGGGGTCAGTCGATCACAGGAGCCGTCCACCGGCCACGGGTGAGCCGGGCCAAGGGGGGTGCGCGGATATTCACTGGCCTTCGGCGCACGCCGCGGCCGAGGCTGTACACCGTGAACGATCAGCCGGACCGGCACCCGGAATTCGAGGTGCGCGCCCACCACACCGCTTCCACCGTCACCGTCTACCAGGCCTACCGGCCCGGGATCGGCCGGGCCGCGGCACGCCACGGCCGCTTCCCGTCGTCCTGGAGCCGGGAGCGCATGACGTGGATCAAGCCGTCCTTCCTGTGGATGATGTACCGCTGCGGGTGGGGCACGAAGGAGGGCCAGGAGACCGTACTGGCCGTGGAGATCGGCCGGGAGGGGTTCGTGTGGGCGCTGCGGAACGCGTGTCTGTCGCACCACGTCCCGGTCCTGCACGGTGACGCGGCGGCCTGGAAGCGGAAGATGCGGCAGGCGCCCGCGCGGGTGCAGTGGGACCCGGAGCGGGATCTGCGCCTCGACCCGTTGCCGTACCGCTCGCTCCAGCTGGGGCTCGCCGGGGAGGCGGCCGCGCGGTACGCGGACGAGTGGATCGTGGGCATCGAGGACGTGACACCGCTCGCCACGGAGATCCATGCCCTGGTGCGCGCGGGAGAGCTCGACCGTGCGGCCGGGCTGCTGCCCGGGGAACGGTCCTACCCCCTCGACGACGACGTGCTCGCGCATCTGCGAGCCTGAGGATCTTCGTACCGCGCTCTTCGTCCGGAGGTACTCATGAAGCGTCTCGTCACGGTGGTCACCGGTGGCAGCCGGGGGATCGGCGCCGCGACCTGTCTGCGGCTCGCGGCGGAGGGGCACGACGTGGCGGTGAACTACGTCCGGGACTCCGCGGCCGCCGAGGAAGTGGCGGAGAGGGTGCGGGCGGCCGGGGCGCGGGCCGTGACCGTGCGTGCGGACACGTCCGTCGAGAGGGACGTGGACCGCCTCTTCGAGGTGGCGGAGCGGGAGCTCGGGCCACTGACGGGGCTGGTGAACAACGCGGCGGTGACGGGCCCGCTGGGACGGTTCACCGAGGTCGACACGGACACCCTGCGGCGGGTCGTCGACGTCAACCTCACCGGCACACTGCTGTGCTCGCGGCGGGCGGCGCGGCTCATGACGCCCCGGGGCGAGGGCGTGATCGTGAACATCTCCTCGGGGGCCGCCACCCTGGGCAGCCCCGGTGAGTACGTCCACTACGCGGCGACCAAGGCCGCCGTCGACACCCTGACCCTCGGCCTGTCCAAGGAGCTCGGCCCGGACGGCATCCGGGTCAACGCGGTCGCGCCGGGCGTGATCGACACGGAGATGCACGCCGCCATGGGGGCGCCGGACCGTGCCCGGGAGATCGCCGGGAACGTTCCGCTGCGGCGGGCGGGGCGGGCCGAGGAGATCGCGGCGGCCGTGGCGTGGCTGATGTCGCCGGACGCCTCGTACACCACGGGGGCGGTGCTGAGAGTGGCGGGCGGGCGCTGAGCCGTACCGCGAGGGCGGGGAGGGTCAGGCCGCCTTGACGACCCGGCCGCGGATCGCCGCCGCCCACTCGACCACCAGCAGTTCGTACTGCTCGCGCTCCTGGGCGGACAGGGCCCCGCCCGCGCGCAGCCACAGCGCGCGGATCTGTTCGTTGACCTCGGCGGCGGACCGCACGGAACCAGGGGTCACTAAATCGGGGGACATGCGGACAAGCCTAGGGCCATGGTCTGACAGCGCGCTACCGGACGGCTACGCGCACCGTATGTCTTCGGTCACGTGCCCCGGACACGTTCCCGCTCCGGGGCCGTGGGCCCGTCGGGGCTCAGCCCGCCGACTCCGCCGCGTGCGGGCTGAGGGCTCCCGTGGCGACCAGCGCGATGATGACGATGCCGAGCGCGATGCGGTACCAGACGAACGGCATGAAGCTCTTGGTCGAGATGAACTTCATGAACCAGGCGATCACGGCGTACCCGACCGCGAAGGCGATCACCGTCGCGAAGAGCGTCGGGCCCCAGGAGACGTGTCCGCCCTCCGTGGCGTCCTTCAGCTCGAACAGGCCGGAGGCGAGCACCGCGGGGATGGCGAGCAGGAAGGAGTAGCGGGCCGCGGCCTCGCGCCGGTAGCCCATGAACAGACCGCCGCTGATGGTGGCGCCGGAGCGGGAGACGCCCGGGATGAGGGCCATGGCCTGGCAGACGCCGTAGATCAGACCGTCCTTGACGCTCAGGTCCCCGAGGTCCTTGCGCTGCTTGGCCACGCGGTGCCGGCCGCCGCTCTCGTCCCGCGCCGCGAGACGGTCGGCGACGCCGAGCACGATGCCCATGCCGATCAGCATCGCCGCGGTGATCCGCAGATCGCGGAACGGACCCTCGATCTGGTCCTTGAGCGTCACCCCGAGCACACCGATCGGGATGGAGCCCACGATGACGAGCCAGCCCATGCGCGCGTCGGGGTCGCGGCGCATCTCCTTGTTCGTCAGCGAGCGGGTCCAGGCCGACAGGATCCGTCCGATGTCCTTGCGGAAGTAGATCAGGACCGCGGTCTCCGTGCCGATCTGGGTGATCGCGGTGAAGGCCGCGCCCGGGTCCTCCCAGCCGGAGAAGGCCGCGGTCAGCCGCAGGTGCGCGCTGGAGGAGACGGGCAGGAACTCGGTCAGCCCCTGGACGAGTCCGAGGATGAGTGATTCGAACCAAGACATGAGGTAGCGGAGTCCAAGTGCCGATCGTGGGACGGGCGACGGGACGCACCGCACCGCCGTGGGCGGTGATCGATGATCGGGTGCGCCGAGGGGGAAGCGTAGCGCCCCAAGATGACAGCTCCGACACAGGGTCTTCGCGGCCGTCCGCCTTCGGCGGGAAGCGGTGGCTCAGGCCGCCGTCGGGCCGCCCACCGTCCAGCCCGGCGCCTGCGGATGCGAGGTCAGGTCCTCGTGACGCACCGCGTCACCACAGGCCCGGCAGGTGACGACCGGGACGAATTCATTGCCGCAGACGTGCTCGAGCACCATGGGCAGGTCGCCGTCCTGATGCAGATGACGGTCGCCCCACTCCTTGAGGGTCAGCAGGACGGGCTCCAGTTCCAGTCCCGCCTGGGTGGGCCGGTACTCGAAGCGCTGCGGGCGCTCGCTGTAGGGGTGCCTGGCGAGGATCCCGGCGTCGACCAGCCGCCGCAGCCGGGTGGCCAGGACGTCGCGCGGAGCGCCGATGTTGCGCACCAACTGGTCGAAGCGGCCGTTGCCGAGGCACACCTCGCGCAGGACGAGCAGGGAGTACTTCTCGCCGACCAGCGCGAGCGTGTCGGCGATCGAACAGGGGCGCGGGTCTTTGGGGGCGGCCATGCGGCCAAGTCTAGGGGAGGGTTTGTTTTTCCAACTCACAGGACTATGGTGAGTTCGGATTTCCTACTCACTGGTACGCCGTTCCGGCCAAGGAGGCCCGCACCATGCGTGACGCAGTAGTCGTCGAAGCCGTACGCACCCCCATCGGCAAGGGCAGGCCGCGGGGTGCCCTCGCCCACGTCCACCCCGTCGAACTCCTCGCCCACACCCTGCGCACCCTCGTCGAGCGCTCCGGCGTGGACCCCGCGCTGATCGACGACGTCATCGGCGGCACCGTCGACCAGGTCGGCGAGCAGGCCATGAACACCACCCGCTACGCCGTCCTGTCCGCCGGCCTGCCCGAGTCGGTGCCGGCCACCACCGTGGACCGTCAGTGCGGCTCCTCCCAGCAGGCCGTGCACTTCGCGGCCCAGGGCGTCATCTCCGGCGCCTACGACCTCGTCGTCGCCTGCGGGGTGGAGTCCATGAGCCGGGTGCCGATGTGGTCCAACGTGCCCGAGGGCAAGGACCCCTTCGGCCCCGGGGTCGCCGGGCGCTACCCGCAGGGGCTCGTCCCGCAGGGCATCAGCGCCGAACTCATCGCCGCCAAGTGGTCGATCACCCGCGAGCAGATGGACGCCTTCGCCGTCTCCTCGCACCGCAAGGCCGCCGAGGCCTGGGACGCCGGACTGTTCGACGCCGAGGTCGCGCCCCTGGACGGCGTCACCCGCGACGAGTGCGTACGACCGGACACCACCGCCGACGTCCTGGCCGGCCTCCGCCCCGCCTACCACGACCCGGCCTTCGCCGAGCGCTTCCCGCAGATCGAGTGGAACGTCACCGCGGGCAACGCCAGCCCCGTCAACGACGGCGCCTCCGCCGTGCTCATCACGTCGAGCGGGACCGCCGCCCGCCTCGGCCTGCGTCCCCTCGCCCGGCTGCACAGCTTCGCCGTCACCGGCTCCGACCCGCTGCTGATGCTCACCGGTGTCGTCCCGGCCACCGAGAAGGTGCTGCGCCGGGCCGGTCTCGGACTCGACGACATCGACCTGTTCGAGGTGAACGAGGCGTTCGCCGGCGTGGTCCTGGCCTGGCAGCAGGAGACCGGCGCCGACCTCGGCAAGGTCAACGTCCACGGCGGCGCCGTCGCCCTCGGCCACCCGCTCGGCGCCAGCGGCACCCGGCTGACGACGACCCTGGTGCACGCGATGCGCGAACGCGGCGCCCGCTACGCCCTGCAGACCATGTGCGAGGCCGGCGGACTCGCCAACGCGATGGTGCTCGAACGCGTCTGAGCCGCCGGCCGGCTCACCGCCCGCGCAGACGGTGCCGCTTGCGCCACGCCACCACCGCGCCCACCAGACCCGGTACGGCGATGCAGGCCAGCGCGATCAGGAAGGCCGGGGACGTCGGCGTCGACGCGCGGGCGCCGGCCACCACGTAGGCGGCGGTGTTCGGGACCGACCCGAGCGCCGTCGCCAGCAGGAACGGCAGCAGGCCCATACGGGAGACGGCGGCGCAGTAGTTCGAGGCGGCGAACGGGATGCCCGGGAACAGCCGGGCCGCGAGCATCGAGCGGAAGCCGTGCCGGCTCAACTGGTCGTCCGCGGCCTTCAGCCAGCGTCCGCGCAACAGCGGACGCAACGCCTCCTGGCCGAGCGCCCGCCCCAGACAGAAGGCCAGCCCGGCGCCCAGCACCGTGCCGCCCAGCGCCGCGCCCAGGCCGAGCTGGGAGCCGAACAGCGCGCCCGCGGCGAGGTTCAGCAGCGGGCGCGGCACGAACGCCACCGTGCACACCCCGTAGGCCACCGCGTACGCCACGACCGCCGCGGCCCCGCCGAGCTGTGCCGGCCAGCCGTCGGTCAGCAGCCGCTGTGGCTCGAACGCGAGCACCAGCGACGCGGCGGTGAGGAGCAGGGCGACCAGCAGGGACAGCCGTGACCACGGCGACAGCAGGAATCTGGCGCAGCGGGCGGCGAATCCCGTGGCGGGGGCGGGCGGGAGCGGTACCGCGAGGTCCGTGGCGGTGGCCCGGGGAGAGGCCGTGGCGGTGCCCCCAGAGCGGGTGGTGGCATCGAGCATCCGGTGACACTAACCGACATATGTGTGTGATCGCCGTAGTGTTCGTCTCATGCGCGTCACAGAGGACGGTACGGCGGCACTACGGGCGCCGGGCAGTCCGCTCGCCGACACGGTGCTGGAGCGGCTCACCGCCGCGTACGGGCCGGCGGCCGACCCGGAGCGGGCCGTGGCCATGCGGGCGTACATGAAGGACGTCGCCCCCTTCCTCGGTCTGGCCACCCCGGTCCGCCGCGCCCTGTCCCGCACCGTCGTGGAGGGGCTGCCCCGCCCCGGCGAGGCCGACTGCGCCGCGATCGCGCTGCGCTGCTGGGAGCTGCCCGAGCGCGAGTACCGGTACTTCGCCGTGGACTACCTGCGCCGCCACGTGCGCCACTGCTCCTCCGGCTTCCTGCCGGTCGTCCGGCACCTCGTCACCACGGTCCCCTGGTGGGACACCGTCGATCCGCTCGCCGCGCACGTCGTCGGGGCGCTGGTCGCCGCCGACCGGAGCCTCGCCGCCGAGATGGACGACTGGATCGGCGACGACGACCTGTGGCTCGTCCGCACCGCCCTGCTCCACCAGCTGCGCTTCGGGGAACGCACCGACACCGCGCGCCTCTTCGACCACTGCCTGCGCCGGTCCGGCCACCCGGACTTCTTCGTCCGCAAGGCCATCGGCTGGTGCCTGCGCGAGTACGCCAGGACCGACCCCGACGCCGTACGGGCCTTCCTGGCGCGCGAGCAGGGACGGTTCGCGCCGCTGTCGGTGCGTGAGGCGCTGAGGAACGCCGGCGCGTAGCGGCCTTGCCCGGCGCGGAAAACCATTCGACGCGGGGCGGGCCGTCGGCGAGGATCGACGCCATGTTCCGGTACGCCTTCCACCTCACGGCATCCGCGGTCGCGGATGCCCCGAAGGCTGCCGTCCCCGCTTTCCTCGCCGCAGTCGACGGCGCCCGAAGCTGACCCTCCCCGGATCGTCCGGCGGACCCCCCAGGGGGAGGGTCGGCCGGGTTCCCGGGGTCCCCGTCCCTGCCGCGCGCCCGATCCGCCGCGTCCGGGACGCTCACGCGTCACCACCGAGAGGCTTCGAGGTACCGCCATGTCCAAGACGGCGTACGTCCGCACCAAACCGCATCTGAACATCGGCACGATGGGCCACGTCGACCACGGCAAGACCACCCTGACCGCCGCCATCACCAAGGTCCTCGCCGAGCGCGGCTCCGGCGGCTTCGTCCCGCTCGACCGCATCGACCGGGCGCCGGAGGAGGCCGCGCGCGGCATCACCATCAACATCGCGCACGTCGAGTACGAGACCGACACCCGGCACTACGCCCACGTCGACATGCCCGGCCACGCCGACTACGTCAAGAACATGATCACCGGCGCCGCGCAGCTCGACGGGGCGATCCTGGTCGTCTCCGCGCTCGACGGGATCATGCCGCAGACCGCCGAGCACGTGCTGCTCGCCCGCCAGGTGGGCGTCGACCACATCGTGGTCGCGATCAACAAGGCCGACGCGGGGGACGAGGAGCTGACCGACCTGGTCGAGCTGGAGGTCCGCGACCTGCTCTCCGCGCACGGCTACGGCGGCGGGTCCGCGCCCGTGGTACGGGTCTCCGGGCTGAAGGCGCTGGAGGGCGACCCGCGCTGGACGGCGTCGATCGACGCGCTGCTCGACGCGGTGGACACGTATGTGCCCGTGCCCGAGCGGTACCTGGACGCGCCGTTCCTGCTGCCGGTGGAGAACGTGCTCACCATCACCGGCCGGGGCACCGTCGTGACCGGTGCGGTGGAGCGCGGCACGGTCCGCGCCGGCGACCGGGTCGAGGTGTGCGGCGCCGGGGTGGAGACCGTGGTGACCGGCCTGGAGACCTTCGGCAAGCCCATGGAGGAGGCGCAGGCCGGCGACAACGTGGCGCTGCTGCTGCGCGGGGTGCCGCGTGACGCGGTGCGGCGCGGGCACGTGGTGTCCGCGCCGGGCGGCGTGGTGCCGAGCCGGCGCTTCACCGCGCGGATGTACGTGCTGTCGGCCCGCGAGGGCGGCCGTACGACACCGGTGTCGACCGGGTACCGGCCGCAGTTCCACATCCGCACGGCGGATGTCGTGGGCGACGTCGACCTCGGTGAGACGGCGGTGGCGCGGCCCGGGGACACGGTCACGATGACCGTCGAGCTGGGACGGGAGGTGCCCCTGGAGGCCGGGCTCGGGTTCGCCGTCCGCGAGGGCGGCCGCACGGTCGGCGCCGGCACCGTGACGGCGGTCGGCTGAGCGGCGGACGGCCGCCCGCTCCCGGACCGGGGCGGGCGGCCGTCCGTACGGGCGGCGGCACAATGGGACGGTGAGCGAGCCCATCCCCGTGTCCCGCGTCGTCGATCACGGCACCGCCAAGCTGATGCCCGACGTGGACCGGGAGCGGGCCTGGCTGCTGACCGTCGACGGGGCGCCGCAGTCGTACGTCGACCTGGACGAGCCGACCCACCTGGAGCTCGAGTACGCCCGGCGGCTCGGGCACGTCCTCGACACCGTGGCGGAACCGGGGCGCCCGCTGGACGCCCTGCACCTCGGCGGCGGGGCGCTCACCCTGCCGCGCTACCTGGCCGCCACCCGCCCCGGCTCCCGGCAGCACGTCGTGGAGTTCGACCGGGGGCTGCTGGAGCTGGTCGCCGAGCACCTGCCGCTCCCCGCCGACGCCGATGTCACCCTGCACGCGGCGGACGCCCGCGCCTGGCTGGAGACGGCCCCCGACGACAGCGCGGACGTCCTGGTCGCCGACGTCTTCGGCGGCTCGCGGGTCCCGGCGCACCTGACCTCCGCCGCCTACGCGCAGGAGGCCGCGCGCGTCCTGCGGCCCGGCGGGGTCTATCTCGCCAACCTCGCGGACGCGGCCCCGTTCGCCTTCCTCCGTTCCCAGATCGCCACCCTGGGGACGCGGTTCGAGGAGCTGGCGCTCATCGCCGAGCCGGGAGTGCTGCGCGGCCGCCGCTTCGGCAACGCGGTCCTGGTGGCCGCCCACCGGCCCCTGGACGTCGCCACCCTGTCCCGCGCCACCGCCGCCGACGCCTTCCCCGCGAGGGTCGAGCACGGCGCGGCCCTGCGGGACTTCACACGCGGTGCGCGCCCGGTGCGCGACGAGGACGCGGTCCCGTCACCCGAGCCCCCCGCGGGGGCGTTCGGCATCGGCTGACGCACCGTCCGGGCCGCGGTTCAGTCCTGCGGCGCCTTCCCGAGTTCCCCGACGGGGCGTTCGGCACCGGTCGGCGCGGCGGACGCGCCGGTGACGTGGCGGCTTCGGCGGCGCAGGTCGCGTACGTCCGGGACGCACAGGACCGCCGCCGTGACGACCACGACCAGCGCCGCGCACCCCCACAGCGCCTCCGGGCGGCCGAACGCCGTTTCCGCCGGGCCCGCCAGGGCCATCGCCGCCGGCACCAGCGCGACCGAGCCGAACCAGTCGTACGCCGAGACCCGGGACAGCTTCTCCTCCGGTATCTCCTGGTGCAGCGCGGTCATCCAGGAGACGCCGAACACCTCCAGCGACACGCCGGTCACGAACATCACCGCACAGAGCACGGTGACCGGCGCCGGCACGGCGAGCGCGGCGGACGGCAGGGCCAGCGGGAACACGCACAGGGTGCCGGCGAACAGCAGACGGCGGGGCTGCCAGCGGGTCATCAGGAGCGCGCCCACCACCGTGCCCCCGCCGAAGAACGCCAGCGCCACGCCCCACGGCCCGGCGCCGCCCAGGTGGTCCCGGGCGACGAGCGGCCCGTAGACCGCGTCGGCCGCGCCGACGACCGCGTTGGCGACGGAGAACTGGACGACGACGCCCCACAGCCAGGGCCGGCCGCTGAACTCCCGCCAGCCGTCCTTGAGATCGGCGAGCATGCCGCCGCCCGGGGCGCGCGGCGGTATGTGCCTCACGTCGAGGAACGCCCGCAGTGCCGCCGCGACCGCGAAGGCCGCCGCGTCCGCCGCCAGCACCCAGCCCGGCCCGATCGCGGCGACCATGGCCCCGCCCAGCGCGGCCCCGCCGAGCGTCGCCCCGTGCATCGCCATCCGGAACACCGCGAACGCCCGGCCGGCCTGCTCGCCCTCGACCGAGGACAGCAGCATGCCCTCGGCGGCCGGGTTGAAGAACGCCTGACCGGTACCGCCGAGCGCGCTCAGCAGCATCATCTGCCACAGCCGCGCCTCGCCCGCGAGGACCAGCGCCGCGAACGCGGCCTGCGAGACACAGTTCAGGGCGTTGGCCGCGACCATCACCCGGTGGCGCGGCAGCCGGTCCGCGACGGCGCCGCCGATCAGCAGGAACAGCACCAGCGGCAGGGTGCGGGCGGCGGCCACCAGACCCACGTCGCCGCCGTCGCCGCCCGCGCCCAGCACGGCGAACGCGGCGGCGATCAGCGCGCCGTGGCTGCCCAGGCTGGTCACCACGGCGGCGGCGGTCAGCAGGGAGTAGTTGCGGCCGGCCCAGGCGGGACGGCGGGAGACGGTGGTCGGCACCCGGTGACTATCGCCGGACCGGGGCCGACTTGCCAAATGGATTGCCGGCCCCCCGACCTGCTACGACTCCGTCGGTGCTTCCTCCGTGAGGCGCACCGTGCTGAGGATCTTCTGCACGGTCGCCTCCGGGATCTCGTCCTTGACGCCCTTGGCGCCGTACAGGTTCCAGGTGACGAAGTCCCCGGCGCCGTTCTTGAAGGCGAACGTGATCGCCTTGCCCTCGCTGTCGCACTTGCCCTTCTGCGGCGTGTTCTCCGAGTGCGCCGTGGCCACGCTGCCCTTGAGGCCGGACGCCGTGGTGTACGCCTTCGGCTTCTCGTACTTCACGCTCTTCTTGTCGGGCTGCGTGTACCCGCCGTAGATCCACCACGGCACCCGGGTCTCGGCCGCCATGTCCGTGTCCTTGGCGCCGTTCTCACCGCGGGTGCCGGCGGTGGCGAGGGCGGTGTCCTCCTCGCGGCCGTCCTTGTTGTCGTCGCTCGTGCACCACTTGGACTTCAGGTACGCGGGGGCGGTGACGGTGGTGCGGTCCATCTCACCGTCCTCCTTCTCCCACTCGAAGCCCACGCTGGTGCCGGGAGTCTCGATCTCCCAGTCGGCCGGGACGTCGAACTCGGTGCCGAAGCGCGTGTTGACGACGACCTTCCAGCCCGGGACGGTCGCCTTGTCCCCCTCGCCGCCGCGCGGGTTGTCGTCCGAGGCGGAGACGCTCGGCTCGGCGGAGGTGTCCTTGGACACGGTCGCGGTCGGCTTGGCGTCCTTGCCGCCGCCGGCCTCGTCGTCCTTGTCGCCGCCGAGCACCAGGAAGCCGGTGACACCGGCGGCCACGACCACGGCCGTCGCCGCCACGACCGCCACCAGCTTCGTCCGGTTCCCGCCGCCCCCGTCCTGCGGTGGCCGAGGCCCGCCCGCCACGGTCTGCGCGCCCCATCCCGGCTGCTGCTGGTACGGGTTCGGCTGCTGATAGCCGGGCTGCTGGTACGGATTCGGCTGTTGGTACCCCGGCTGCTGGTACGGGTTGTCCGACTGCGGGTTCTGCTCGCCCCCGGGCGGCTGCTGTCCTGGCCACATGGGCAGCAACCCTAGCCGCGCCAGGGACACGGTTGGGTCACCGCCCTTTGACGGGGACGTAGCAAACCGGATGCCGCGCGGCATGGCGAATCGAGGCTACTCGCGGGTAACATCCGTTCATGAGCGCAGACCGGATGACCATCGGCGAGATGCTCGCCGCCACGGTGCCCATGGCCCGGACCCTCAATCTCCGGTTCCTGGAGACCACGCCCGAGCGGGCCGTGGTGGCCCTGCCGGACCAGGCCGACTACCACAACCACGTGGGCGGGCCGCACGCCGGCGCGATGTTCACCCTCGGTGAGTCGGCGAGCGGCGCGATCGTGCTCGCCGCGTTCGGGGACCAGCTCGCACGGGCCGTGCCGCTGGCCGTCCGGGCCGAGATCGCCTACAAGAAGCTGGCGATGGGCCAGGTCACCGCCACCGCGACCCTCGGCCGCCCGGCCGCCGAGGTCGTCGCCGAACTCGACGCGGGCGTGCGCCCCGAGTTCCCGGTCGCGGTCGCCGTCCGCCGCGAGGACGGCGCCGTCACCGGCGAGATGACCGTCGTCTGGACCCTGCGTCCCAACGGCTGACCACCGGCTCCGCGGCCGGACCGGGCGCGCGGCACGACCCGGTAGGCTTCCCGTTCGTGCGCCGGGACCCGGCGCACGAACGGCGGACCGGGAGGACGGGGCGTTGCACGTGCAGGAGTGGCTCGAGACCGTACCCGCGGTCGCCGTGTACGCCCTGGTGGGGCTGGTCATCGGGCTGGAGAGCCTGGGCATCCCGCTGCCGGGCGAGATCATCCTGGTCTCCTCCGCGCTGCTCGCCTCCCAGCACGGCGACATCGACCCGGTGGTCCTCGGCGCCTGCGCCACCGCCGGCGCGATCATCGGCGACTCGATCGGCTACGCCATCGGCCGCAAGGGCGGACGGCCGCTGCTGGCCTGGCTGGGCGCCAAGTTCCCCCGTCACTTCAGCGAGGGGCACATCGCGGCCGCCGAGCGGTCCTTCACGAAGTGGGGCATGTGGGCCGTCTTCTTCGGCCGCTTCGTGGCCCTGCTGCGCATCTTCGCCGGCCCGCTCGCGGGTGTGCTGCGGATGCCGTACTGGAAGTTCCTGATCGCCAACGTCCTCGGCGGCATCGTCTGGGCGGGCGGCACCACCGCCGTCATCTACTACGTCGGCATCGTCGCCGAGTCCTGGCTGAAGCGCTTCTCGTGGCTGGGCCTGGTGCTGGCGGTGCTGATCGGCGCGACGTCGATGCTGGTGCTGAAGCGCAAGGCGAAGAGGGCGGGACCCGAGCCGGTCGTCGCCGGCGACTAGGAACGCCCCCGAAGGGGCGCGGGGCCGTGCCGACCCGCGGCCCGGCCGCGACCGGCCCGCGCACCGCGCGCGGCCGTCACCCCCCGTGCGCGTCCCGGTGCGCCTTCGCCAGCTCCGCGTACATCGTGCCGTTGAGGGTGAGCCCCTCCCGCTCCTCGGGGCTCAGCTCCCGCCTCACCTTCGCCGGCACCCCCGCGACGAGCGAGCCCGGGGGCACCTCCATCCCCTGCGGCACCAGTGCCTGGGCGGCAACCAGCGATCCCGCGCCGATCACGGCACCGTTCAGCACCGTCGCCCCCATCCCGATCAGGCAGTCGTCACCCACGGTCGCCCCGTGCACCACGGCGTTGTGCCCGATCGACACCCGCTCGCCCACGGTGACCGGAAACCCCGGATCGGCGTGCAGCGTGCAGTTGTCCTGCACGTTGCTGCTCGCCCCGACGGAGATCCGCTCCACGTCGCCGCGCAGTACCGCCCCGTACCAGACGCTCGCGCCCGCGTGCAGCGTCACGTCCCCGATCACCGAGGCCGTGGGCGCCACGAAGGCGCTCCCGTCCACCTCCGGCTCCCTGCCCCCGATACCCGTGATCAGCGCGCGGTGCGTCATCGCCCTCTCCTCCACCGACGTCTGTAGACACCACGCACCGTATACGCCGGCCCGGTGGGGTGAAGATCACAGGGTCACCGGCCCGTCGGCGAGCCGCCCGCCGACTACGGTGAGCGGGTGCCGAAGCGCAAGAACACGTTCTCGTCCTGGCCGCGCCGCCTCGCTCAGCGCGCGGTCCACGCGGGCTGGGCCTGGGCGCAGCGCACGGGTTCGGTGACCGCCGAGCACCCCGGCCGCTTCCGCTTCGGGGCGATGGGAACAGGTACCAGGCTCGCCTTCCCGCTCGGCACGGTCTTCGGTGAGCCCTGGATCCGGATCGGCGCGCACTGCGTCATCGGCGAACAGGTCACCCTCACCGCCGGTCTGATGCCCGGTCTCGACCTCGGGCCCGAACCGATCCTGCGCATCGGCGACGGGGTCGTGCTGGGCCGCGGCAGCCACGTCATCGCCGACACGACGGTCACCATCGGCAGCGACTGCTACTTCGGGCCGTACGTCTACGTCACCTCCACCAACCACTCCTACGACGATCCGCACGAGCCCATCGGCAAGCAGTGGCCCCGGATGGAGCCGGTGGAGATCGGCCCCGGCTGCTGGATCGGCACCGGCGCGGTGATCCTGCCGGGGGCGCGCATCGGACGGAACGTGGTGGTGGCCGCGGGCGCGGTGGTCCGGGGCGCGGTGCCCGACCACGCCGTGGTCGCGGGCGCCCCGGCCCGTGTCGTGCGCCGCTGGACCCCCGCCGACGGCTGGCAGCCGCCGCTGCGCACCCCGGCGCCCGTACCGATCCCGGAGGGCATCACCCCGGAGCAGTTGCGGGCGCTGTCGGAACTGGACGAGGAGAGCGCCGCCCGGCTCGCGGAACTGGACGAGCAGGGCGCGGCCCGGCTCGCCGAGCTGGAACCCGAGGGCTGAACCGCCCCGCCCGGTCGTGGAAGGCGCCGATTCCGGTCGCAGTACAGTGCGATGGACGATCGGGTCCATTCCGCGGCAGCCGGACGGAGCGGACCCGGCCGCCCCACCTGTCGGACGGAACGGACGGAACGTGTCGGACCTCGACCTGCTGACCCAGTCCCTGGCGCGCAACGTCAAGCGCTGGCGCACCGAGCGCGGCTTCACCCTGGACACGCTCGCGGCACGGGCCGGTGTCAGCCGCGGCATGCTCATCCAGATCGAACAGGCCCGCACCAATCCGAGCATCGGCACGGTCGTCAAGATCGGCGACGCGCTCGGCGTCAGCGTCCCCACCCTGCTCGACTACGAACGGGGCCCGAAGGTCCGGATCGTCCCCGCCGACCAGGCGGTGCGGCTGTGGCACACCGAGGGCGGCAGCTACAGCCGGCTGCTCGCCGGCACCGAGGCGCCCGGTCCGCTGGAGATGTGGGACTGGCGGCTCATGCCGGGCGAGAGCAGCGACTCCGACCCGCACCCCGCCGGCACGGTCGAACTCGTCCACGTCACGTCCGGGGAGCTGACCCTCACCGTCGACGGAGCGGAGCACCTGGTGCCGGCCGGCGCCAGCGCCTCCTTCGAGGCCGGCACACCGCACACGTACGGCAACCGGGGCGGCGTCCCGATGGAGATGATCATGACCGTCTCGGTGCCGTCCGTGCACTGAGGCGCCCCTGTTACGGTGCGGCCATGCGCGCACCCATCGGAGACTTCGACCACGCCGTCCCCGCCCCCGACCGCCTCGACGAGCTGACCGCCCCGGTCGCCGCCGCCGTCCGCGCCTGGAGCGGCAGCGTCCCGGCCGACCGGCTGCTCTACGTCGACACCGACCCGCGCTGGGCGGACACCGCCGTCTTCGTCGAGCACTACGGCCGGGACCTGCTGGAGCGGTCGGCCAACTGCGTGGTGGTGGCGGGCAGACGGGGCGGCGGGACCACGCTCGCCGCGTGCGTCGTGCTGTCCACCACCCGGCTCGACGTCAATGGTGTCGTACGGCGTCACCTCGGCGCCCGCAAGGCGTCCTTCGCCCCGATGGACACGGCCACGGGGGAGACCGGCATGGAGTACGGCGGCATCACCCCGGTCGGACTGCCCGGCGACTGGCCGGTGCTGGTGGACGCGGCCGTCGTGGACCTGCCGTACGTGCTCGTCGGCAGCGGCCGGCGGCGCGGCAAGCTGCTGGTGCCGGGCAAGGCGTTCGCGGAGCTGCCCGGAGCGGTCGTGCTGGAAGGGCTGGGAGCGGCCTGAACTCACCGCACCGCGTGGTGGGCGAGCGGCAGGTGCGGGTCCGCCGCGCCGGGCACCGGTTCCGGGTCGGCGTGGACCAGGGCCGCGGTCAGCCGGGGGACGGCGTGCAGCAGCGCGTGCTCGGCCTCGACGGCGACGCGGTGGGCCTCGCGCACCGTCGCCTCGCCGTCCACCACGACCGCCACCTCGGCGCGCAGCCGGTGGCCGATCCAGCGCAGCCGCAGCTCACCCACCCCGCGCACACCCGGTACGCCGGTCAGGGCCCGCTCGGCCCGGTCCACCAGGGCCGGGTCGACGGCGTCCATCACCCGCCGGAACACCTCCCGCGCGGCGTCCCGCAGCACCAGGACGATCGCCGCCGTGATGGCCAGCCCCACCACCGGGTCCGCGTACCGCCAGCCCAGGGCCGCGCCGCCGGCGCCCAGCAGCACCGCCAGTGAGGTGTACCCGTCGGTGCGGGCGTGCAGCCCGTCGGCGACCAGCGCGGCCGAGCCGATGGACCTTCCGACCCGGATGCGGTACCGGGCCACCCACTCGTTGCCCGCGAACCCGACCAGCGCCGCGACGGCGACCACCGGGACGTGCTCGACCGGGCGCGGGTCCAGCAGCCGGCCGAGCGCCGTCCAGCCGGCGAAGGCCGCGGACGCGGCGATCGTCAGCACGATCGCGATGCCCGCCAGGTCCTCCGCGCGTCCGTAGCCGTAGGTGAAGCGGCGGGTGGCGGCGCGCCGCCCCAGGACGAAGGCGATGCCCAGCGGTACGGCGGTCAGCGCGTCCGCGGCGTTGTGCACCGTGTCGCCGAGCAGCGCCACCGAGCCCGACACGGCCACCACGACAGCCTGAGCCAGCGCCGTCACGCCCAGCACCGCCAGCGAGACCCACAGCGCGCGCATGCCCCGGGCCGAGGACTCCAGCGCGGAGTCGAGCTTGTCGGCCGTCTCGTGGGAGTGCGGCGCGAGGAGATGGGCGAGGCGGTGCAGCGGCGAAGCCCGGTGGTGCTCGTGCTTGTGGTCGTGGTCGTGGCTGTGGTCGTGGTCGTGGCTGTGCTCGTGCTTGTGGTCGTGGCTGTGCTCGTGGTCGTGCGCGTGTCCATGGTCGTGGTGGCGGTCGCTCACGATCGTCCCCTTCCGGTGCGCGAGGTGGACGCGGCGGCGCCCACGCCGCCATTATGTGCGTATGAGCGCACGCATGCACCTATCACCTGCGCACGATGAGCATCCGCGCACACCCGGCGAGGAGCACTACGCGCTCGCGGCGGAGCTGCTCGCCCTGCTCGGCGATCGCACCCGGCTGACCCTGCTGCACGCCCTGACCGGCGGCGAGGCCGATGTCACCACGCTCACCGAGGCCTGCGGCGCGGCACGGCCCGCGGTCAGCCAGCACCTGGCGCGCCTGCGGCTCGCGGGACTGGTGGACACCCGCAAGGAGGGCCGCCGGGTGATCTACTCCCTGCGCGACGGCCATCTGCGGCGGCTGGTGGACGAGGCGCTGAACGTGGCCGACCACCGGATCGGCGGCCGGCCGCCGCACGACTGACGGAGCCGCGGCCTCGGTACCGGGCCGCCGCACCCGGGTAACCGCTCCGCGAAGGCGGCGGCGGGGGAGGAGAACAGGCGGCGCAGCCGTGCGAGCGTGGCGCCCGCCCGGAACGGATCCCCCGCCGCGGCGCCGTGGCACAGCCCGGACAGCCACTGCGAGAACTCCTGGCAGTCCGGGCCGCCCGCAGGATGCTGCCCATGGTGGGTCCGGCGGGACCGGCGCCCACGACGACGACCGGAAAGCGCTGCGGAGAAGAGGGGCGAGGCGGGCGGGGCTCCGGCTCGTCACACCGCTGTGGCGGCACGGCCCCGCTGGGACAGGCGCTAGCCGAGCCGGGGTATCTCGATCGCCGGGCAGCGGTCCATCACCATCTCCAGGCCCGCCGCGCGGGTCCGCCGGTAGGCCGCCTCGTCGATGACGCCGAGCTGGAACCACACGGCCCCGGCGCCCTTGGCCACCGCCTCGTCCGCGACGGCCCCGGCCAGGTCGCTGTTGACGAACACGTCCACGACGTCCACCCCGAAGGGGATGTCCGCGAGGGAGGCGTAGCCCTGCTCGCCGTGCACGGTCTCGGCCTTCGGGTGCACCGGCACCACGCGCTTGCCGAACCGCTGGAGCACCTGGGCGACGCCGTACGCCGCGCGCTGCCGGTTGGACGACAGGCCCACCACGGCCCAGGTGTCACCGAGTCCGGTGAGGATCTTGCGGACCGTCGCCTCGTCGCCGTACACCGTCGGCCTCCCGGGGGTCGTGGAAGAGCTGTCGCCCCGCACAACGAAGCGGGACGCACGGTGATTCCCGGTGCCGGTCGTTCTTCCCGGGGCCGGTGGACTGTACCGGTCGCCGGGCCGCCCGGAGCCGGGAACCGCACACGGCGACCCGAAAAGCGGCCCGGATACCTGCGTACGCCCGCTCACACGCCTACGCTCGCCTCGTGCTGCGCATCACCGACGCCCGAACCGGCGAACCCGTGGACGCCGCCCCCGCCCGGCGGGGCCTGACCCGGGTCGAGGCCCACACCCAGGGGGCCGACCCGACGAACCTGCGTGTGCTGCTCGTCGCCGACCTGCTCGTACGCGCCCTGGAACTCGGCGGCACGCCGGTCTGGGCGCTGCTCACCGGCGACCGGCGGCAGGCGGAACTGCGCGCGGCGGGCGCGGCCCTCGGGGTCCGGCCCTTCGAGGCCGGCGGGAACGCCGGCACCGGCCTGGGCGAGGCCCAGGTGCTGCACGTGGTGGGCGAGGGCGGCGCGGCACCCGACGGAGTCCGCGTCGCCGTGGCCCCCGTGCGCGGTGAGGCACCCGGCCCGGCGGACGGCGCCGACCCCGCCGCCCTGCGGCTGGCCCTGCTCGCCCGCCCCCGGAGCGAGCCCGTGACGGCCGGCCCGGCCGCCCTGGGCGAGGCCGCCGAGACCCTCGGCCGCTGGCGCCGCGCGGTCGCCGACTGGGCGCGACGGCCCTCGCGGCCGGTCCCCGACGCGGTGCGCGCCGATCTGCGCACCGCGTGGGAGGACGATCTGGACACGGCCGGCGTGCTGGCCGTCCTCCGCGGGGTGGAGACGGCCCCGGACCTGGCGGACGGCGCCCGCTTCGAGACGTACGCCTACGCCGACCGGCTGCTCGGCCTCGACCTCGCCCGAGACCTGGGATCCCCGGCGTGATCGAGCGTGCCGGGCCGGGACCGCTGCGCCGCCTGGTCGTCCTGCGCCACGCCAAGTCCGCCCGGCCGGAGGGCGTCACCGACCACGACCGCCCCCTCGGTCCGCGCGGACTCAGGGACGCCCCCGCCGCCGGACGCGCGCTCGCCGAGGCCGACTGCCTGCCGGGCCTCGCGCTGTGCTCCACCGCCGTCCGGGCCCGCCGCACCTGGGAGCTGGTCGCCGCGCAGTGGGGCACACCCCCACCGGTCCGTCACGACCCCCGCCTGTACCACGCCGACGTCCCCGAGCTGCTGGACGTGGTGCGCGAGACACCGGCCGAGGTCGAGACGCTGCTGCTGATCGGACACAACCCGGGGCTGGAGGACCTCGTCCTGACCCTGGCCGGCGACGGCCTGGACGACACCCTGGACCGGGTCCGCACCAAGTTCCCCACCTCCGCGATCGCCGTCCTGTCCTGGCGCGGCGCCGCATGGCGGGACCTCGCCCCCGGCGTCGCCCTGCTGACCTCGGTGACGGTGCCCCGGGGCGGGCGGGGATAGCCGGGACACCCCTTCCGCGCGGAGGCGCATAGGCTGGCCGGATGCAGGACGAGTACCGCACCGTCGCCCGCGCGGGTGTGCACGAGACCGAGATCAACCGCTCCCGCTTCCTGTGCGCGCTCGCCCCCGCGGCCACCGAGCGGGAGGCCCAGGACTTCGTCGCCGCGATCCGCAGGGAGCACGCGGACGCCACCCACAACTGCTGGGCGTACGTCATCGGCGCCGACGCCTCCACCCAGAAGGCCAGCGACGACGGCGAACCCGGCGGCACCGCGGGCGTCCCCATGCTCCAGATGCTGCTCCGCCGCGACATGCGGTACGTCGTCGCCGTCGTCACCCGCTACTACGGCGGCGTCAAGCTCGGCGCCGGCGGCCTCATCCGCGCCTACGGCGGCGCCGTCGGCGAGGCACTGGACACCCTCGGCACGATCACCCGCCGCCGCTTCCGCCTGGCCACGGTCACCGTCGACCACCACCGCGCCGGCAAGGTCCAGAACGACCTGCGCGCCACCGGCCGCGAGGTCCGTGACGTGCGCTACGCCGAGCAGGTCACCATCGAGATCGGCCTCCCGGACGCCGACGTGGCCGCCTTCCGCGCCTGGCTCGCCGACGCGACCGCGGGAACGGCCGGGTTCGAGCTGGGCGGGGAGGCGTACGGCGACGCGTGACCGGTCCGCCGTACATATGCGGACATGGGGGACAACGGGTAAATGCGGAACGGGTCATGACGCGGCGATACGGGAGTAACCGCCCGTGCTGTCGGACCCTCCGGTTACGCTGCGGGGATCATGAGACTGCTGCACACGTCCGACTGGCACCTCGGCCGGTCCTTCCACCGGGTCGGCATGCTCGGTGCCCAGGCCGAGTTCATCGGCCACCTCGTCGACACCGTCCGTGAGCGCGAGGTGGACGCGGTGGTCGTGTCGGGAGACGTGTACGACCGCGCGGTGCCGCCGCTCTCCGCGGTCGAGCTGTTCGACGACGCCCTGCACCGTCTCGCCGGTCTCGGCGTGCCGACGGTGATGATCTCCGGGAACCACGACTCGGCCCGCCGCCTCGGCGTCGGCGCCGGGCTCATGGGGCACGCCGGCATCCATCTGCGGACCGAACCGGCCGCGTGCGGCACGCCGGTGGTGCTGTCCGACGAGCACGGGGACGTCGCGTTCTACGGGCTGCCGTACCTCGAACCCGCCCTGGTGAAGGACACCTTCGGGGTGGAGAGGGCCGGCCACGAGACGGTGCTCGCCGCCGCCATGGACCGCGTCCGCGCGGACCTCGCCGACCGCGCGCCCGGCACCCGCTCGGTCGTCCTCGCGCACGCCTTCGTCACCGGTGGCGAACCCAGCGACAGTGAACGGGACATCACCGTCGGCGGGGTGGCCGCCGTGCCCGCCGGGGTGTTCGACGGCGTCGACTACGTGGCGCTGGGGCATCTGCACGGCTGCCAGACCCTCACCGAGCGGGTGCGCTACTCCGGCTCCCCGCTGCCGTACTCCTTCTCCGAGGCCGGCCACCGCAAGAGCATGTGGCTCGTCGACCTGGCCGCCGACGGGGCGGTCACCGCCGAGCGCGTCGACTGCCCGGTGCCGCGCGCGCTGGCCCGGATCCGCGGCACCCTGGAGGAACTGCTCGCCGATCCGGCGCTGGCACGGCACACGGAGGCGTGGGTCGAGGCGACGCTCACCGATCCGGTCCGCCCGGCCGACCCCATGGCCCGGCTCACCGAGCGCTTCCCGCACACCCTCAGCCTGGTCTTCGACCCGGACCGGGCGGCGGACGACCCCGCGGTCTCCTACGCCCGCCGCCTCGCCGGCCGGGACGACCAGCAGATCGCCGAGGACTTCGTCGCCCACGTGCGCGGCGCCGGTCCCGACGCGCACGAACGGGCCGTCCTGCGGGACGCCTTCGACGCGGTCCGCGCGGACGACGCGGTACGGGAGGTGGCGCGGTGAGGCTGCACCGGCTGGACATCACCGCCTTCGGGCCCTTCGGAGGCACCCAGAGCGTCGACTTCGACGACCTGTCCGCCGCGGGGCTCTTCCTGCTGCACGGCCCCACCGGCGCCGGCAAGACCTCCGTGCTGGACGCCGTCTGCTACGCGTTGTACGGCTCCGTCCCCGGGGCCCGGCAGAGCGGTCAGGGCACGACCCTGCGCAGCGACCACGCCGCCCCGGGCGTCCGCACCGAGGTCGCCCTCGAACTCACCGTCGCCGGACGCCGGCTGGAGATCACCAGGCAGCCGCCCTGGGAGCGGCCGAAGAAACGCGGCACCGGCACCACCCTGGACAAGGCCCAGACCTGGCTGCGCGAACGCGACGCCGCCGCGGGCGCCTGGAAGGACCTCAGCCGCTCGCACCAGGAGATCGGCGAGGAGATCACCCAGCTCCTCGGCATGAGCCGGGAGCAGTTCTGCCAGGTCGTGCTGCTGCCCCAGGGCGACTTCGCGCGCTTCCTGCGCGCCGACGCCGAAGCCCGCGGCAGACTGCTGGGCCGCCTCTTCGACACCCGCCGCTTCGCCGACGTGGAGAAGCGCCTCGCCGAACGCCGGCGGGCCGCCGAGTCCCGGGTGCGCGAGGGCGACGCCGACCTGCTCGCCGACGCGCACCGGATGCAGCAGGCCGCGGGCGGCTCCATGGAGCTGCCCGCGCTGACGCCCGGCGAACCGGGACTGGCCGAGGCCGTGCTGGCCGCGGCCGCCGTCGCCCGCAGCACCGCGCGGGAACAGCTCACGGCCGCCCGCTGCCGCCTCGCCACCGCCGAGTCCGCCCTCGCCGAGGCCGACCGCGCCCTGGACGTCGTACGCGAACGGGACCGGCTGCAACGGCGCTTCGCTGAGGCACGGGAGCGGGCGGCCCGGCTCCGGGAGCGGTCCGGCGCCCACCACGAGGAGCGGGCCCGCATGGAGCGGGCCCGCAAGGCCGAGACCGTCGCCCCCGCCCTGGACCTGCGGGACTCCGCCGAGGCCGAGCACCGGCGGGCGGCCGGTGCCGAACTGCGCGCGCGTGCCCTGCTCCCGGCGTCCCTCGCGGACGCGGGAGCGGCCGGGCTCGCGGTCGCCGCCCGCCGGGCCGCCGAGGAACTGGGCGGGCTGGAGTCGGCCCGCCGCGCCGAGCGCCGGCTGACGGAACTCCTCGGCGAGCGCGCCGACCTGGACCGCCAGGAACGCGCCGACGAGGAGGTGCGGGAGGACGCGGAGACCTGGCTCGCGGACTGGGAGGAGACCCGGGCCGGTCTGCAGAGCCGCATCGAGTCCGCGCAGCAGGCCGCGACGCGGGCCGGCGAACTCGCCGTGCGGCGCGACCCCGCACGGCAGCGGCTGAACGCCGCGCGGCTGCGCGACCGGCTGGCCGCGGACACGGAAACGGCCGAGGAACAGGCCCGCGCCGCCCGGGAACAGGCGCTCGCGGTGAAGCAGCACTGGCTCGACCTCAAGGAACAGCGCCTGAACGGCATCGCCGCCGAACTGGCCGGCGGCCTCACCGAAGGCGAACCCTGCGCGGTCTGCGGCGCCACCGAACACCCCGCCCCCGCCCGCAAGGTCGACGGGCACGTCGACCGCGAGACGGAGGAACGCGCCCTCGCCGACCACCAGCGCGCCGACGACCACCGCACCGGGGCCGAGCGGCGGCTCGGCGCCGTCCGGGAGGCGCTGGCCGCCGCGAGCGCGGCGGCCGGGGACGCCGCCACTGAACAACTCGCCCGCGAGGTGGACGAGTTGGAGCAGCAGTACGCACAGGCCCGGGAGGCCGCCTCGGTACTGCACGCCGAGCAGGAGCGGCTGCGCCGTGCGGAGCGGGAGCACGAGCTGCGGATCACCGCCCAGCGTGAGACGGCCGTCCGGGCCGCCGCACGGGTGGGGCACCGTGAGCGGCTGGACCGGGAGCACGCCGCGCTGGAGGAGGAGTTGGCGCAGGCGCGGGGGGACGCCACCAACGTGGCCGCACGCGCCGCGCAGCTGGAGCGGAGCGTCGCACGGCTCACGGACGCCGCCGACACCGCCCGCGCCGCCGAGGACGCGGCCCAGCGGCTCAAGGAGGCCGACGCCCGGCTCGCCGACGCCGCCTTCCGCGCGGGGTTCGACACCCCGCAGGCCGCCGCCGAAGCCCTCCTCGACGACACCGCCCGGCGTGAACTCGGGCAGCGCCTGGACACCTGGCAGCACGAGGAGGCCGCCGTACGGGCCGTCCTCGCCGAACCGGAGACCGCGGCCGCCGCGCAGCAGCCGCCCGCCGACCCCGCCACCGCGCAGCGGGCCGCCGAGGACGCCGGCCGCGAGGTGCGCGAGGCGGCCTCCGCGCGGGACGCCGCCGCCCGGCGCTGCGCCGAACTCGACCGGCTCTCCGCGCGGGCCGCCGCCTCGGTGCGCCGGCTGGGACCACTGCGCGAGGAGTACGACCGGGTGGCCCGCATGGCCGGACTCACCGCGGGCACCTCGGCGGAGAACGAACGCAGGATGCGCCTGGAGTCGTACGTCCTCGCCGCCCGTCTGGAACAGGTCGCCGCCGCCGCGACCGTACGGCTGCACCGCATGTCGTCCGGCCGGTACACCCTCGTCCACTCCGACGACCGCTCCGGCCGCGGCCGCAGCGGGCTCGGACTGCACGTCGTCGACGCCTGGACCGGGCGGGAGCGCGACACCGCGACCCTCTCGGGCGGCGAGACCTTCTTCGCCTCGCTCGCCCTGGCGCTCGGTCTCGCGGACGTCGTCGCCGACGAGGCGGGCGGGGTCCGGCTGGACACCCTCTTCATCGACGAGGGCTTCGGCAGCCTCGACGACCAGACCCTCGACGAGGTCCTGGACGTCCTGGACTCCCTGCGTGAACGCGACCGCAGCGTGGGCATCGTCAGTCACGTCGGCGATCTGCGACGGCGGATACACGCCCAGCTGGAGGTCGTGAAGGGACGCTCCGGTTCGGAACTGCGCCGGCGCGGCACCCGCTGAGACCGGCTCACCGCCCCAGCGGGCGGCGCGGCAGCGGCGAGGAGTAGACGACACTGGTGGTCACCGAGCCGAGCGTGCCGATCCGGCCCGTCACCTCCTCCAGGTGCCGCATCGAACGGGCGACGACCTTGATGACGAAACAGTCCTCGCCCGTCACGTGGTGCGCCTCCAGGATCTCCGGCATCGCCGCGACGAGGTCGTGGAAGGGCTTGTAGTTGCCGGTCGGGTAGCGCAGCCGTACGAAGGCCAGGATCGGCAGCCCGATCCGCTCCGGGTCCACCACCGCCGTGTAGCCCCGGATGACCCCGGCCTCCTCCATGCGGCGCACCCTTTCGGTGACCGCGCTCGCGGACATCGAGACGGCACGGGCGAGTTCGGCGAAACCGGCCCGTCCCTCCCGCTGGAGGACGTCGAGGATGCGCCAGTCGGTGGCGTCCGGGGAATACGCGGTCATTCCCGAGGAATACCAGGGGAATCCCCGGTCGATCAAGGCGAAGGCCGGGGTTCTCCGCTTCAGACCCGGATCCCGCGGCCGTAGTTTCTCTTCCATGACCACCACCGTGAACTCCGTCCTGCGCGTCGCCCCCGTCCCCCCGGCGGAGGCCGCCGCCCACTTCCGCGCGCGCCTCGCCCTGTACACCGATGTCTCCGACGTGGCCGCCGCGCTCGCGGCCGGCGGCGACCCCGGGTTCGTCCTGGTGGACTCCCGCTCCACCGAGGCCTGGGACCAGGGCCATGTCCCCGGCGCGGTGCACCTTCCCACCGCGCTCGTCCCCGAGCGGGCCGCGCGGCTCCTGGACCCGTCGGTCCCGGTCGTGACGTACTGCTGGGGACCCGGCTGCGACGGCGCCACCCGCGCCGCGCTCGCCCTCGCCGAACTCGGCCACCGGGTCAAGGAGATGCTCGGCGGATTCGAGTACTGGGTGCGCGAGGGCCTCGAGTTCGAGACCTGGCGGGGCCGGGAACGCCGTGCCCCCGACCCGCTGACGGCGCCCGTGGGCACCGACGACTGCGGATGCTGAACCCCCGCCTCCGGTAAGGGAGTCGACCCGGTAGGTTCTGCGCATGGTGCGATACGCGGAGCCGGGCACGGTCGAGTGGGTGGAGTCGGGCGGCGGGCCGCTCGTCGCGGTGCCGGAGACGGTGCTCCCGTTCTGGACGGGAGCCGACGGCGACGAGACGGCCTCGGACTACGACCGTGCCTGCGAGGTGGACGGACTCGTCGGGCTCCTCCCGGTCGGCGACGCGGCGGCCCTGGTCCTGGGCGACGAGCCCGCCGCGACCGCCTTCCTGCCCGAGCACGGCACCCTCGTCCGCTGGATCGCCGGTGACGGTGAGGCGGAGGTCCTGGCGAGCGTCCCGGCGGCGCTGCACACCGCGCGGTGGCAGCCCGAGGTGCACTGGAGGGTGCCCGGCCCGGTCGTCCTGTTCGACGCGGCCTGGCCCGGCACCGGCTCCGCGGGCACCGACCAGGTGAACCTCACCCTCGCCCCGGGCCGTTACGCGGTCCGCGCGGCCCGGGTGCAGCCGGGTCCGGAGACCTGGCTGACCCTCGTCCGGATCCGGCCCCTGACCTGAACCGCGGGGGACGTCCGTGTGCGCCGGCGCCGCGCGGCCTCCATGCCGAGTGATCATGCCCGGGCTTCCCCGCCCCCCGCCCGAAGCGCTCCGCCGTGATTTCCCGGGCGGGCGCGTGGTGACGACGAACTCCGGGCGGGACGCCGTCGGCGGTGTGCCCGACGCCCCCGCCCGCCTCGTCGCGTGGCCGGCCACGCGACGAGGCGGACCGGATCACAGCGCCGACAGCTCGTCCACCAGGTCGTCCAGGCCCAGCGAACCCTGGGACAGCGCGGCCATGTGCCACGCCTTGAGGTCGAAGGCGTCGCCGTGCCGCCTGCGGGCGTTCTCCCGGCCCAGCAGCCACGCCCGCTCGCCGAGCTTGTAGCCGATCGCCTGACCCGGGATCGTCAGGTAGCGGGTCAGCTCGCTCTCCACGAAGTCCGCCGGGCGGCTGCTGTGCGCCCCGAAGAACTCCTCGGCCAGCTCCGGCGTCCAGCGCTCACCCGGGTGGAACGGCGAGTCCGCCGGGATCCGGAGCTCCAGGTGCATGCCGATGTCGACGACGACCCGGGCCGCCCGCATCATCTGCGCGTCCAGGTAGCCCAGCCGCTCCTCCGCGTCCGCGAGGAAGCCGAGCTCGTCCATCAGCCGCTCCGCGTACAGCGCCCAGCCCTCGGCGTTGGCGCTGACCATGCCGACGGAGGCCTGGTAGCGGGAGAGGGACTCGGCCACGTGCACCCACTGCGCGAGCTGGAGGTGATGGCCCGGCACGCCCTCGTGGTACCAGGTCGACACCAGGTCGTAGACCGGGAAGCGGGTCAGGCCCATCGTGGGCAGCCAGGTGCAGCCGGGCCGGGAGAAGTCCTCCGAGGGAGGCGTGTAGTACGGCGCCGCCGCGCTGCCCGCCGGGGCGATCCGCGACTCCACCTTCCGTACCCGCTCGGCGAGGTCGAAGTGCGTGCCGTCCAGGGACTCGATCGCCCGGTCCATCAGGCCCTGGAGCCACTCGCGGACCTCGTCGACGCCCTCGATGTGCCGGCCGTGCTCGTCCAGGTGCGCCAGCGCCACCCACGGCGTCCGGGCGCCGGGCAGGATCTTCTCGGCCTCCTTCCTCATCTCGCCGAGCAGCCGGTGGTACTCGGACCAGCCGTACGCGTACGCCTCGTCCAGGTCGAGATCGGTGCCGTTGTAGTAGCGGGCCCAGCGGGCGTACCGCTCCCGGCCCACCGTGTTCGGCGCGCCCGCGACGGCCGGGGCGTAGACGTCGCGCATCCAGTCCCGCAGCTCCACGACGGCCGCGGTCGCCGCGCGGGCGCCCTCGTCCAGTTCCGTGCGCAGCGCGTCCGGTCCCGCGGCGGCGAAGTCCTCGAACCAGCCGCGGCCCCCGCCGGTGTCCGCCCACTCGGTGAGCTGTCCGGTGAACGTCTCCGTCGGGCGCGGAGCCGCGTACAGCCTGCGCTCCAGGCCCAGCGCGAGGGACTCCCGGTAGCCCGCCAGCGCGGCCGGGACCGCGCGCAGCCGCTCGGCGATCGCCGCCCAGTCCTCCTCCGTCTCCGCCGGCGTCACGGTGAACACCTCGCGCACCGAATGCGCGGCCGTGCCCAGGTTGCCGACCGCGCGCAGCCCCTCGTCGGCCTCGTGCACGGCCAGTTCCGCGGTGAGCCGCTCGCGCAGCAGGCGGGCGCAGCGGCGCTCGATGCCGCTGTCCGCGCCGGGCTGCCGCTCGGCCTCGGCGAGCCGCTCGAGCGTGGCCCGCTGGAGCTCGGCGACCGCCTCCTGACCGGCGGGCGAGAGGTCGGGCAGACGGGAGGAGCTCTCCTTCACTCCGAGGAACGTTCCGGTGACCGGGTCGAGGGCGATGAGCTCGTCGACGTAGGTGTCGGCGACCTGACGGGGGAGCGCGCTGTTGGTCTGAGACATGCGGACCATCCTGGTACGCGGCCCGCCGCCCGTCACCCGGTTTGAGCTGTGGGCGAAGGCGGCAGCAGCGGGCCGCAGTCCCACTGCTGGAAGATCAGCCGGGTCTCCACGCGGGCCACCTCCCGCCGGGCCGTGAACTCGTCGAGCACCAGCCGTTGCAGGTCCGCCATGTCCGCGACCGCCACGTGCACCAGATAGTCGTCGGGGCCGGTCAGATGGAACACGGTCAGCGATTCCGGCAGCGCCCGGATCCGCTCCACGAACGGCCCCACCAGCTCCCGCCGGTGCGGTCTGACCTGCACCGACAGCAGCGCCTGGAGCCCGCGCCCCAGCTTGGCGGGGTCCAGCTCCAGCCGGTGCCCGAGGATCACGCCGGAGCGGCGCAGCCGGGTCACCCGGTCCAGACAGGTCGACGGCGCGACCCCGACCTGCGCGGCGAGGTCCCGGTACGTCGTCCGGGCGTCGTTCTGCAACAGCCGCAGCAGATGAAGGTCCACCGGATCCAGTGCGACGGATTCGGCCATCGGCCGAACGTAGCACGGGCTCAGACCCTCCGGACCCGTCCGGTGTTCACCCTTCCGTCCATGGACTTGGGCATGGACACGCGACGCACCACACGAGCACTCGCCACCGAGGCCGTGCACGCCGGCCGCGACGACCTCGCCGGACGGGGACTGCACGCCCCGCCGATCGACCTGTCGACCACCTACCCCTCGTACGACAGCCGGGCCGAGGCCGCCCGCATCGACGCCTTCGCCGCCACCGGCGCCGAGCCGGAGGGCCCGCCCGTCTACGGGCGGCTCGGCAACCCGACCGTCGCCCGCTTCGAGGCCGCCCTGGCCCGCCTGGAGGGGACGGAGTCGGCGGTCGCGTTCGCCAGTGGCATGGCCGCGCTCAGCGCTGTCCTGCTGGTCCGCGGTTCCATGGGGTTGCGGCACGTCGTCGCCGTACGTCCCCTGTACGGGTGCAGCGACCATCTGCTGACCGCCGGACTGCTCGGCTCCGAGGTGACCTGGACCGACCCGGCCGGGGTCGCCGACGCGCTGCGCCCCGACACCGGCCTGGTGCTCGTGGAGACCCCGGCCAACCCCACGCTCGCCGAGATCGACCTGCGGGCCGTCGCCCACGCCTGCGGCTCCGTACCGCTGCTCGTCGACAACACCTTCGCCACGCCGGTCCTCCAGCGCCCGGCCGAGCACGGGGCGCGGCTGGTGCTGCACAGCGCCACCAAGTACCTCGGCGGGCACGGGGACGTGCTGGCGGGCGTGGTGGCCTGCGACGAGGAGTTCGCCGGGCGGCTGCGCCAGGTGCGGTTCGCCACCGGCGGCGTGCTGCACCCGCTGGCCGGCTACCTGCTGCTGCGCGGCCTGTCGACCCTGCCGGTACGGGTGCGGGCCGCGTCCGCGGGCGCCGCCGAACTCGCCGGCCGGCTCGCCGCCGATCCGCGCGTGGCCCGGGTGCACTACCCGGGCATCGGCGGGGCGATGGTCTCCTTCGAGGTGCACGGGGACCCGCACGAGGTGATCGCCGGCGTGCGCCTGATCACCCCGGCCGTCAGTCTGGGCAGCGTGGACTCCCTCATCCAGCACCCGGCCTCCATCAGCCACCGCATCGTCGACGCCGGCGACCGCAGGGACGCCGGGGTGAGCGACCGGCTGCTGCGGCTCTCGGTCGGCCTGGAGGACGTCGAGGACCTGTGGGCCGACCTGGACGCGGCCCTGGGGGAGCGGGCCCGGACGCCCGGGCCGGCGGAGGCGCCGGCCCGGGGCTGAGACCGGGCACACGGGGAACGGCCCGGCGGGTCGTGCCGCCGGGCCGTTCCCCCGGTGCCCGCGCGGCGGCCGGAACCCGTTCCGCGCGCCCGCCGTGCGCCGTCCGGCGCGTGGTGGCCGTGGCCGCGGGCCGGCCGCGGCCCCCGTGCCCGGGAGCAGCGCCGGTGCCGCGGCTTCGCGCGGGACGGGCTACGGCCTGCCGATCCGCTCGCCGTGCTCCCGCTCCCCGGTCACGCGGCGGTCCGCCACGGCGTCCAGGCGGGCCGTGACGACCAGGGTCCCCTCCTCGATCTGGTAGTCGAGCGGCAGCCCCAGGCCGCGCATCGCGGCGACCATGCCGGTGTTGGACGCCTGCGTCACGGCGTACACCTGGGCGCAGCCGTCCTCGGCCGCCATCGCCACCAGCCGGGTGAGCAGCTCGGCGCCGATGCCCCGGCGCTGCCAGGCGTCCTCCACGACCAGCGCCACCTCGGTCTCGTCGCCGTCCCACAGCAGATGACCGAGGCCGACGATGCGGCCCGAGGCGGTCTGCGCGGCGAGCGTACGGCCGAAGCGCGGGCTGAGCAGGTGGTTCAGATAGCGGTCCGCGTCGCCGACCGGTCCGTGGTACCGCATGCGCAGGGTCTCGGTGGAGCACCGCTCGTGCATCGCCCGCGCGGCCGCCAGATCGCCGGTGTCCGCGCGGCGCACGGAGATGTCACCGCCCTCGGGCAGGGTGAGGACGTCGTGGCCGCGCGGGATGCGCGGACCGAGCCGGGCGTCCAGCTCCACCAGCGCGCGGGCGCGGGCGAACTCGGTGGGCGTGAACGGCAGATACGGCCGTTCCACGGTGATCACCCCGCCCTCCGGGGTGCGCAGCCGGATCACGGTGTCCTCCAGGGAGCCCTCCTCGGGCACGGTGTCGGGTATCCGCCGGCCGCCCATGGACGTGGCGGGCCGGGAGCGGATCGTGCACCGGCCCAGCAGCTGGCGCAGCGCGAGCGGCAGTTCGGCCGCGTCCTGCGCGGTGCGGGCGGCCAGGCCGAGGACCCGGGTCGGCGCGTCCACCAGATCGTGGGCGTCGGCCCGCTCGGTCCAGGTGTCCGTGCCCCCGGCGAGCGACACGGCGGTGACGAGGTCCGTCCCCTCCGGTGCCCGCAGCAGGAACTCGTCGACGGTGTCCTCGCCCAGCGGGTGCGTCTGCAGGCTCAGGATGTCGACCCGCAGCTCGGCCAGCGCCGTGCAGAGCGCGGCCAGCGCGCCCGGTTCGTCCTTCACCGTCGTCCGCATCCGCCACAGCACGCTGCTCCCGGCCACGGCGGAGGGCGGCCGGGCACCGCCGGTATCGTGCGCCGGCGGTGCGTGGCCGTGGCGCCGTGCCCACCACGCGTGGAAGGCGGCCGTGCACCGCGCGGCGAGTTCGACGGGGCTCCACCGGCGGTGCGCGGGGCCGCCGTTCCGGGTGTTCGTCACGTCAGACATGTCTCGATTCATACAGCCACTGTGAAGGAATCGTGTTTCCTGATCACGAACGTACTGTGACTGATGGGTAAAGCGCGCTTCCGCCCGTTTTGTTGAGCTACTGACCGACCAGGCCCGGCCGCAGCGTCTTCGTGAACAGCACGGTGCCGTCCTGCTCCCGCATCCGCACCGTCAGATCGCCGCTGTCGCCGTCGATGTCGACCTCGCCGAAGAACTGGTAGCCACCGGCGGGCGAGACGTTCGAGGCGCTCGGCGCCTTCACCCACACCCGCTCCGGGCCGAAGGTGCCGTCGAGCGCACTGGCCGGGAAGGCGCCCGCGTTCAGCGGACCGGACACGAACTCCCAGAACGGCTCGAAGTCGTCGAACGCGGCCCGCGAGGGCTGGTAATGCTGCGCCGAGGTGTGGTGCACGTCGGCGGTCAGCCACACCGTGCCGGTGATCCGCCGGTGCTTGACGAACCGCAGCAGCTCCGCGATCTGCAGCTCCCGCCCCAGCGGCGCCCCCGGGTCGCCCTGGGCCACCGCCTCGACGTGCCGGCTGCCCTCGGTCGTGTCGGGCACGACGAGGCCGATCGGCATGTCCGCGGCGATCACCTTCCACACCGCCCGCGACCGCGACAGCTCCCGCTTGAGCCACTCCAGCTGCTCCCGGCCGAGGATGCCCTGCGGGTCCACGGTCTGGTCCCCGGGGGAGTTGGCGCCCCGGTAGGTCCGCATGTCCAGCACGAACACGTCGAGCAGCGGCCCCTGCCGCAGCACCCGGTACACCCGGCCCTCCCGGGCGCCCGGCCGCAGCGTGGACATCGGGAAGTACTCGCTGAAGGCCCGCCGCGCCCGGGCCGCCAGCACGTCGACGCTCTTCTCCGTGTACCGGGCGTCCGTCTCCGCGATCCGCTGGCCCGGGTACCAGTTGTTGCGCACCTCGTGGTCGTCCCACTGCACGACGGACGGCACCTGGGCATTGAACCGGCGCAGGTTCTCGTCGAGCAGGTTGTAGCGGAAGTTGCCGCGGAACTCGGCCAGGGTCTCGGCGACCTTGGCCTTCTCCTCGGTGGTGACGTTCCGCCAGACGCCGCCGTCCGGCAGGGCGGCCGTCGCGGAGAGGGGGCCGTCGGCATAGACGGTGTCGCCGCTGAACAGGAAGAAGTCGGGGTCCAGCCGCGCCATCGCGTCGAAGATGCGGTAGCCGCCGAAGTCGGGGTTGATGCCCCAGCCCTGTCCCGCCAGGTCGCCCGACCACAGGAACCGCACGCCGTCCCGGCGCCGGGCGGCGACGGTGCGGAAGGTGCCGGTGACCGGCTCACCGGTGCGGCGCGGGTCGTCGGGGTCGGCGAGCAGCACCCGGTAGTGGATCTGCTCCCCGGACGGCAGTCCGCGCAGCCGGGTCGTACCGGTGAAGTCGGTGCCCGCGCCGAGCAGCGGACCGTGCCATCTGCGCGGGCGGCGGAACGACTCGGTCGCCGACGTCTCGACGATCATCCGCGCCGGACGGTCGGAGCGCACCCACACCAGCCCCGAGTCACGGGTGACGTCGCCGGTCTGCACGCCCCACTCGGCCCGCGGGCGCCCCGAGAGGGCGAAGGCGGGTGCCGCGCCGAGCGCGGCGGGCAGGGTCAGGGCCGCCGAGGCCGCGAGCGAGCCGCGCAGCACGGCGCGGCGGCCGGGGAGCGGACGGTGTGACATGGATGCGCCTCCAGGGACGGGATCCGGCCAGTGTGCGCAGCCACATCTACTCGGGCGGCGCGGCCCGCACGCGAACCCCGGGTGAACAACTCGCACGGGAGGGGAGCGGGTGCCTACCGGGCGGCGGCCTCCGCCATCAGGCGCACCCCCTCGCGGATCCGCGCGGGCGCCGCGTGGGCGTAGCCCAGCACGAGCCGTACGCCCTCCTCCGGTGCCCCGTCGTGCGCGTACTCCGTGAGGGGGCGTACCGCCACACCGGCCTCCGCCACGCACGCGAGGAAACGCTCCTGTGGCCCGTAGCGCCCGGGCAGCGAGACGATGACGTGCAGCCCCGCCGCGATCCCGGACACCCCGGCGCCCGGGAAGTGCTCCCCGAGGGCGGCGACCAGGGCGTCGCGCCGCTCGCGGTAGGCGCGCTGGCAGCGGCGCAGCTGACGGTCGTAGTCGCCGCGCTCCAGGAACCGGGCGAACAGCGCCTGGTCCAGGGTGGGGTGGCCGAGATCCATGGTGCGCTTGCGCTCCACCACCTCCTCGGCCCACCCCTGCGGCACCAGCAGCCAGCCGAGCCGCAGCCCCGGGGCGAGGGACTTGCTGACCGAGCCGGTGTAGGCCACGTGCTCGGGGTCGAGCCCCTGGAGGGCGCCGACGGGGGCCCGGTCGTAGCGGAAGTCGCCGTCGTAGTCGTCCTCCAGGACGATTCCGTCCACGGACCGCGCCCAGTCGAGCAGTTCGGCCCGGCGCCGCGCGGAGTACGCGATGCCGGTGGGGAACTGGTGCGCCGGTGTCACGACGGCCGCCCGCACCCGCGAGGCCCGCAGCGGCTCCATCGACAGTCCCTCCCCGTCCACCGGTACGGGTACGGCGGTGACCCCGGCGGCGGCGTACAGGGACGCGTGCTGGGGGCTGCCGGGGTCCTCCACGGCGACGGCGCGCACCCCGCGCGCGTGGAGGGCGGATCCGAGCAGCGCCGTCGCCTGCGCCACTCCGGAGACCACCACGATCCGCTCGGGATCGGCCACCACGCCCCGGCGCCGCGCGAGCAGTCCGGCCAGTGCCGTGCGCAGCCGGGGCAGCCCCCGCGGATCGGGGTAGCCCAGCTCCTGGTGCGGGAGGTCCGCGAGCACACCGCGCTGCGCCGCTGCCCATGCCGCGCGGGGGAACAGCGACAGGTCGGGTGTGCCGGGGACGAAGTCCGCGCGGGCGCCGGGGGTGCGCGGGGCGAGGTCGCGGGCGCGCGGGCGGGCTGCCCGTACCGCCGCTCCCACCCACGTCCCGGAACCCCGGCCGGAGCGCAGGTACCCCTCCGCCGTCAGCTGCTCGTACGCCTCCGTGATCAGCCCCCGCGACACACCGAGGTCGGCGGCCAGGTCACGGCTCGACGGCAGCCGGGTCCCCGGCGGGAGCCGCCCCGACCGCACCGCCTCGCGCAGCGCGGCCTGCAGCGAACGGCCGCGCGCGCGTGCCGGCGCGGAGACGGCGGGCAGCAGCAACTCCCAGGCGGAGGAGGGGGCGGGCCCCTCGGGGCCGCTCTGCGGTGACGTCATGACAGGGCCACCCTAGGCGTTCCCGGACGCGGGGGCGCCGTCGCGCGGCCCGCCCTCAGCGGCTGCCGTCGAGGATGACGCGCGCGACCAGCGCCGGGTCGTCGTTCATCGGGACGTGGCCGCAGCCGGGCAGCCGGACCAGCCGGGCCCGGGGGATGATCTGCTTGGCGCGCACGCCCTGCCGGGGGATCAGCAGCCGGTCCCGGGCACCCCAGGCGACGGTCACCGGGATACCGGGCACGTCGTCGGTGAACCGTACGGCGGTGCCCGCGCGGAGGGTCTCGGCGAAACCGGTGGCCCCGGCGAGCGCGAGCGTCTCGGCGACCACGGCCTCGGGGGAACGACGCCCCGGACGGGCGTAGATGGTGCTGGTCAGCGCCGCCCGGCCGGCCGCGGAACGGGCGAGGCGCTCGACCAGCGGAAGCGGCATCCGCTCCGCGATCCGCCGCATGCCGGTCAGCACGGCGAAGGCGTACCGCCGCTCGGCCTGGGTCCAGAAGCCCGCCGGGGACAGGGCGGTGACGGACCGTACCAGCCGTTCCCTGCCGAGTTCCAGGGCCAGCAGGCCGCCGAGCGAGTTGCCCGCGACGTGCGGCCGGTCGAGCTCCAGCTCCTCGCACAGGGCGCCCAGGGCGGCGTTCATGGTCGGCAGGTCATGGGTGAGGCCGTCGGGCAGCGGCGGGGAGGCGCCGAAGCCGGGCAGGTCCACGGCGATCACCTCGCGCTCGGTCGCCAGGATGTCCACCACCGGGTCCCAGGCCTGGCGGTGATGGCCGATGCCGTGCAGCAGGAGCAGCGGCTCGCCGCGGCCCGCCCGCGCGTAGGACAGGGTCACGGTCTGCGGGCCGAGGGGAGAGGTGACCTTGAAGGAGACGGTCGCGGACATGAGGGTGCTCCTCGTCTGGGACTCGCGGGAACGGACGCCGCCCGGCGTCGTAGACAGCTTGTCAGCAATTGCTACCGACGGGTAGCCCCCCGGTCGGCGTGTCCCGCCGGCCGCCTGGACACGACCGCGCGGGTCGGTTGGGATGGTGCCGTGACCACCGACACCCCGACCGACGTCTTCGAGGAACACCGCCCCCTCCTCCTGGGGGTCGCCTACCGCATGCTGGGCCGGGTGGCCGACGCGGAGGACGTGGTGCAGGACGCGTGGCTGCGCTGGTCGGGCGGCGACCGGGACGGGGTGCGCGAACCGCGCGGCTACCTGGTGCGCGTCACCACCCGCCTCGCCGTCGACCGGCTGCGCCGGATCAGGGCGCGCGGCGAGACGTACGTCGGCCCGTGGCTGCCCGAGCCCTACGTCACGGACTTCGGCGCCACCGTCCCGGACGCCGCCGAGCGGGCCGTCCTCGCCGACTCCGTCTCCCTCGCCCTCCTCGTCGTCATGGAGTCCCTGTCCCCGCTGGAGCGCGCGGTGTTCGTGCTGCGGGAGGCGTTCGGCTATCCGTACGCCGACATCGCGGCCGTGCTCGACCGCGGCGAACCGGCCGTGCGCCAACTCGCGGGCCGGGCCCGCAGGCACGTCGGGGAGCGCCGCCCGCGCTACGAGGTCGACCCCGCCGAGCGCCGCGACCTCACCGAGCGCTTCCTGGCCGCGGCGGCCGGGGGCGACCTGGAGGGCCTGCTGGAACTGCTCGCCCCCGACGCCCGTCTGGTCGGCGACAGCGGCGGCAGGTCGCGTGCCCCGCTGCGGGTCCTGGAGAGCGCCGACCACGTGGGACGCTTCCTCCTCGGCGTCGCCCGCAAGAGCGTGCCGGACCTCTCCTTCCGCTTCCTGGAGCTCAACGGCGGCCCCGCAGTGCTCGTCCTGTCCGGTGACGCGCCCGACTCCGTCGTCCAGCTCGACGTCGCCGACGGGCGCGTCCGGACGGTGTACGTCATCCGCAATCCCGACAAGCTGCGTCCGCTCGCCGCGGTCCGGTAGGGGTCCCCGCACCGGTGTCCCCGCCGTGGCGGGGCCCGTCGTCCCGCCCCATTGGTCTTGACCAAGGGGGCGGGGCGTCCTATGGTCGCAGACAAGTGAAACAACCTTTAATAAACAAGGGCGCTAAAACGCGGCCGGACACGGCGATCGTGGAGGACAGGGTGGGGACCACGCAGCTGGAAACGGTGCCGGAACCGAAGTACTGGCATCTCAGGACCGTGCTCAGCGAGGCGCTTGACTCGGAGTTCTCCGTGGGCGAGATCCTGCCCAACGAGCGCGACCTCGCCGCCCGCTTCGGCGTCGCCCGCGCCACGCTCCGGCAGGCCCTGGAACAACTCGAACTCGAAGGCCGGCTGCAGCGCCGCCGCGGTGTGGGCACCACGGTCGCCCCGCCGCGCATGGGCGTGTCCGTCGGCACGGCACGGCACGCCTGGCCCGGCGGGCCGCACGACGCCTGGCAGACCCTCGACTGCGCGCTCGAGGTGCCGCCCGCGGCCGTCGCCGAGGCGCTGGTGACCGGCCGCGACGAGCCCGTGCACGTCGTGCGGCGCTCCCGCGTCTCCCACAACCAGCCCGTCGGCGCCGAACTCCTCCACGTCCCGGCGGACTCGGTACCGGACCTGTCCGGCATCGACACGCCGTCCGGCGCGGCACGCGCGCGCGCCGTGCTGCGGGAACTGCAGCGCCTGGAGCTGGAGCGGCAGGAGAACGCGGTGGAACTCGGCTCCGCCCGCGCGGACGACGCGCGCGAACTGGACCGGCTGCCCGGTGCCCCCGTCCTCGTCGTCACCACCCGCTTCATCGCCCGCGGCCGCACCGCCGCGCTCTCCGTGGCCACCTACCGCGCGGACACCTGCCGGCTGACCTTCGGCGACTCCGGCGGCGTCGAGATCCACCACGGCCCGGAAAGCCGCGCGTCCTGACCCCCCCGTAGCCGCGTGCCGCGCCGCCGTAGCCACCACGCAGTTGCGGGCAGTCGTGCCGCTGGGGCGGGGCCCCCGCCCCAGCGGCACGACTGCCCACGGGAGCGGGGACGCGGCGGGCCGGAACTTCCGGGGCGCCGGCCGCCGATACGGCGTGCCCGCTACCGGCGGGCCGTCACCGTGCCCTCCACCGCGAAGAGTTGTTCCTCCACGTGGTCGAGGGCGAGACGGACCGCGCCGGTGGCGACCGCCGCCTCGCCGAGGTGGGACAGGGCGACCTTCGGCGGGCGCAGGCAGTAGCGGGCCAGTTCGCGGCGCAGCGGCTCCAGGACGCCGTCCAGGCCGGCCGCCCAGCCGCCGATCACGACCAGTTCCGGGTCGAGGGCCAGCACCAGCGCCGCCACGTCGTGGACGAGCCGGCGAATGAACCGGTCCACGGCCGCGAGGGCCCGTGCGTCGCCCTCACGGGCCTGGGCGAAGACCCCGGCGACCGCCTGCTCGTCGAGCGGGTGCAGCGGCTCGTCCGTGGTGGACAGCAGGGCTTCGGGGGTCGCTTCCCGGCCCAGCAGGTGCAGGGCCCCGATCTCCCCGGCCGCCCCGCCGTACCCCCGGTGCAGCCGCCCGCCGATCAGCGAGCCGGCGCCCGGACTCAGACCGGCCAGCACGAACACCACGTCGTCGCTCTCCCGGGCGGCGCCCTTCCAGTGCTCGGCGACGACAGCCGCGTTGGCGTCGTTCTCCACCAGCACCGGGCACTTGAAGGACCGGCCCAGCCGCTCGCCGAGGCCCAGCCCCGTCCAGCCGGGCAGCGCCGTGCCCAGCCGCACCGTGCCGTCCGCCTCCACGATCCCCGGCGTGCCCACGCCCACGGCCCGCAGCGAGCCGCGCGGAACACCGGCCCGGCGCAGCAGCTCCGCGACGGCCGTGCGCAGCCGCTCCAGCCGCTCGTCGGCGTCGACGGTCCCGTCAACGTCCCGCGCCTGCGCGCCGATCACCCGGCCGTCCAGATCGGCCAGCAGCGCGGCCACCCGGTGCACCCCGATCTCCAGGCCGAGCAGATGCCCGGCCTCCGCCCGGAACCGGAACCGTCGCGCCGGCCGTCCCTGCCGCCGCGCGGCGCCCTCCCCGGCCGCCGTCTCCACCACGAGACCCGCTTCGATGAGCCCTTCCACGACGCCCTCGACGGTCGGCCGGGACAACCCCGTCACCCGGGTCACCTCGGTCAGCGTCGCGCAGTCCGTCGCCCGCAACGCGTGCAGCACCACCGCGGAGTTGATCCTCCGCAGCAGCGAGGGGTCCCCGCCGGTCAGCCGACCCACCGTCCGTCCTCCCAGCTCGTGCGCGTGTTGGGCGGATCGTACTCGGCGCGGCGGGCCCCGGCGACCTCCGGGCGAGGCCGCCCCGGGGACGCGGTTCAGCCCGGCGCCACGAAGCCCGACTCGTAGGCCGCGATCACCGCCTGGGTCCGGTCCCGCGCCCCCAGCTTCGCCAGCACGGCGCTCACATGGGACTTCACGGTCTCCGTCCCCACCACCAGCCGCGCCGCCATCTCCGCGTTCGTCAGGCCCCGCGCCATCAGCCGCAGCACCTCCCCCTCGCGCTCGGTCAGCCGCGCCCGCTCCAGCACGGCGCGCGCCGCGCGGTTTCCGCTGCCGTTCCCGTACTCGGCGGCCAACTGCCGCACCGACGCGGGGAACAGCAGCGACTCGCCCTCGGCGACCAGCCGCACCGCGTGCACGATCTCCGCGGGCCGCGCCCGTTTCAGGAGGAACCCGTCGGCGCCCGCGCGCAGCGCCCCGTACACGTACTCGTCGTTCTCGAACGTCGTCACGACGAGGATCTTCGGCGGCGCGTCGACCGACCGCAGCAGCGCGCGCGTGGCCTCGATCCCGTCCAGCAACGGCATGCGTACGTCCATGGCGACCACGTCCGGCCGCAGCCGCCGCACCAGCGGAACGACCGCCGCCCCGTCGGCCGCCTCCCCGACGACCTCGATGTCCGGCTGCGCCTCCAGCACGGCCCGCAGACCCGCGCGCACGAGGGGTTCGTCGTCGACGAGGAGAACGGTCACCGGCATCCGGCCAGCCTAGATCAGCGCAACGGCAGTTCCACCCGCACCTGCCAGTCGCCCCGGTCCGGGCCGGTGTGCGCGCGCCCGCCCAACAGCGCCGCGCGTTCGCGTATGCCGCGCAGACCGCTGCCCCGGCCGGGCCCGGGCACCGCCCCGGTGAGCGGGTTGCGGACCTCCAGGCCGAGCGAGCCGTCGTCGACCGCGACACGGACCCGCACGGGGACGGCACCCGCGTGCCGCAGCACATTGGTCAGGGCCTCCTGGAGGATGCGGTACCCCTCGCGGGACACCGGCCCGGGCACGGTGTCCAGGGGCCCGGTCAGGTCGGCGTCGACCCGCGCGCCGGAAGCCCGCGCGGACTCCAGCAGCCGGCCGGCGTCCGTGAGGGCCGGCCGGCCGGCCGCCGGCCGCCCGGACTCGCGCAGGACGCCGAGGACCCGCTCCAGGTCCTCCAGCGCGGCCCGGCCGGTCTCCTCGATGGCGTCCAGGGCCCGGTCGGTGAAGGCGGGATCGCCGGCCGCACGGGCGGCGCCCGCCTGCACGACGGCCACGGTCAGGGCGTGGCCGATGGAGTCGTGGAGCTCCCGGGCGATACGGGTGCGCTCCAGGAGCTGCTCGGTGCGTTCCTCCAGGGCGGCCAGCCGCTCGGCGGGGGAGGGGCCGAGCAGACGGTGGGCCAGCACCGTGATCAGACGGCCCGGGACGACCGCGGCCACCGCCAGGGCCACCAGCGCCAGGGGGAGCAGGAGGACGTGCCACCGGCTGTGGCCCTCGAGGAGGAGCGGCTCGCCGGAGGCCGTGTCCACGCCGAACGCGGCCGCCGCCAGGTCCACCGCGGCCATGAGCAGCTGCACGGTGCCCAGGGAGGTCGCGCAGCCGATCAGCAGCCGCGCCTGGAGCCACACGACGAGCCGGCCCCGGTCGCTCCAGGAGGCGGACGGCGCGACGACGACGCCGGTGCTCTCGCTGTCGTGCCGCTGACCGGTCAGCAGCAGCCTGGCCTGCAACCCCTCCACGGTGCGCATCGCGGGCACCAGCCCGACGGGCACGAGCACCAGGGCCGCCGCCGCCCAGGTCCACCACGCCTCCTCGACGAACAGCCACAGCGACGGCCACACGATCGCGATGAACAGATGCAGCAGCCGGGTGTACGTCACCGCCCGGCCGAACGGGCGCAGCAAGCGGACCATGCGGTCATCGTGCCAGCCGCCGCCGGCGACGGACCTCCCCCGCGCGGGGGAGACGATCCCCACCGGCGGGGGAGGCCCCGCCCCCGTACGAGCCGTCACGCTGCTGCCATGACCAGCATCGACGTCCAGGACCTCACCAAGGAGTACGGCCCCCGGCGAGCCGTCGACCACCTCACCTTCCGCGTCCTGCCCGGCCGCGTCACCGGATTCCTCGGCCCCAACGGCGCCGGCAAGTCCACCACCCTGCGCCTGGTGCTCGGCCTCGACCGCCCCACGTCCGGCTCCGCCACCGTCGGCGGCCGTGCCTACGCCACCCTCCGGGAACCCCTGCACCGGGTCGGCGCCCTGCTCGACGCGCAGGCCGCGCACGGCTCCCGCACCGGCCGCGACCATCTGCGCGTCCTGGCGGCGAGCCACCGGATCCCGGACCGCCGGGTCGACGAGGTGCTGGAGGAGACCGGCCTGGGCCCGGTGGCGCGCCGCCGGGCGCGGACCTACTCCCTGGGCATGCGCCAGCGGCTGGGCATCGCCGCCGCGCTGCTCGGGGACCCGGAGGTGATCATGCTGGACGAGCCCTCCAACGGCCTCGACCCGGAGGGCATCGTGTGGATCCGCACCCTGCTGCGCCGGCTCGCGGACGAGGGGCGGACCGTCCTGGTCTCCAGTCACCTGATGAACGAGACCGCCTCCTTCGCCGACCACCTCGTCGTCCTCGGGCGGGGCCGGCTGCTGGCCGACACCCCGACGCGGGAGTTCATCGACGCGCGCGTGCGCCCCGCCGTCCGCATCCGCACGTCCGACCCCACCGCCCTCAGGAGCGTCCTCGCCGGGCACGGCCACCCCGTCGTGGAACACCCCGACGGCCACTGGACCGTGCCGGAGGCGCGCGTGGACGACATCGGACGCCTCGCCTTCGCCGCCGGGGTGCCGATCCTCGAACTCACGGCGGACGAGGGCACGCTGGAGCAGGCCTACCTGGACCTGACCGCCGCCGAGACCGAGTTCGCCGCGCAGCCCCAGGAGGCCTGACCATGCAGTTCGCACCCGTTCTCCACGCCGAGTGGCTGAAGATCCGCACCGTCCGCGCGCTCCCCGGGGCCCTGCTCGCGCTGTTCGCCGCGACCACGGCGTTCTCCGCGATCGCCGTGGTGGACGGCGCGTCGGACCCGGAGTCCGACCCGCTGTTCACGGCCCTGTCCGGTGTCACACTGGGCCAGATCGCCGCCATCTCCTTCGGTGCCATGGCCGTGTCGGCGGAGTACCACAACGGCGCCCTGCGGCTCTCGCTGGCCGCGGTCCCGCGGCGCGGGCGCTGGTTCGCCGCGAAGGTCACGGCGATCGCCGTCCCCGTGCTGGCCGTGAGCCTGTTGACCGCCCCGGCCGCCCTCCTCGTGGCGCGGGCGGGGCTCGGTCCGGCGGCGAGCGGCCTCACCCCGGCCGAGCAGATCCGCGGTGTCGTGGGCTGCGGCCTCTACCTCACGCTGATGGCCCTGTTCGCCGCGGGCCTCGCGACCCTGCTGCGCAGCGGAGTGGCCACGCTGTCCGTGCTGATCCCCTTCATCCTCGTCGTGTCCTTCGTGATCGGCGACGCGGCCGGCACCGTCGCCGACTTCCTGCCCGACCGGGCCGGACAGGTGGTCCTGTACGAGACCCACGACGGAACCCTCGGCCCCTGGCCGGGACTCGCGGTGACCGCGCTGTGGACGGCCGCCGCTCTTCTGGCCGGGGCGTGGAGCCTGCGCCGCCGGGACGCCTGACCGGAAGTCGGCCGACGCCCCGGCGGCGGAGGGTTTACTGGGGCCATGAACATCGCCCGGCACCTCGCCCTCATCGACGAACTGTGCTTCCGCCCCTTCCCGGCGGAGCACGGCCCGTCGGACGTCGGCTTCGGGGGACCGGGCCACCACGTCGCCGTACTGGAGACCGGTGACGGACCGGGCGGCGATCCCGCGTCCCGGGCGGTCACGGCGGACCGGTTCGAGAAGGCCCGTGACGCGGTGTACGAGGTGCTGGCCTCCCGCTGGGGCGACGTCGGTCCCTGGGACCCGCGCACGGTCCTGCCGCGCACGGGGGGCGGGGAGACACCCGGGCCGTGGGCCTGGCTCGGTGCCCGCGTCGGCGCCGCCCGGCTGTGGGAGGTGCAGGGCACCGGCCGCTGGGTCGCCGTGGCGGTCGCCGACCGGGACCCGGGCGAACCGGTCCGGTTGCTGGCGGTGGTCACGGAAACCGCTCCGCCCTGACCACCGGCCGTCACCGCCCGGCCGCGGCCTCCCGCAGTCGTCCGAACTCCTCCGCCAGCGTCGCCGGCGTCCAGTGGGCGTTCAGCCCGCTGGGGTTGGGCAGCACCCACACGCGGGTGTCGCCGATGGTCCGCTCCTGCGGTCCGACCCGTGCCTTCCGGTCGTCGAACGCCGCGCGGTACGCGGTGACCCCCACCACGGCCAGCCACCGCGGCCGCAGCCGGGCCACCTTCAGGGTGAGCAGCCGCCCGCCCTCCCGGTACTCCTCGGCGCTCAGCTCGTCGGCCCGCGCGGTCGCCCGCGCCACGACATTGGTGATCCCGAGCCCGTACGACAGCAGCTCCCCCTGTTCGGACGGGTGCAGCAGCCGGGGCGTGAAACCGGAGCGGTGCAGCGCCGGCCAGAAGCGGTTGCCGGGGCGGGCGAAGTGGTGGCCGGTCGCGGCCGTCATCAGACCGGGGTTGATGCCGCAGAAGAGCACGCGCAGGCCGTCCGCGACCACATCCGGTACGAGGCGGTCGCGGGCGGCCTCCAGCTCCTCCTGGGTGAAGCGCGTCAGAGGATCGCCCCAGGGGTGTACCCGGCGGCCGCCGGGTGCTGCTTGACGATCTCGTCGATGCGGCCCACCACGGCGGCGACCTGGTCGCCCGCGGCACCGGTGAAGGACAGCTTGTCCGCCATCAGGGCCTCCAGCTCCTCGCGGCCGAGCGGCAGCCGCTCGTCGGCGGCGAGCTTGTCGAGGAGGTCGTTGCGCTCGGCGCCCCGCTCCCGCATGGCGAGGGCGGTGGCGACGGCGTTCTCCTTGATCGCCTCGTGCGCGACCTCGCGGCCGACGCCCGCGCGCACGGCGCCCATCAGCACCTTGGTGGTGGCGAGGAACGGCAGGTAGCGGTCCAGCTCCCGGGCCACGACCGCCGGGAAGGCGCCGAACTCGTCGAGCACCGTCAGGAACGTCTCCAGCAGACCGTCGAGCGCGAAGAACGCGTCCGGCAGCGCGACCCGGCGCACCACCGAGCAGGACACGTCGCCCTCGTTCCACTGGTCGCCGGCCAGTTCCCCGGTCATCGAGGCGTAGCCGCGCAGGATCACCATCAGGCCGTTGACGCGCTCGCAGGAGCGGGTGTTCATCTTGTGCGGCATCGCGGACGAGCCGACCTGGCCCGGCTTGAAGCCCTCGGTCACCAGCTCGTGCCCGGCCATCAGCCGGACCGTCTTCGCCAGTGACGACGGCGCGGCGGCCAGCTGCACCAGCGCGGTGACGACCTCGTAGTCGAGCGAGCGCGGGTAGACCTGGCCGACGCTCGTGAACGCCTGCGCGAAGCCCAGGTGCCCGGCGATCCGCCGCTCCAGCTCCGCGAGCCCGTCCGCGTCGCCGCCGAGCAGGTCCAGTATGTCCTGCGCGGTGCCGACCGGGCCCTTGACGCCCCGCAGCGGGTAGCGGCCCAGCAGCTCCTCCACCCGGCCGTACGCGACGAGCAGCTCGTCGGCGGCGGTGGCGAACCGCTTGCCGAGGGTGGTGGCCTGCGCGGCCACGTTGTGCGAGCGGCCGGCCATGACCAGCTCGCCGTACTCGCCGGCCAGCTTGCCCAGGCGGGCCAGCACGGCCACCGTGCGGTCGCGCATCAGCTCCAGGGAGAGCCGGATCTGCAGCTGCTCGACGTTCTCGGTGAGGTCGCGGGAGGTCATCCCCTTGTGCACGTGCTCGTGCCCGGCGAGGTCGTTGAACTCCTCGATCCGCGCCTTCACGTCGTGCCGGGTGACCTTCTCGCGTTCGGCGATCGAGGCCAGGTCGACGGTGTCGAGCACCCGCTCGTAGTCGGCGATCGCCGCGTCGGGCACCTCGATCCCGAGGTCCTTCTGGGCCCGCAGCACGGCGAGCCAGAGCTGCCGCTCCAGCCTCACCTTCTGCTCGGGCGACCAGAGCGTGGCGAGCTCGGCGGAGGCGTAGCGTCCGGCGAGGACGTTGGGGATGCGGGGTTTGGCGGGCGCAGCAGTCACGTACAGGGAGTCTACTGGCGATTCCTGCAGGCCGGCGCCACCGGGTGACCTGGAGGAAACCACAAGGAGGCGCTACAGGCCCTCGTACGGCAGCAGCTCGGGCCGCTTCGGCGGCAGACCGTCGCCGGAGGAACGGCCGGTGAGCCGGCGGCCGATCCACGGCAGCAGGTGCTGCCGGGCGAACCGCGCGTCCGCGACCCGTCGTGCCACCCAGTGCGGCGGGAGCGACGCCTCCGGCGGCAGGTGCCACTCGGGGTCCTCCGGCGGGTGACCGAGCGTCTGCCACACCGCCTCGGCGACCCTGCGGTGCCCGTCCGCGGTCAGATGCAGCCGGTCCACGTCCCACAGCCGGGGGTCGGCGAGCGACGGCGCCCCGTACAGGTCGACGACCAGCGCGCCGTGCCGTCCGGCGAGCTCGTCGACGCACTCGAACAGCGCCTCCATGCGCGGGCGGAAACGCTCCAGGACCGGCCCCTGGCGGCCGGGGCTGCGCATCAGCACCAGCTGCTTGCAGTGCGGCGCCAGCCGCTCCACGGCCTCCGTCAGCAGATCCCGCACCCGCGCCATGTCGCACTTGGGCCGCAGGGTGTCGTTGAGCCCGCCGACCAGGGTGATCACATCCGCCCCCATGGCGGCGGCGACCTCGACCTGCTCGTCGACGATCTGCTGGATCAGTTTGCCGCGCACCGCGAGGTTGGCGTACCGGAAACCGGGGGCGGCGGCCGCCATCCGCGCGGCGAGGAGATCGGCCCAGCCCCGGTAGGTGCCGTCGGGAAGGAGGTCCGACATGCCCTCGGTGAAGGAGTCGCCGAGGGCTACGAGACTGCTGTAGGTGGGATTCGTCTGCATGGCGCCACAGATGGTATCCCGTGGCACATACCCGCCGGTCGGTCGCCCGCCCGGTCGCTCAGGCCCGCTGCCCGAACAGCTCCTGCAGCACGTCCTCCATGGTCACCAGCCCGGCCAGCCGCCCGTCGGTCCCGAGGACGGCCGCCAGATGCGTACGGCTGCCCCGCATGGCGGTGAGGACGTCGTCCATCGGCGTGCTCTCCCGCACGCGCGCGATGGACCGCATGTCCCCCAGCCGGAACGGAAGGTCCCGCGGTGAGGCGTCGAGGGCGTCCTTCACGTGCAGGTAGCCGACGATCCGCCGCTGCTCGTCCACGACCGGGAAGCGGGAGAACCCGAACTCCGCCGACAGCCGCTCCAGCCCCTCCGGGGTGACCCCCACGCTCGCGTAGACGACGCGTTCCAGCGGCATCACCACGTCCCGCACGGGCCGCCGGCCCAGCTCCAGCGCGTCGTGCAGCCGTTCGCGCGCGCGGTCGTCGATGAGGCCCGCCTCGCCGGAGTCCTTCACGATCTGGGCCAGCTCGGCGTCCGAGAAGGAGGCGACGACCTCGTTTCGCGCCTCGACCCGCATCAGCTTCAGCAGCGCGTTGGCGAACGCGTTGACCGTGAAGATCACCGGGCGCAGCGCGCGGGACAGGGCCACCAGCGGCGGACCCAGCACCAGGGCGCTGCGCACCGGCTCGGCGAGCGCGATGTTCTTCGGCACCATCTCGCCGAGCAGCATGTGCAGGTACGTCGCGAGCGCCAGCGCGATCACGAACGACACCGCGTGCCCCGCGCCCTCCGGCACGCCCACCGCGTGGAACACCGGTTCCAGCAGGTGCGCGATGGCCGGCTCGGCGACGACGCCGAGGACCAGGGTGCACAGCGTGATGCCGAGCTGCGCGGCCGCCATCAGCGCGGACACGTGCTCCAGACCCCACAGCACGCTCCTCGCGCGCCGGTCGCCCTCGTCCGCGTGCGGCTCGATCTGGCTGCGGCGGACCGAGATCAGCGCGAACTCGGCGCCGACGAAGAAGGCGTTGACGACCAGCGTCGCCAGACCGATCAGCAGCTGTACGGCGGTCATCGCCGCGTCCTCCTGTCATCCGCGGTGCCGGCCGTCCGCCGTTCCGCCGTGTGCCGGTCGTCGAGGGGCGCGTGCAGCAGGACGCGTGCCGCGCGGCGGCCGGTGGCGTCCACCACCTCCAGGCGCCAGCCGGCGACCTCGAAGGTGTCGCCGACGGCCGGGATCCGGCCCAGCTCGGCCGCCACGAGTCCGGCGAGGGTCTCGTACGGCCCCTCCGGCGCGCGCAGGCCGACCCGGGCGAGCTGGTCCACGCGCGCGGAGCCGTCGGCCGAGAACAGGAGGCGCCCGTCCTCGTCGGTGCCGGCCCGGGCCAGATCGGGGGTCTCGTGCGGGTCGTGCTCGTCGCGGACCTCGCCGACGACCTCCTCGACGATGTCCTCCAGCGTGGCCACGCCCGCCGTGCCGCCGTACTCGTCGATCACCACGGCCATGGTGCGCCGCCCGGAGAGCCGGTCGAGGAGCCGGTCGACGGTGAGCGATCCGGGGACCAGCAGCGGTTCGCGCATCAGCTCCGACACGGGCACCTGGGCGCGGCGCTCCGCGGGCAGCGCCAGGACGTCCTTGACGTGCGCGGTGCCGACGACCGCGTCGAGGGTGCCGCGGTAGACGGGGAACCGGGACAGCCCGGTCGCCCGGGTCACGTTGGCCACGTCCTCACAGGTGGCGTGCACCTCCAGCGCGACGACCTGGACGCGCGGTGTCATCACGTTCTCGGCGGTGAGGTCGGCGAGGTTCAGCGTGCGGACGAACAGTTCGGCGGTGTCCGGTTCCAGGGCGCCCTCCCGGGCCGAGTGCCGGGCGAGCGCCGCGAGCTCCTGGGGCCCGCGCGCGGACTCCAGTTCCTCGGCGGGCTCCACGCCGATGCGGCGCACTATGCGGTTGGCCGTGTTGTTCAGGTGCGTGATGAACGGGCGGAAGGCGGCGCTGAACCAGCGCTGCGCGTTGCCCACCCGTCTGGCGACGGCCAGCGGCGAGGAGATCGCCCAGTTCTTGGGCACCAGCTCGCCGACCACCATCAGGAACACCGTCGACAGGGCCGTGCCGATCACCAGGGCGAGGGAGCGCGCCACCGAACCGGAGACGCCGGCGTCCTCCAGCGGGCCCGCGATCAGCGCGGCGATCGACGGCTCGGCCAGCATGCCGACCACCAGGTTGGTGACCGTGATGCCGAGCTGCGCGCCGGAGAGCTGGAAGGTCAGGTTCCGCACGGCCTTGAGGGCGCCCGCGGCCCCCCGCTCGCCGCGTTCGACGGCCCGCTCCAGCTCGGCCCGCTCGACCGTGGTGAGGGAGAACTCGGCCGCGACGAAGGCGCCGCAGGCGAGCGACAGCAGGATCGCCACCAGGAGGAGGAGCACTTCGGTCATCGGGTCACCTCCGTCCCATGGTCGGACAGGACGGGAACGAATGCGCGATGTCGCGGACCGGAGGGCTCGCCCATGGGGGGACGCACACAACCTTTCACGGAGGACCGAGTGGCCGTCCAGGGGTGAAGGAACGGCAAAAGGGCGCCGTCGGGCCGTGGATCACCCGGTGAGGGGCTTCACCCAGCGCCGCCGGCGTTCCTCCCGCGCATACCCCGCGGCGCCCCATGCATGGTGGGCCGTCTCGTTCTCCTGGAGCACCATCGCGTCCGCGCGGCGCCCGCCGAGCCGTGCGAACCGCTCCTCCGCGGCGGTCAGCAGCGCGGAGCCGATGCCCCGGCGGCGGCGGTCCGGATGCACCGCCAGCCGGTAGAGATGGCACCGCCAGCCGTCGAAGCCCGCGATCACCGTGCCGACCAGCTCACCGCCGCTCTCCGCGAGGATCAGCGCCCCGGGATCGCGGGCGACCAGCCGCTCCACGCCGTCCCGGTCGTCACTGATGCTCGTGCCCTCGGCGGCCGTCTTCCAGAAGGCCAGCACGGTGTCGAGATCCTCGGGCCCGGCGGCCCGTATGCGCAGCTCGGTCATGCGGCGATCCCAGCACGCGCGAGTGCGCACGACAGGGAATTCCAGGATCCGGACGCCCGACCGCGCCGGTCGCCCCGCCCCGTCCGTACGTGACGCCCACGGAGCGGGGCCGCCCGGTACTTGCCGCTGCTAGCGTTCCGGCGCTAGCTTCGAGGTATGGCGAAGACCCAGCTGAACGTGCGCGTGGACGAGGGCACCGCCCGCGCGGCACGGGAACGTGCCCTGGCGCGCGGGATGAGCGTGAACCGCTACATCGAGGAACTGGTCCGGCAGGACACCGGTGAGGCGGGCCGCGCGTTCGTCGAGGCCGCCGCCGACTTCATGCAGCAGTACGAGAGCGTCTTCGCCGAGGAGTTCGGCAAGGAGCGCGGAGGCACGAGCGAAGGTCGTCGCTGAGCCGTTGAACGACCTGCGCATCGACCTCGCGTGGCTGCTCATGCTCGCCGAGCGGCAGACCCCGGGGGACCCCCAGGTCACCGACTGGGGCGCCCTCGTCGCCGCCGTCGCACGCCACGAGGCCGAGATCTTCGACGTCCCCGTCTACGACGGCCCGCACGCCCGCGCCGCGTCGCTGCTCCAGCTGCTGATCCGCGTCCCCGCGCTGGAGCGCTCCAACGCCCTGTTCGCCTCCGCCGTCGCGTACGCCTACCTCGTCGCCAGCGGTCTGAAGGTCGTCACCTCGCCGGAACAGGTGCGCGACCTGGCCCGGCTGGTCAACGACGGCGAGGCGACCGTGGACGACATCGCGGCCGAACTGCGCCGCTGGTGCGCGTGATCAGCTCCCGTCGGCCGCCGCGTCGCCCGGCGGCCGCCACGCGGTGCCCATGACGCAGTACGAGGTGGGCAGCGCCGGCCCCTTGTCCGGCATCAGCACCCGCCGGTAGGGGCCGAGCTCGAACCCCGCCTCCCGCAGCGCGCCGACCGGGTCGCGCGCCACGTGACAGCCCCCGGCCAGCGGCGGCCACACCGTCCGGTCCAGCGCCCGCTGGGTCAGGCGCATGACCCGGCCGCCGCCCCGGCCGTGCTCGAAGAACCGCACCTCGCCGCCCGGCCGCAGCACCCGCCTCAGCTCCGCGAGCGCCCGCGGCACGTCCCGGACGCTGCACAGCACCAGCGAGAGCACCGCCGCGTCGAACGCCTCGCTCTTGACCGGCAGCGCCTCCGCCGCGCCCGGTGCCACGTCCACCGGCACCCGGGCGCGCACGGCGGCCTCCACGGCCAGTGCCCGCAGCTCCCGCTCCGGTTCGATGGCGACGATCTCCGAGACGGTGCCCGGATAGTGCGCGAAGTTCAGACCGTTGCCCGCGCCGACCTCGATCACCCGGCCGGAGAGCCCGCCGAGCAGTCTGCGCCGCACCCCGGCCATCCCCGCGTGGGTCTCGGCGGCGACGCTGAGCCGGGCGTAGCACCGCGCGAACAGCGGATGGTGCACGGCGTCCCGCTCCACCCGCGTGGACCGGCCGGACCGTAGCTGCATGAGGACCTCCCCCGGAACAGGCCTACGCCGATTCTGCCCCGAACGGGCGATCCACACCCCCGTTCGCCGTCAGGGCGCCTCGCGCACCCGGAACGTCTCCGCGTCCCAGGTTCCCTCCAGCCGGGGCGCCAGCCAGTGCGGCGCCGAGGCCCGGAACCCGGCGGGGGGCAGCGCGCCCGCCCCGGCCGGCACGGCGCCCAGCAGCGGGGCGCCGGTCACGTCCGGCAGGTCCAGCAGGTTGCACCGCGAGGCCAGGTCGGGTTCGGAGGGCCAGCTGCCGATCACCACGCCCGCCAGGTCCAGCCCCCGGCCGCGCAGTTCACGGGCCGTCAGCTCCGTGACGTTCAGGGTGCCGAGCCCGGCCGACGCCACCACCAGGACCGGCGCGGCCAGCAGCGCCGCCGCGTCCGCCAGCGTCCCGCCCGCCGCGTCGAACCGCACGAGCAGCCCGCCCGCGCCCTCCACCAGGACCAGATCGTGCTCCGTGGCCAGCTTGGCGGCCCGCTCCGCGACCTCGTGCGGATGCACCGGCGCCCGGCCGGCCCGGCGGGCCGCCGTGGCCGGCGCCAGCGGATCCGGGTACCGGGCCAGTTCGGCCGTCGTCACCGCGCCGGCGAGCCGCGCGACCTCCTCGGCGTCCCCGGCCTCGTCCGGCCGCACGCCCGTCTGCGCCGCCTTCAGTACGGCCACCGACCGGCCCGCCGCCAGCGCCGTCGCGGCGAGGGCGGCCGTCACCACCGTCTTGCCGACCTCGGTGCCCGTGCCCGTGATCACCCATACCGGCATGTCATCCCTCCTTCGCCGCCGCGCACACCGCGCGGGCGATGCGCGCCACGTCCGCGTCGTCCGTGACGTACGGCGGCATGGTGTAGATCAGATCGCGGAACGGACGCAGCCACACGCCCTCCCGCACGGCGGCCTCCGTGGCCGCCCGCATGTCGACGGCGTGACCGAGCTGGACGACCCCGATGGCCCCGAGCACCCGCACGTCCCGCACACCGGGCAGCCCGGCCGCCGGCGCCAGCCCCTCCCGCAGGCCCGCCTCGATCCGCCCGACCTCCGCGCGCCAGTCCTGGCCGAGCAGCAGCTCGACGGAGGCGCAGGCCACGGCCGCCGCCAGCGGATTGCCCATGAACGTCGGACCGTGCGCCAGCACCGGCACCTCACCGCGCGAGATGCCTTCCGCCACCCGCGCGGTGCACAGCGTCGCCGCCATGGTCAGATAACCGCCGGTCAGCGCCTTGCCCACACACATCACATCCGGCGTCACCGCCGCGTGCCCCGCCGCGAACAACGCGCCCGTGCGCCCGAACCCGGTCGCGATCTCGTCGAACACCAGCAGCACGTCGTGCGCGTCGCACGCCTCGCGCAGCACCCGCAGGTACGCGGGGGAGTGGAACCGCATACCGCCCGCACCCTGCACCACCGGCTCCACGATCACCGCGGCCAGCTCGCCGGCGTGCCGCTCGACCGCCGACCGCAGGTGCTCCGCGTACGCCTCCTCGTACCCGGCCGGCGGCGCGTCCGCGAAGACCTGGCGCGGCAGCACCCCGGACCACAGTCCGTGCATCCCGCCCTCGGGGTCGCACACCGACATCGGCTGCCAGGTGTCGCCGTGGTAGCCGCCCCGCCAGGTCAGCAGCCGCCGCTTCTCCGGCCGGCCCAGCGAGCGCCAGTACTGCAGGCACATCTTGACCGCGACCTCGACCGACACCGACCCGGAGTCGGCGAGGAACACGTGCTCGAGACCGTCCGGCGACACGTCGACGAGGAGCTTCGCCAGCCGCACGGCGGGCTCGTGGGTGAGCCCGCCGAACATCACATGGCTCATCCGCTCCAGCTGTCCGCGCGCGGCCTCGTTGAGCACCGGGTGGTTGTAGCCGTGGATCGCCGACCACCAGGACGACATCCCGTCGACCAGCTCGCCCGAGCCGTCGGCGAGCCTCAGCCGCACCCCGCTCGCCGACTCCACGACGAGCGGTTCCCGACGGCCCGGCATGGGCCCGTACGGGTGCCAGACGTGCCGCCGGTCCAGCTCCAGCAGTTCGGCGACGGACCGCTCAGGCATTGGGCGCGAGGTCCGTACCGGCGCCCCGGCGGCGCACGGCGACCAGGTCCGTACGAGGCTCCTCGGGCGCACTCCCGCAGGAGCCCGCGGTCGCCGGACCGCACGCGCCGGCGCCCTCGTGCGAGCCGCAGCCGCCGCCCGCGCGGTGCTCGGGCAGCGTCACCTCGCCGGCGCCCTCCACCTCGAACCCGGCGTCCGCGATCATCTCCAGGTCCGCCTTGCCCGCCTGGCCCTCGCTGGTGAGGTAGTCGCCGAGGAAGACGGAGTTGGCCAGGTGCAGCGCGAGCGGCTGCATCGTGCGCAGGTGCACCTCACGGCCGCCGGCGATCCGCACCTCGACGTCCGGGCAGACGAACCGCACCATCGCCAGGATGCGCAGGCACCGCTGCGGGGTGAGGTTCCACTCCTTGGCGAGCGGCGTCCCCTCGAACGGGATCAGGAAGTTGACCGGCACCGAGTCCGGGTCCAGCTCGCGCAGCGAGAAGACCACGTCGACCAGGTCCTCGTCGGACTCGCCCATGCCGGCGATCAGCCCGGAGCAGGCCGAGAGACCGGCGGCGTGCGCCTTCTGCACCGTGTCCACCCGGTCGGCGTACGTGTGCGTGGTCGTGATGTCCCCGTACGTCGACTCGGACGTGTTGAGGTTGTGGTTGTAGGCGTCGGCGCCCGCCTCGCGCAGCCGCTCCGCCTGGCCGTCGGAGAGCAGGCCCAGGCAGGCGCACACCTCGACGCCCTCGTGCCGCTCCTTGATCGCCCTGATGGTGTCGGAGACCCGATCCACGTCACGGTCGGTCGGCCCCCGGCCGCTGGCCACCAGGCACACCCGCTTGGCGCCGCCCGCGAGACCGGCGGCGGCCGCCTGCGACGCCTGGTCCGGCTTGAGCCAGGTGTACTTCAGGATGTCGGCCTTGGAGCCGAGCCGCTGGGAACAGTACGAGCAGTCCTCCGGGCACAGGCCGGACTTGAGGTTGACGAGATAGTTGAGTTTCACCCGTCGGCCGAACCAGTGCCGCCGCACCTTCCCGGCCGCGGCCACCACATCGAGCAGGTCGTCGTCGGACGTCGCGAGGACGGCCAGAGCTTCCCCGCGGGTCGGCGTCTCGCGCCGAAGCCCCTTGTCCACCAGCGTGTTCAGCAGGTCCATGAGAGCCGATCCTGTCCTACCCGACCCGTCCGGGCCAAGGAGGGTTCGTACAACAGGGGCACTTCCGGGTGTGGGTATCGCCACACAGTGGTCCGTCCGGCCTCCCGCTAATGTCTGTGCACTGCCTACAAAATCCCCCGGAGGACCCATGGCGTTCGGCTGGATCGACGAGCAGGCGGAACTGCGCCGCCGGGCCGGACTCGCGCGCGCCCTGCGTCCCCGGGCCGCCGACACGCCGCTGCTCGATCTGGCGAGCAACGACTACCTGGGCCTGGCCCGGCATCCGGAGGTCGCCGAGGGCGCCGCACGGGCCGCGCGGACCTGGGGCGGCGGGGCGACGGGCTCCCGGCTCGTCACCGGCACCACCGAACTCCACACCGAGCTGGAACGCGAACTGGCCGGATTCTGCGGCTTCGAGGCGGCCCTGGTCTTCTCCTCCGGCTACGCCGCCAACCTCGCCGCCGTCACCGCGCTGGCCCCGCACGGCTCCAGGATCGTCTCCGACGCGGGCAACCACGCCTCGCTGATCGACGGCTGCCGGCTGGCCCGCGGCACGACACAGGTCGTGGCGCACTCCGATCCCGACGCCGTGCGCAAGGCGCTGGAGGGGCACGACGGGCCCGCGGTCGCGGTCTCCGACACGGTCTTCTCGGTGGACGGCGACGCCGCCCCGCTCACCGGGCTCGCCGAGGCGTGCCGGGAGCACGGCGCGGGTCTGGTGCTCGACGACGCGCACGGTCTCGGCGTGCTCGGCGACGGCGGGCGCGGGGCCCCGCACGCGGCGGGACTGGCGGGCGCCGACGACGTCGTCGTGACGGTGACGCTGTCCAAGTCGCTCGGCAGCCAGGGCGGGGCGGTGCTCGGCCCGGCCCGGGTGATCGGGCACCTGGTCAACGCGGCCCGGACGTTCATCTTCGACACGGGACTCGCCCCCGCCGCGGCGGGGGCGGCCCTGGCGGCCCTGCGGCTGCTGCGCCGCGAACCCGGGCGCGCGGCACGGGCGGGCGAGGTGGCGCGGGAACTGCACGCGCGGCTGACGGCCGCGGGTCTGGAAGCGGTGCGTCCGGACGCCGCGGTCGTCTCCGTGCGAGCCCCCTCCCCGGAGCAGGCCGTGCGATGGGCGGCCGACTGCCGGGCGGCCGGCCTGGCCGTGGGCTGCTTCCGTCCTCCTTCCGTGCCCGACGGCGTCTCACGGCTCAGGCTGACCGCCCGCGCGGACCTGCCCGGGGCGGAGATCGAACGCGCTGTACGGGTGATCGGCGAGACGCGGCCATGAGTCGGCGGGGCACGGCCGTGCGTCGCCCGATGACGGGCCGACCGGTCGGCCGTCAGCCGACCGCGGTCACGAACTCCGTCCAGCTGGCGGGTGAGAAGAGCAGCGCGGGCCCGTCCGGGGCCTTGGAGTCGCGCACGGCGAGCAGTCCGGCCAGGGGGCCGGCGGCCGGCCGGGCCGTCTCGACGCAGTTGTTCGCACCCGTGCTGTAGCTGCTGCGCAGCCACCTCACCTCGTGCAGTGCGCGGCTGGAAGGGATGGTCCGAGGCGGTGCGGGCATCGTGCCTCCTTACGCGCCGGCGGCTGTACCGGCGATGAAATCCAACGAGTCCTCGGGTGAAAGGGCGTGGATCGAGAGGGCGTCGAAGGCCTCCGAGTACACCCGGAGGTCTTCTTTCCGCTCCAGATGGAGGCTACTCGTCAAGTGGTCGAGAACAACCACGTCCAGATCAGAAGTGCGCGAAAATGAAAAGATTACGAAAGGACCGGTCACGCCGATATGCGCACCCGCGCTGAACGGCAGGACCTGCAAACGCACTTGGGGAAGACGGGCGGCCTCGACCAGCCGGTCCAGCTGACGGGCCATCACGCCGGGGCCGCCGACCTCCCGGCGCAGCACCGCCTCGTCCAGCACCGCGCTCAGCTCCAGCGGCGGCGTCGCCCGCAGCACGTCCTGCCGGGCCAGCCGCACCTCCACCAGCGCGTCCAGGCGCTCCTCCGACGCGCCCTCCAGGGCCGCCTGCGTCACCGCACGCGCGTACTCCGGCGTCTGCAGCAGCCCCGGGATCACCGTGGTCTCCAGGGTGCGCATCGCGCTCGCCTGCGACTCCAGGCTGATGAAGTCCCGGTAGGTCGGCGGCAGCACCCCGCGGTAGGCGTGCCACCAGTGGTGCCGTCCGTCCCCGTCGCCGGAGCCCGACAGCACCAGCAGCAGCTCCCGCAACTGAGGGTCGGCCACGCCGTAGACGTCGAGCAGTAACCGCACGTCGGGTGGTTTCACCCCGCTCGTGCCCGTCTCGATCCGGCTCACCTTCGACTGGTGCCAGCCCGCCAGCCGGGCCGCCTCACCGCTGGTGAGTCCCGCCGAGGTGCGCAGCGCGCGCAGTTCGGCGCCCAGTTTCCGGCGGCGCACCGCGGGACCGTGCTGCATGGGCTTCTCCTTACTCCTTCCGAGTCGCCCGGATACGGTCTCCCGTCGCAGAGTTCACCGCTTTGAGCGACAGATATATGCATATCTTGGTGGATCGCCGTCCTGCGCCGTGCGGTGATGGCAGTCTGGCGGCGAAGCACCAGTGCGGGACCGTACTCGAACCTTCCGCTCCGTGTCGGACCGCGGGCCCGTGGGAAAGGGACGACGTCGCCATGGCAGACCATCTGGAAGCATCCGTCACTCTGCCGAGCGATCCCGCCTCGGTCTCGGCCGCCCGCGCCCACGTGGTGGGCGTGCTGGAGGAATGGGGCATGCCGGCGGGCGCGGAACTGTGCGACACCGTCCGGCTGATCGTCTCCGAACTCGCCACCAACGCGGTGCAGCACACGTTCGGGCAGTCGCCCACGTTCACCGTGGACGTCGTCCTGGTCCGTGACGAGCGGGTGCACATCGGTGTCACGGACAGCCACCCCCGGTTCCCCAGGCGGCTGCCCGCGGCGGTCCAGCAGGACAACGGCCGCGGGCTGGTCATCATCCGCTGGCTGACCGCGGAGTGCGGCGGCAGGCTCAGGATCCGCCCCACGCGTGAGGGCGGCAAGACCGTGTCGGTCGAACTCCCGTGGACCGTCCGGGCCGCCGGAGCGGTCACGGCGGCCGGACAGCAGGAGCAGTAGTCGGGCGGCGGGCGGCGGTGCCCCGGGGCACCGCCGCCCCCGCGGTCACCTCACCCGGCCGTACCAGACACTGCGGGTCCAGATCTTCTGCAGGCGCACCACGTCCCCGGTCTTCGGGGCGTGCCAGATCTTGCCCTTACCCGCGTAGATGCCGACGTGGTAGACGTAACTGCCCGAATGGAAGAACACCAGGTCCCCCGCCCTGCGGCTCTGGGCGGAGATGTGGCGCGTCTTGTTGTACTGCTGGGCGGCGGTGCGCGGCAGCTTCTTGCCCGCCTTCTTGAACGAGTACAGCGTCAGGCCCGAGCAGTCGAACCGGTGCGGCCCGGTGGCGCCCCACTGGTAGGGCGAGCCCTTCTTGGAGGCGGCGATGTTCAGCGCCTTGGCGGCCGGGCTCGCGGCGGCCGCCTCCGAGGCGGCTCCGGGGACCACGAGGGAGCCGCCCACGGCGGCCAGGGTGAGGGCCGAGGCCGTGCCGGCCCGGGCCATGAGAGACGGGACACGATTGAGCGCAGTCATGCGCAACCCTTCGTCAGCCGCCTGTGAAGGATGACCTGTCGGATTCGGGCTGGCGAAGTGGCCCGGCCGCACATGTGCGGCTTCACCCCAAGGGCTGCTCGGAACTGACGTCCCGGCGGCCCGTCGTGCTTGGGTCCTCCACTCCTGCCGATCCACTCCTGTCGACCGGTCATCCGGGCGGCGGCAGGACTCGGCGTCCGCCCGGATCGCCCCGCCGCGGCGGCGGGGTCTTGTCGTCAGTCAGGGATCTTGGCTCATGACGCAATCGAAATCCCAACGGAACGTGGGATTTGTGTTGTTACTCACCACTCACCCGTTCGGGTGGACACCTCCTTGTTCGGGTCCTCGCCGAGAGCTCGGGGAGCCCCGGACCAGGGGTGAAAAGCACCGTTCCGGCTGTGCGGTACGCGCGTTGCGCAACCGAGAGGGCCCGAAAACAGCAGGTTCGTCTACGCCGGACGGGGGTACGCCGTTTGGTCCGTTTCAACCCCGGCCGCGGCGCACCACCGGCCGGGGACGCCGTCCGGACCCCGCGGGTCTCAACTGCCGGGGTCCGGCGGCAGTGTGACCCGGGCCGTGCGCCGTTCGCCGTCCAGCACCCGCAGGGCCCGGGCCAGCGTGCCGGAGTGCAGTTCGGTCTCGCCGCGCCGGTGCATCAGGGTCAGCGCGTCGCGCAGCGCGACGGCCGTGCCGACCAGTGCCTGGGCCGCGCGCAGTCCGCGATAGGTGTCACCGTCCAGGGCCGGGTTGATCCGGCCGAGCAGGTCGACGGCCTCGAGGTAACGGTCGATCAGTTCGGCCTCCGCGCGGGTCAGCGCGGGCAGCGGCGGCAGCTCCGGTGGCGGCATCCGCGGCTCACCTCGCGCCGGAGGCGGGGGACGCGCCCCGGCGGCTGGGCACGATCCGGTCCGCCAGGCCGTACTCCACCGCCGCCTGTGCGTCGAGGACCGTGTCCCGCTCGATGTCCGCCCGGACCCGCTCCGCGGTGCGGCCCGTGTGCCGGACCAGGATCTCCTCCATCCGCGAGCGGATCCGGGTCGGCTCCTCCGCGTGGATCGCCGGATCGCCGGTCCATCGCTCGGCCGGCCCAGGGAGGGAGGGCTGACGGAGCACCAGGCGGGAACCGGGCAGCAGGAGCCGCTTGCCCGGGGTGCCGGCGGCCGGCAGCAGCGCGGCGGCGCCCTCCGCCCGGCCCGGACAGACCGTCTCCACGTCGCAGGAGACGTGGCGCAGCGTGTCGTGGATCGCCGACGTGGCGTGGAAGGAGCCGCCGGGGGAGTTGACGCAGAGCGAGACGTCCCGGTCGGGGGAGTGGTGCTCCAGGTACAGGAGCTGCGCCGTCACGTCGTTCGCGGAGGTCTCGTCGATCCGTGTCCCGAGGATGACGATCCGCTCCTCGAGCAGCTTCGCGCAGGGGCCGGTCGTCCGGTTCCCGGACGCCGTGCGGTCGGTGGGCTCGGGCAGGACCTGGCGGGCGGACGGTCGGGTCATGAGAGTCCCTCCTGTCTGGTCGTCTCCGTAAAAAATGTACAGGACGTACATGACGTTATGATGGGTTCATGGCCTACGAGATTCCGGTCACCCAAGCCAGGGCTGAGCTCGCCGACCTCATCAACCGTGTGGTGTACGGCGGTGAGCGCGTCGTCGTGACCCGCCACGGAAAGCCCCTCGTCGCCCTCGTGTCCGCCGATGACCTGCGACGACTCGAAGAACTCGGGGAGGCCCGGGAACCCGCGGAGGAGCAGGTGATCAGCACGGTGGCCGGCGTCCGCGAGGCCGCGTCCGCTCCCCGCGAACGGCAGCGCTTCGGCATCGCGGCGGAGCACCGGGGGACGGCCACCCCGTAAGCCCCCGCCGACTGACCGCGCACCCCCGTCCGCCGCGGTGGGGACGCGCGGTCGTTCCGTGTGGCCGGAGGCCGGGCCGTCCGAGGTCGGCCGGCGGGGGCCGGCACCCGCTCGGCCGCGGGCTGCGCGTTCCCCGCGCACCTCCCCGGCACGCCGCCGAGGAGCACGGCGTCCGGGCCCGGGGCGGATCGGCGAGGGCTGCAACGAGGCCGGCCTGGTGGATACCGGCACCGGCACCGACGCCATGGCGCCGGCGTCGATCGCGCTCGCGCAGGGCTTCGCGGTCCGGACGGCCCTCTTCGGCGAAACCTCCGGACGGACCCGGGCCGACGGTCCGCGGGCGCTGACGACGGTGCGCCGGGCCGGACACGGCGACCGACGGCGAGGCAGCCCGGTTAACGTCCCCGAAACGCCGCCCGGCTAGCCTGCCGAGCCACGCCACCGGGGGTGGGCCCGCGTGGCCGGGGCGCCGGGCCCGCACGGTCCGGGACGAGGACTGTGAGGTGGGACGCCGTGCAACTGACCCCGCACGAGCAGGAGAGGCTGCTGATCCATGTCGCGGCCGACGTGGCGGACAAGCGCCGGGCCCGTGGGCTGAGGCTGAACCACCCCGAGGCGGTCGCCCTCATCACCTCGCACCTCCTCGAGGGCGCCCGGGACGGCCGTACCGTCGCCGAACTCATGGCGTCCGGACGCCGGCTGCTCACCCGGGACGACGTCATGGAGGGCGTCCCGGAGATGATCCACGACGTCCAGGTGGAGGCGACCTTCCCGGACGGCACCAAACTCGTCACCGTCCACGACCCGATCGTCTGACGGAGGAGGCCGCCGTGATCCCCGGAGAGATCCTGTTCGCCGACGACCCGATTGCCTACAACGTGGGCCGCGAGGTCACCCGGCTGACCGTCCTCAACGCCGCCGACCGGCCCGTCCAGATCGGCTCCCACTACCACTTCGCCGAGGCCAACCCGGGCCTGGAGTTCGACCGGGCGGCGGCGCGCGGAAAGCGGCTGAACGTCGCCGCGGGCACCGCCGTACGGTTCGAACCCGGCATCCCGGTCGAGGTGCTGCTCGTCCCGCTCGCCGGGGCGCGTGTGGTGCCCGGGCTGCGCGGGGAGACCGGAGGCGCCCTCGATGCCTGAGATCTCCCGCGCCGCCTACGCCGACCTGTTCGGCCCGACGACCGGCGACCGCATCCGGCTCGCCGACACCGACCTGCTGATCGAGATCGAGGAGGACCGCTCCGGCGGCCCCGGACGCGCGGGCGACGAGGCCGTGTTCGGCGGCGGAAAGGTCATCCGCGAGTCCATGGGCCAGTCCCGCGCCACCCGCGCGGACGGCACCCCGGACACGGTCGTCACCGGTGCGGTCGTCATCGACCACTGGGGCATCGTCAAGGCCGACATCGGCATCCGCGACGGCCGGATCACCGGCATCGGCAAGGCCGGCAACCCCGACACCATGGACGGCGTCCACCCGGACCTGGTCATCGGGCCCGAGACCGAGGTGATCGCGGGCAACGGGCGGATCCTGACCGCCGGCGCCGTGGACGCGCACGTCCACTTCATCTGCCCGCAGATCGCCGACGAGGCGCTGGCCTCCGGCGTCACCACCCTGGTCGGCGGCGGCACCGGACCCGCCGAGGGCTCCAAGGCGACCACCGTCACGCCCGGTCCCTGGCACCTGGCGCGGATGCTCGAGGCGATGGAGGCCCACCCCCTCAACATCGGTCTGCTCGGCAAGGGCAACACCGTCTCCCAGGAGGGGATGCTCTCGCAGATCAGGGGAGGCGCGGTCGGGCTGAAACTGCACGAGGACTGGGGATCCACCCCGGCCGTCATCGACGCCGCGCTGACCGCCGCCGAGCGGACCGGCGTTCAGGTCGCCATCCACACCGACACCCTCAACGAGGCCGGTTTCGTGGGCGACACGCTCGCCGCGATCGCCGGGCGCGGCATCCACGCGTACCACACCGAGGGCGCCGGCGGCGGGCACGCCCCGGACATCATGACCGTGGTCTCCGAACCGCACGTCCTGCCCAGCTCCACCAACCCGACCCGGCCGTTCACCGTCAACACCGTCGAGGAGCACCTCGACATGCTGATGGTGTGCCACCACCTGAACCCGGCGGTGCCGGAGGACCTCGCCTTCGCCGAGTCCCGGATCCGTCCGTCCACCATCGGCGCCGAGGACGTGCTGCACGACCTCGGCGCGATCTCGATCATCTCCTCCGACTCCCAGGCCATGGGACGGGTCGGAGAGGTGATCATGCGGACCTGGCAGACCGCCCACGTGATGAAGCGGCGGCGCGGCGCGCTCCCGGGGGACGGGCGCGCCGACAACCACCGGGTGCGTCGCTATGTCGCCAAGTACACGATCAATCCGGCGCTCGCCCAGGGCCTGGCCCGCGAGATCGGCTCCGTGGAGAGCGGCAAGCTGGCCGACCTCGTGCTGTGGGAACCGGCGTTCTTCGGTGTGAAGCCCCAACTCGTCATCAAGGGCGGACAGATCGCCTACGCCCAGATGGGCGACGCCAACGCCTCCATCCCGACCCCGCAGCCGGTCCTCCCGCGCCCGATGTACGGGGCGATCGGGCGGGCGGTCGCCGCGGGCTCGGTGAACTTCGTGGCGGAAGCGGCGGTCGAGGCCGGGCTGCCGGACCGGCTGGGGCTGGGCAAGCGGTTCGTGACCATCGACTCCACCCGTGGCGTGACCAAGGCGGACATGCGGGAGAACGACGCCCGGCCGGACGTACGGATCGACCCCGACAGCTTCGCCGTGCACATCGACGGGGAGCTGGTCGAGGCGGTCCCGGCCGCCGAACTGCCGCTGGCCCAGCGGTACTTCCTCTTCTGATGTCCAGGGGAGCGCTGCTCGTGCTGGCCGACGGCAGGTTTCCCGCCGGAGGGCACGCGCACTCCGGCGGGGCCGAGGCGGCGGTCCGGGCCGGGCGGGTCACGGGGGTGGCGAGCCTGGAGCGGTTCTGCCGGGGGCGGCTGCACACGACGGGGCTGGTGTCGGCGGCGCTCGCGGCGTCCGCCGCGCTCGGGGCGGATCCCGCGGCGCTGGACGCGGCGGCCGACGCGCGGACCCCGTCGCCCGCGCTGCGGCTGGCCGCGCGCAGGCTGGGGCGGCAGCTGACGCGGGCGGGACGCGCGGTGTGGCCTTCCGACGAGCTCGACGCCCTGGCGCGGCGGTTTCCCAAGGGGGCGCACCAGCCGGTGGTGCTGGGGGTCGTCGCGCGGGCGGCGGGACTGGGGGCGGTGGACGCGGCGTACTGCGCGGCGTACGAGTGCGTGAGCGGGCCGGCATCGGCGACGGTGCGGTTGCTGGCACTCGATCCGTTCGACGCGACGCGCGTGACGGCGCGGTTGGCGCCGGAGGTGGACGAGGTGGTGTCGAGGGCGGTGGCGGCGGCGCGGAAGGTCGTCGACGAGGGGGCCGACGCGCTGCCCGCGGCGTCCGCGCCGTTGCTGGAGGTCTTCGCCCAGGCGCACGCCGGGTGGGCCGTGCGGCTGTTCGCCACATGAGGGGTGGTCGCCCCGCCCCCTTCCCGTCCCGCCCCCGGGGGCTTCGCCCCCGGACCCCGTAGGCCCGAACGGCCCCGTCCCCGGACACCGGGCGGGCCGGAGATCGGAGGAACTCCATGCATCGTGACCACTCGCTCTCCCACGACGGGCCCGCGGCCGTCAGCGCCGACGTCCGACGGCCCGACGGGGCGCGGCGGGCCCTGCGCATCGGGCTCGGCGGGCCCGTCGGGTCCGGGAAGACCGCCACCGTCGCCGCCCTGTGCCGGGCACTGCGGGACGAGGTGTCGCTCGCCGTCGTCACCAACGACATCTACACCCGGGAGGACGCGGAGTTCCTGCTCCGTGAGGCCGTGCTGCCGCCCGAGCGGATCACCGCCGTGGAGACCGGGGCGTGCCCGCACACCGCGATCCGGGACGACATCTCCGCCAACCTCGAGGCGGTGGAGGACCTCGAGGACGAGGCCGGTCCACTGGACCTGATCCTCCTGGAGTCCGGCGGGGACAACCTCACCGCCACCTTCTCCAGAGGGCTCGTCGACGCGCAGATCTTCGTCATCGACGTGGCCGGCGGGGACGACATCCCGCGCAAGGGCGGCCCCGGGGTGACCACCGCCGACCTGCTGGTCGTCAACAAGACCGACCTCGCCCCGTACGTCGGCTCCGACCTCGCCCGGATGGCCGCCGACGCCAGGGCCCAGCGGGCCCACCTCCCCGTGGTGTTCCAGTCGTTGCGCGACGGGGACGGGGCGAAGGACGTCGCCGGCTGGGTGCGGGAGCGGCTCGCCGCGTGGACCGCGTGAACACCGCCGGCGTACGCGCCGTCGCCCGGGTCCGTGCCCGCCCCGACGGCCGGGGCGGGACCTGCCTGCCCGTGCTGGAGAGCGACGGGCCGCTGGCGCTCCGGCGGACGCGGGGGAGCGGCACCGAGGCGCACGTCATGCTGGTCGGCGCCATGAGCGGACCCCTCGGCGGGGACCACCTCACGGTGCTGGCGGACGTGGAGCCGGGGGCCGGGCTCCGCTTCAAAACGGCCGCCGCCACCCTCGCCCTGCCGGGCGGGCACCGGGACGGGGCGCGCTACGACGTACGGATCACCGTCGCCGAGGGCGGTGAACTCCACTGGCTTCCCGAGCAGTTGATCTCCATCAGCGGAAGCGAACTGTACGTCACCACCCGGGTCGACCTCGCTGCCGGGGCCCGGCTCGTGCTGCGTGAGGAGCAGGTCCTGGGGCGGGCCGGGGAGCGGCCCGGAAGGCTCACCTCCCGTCTGACCGTACGGATCGCGGGGCGTACCGTCCTCGACCAGGAGCTGGCCTGCGGTCCCGGAGCCCCCGGCGGCTGGGACGGCCCGGCCGTGCTCGGCGGGCACCGGGCCGTCGGTCAGCTCCTCGTGGCGAGGCCCGAGTTCGAGGAGAAGCCGGTCCGCGCGGGGGAGCCGGGCGAGGGCGCCGCGGTCCTGCCGCTCGCCGGGCCCGCCGTCCTGGTGAGCGCCGTGGCGCCCGACGCGCTGCGGCTGCGGCGCCTCCTCGACGGGGCACCCGCCTCCTTCGCGGCCGTGTCCGATTGACGGGACGCCTCCACCCGGTTATCGGATTGGCAAAGAAGGGGCCCGGACCCTGTCCCCGGCGGCCTCGCGGCGGAGAGGATCCCCCGTACCCATCGCAACGATGAACGGGGAGGCCCCACTTGAGGGACAGCAGACCGAAGAGGCGGGCGGCGGCGCTCGGTTCGGCCGGAGTGCTCGTCGCGGCGACGCTCATAGCCGGCGCCGTCGCGGCACCCGCGGCGAGCGCGACGGCGGACACCCACCACGGCAAGGACCGCGAGGCCAGGGGCGTGGCGATCGCCGCCGCCCGGGCCGCGAAGACCGGCGTCGACTGGCAGGACTGCCCCGCCGACTGGAACCTGGCCAAGCCGATCCAGTGCGGCTGGGTCTCGGTGCCGATGGACTACGCCGAGCCGTACGGCAAGCAGATCGAGCTCGCCGTCGACCGCATCGGCAGCACCGGCACCGGGAGCGAACGCCAGGGCGCGCTCCTGTACAACCCGGGCGGCCCCGGCGGTTCCGGTCTGCGCTTCCCGGCCCGGGTCACCGCCAAGAACCCGGTCTGGGCCAACACGGCCAAGGCCTACGACTTCGTGGGCTTCGACCCGCGCGGCGTCGGCAGGTCCGCGCCCATCTCCTGCGCCGACCCGCAGGAGTTCGTCAAGGCGCCCAAGATGGACCCGGTGCCCCGCTCCGAGGCCGACAAGCTCGCCCAGCGGAAGCTCGCCCGCGCGTACGCCGAGGGCTGCCACGAGCGCAGCGGCGAGATGCTGCCGCACATGACCACGCCGAACACCGCGCGCGACCTCGACGTCATCCGCGCCGCCCTCGGCGAGGAGAAGCTCAACTTCCTCGGCGTCTCCTACGGCACCTACCTGGGCGCCGTCTACGCCACCCTCTTCCCGGGCCACGTCCGCCGCATGGTCGTCGACAGCGTCGTCAACCCCTCCCGCGACAAGATCTGGTACCAGGCCAACCTGGACCAGGACGTCGCCTTCGAGGGCCGCTGGAAGGACTGGCAGGACTGGGTCGCGAAGAACGACGCCGCCTTCCACCTCGGCACCACCCGCGACGCCGTCCAGGCCCAGTGGCTGAAGCTGCGCGCCACCGCCGAGCAGGACCCGATCGGCGGAGTCGTCGGACCGGCCGAGCTGATCGGCTTCTTCCAGAGCGCCCCGTACTACGACTCCGCGTGGGTCCCGGTCGCGACCGTCTTCAGCCGGTACGTCGCCGGCGACACCCAGGCGCTCGTCGACGCGGCCGCCCCCGACCTCTCCGACACGGCCGGCAACGCGGCCTCGGAGAACGGCAACGCCGTCTACACGGCCGTGGAGTGCACCGACGCCAAGTGGCCCGCCGACTGGCGGACGTGGGACCGCGACAACACCCGGCTGCACCGGGACCACCCGTTCATGACCTGGGCCAACGCCTGGATGAACCTCCCCTGCGCCACCTGGCCGGTCAAGCAGCGAACGCCCGTGGACGTCAGGTCCGGCAAGGGGCTGCCGCCGGTGCTGATCGTCCAGTCCGAGCGCGACGCGGCCACCCCGTACGCGGGCGCCGTCGAACTGCACCAGCGGCTCAGGGGCTCCCGCCTCGTCACCGAGCGGAACGCCGGATCCCACGGGGTCACCGGCCTGGTCAACCCCTGCGTCAACGCCCGGGTGGACACCTACCTGCTCACCGGCGAGGTGGACCGGTCCGACGTGACCTGCGCCCCGCACGCCACGCCGAAGCCCTGAACCCGTGCCGTACGGCACGAGGGGCGGCCGGAACCCTCCGGCCGCCCCTCGCCCGTGTGCGCGGGAGGGTCAGCTCAGCGGCATGCGCGGGAAGCGGTGCTTGTCCTCCGCCCCGCGCGCGGCGTCCTCCGCCTTGGCGACGGCCGCGTACTGGTCGACGTACTCCTGCTCGGACAGGGTGAGGATGGAGTACATGATCTCGTCGGTGACGGCGCGCAGGACCGCCTTCTCGTTCTCCATCCCCGCGTAGCGCGAGAAGTCCAGCGGCGTGCCGAAACGGATCGCCACCGGGCGGATCCGGGGAATCCTCCTGCCGGGCGGCTGGGCCTCGAAGGTGCCGATCATCGCGCAGGGGATCACCGGGACGCCCGCCTTGAGGGCCATCACCGCGACGCCGACCTTGCCCTTGTAGAGGCGGCCGTCGTGCGAGCGCGTGCCCTCCGGGTAGATGCCGAGCAGTTCCCCCTTGCCGAGCACGCCGAGACCCTCCCGGATGGCGGCCTGCCCGGCCTCCTTGCCGGAGCGGTCGACGGGGATCTGCCCCGCGCTGTGGAAGAAGAACGCCGTCAGCCGGCCCTTGAGGCCGGGGCCGGTGAAGTACTCGGCCTTGGCGAGGAAGGTGATGCGCCGCTTGAGCACCGCTGGCATCAGGAAGTGGTCCGAGAACGACAGGTGGTTCCCCGCGATGATGGCGGCGCCGGACGACGGCACGTGTTCGAGGCCCTCTATGCGCGGCCGGAAGACCAGACGCAGCAGCGGGCCCAGCAGCACGTACTTGAGCAGGTAGTAGAACAAGGACACGCTCCTCGACTCCGGCGGACGGGCGGTGCCGCCGCATCCCGGCAGGCCATCCGGCACGTCGTGGGGTGCCAGTCTAGGTCGGGGCGCCGTGGCCCGGCATCACGTTCGACGCGACGGAGCGCACCGCGCGGGGGCGGTGAGCGCCCGTCAGGGGTGAGTCGCGGGGAGTAGGCTCGGACGCATGCGGATCTCCGTCTCCTCCGACATGGACGAACCCGTGGCCCGCGCCCTTCTCGCCGAGCTCCGCGAGCGCGGCCACCAGGTACGCGCGCACGGCGCCCTGAACCCCGGGGACGACCCGCGGTGGGCCGTCTGCTCCGAGGCCGCGGCCCGTGAGGTCGCCGTCGGCTCGGCCGACCAGGCGGTGGTGTGCTGCTGGACCGGCACCGGCGCCTCGATCGCCGCGAACAAGGTGCCCGGCGTCCGGGCCGCCCTGTGCACGGACGCCTACACGGCGGACGGCGCGCGCCGCTGGAACGACGCCAACGTGCTGGCGCTCAGCCTGCGGCTGACCTCCGTGCCGCTGCTGACGGAGATCCTCGACGCCTGGTTCGCCGGCGCGCCCAGCGACGACCCGGAGGACCGGCGCAACGTGGAACGCACGGCACGCCTCGACCGGGAGCGGACCGGCCCCTGACCCGGGACGGCCGTCGGGGCGGTCACAGCCGTACGACGACCAGCGCCGTGTCGTCGGTGGCGCCGCCCGGCGGCAGCAGTTCCAGCAGCACGGTGTCCGCGAGCGTCTCGGGATCCTGCGTCCGGTGACGGCGCAGGGCCTCGGCGAGCCGCAGCAGCCCCGTGTCGATGTCCTCCCGGCGCCGTTCGACCAGCCCGTCGGTGTAGAGCACCAGGGTCGCCCCCGGTGCGAACCCGGTCGTCGCCTCCGGCCGGGGCGCCGGGTCGGGCTGGGCGTCGAGCGGCGGGTCGGTCGCCCGGTCGAGGAACTCCACGCGTCCGTCGTGATGGAGCAGCACGGGCGGCGGATGACCGGCACTGCTGTAGGTGATGGTGTGCCGGTCGAAGTCGACGAAGGTCGTCACGGCGGTCGCGGACTCGGCGCCGTCCACCACATGGGCGTAGCGGCCCGCCACGTTCAGCGCCTGCGCCGGCCCGTCCGCCACCCGGGAGGCGGCGGTCAGCGCGCTGCGCAGCTGGCCCATCACCCCGGCCGCCGCCAGCCCGTGGCCGACCACGTCGCCCACGGACACGCCGATACGGTGCCCGCCCACCAGGTCGACCAGGTCGTACCAGTCCCCGCAGACGTTGAGCGCGCCCACCGCCGGCCGGTAGCGCACCGCTGCCCGGTGGTGGCCGACCTGCCGGCGGGCGGGCAGCATCGCCTCCTGCAGCGCCAGGGCCACCTCGCGCTCCCGGGCGTGCGCCCGGCGCAGCCGGTTGTTGAGGTCCTGCAGTTCACGGGCGCGCTCGTACAGTTCGGCCTCCAGCACCCGCCCCCGGCCGTCACCCGCGCCGCCCCGGAGCCGGATCAGCTCGGTGACCTCCTCGACCCGGTGCACGATCAGCACGATCCGTCCGTCGGGGCCGAGCACCGGGGTGTTCACCGGGCTCCAGTAGCGCTCCTCCCAGTGCCCGGAGCGCTCCGGGCTCTCCACGTCGTAGCGCTGCACGGCCATGGTGTCGCGCTCACCCGTGGACAGGACCCGCAGCAGCGAGGCGCGCAGCTGGTGCGCGCCCGTGGCCACCGGGTCGTTCGGGCTCTCCGGGAACACGTCGAACAGGAAGCGGCCCACCACGGTCTCGCGGGAACGCCCGGTCCCCCGGGTGAACGCCTCGTTGACGTCCGCGTACACCAGATCAGGGGTCAGCAGCGCCACCATGCCGGGCAGGGCCTGGTAGACCGCCGCGTAGTCGATCGACGCCTCCGCCATGGGCCATCGCCTCACTCCGGCGGCGCGGTCAGCGACTGCTCCGCCCAGATGATCTTCCCGCCGGGAACGAACCGGCTGCCCCACCGCTGGGCCAACTGGGAGACCAGCAGCAGCCCGCGCCCGCCCTCGTCCATCGCGCGGGGGTGCCGCAGATGGGGTGCGGTGGCGCCGCTGTCGAACACCTCGCACACCAGCGCCCGCTCACGGATCAGCCGCAGCCGCACGGGGCCGCCGGCGTGCCGTATGGCGTTGGTGACCAGTTCACTGACGACCAGCTCCGTGGTGAAGACCAGGTCGTCCAGCCCCCAGCGGGCCAGCTGCCGGGTGGCGGACCTGCGGGCCTCGGCCACGACCGCCGGATCCGCCGGCAGGTCCCAGACCGCGATCTGTCCGGGGGCGAGACGTCTGGTGCGGGCCATCAGCAGGGCCACGTCGTCGTAGGGCCGGGCCGGGACCAGCATGTCGACCACCGTGCGGCAGCTCGGCTCGAGCGCGGTCGTGGCGCCCTGCAGCGCCTGCCGCAGCCGTTCGCGGTCCGTGGGGTCGGGCGAGGGCTTCCCGCCGGCCAGCAGACCGTCCGTGTGCAGGGCGAGCGTGCTGCCCTCGGCCAGGGACAGCTCCACCGCCTCGAACGGCGGGCCGCCCACACCGAGCGCCGGTCCCTGCGGGAGGTCGACGAAGGTGACCGTGCCGTCGGGTGCCACCACGGCGGGCGCGGGATGGTGGGCGGCCGCCATCGTGCACCGCCCGTCCACCGGGTCGTAGACGGCGTACAGGCAGCCGGACCCGACGGACCGGCCGGGGGAGTCCCCGGACTCCCCGTCGCCCTCGTCCCGCGCCAGCCGGGACGCCAGGTCGTCCAGATGGGCGAGCACCTCCTCGGGCGGCAGGTCGATCGCGGCCAGCGTCCGTACGGCGGTGCGCAGCCGCCCCATGGCCGCGGCGGCGTCGATGCCGTGCCCCGGCACCTCGCCGACGACCAGGGCGACGCGGGCGCCGGACAGCGGGATCAGGTCGTACCAGTCGCCGCCCAGGCCGGTCAGCTCGTCGGCCGGGCGGTAGCAGGCGGACACCTCCACGGCGTCCTGCTCGGGCAGCCTGCGGGGGAGCAGGCTGCGCTGGAGGACCAGCGCGGCGTCCCGCTCGCGCGTGTAGCGCCGGGCGTTGTCCACACTGACGGCCGCGCGGGAGACGAGGTCCTCGGCCAGAGCGAGGTCGTCCGCGCCGAAGGGTTCCGGGCGGCGGCGACGGAAGAACGTGGTGACGCCCAGGGTGACGCCCCGGGCCCGGATCGGGACCACCATCACGCTCTGCAGACCCAGCTCCAGGAAGGTGTGCTCCCGGTCGCCCGGCGTCCCCACGGCCCACTCGGGGGCGAGCGGGTCGAGCTGTTCCTGGAGCCAGGACCGGCCCGTGGTCAGACAGCGCACCGGGGGCGAACCCGCCAGGTACGACACGACCGCCCCGCTCTCCACGGCCGTCCGCGGCAGGTCGTCGTACAGCGACCTGTGCCCCGCGCGGCGCAGCGGCACCCGGTCGGAATCGGTGAGCGGTCCGGGGGGCAGTTCGGCGCCGCGCAGCACCGTCTCCAGCAGGTCCACGATGACGAAGTCCGCGAGGTCCGGCACGGCGATGTCCGCCAGTTCCTGCGCGGTGCGCAGGATGTCCAGGGTGCGGCCGATGTGCTCGCCGGCCCGGTCGAGCAGGGCGAGGCGCTGACGGGCCCGGTGCCGCTCGGTGACGTCCACGACGGTGTAGTACACGCCCATCGGCCGACCGCGGTCGTCGTCGAGGCGGGTGAACGACAGCATGTGCGCGGTCTCGCGCAGCGGTGCCGAGCGGACCCGGCCGACGTGCTGGTAGTCGATCACCTGTTCGCCGGTTTCCAGTACGTGCCGCATCTGCGCCTCGACCGCCTCGGCGTCCATACCCGGCTGGACGTCCGCGAACCGCAGCCCCAGGCGCTGCCCGGCCGGCCCGCCGCCGAACTGTTCGAGCGCGGCGTTGGACCACACGAAACGCAGCTCCGTGTCCACGATCGCGATGCCGATCGGCGTACCGGCGACCATCTGCTCCAGCACGGCGCGGCTCATGTCCCAGCCGGCCGAGCCGGCCAGCTCCGAGAGCAGGACCAGCAGCGACGAACGGCCCCGCGGCTCCACCGTCGGCGTGATCCGCACCATCACCGCGACCGGCCGCCCGTCCCGGTGCCGGGCCGTCAGCAGGCCCGCCCAGTCCCCGTCCGAGCGGCACCGCTCGACCAGGTCCGGCACCCGCTCGGCGTCCTCGGGGACCAGCAGCTCGGCGAACTTGCGGCCCACGGCCTCGGAGGCGCGGTACCCCAGCAGCCGCTCGGCCCCGCCGGTCCAGCTCGACACCATGCCGTGCGGATCGAGCAGCAGGGGAACGGCGTCGGCCACATCGAACCCCTGCCGGGCAACGTCCTGCTCCTTGTGTCCGCCCACGGCCGACCTCTCTGTCGCTGAGAGTGGTCTACCCCCTCTTGTCCCCATCTTCACCCTTGGAGAGGCATGAGGGCTTTCCGGGATGTTTCGTCCGTTTCCGTTCCCCGCCGGACCCGGCGGGGAACGGAAACGGACGGCAGCGGCTCAGACCTGCCGGGCCAGAACCTTCTCCAGGGTGTGCAGGGCGCCCTGGAGTTCCTCCGCGGTGACGGTCAGCGGCGGGGCCAGGCGGATGGTGGAGCCGTGGGTGTCCTTGGCCAGGACGCCCTCCCGCATCAGGCGCTCGCCGATCTCGCGGCCGGTGCCGAGCGCCGGGTCGACGTCCACGCCCGCCCACAGACCGCGGGAGCGGAAACCGACCACGCCCTTGCCGACGAGCGACTCCAGGCCCTCGCGCAGGATCCCGCCCAGGTCCGCGGCCCGGCGCTGGAACTCGCCCGTCTCCAGCAGCTCCACCACGGCCGTGCCGACCGCCGCGGCCAGCGGATTGCCGCCGAAGGTCGATCCGTGCTCACCCGGATGGAGTACCTGAAGCACCTCCCGCCGGGCCACCACCGCCGACACCGGGACGATGCCGCCGCCCAGCGCCTTGCCGAGCAGGACCACGTCCGGGACGACCGACTCGTGCTCCACGGCGAGCGTGCGGCCCGTACGGCCCAGACCCGACTGGATCTCGTCCGCGACGAACAGGCACCCCGCGCGGCGGGTCAGCTCCCGCACCCCGGCGAGGTAGCCGTCGTCCGGGACGATCACACCCGCCTCGCCCTGGACCGGCTCGAGCAGCACCGCCGCCGTCGTCTCGTCGACCGCCGCCTCCAGCGCCGCCAGGTCGTTGTACGGCACCACCCTGAAGCCCGGGGTGAACGGCCCGAACCCGGCCCGCGCGACCTCGTCCGTCGAGAAACTCACGATCGTCGTCGTACGGCCGTGGAAGTTGTCGGCCGCCACCACGATCGTCGCCCGGCCGTCCGGGACGCCCTTCACGTCGTAGGCCCACTTGCGGGCCACCTTGATCCCGCTCTCCACCGCCTCCGCGCCGGTGTTCATGGGCAGCACCATGTCCAGCCCGGTCAGCGCGGCCAGCCGCTCCGCGAACTCGGCGAGCCGGTCGTTGTGGAACGCGCGCGAGGTCAGCGTGAGCCGGTCCAGCTGGCGGTGCGCCGCCTCGATCAGCGCCGGATGCCGGTGGCCGAAGTTGAGCGCCGAGTAGCCGGCCAGCATGTCGAGGTACCGCCGGCCCTCCACGTCCTCCACCCACGCGCCCTCCGCGCGGGCGACGACCACGGGCAGCGGGTGGTAGTTGTGCGCGAGGACCGGTTCCTCCGCGCCGATCAGCTCGGCGGACGTACGCGCGGGGACGACAGAGGTCATGAGCGGATCTCCTGTGTGCAGCACTTGATGCCCCCGCCCGCCTTGTGGAACTCGGACAGGTCGACGGGGACGGGGACGTAGCCGCGGTCGGCGAGCCGGGCGGCGAGGGCCGTGGCCCCCGGGGAGACGAACACATGGCGTCCGTCGGAGACGGAGTTCAGCCCGAACGCCGTCGCGTCCTCACGGGTCGCGAGCACCGCGTCCGGGTACAGCCGGGCGAGCACCTCGCGACTGCCCGGCGAGAACGCCTCCGGGTAGTAGGCGACGTTCTCCTCGTCCAGCACGAACAACGCCGTGTCCAGGTGGTAGAAGTACGGGTCCACCAGCGTCAGGCCGATCACCGGCACCCCGAAGAACTCCTGCACCTCGCGGTGCGCCTCCCGGGTGGTGCGGAACCCGGTGCCGGCGAGGATCCAGCGCCCGGCGGGCACCAGGTCGCCCTCGCCCTCGCACACCGACCCGGGAAGGCGCACCTCGTACCCCTCGGCCTTGAACCAGGCCTCGTACGGCACGGACTCCGGGCGCCGCTCGGGCGCCAGGAAAAGGGAGCCGAAGACGCGGCCCTCCACGACGACCGCCGCGTTCGCGGCGAACACCATGTCGGGCAGTCCGGGCTCCGGCTTCACGGTCTCCACGGTATGGCCGTGGGCGCGGTAGGCGTCGACCAGCGTCCGCCACTGGCGCCGGGCCAGGGAGACGTCGACGGGACGGTCGGGGTGCATCCAGGGGTTGATCGCGTACCGCACGGCGAAGTGTCTGGGTTCGCAGACGAGGTAGCGCCGCCGGGACGCCACACGGAAGTCGGGCACAGAGGGGTTCCTCCGCTTCCACGCGGTCTCGACAGGGGGTGAGACCACGGTAGGAAGCGGGGATACGGGCGACAAGGAACAGGAGCTGCGTGTTCACGCAGGAACGCTGCGCGGTTCCGCCGTTCAGCGCACGTCTGATGCGCCGTCCGGCGCGGGCTGACTCACTCCTGCCTCAGGACTGTCCGGCAGCAGGTGGGACAGCACCATCACACTGATCGTCTTGCGGATGAACGGCTCCTGGCGGATCCGCTCCAGCACCTCCTCGAAGTGCTGCACGTCCCGCGCCCGCACGTGCAGCAGCGCGTCCGCGCCGCCGGTCACCGTCATCGCCGCGGCGATCTCCGGATGGTTGCGCACCACCTCCGCCAGCCGGCGGGGCGGCGCCGCCCCCTCGCAGTACACCTCGACGTACGCCTCGGTGCGCCAGCCCAGCGCCGACGGCCGCACCGTCGCCGTGAACCCGGTGATCACCCCGGACTCTCGCAGCCGGTCCACCCGGCGCTTGACCGCCGTCGACGACAGCCCGACGGCCGCGCCGATCTCGGCGAAGGACGTCCTGGCGTTCGCCATCAACGCGGTGACGATCTTCCGGTCGAGTTCGTCGAACGACGCGGGCCTGCTGTTCATGCGGGCACTGTATCCAGCGCGAACGCCCACGTCCGGGGCATGTCCAGACGTGGAAATCACCCCTACACTCCACCTTCATGCTGCGTGCCCTCGCCGTCGACGACGAACGACCCTCACTGGAGGAACTGCTCTACCTGCTGAACGCCGACCCCCGCGTCGCCGACGCCGAGGGCGCCGGCGACGCCACCGAGGCGCTGCGCCGCATCAACCGCGCGCTGGAATCGGGCCCCGACGGGCCCGAGGCCATCGACGTCGTCTTCCTCGACATCCAGATGCCCGGCCTCGACGGCCTCGACCTGGCCCGGCTGCTCACCGGGTTCGCCCGGCCGCCGTTCATCGTGTTCGTCACGGCCCACGAGGACTTCGCCGTCCAGGCCTTCGACCTCAAGGCCGCCGACTACGTCCTCAAACCGGTGCGCAAGGAACGGCTGGCCGAGGCGGTCCGCCGCGTCGTCGAACTGCGCGCCGCCGCACAGCGCGGCACCGCCGCCCCGCGCATCCCCGTGCACGAACCCGACCCCGACCACATACCCGTCGAACTCGGCGGTGTGACCCGCTTCGTCGCCGTCGACGACATCACCCACGTCGAGGCCCAGGGCGACTACGCCCGCCTGCACACCGGCCGGGGCAGCCACCTCGTACGGATCCCGCTGTCCACGCTGGAGGAGCGCTGGCGCTCCCGCGGCTTCGTCCGCATCCACCGCCGCCATCTGGTCGCCCTGCGCCACATCGGCGAACTCCGGCTCGGCGCCGGCACCGTGAGCGTCCTGATCGGCTCCGAGGAACTCCAGGTCAGCCGACGGCACGCCCGCGAACTGCGGGACCTGCTGATGCGCCGGACCACGGGCTAGACAGGGGGAGCGCACATGCCACAGGACCCGACCGAACGCCGCGTGGTCGTCACCGGCCCGCCCCGCCGCACCCCCCACTCCTCCGGCCGCTACCGCCCGCGCACCGAGATCGACGAGCAGACCACCCTCGGCCACACCTACGTCCGCTCCCTCATGCGCATCCAGCTGCGCACCGGACTCGCCGTGTTCGCCGTCCTCGCCCTGCTCATCGGCCCGCTCCCGCTGGTCTTCGCCGCCGCCCCGGACGCCCGCCGCCTGGAATGGGCGGTGCTCGGCTTCGGGCTCTACCCCCCGCTGGTCCTGCTCGCCCGCTGGTACGTGCGCCGCGCCGAACGCAACGAACGCGACTTCGTACGGCTCGTCGAGGACCGCTGAGACCGGGGACCTCCAGCACCGTGAACTCCACCTACGCCGTCCCCGCCGTCGCCCTCGTCGTCCTCGCGACCGTCCTCGTCGGCGCCTTCGGCCTGCGCATCTCCCGCACCACCTCCGACTTCTACGTGGCCTCCCGCACCGTCGGCCCCCGCCTCAACGCGGCCGCCATCAGCGGCGAGTACCTCTCCGCCGCCTCCTTCCTGGGCATCGCGGGGCTCGTCCTCGTCCAGGGCCCGGACATGCTCTGGTACCCGGTCGGCTACACCGCCGGCTACCTGGTGCTGCTGCTGTTCGTCGCCGCCCCGCTGCGCCGCTCCGGCGCCTACACCCTGCCCGACTTCGCCGAGGCCCGGCTCGCCTCACCGGCGGTACGACGGCTCGCGGGCGCCTCCGTCGTCGGCGTCGGCTGGCTGTACCTGCTGCCGCAGCTCCAGGGAGCGGGGCTCACCCTGACCGTGCTCACCGGAGCGCCCGACTGGCTCGGCGGGGTGATCGTCGCCGTGGTGGTGACCGTCATCGTCGGCGCGGGCGGCATGCGCAGCATCACCTTCGTGCAGGCCTTCCAGTACTGGCTGAAACTCACCGCCCTGCTCGTCCCCGCCCTCTTCCTGATCGCCGCCTGGCAGAACGACGGCGCCCCGAGCCACGCCTTCGACGAGCCGGCCGCCTTCCGCGAACAGCGGGTGGTCCGCGTCGACGACACCCTCGACCTCCGGCTCGAGGAACCGCTCACCGTCACGGTGGACGGCACCGTCGACGGCCGCGACCACGACGGCACCGAGATCGGCCTGTCCGCCGGCACCCACCGCATCGACGGCGGCACCCGGCTCACCTTCGCCGAGGGCGCCGAGGTCCCCGCCGCCGGACGCGGCGCCGACGACGCCCTGTCGCCCTCCCGCGCCGAGTCCCGCGAGGAACGCCCGCTGTACGCCACGTACGGACTGATCCTCGCCACCTTCCTCGGCACCATGGGACTGCCCCACGTCGTGGTCCGCTTCTACACCAGCCCGCACGGCGTGGCCGCCCGCCGCACCACCGTCGCGGTCCTCGGCCTGATCGGCGCCTTCTACCTCCTCCCCCCGGTCTACGGGGCCCTCGGCCGTCTCTACGCGCCCGAACTCACCCTCACCGGCGACGCGGACGCCGCCGTCCTGCTGCTGCCCGGCCGGATGATCGGCGGAACGGCCGGCGACCTCCTCGGCGCGCTCGTCGCCGGGGGCGCCTTCGCCGCGTTCCTGTCGACGGCCTCCGGGCTCACCATGGCCGTGGCCGGCGTGCTCACCCAGGACGTGCTCCCCTCGCGCGGCGTGCGGCACTTCCGGCTCGGCACCGTCCTCGCCATGGCCGTCCCCCTCGGGGCGAGCCTCCTGGTCGGCGGACTGCCGGTGGCCGACGCCGTGGGACTCGCCTTCGCCGTGTCCGCCTCGTCGTTCTGCCCGCTGCTCGTCCTCGGCATCTGGTGGCGCCGGCTGACCCCGCCCGGCGCGGCGGCCGGGATGCTGGTGGGCGGCGGCTCCGCGTTCGCCGCCGTCGCCGCGACCATGGCCGGCTACCCGGGCACGGGGCCCTGGCACGCCCTGCTCGCCTGGCCCGCGCTGTGGTCGGTGCCGCTGGGCTTCCTCACCATGATCCTGGTCTCCCTGGCCACCCCCGGCCGGGTGCCGCCCGGCACGGCGGCGGTACTGGCCCGCTTCCACCTGCCGGAGGAACTCCGTACGGAGGTGTCCGCATGAGCGGCTTCCTCGCCGGTCTGCTCGTCGCCGTCCTGCCCCTGCTGGCCGCCGGGTTCTGGATCGGCCGGCGCACCGCCCGCCCCGCCGGCCTCGCCGGGCTCGGCACCCCCGTCGAGCACGCCACCTTCGAGACCCTGCACACCGCGTCCCTGGCCACGCCCCCGCTGCGGGCCGGCCTGACGGAGGAGACCGCCGGCAAGTCCGCCCGCAAGCTGCGCTCCCTGCTCGGCACGGACGCCCTCTGCCTCACCGACCGCGAACGGGTCCTCGTCTGGGACGGCGCCGGCGCCCACCACCGCGCCGAGATCATGGAACGCCTGACCGGCCCCCTCGACACCGGCCGGGGCGAGGCCTTCCCGCTCACCTGCGGCACCCCCGACTGCCCGGTGCGCTGGGCCGTGGTCGCCCCGCTCACCGTGGACGACCGGGTGCACGGCGCACTCGTCGCCTGCGCGCCCCGCGAGTCCGCGGTCCTGGTCCGGGCCGCCGGGGAGGTCGCCCGCTGGGTCTCCGTCCAGCTCGAACTCGCCGACCTCGACCAGTCCCGTACCCGGCTCATCGAGGCCGAGATCAGGGCCCTGCGCGCCCAGATCTCCCCGCACTTCATCTTCAACTCGCTCGCCGTGATCGCCTCGTTCGTGCGCACCGACCCCGAGCGGGCCCGCGAACTGCTCCTGGAGTTCGCCGACTTCACCCGCTACTCGTTCCGCCGGCACGGCGACTTCACCACCCTCGCCGACGAGCTCCACGCCATCGACCACTACCTGGCGCTGGTGCGGGCGCGCTTCGGCGACCGCCTCTCCGTCACCCTGCAGATCGCCCCCGAGGTACTGCCGGTCGCCCTGCCCTTCCTCTGCCTCCAGCCGCTGGTGGAGAACGCCGTCAAGCACGGCCTGGAGGGCAAGGCCGACACGTGCCGCATCCAGATCACCGCGCAGGACGCCGGCGCCGAGGCCCTCGTCGTCATCGAGGACGACGGCGCCGGCATGGACCCCGGCCTGCTGCGCCGCATCCTCGCCCGCGAGGTCAGCCCCACCGGCGGCATCGGACTGTCCAACGTCGACGACCGGCTCCGCCAGGTCTACGGCGACGACCACGGCCTCGTCATCGAGACCGCCGTCGGCGCGGGCATGAAGATCACCGTCCGGCTGCCGAAGTACCAGCCGGGCGTGCACCTGGCGGGGCGGCTCACCCCGAAGTGAGGCCGGCCGCCCCTCAGGTGCTGCGGGTGGCGACCATCCCCAAGGTGATCAGCCCCAGGACGACCCAGCCGAACCACAGCCAGCCGTTGCTGCCGAGCGCCACCGTGTACGCCGTCACGGCGACCAGGCCGCCGACGGTGAGCACTCCCATGGTCTTCGTCGACGTGGAACCGTTCGTGGAACCGGGCATCGCAACACCCTCCTCATGGTTCGGCTCCCTCCATGGTGCCCCCGTTCTGCCTCCTTACGGTGCACACGACGACATGCGTACCGGATTTCCAGGGCCCCTCACTGGTCCACGACCCGGCTTCGTGGACCGACGGGTCGAAGCCGTAGTCACGCGGCGGCACCTCGCGCGCACGCCGCGTCCGACTCGGTGCGCGCCTCGGAGAGCGTGACGTCCTCGCCCAGCCGGGTGAACCCGAGCACCTGTTCGTCGTACCTCCCGTCGCACGGCACCGGCCGCGCCTCCCGGCGGGACCGCACGTCCAGACAGTCCCGCCGCTGCATCGTCGCCGTGTCGGCGAACGCCGTCCCGGGGCGGCGCAGGTCCCCGAGCGGTCCGTACACCGGTCCGTGCGCCCCCAGCACCAGACAGGCGGTACGCCCCCCGGCCGCATCGACCCCGTCCGCCGTCGGCACGACGGCCAGGCCGCGGACGTCGGCCGGCCGGCCGCGCAGCTCCCGCGTCCGCTCCTCGCACAGGTCCGGGCCCCGCTCCCGGGCCTCCCCGGCCGAGGCGGCCCGGACGAACGCCACGACCTGCCCGTCGGGCGCCTGGTCCGCGCAGGTCGGCAGGATGTTCGCCGGTTTCACGTCCCGGTGCATCACGCCCCGTTCGTGCCCGGCGGTCAGCGCGTCCAGCACGGCCGGCCCGATCCGGGCGCACTCGGCCGGGGCGAGCGGACCGCCCCGGGCGATCAGCTCCCGCAGGTCGACGGCGTCCGCCACGTACTCCATGACGATCCACGGCAGCCCCTCGTGCTCCAGGACGTCGTGCACGGTCACCACGTGGGGGTGACCGCGCAGCCCCGCCGCGTGCCGGGCCTCCGCGCGGGCCCGGCCGACCCGGGCCTCCCGCTCCCGGCCGGGCTCGGCCGGGTCGCCGAACACGACCTCCTTCAGCGCCACCTCGCACGCGAGTCCCCGGTCGTGGGCGAGCCAGACGTACCCCATGCCGCCGCTGCCCAGCCGGTGCAGCAGCAGATAGCGGCCGGCGACGACCCGGCCCGCTCCCGGCGTCGGGGATGAGGGCATCCGGTCACTCCCGGGTCCGACGAGGGCGATCCGCTCCGGTTCCCGGGACGCGGGCCGCACGACCACGACCTCGGAGAGGTCGTACCCCTTCCACTCCTTGTCTCCGTCGTCGAACGACACGGAAATCCTGCTTTTGTCCCCCTCGAAGGGCCGCAGCGGATTTCCGCACGAGCACTTCACCGCAGGCAGTCCCCGCTCGTCGACCGGAATCGCGATTCCCGCCTGGGGCAGCGCGTCGAAGGGAACGGCCTTTCCCTTTGTGTAGTCGTGGTTCCTCACCAGAGTGTCGTGACGCAGGAGGACAGGGGTGAGCCGGTCGAGATACCCCGGTATCTCGTCCGTACGGAGCTCCAGCGCCCCGGCCCAGACGCGTGCCCTGCGGTCGTTGCGGGGTTCGGCGAGGTACCGCTTCGACCGCTCGACGTCGCAGACCGGCGCTTCGCCGGTGCCCCCGTACAGGGGCCGGGCGTGTCCCCCTGCTGCAGACCGCCGTGAGCGGGCCGCGACCGCACGTCGGCGTCCCGTCCGGGTCCGCTGCGCTCGTCGAAGAACGGCGCGAGGGAGGCCGGTCCCCGCGGCCACCGCCCTCACGTCGGACAGGGGTGCGCCGGAATCGCACCCACTGGCGGCAAGAATCGACAATGACAGGACGGCGATCCTCCGAATCGCCGCTTTTCCCGCCCTGTGCATGAACGCGCGCAGTGCCATCACCGCTCCCCCCGGCGGTTTCCCCCGAAGCATTCATGCTACCGGTGGACATTTCCCTTTCAAGGGGGTCCGGGAGACGGTGTATTCAGTTCCCGCGTGCGTTCAGTGAGGCCAGATAGGCGTTGTACGCCTCGAGTTCCTTGTCCCCGTCCCGGTCGGCTGCGCGGTCCTTGCGCCTGGCCTGCCGCTGGTCCGAGGCGTGCCACTGGAACAGCAGCGCGAGCAGCACCAGGACGGAGGGGACCTCACTGAACGCCCAGGCGATGCCGCCGGCCGCGTTCTGGTCGGACAGGGCCTCGATCCCGAGCGAGGCGGGCGGGTTCTCGAACGTCGTGACCATCGGGGTCGACGCCATCATCAGCGCGATGCCGAAGAACGCGTGGAACGGCATGCCCGCGAACAGCTCCAGCATCCGCATCAGATGCCCAGGCCGGTGCGGACCCGGGTCCACCCCCATGATCGGCCAGAAGAAGACCAGGCCGACGGCGAGGAAGTGCACCATCATCGCGATGTGCCCCGCCCTGGAGCCCATCAGGAAGTCGAACAGCGGGGTGAAGTACAGGCCGTACAGGCTCGCGATGAACAGGGGAATGGTGAACACCGGATGGGTGACGACCCGCATGTAGCGGCTGTGCAGCAGCATCAGCAGCAGCTCGCGCGGTCCCGTGCGGCCCCGCCCGGCCGGCGGCAGCGCGCGCAGGGCGAGGGTGATCGGGGCGCCGAGCAGGATCAGGATCGGCGACACCATGCTGATCACCATGTGCTGCACCATGTGCACACTGAACATGACCATGCCGTAGTCGTTCAGCGCGGTGCACATCATGAGCCCGATGCTCAGCACACCGGTGACGAACGCGACGGTCCGCCCCACCGGCCACGTGTCGCCGCGCCGCACCAGACGGACCACGCCCCAGCCGTACAGCGCCAGCCCCAGCAGGCAGGCGATGAGGAAGAAGGAATCCGCCGACCAGGCGAGCCCCCGCCCCAGCGTGAACGGCGGCAGATCCATGGTCATGCCGTGCCCGCTGTGATCCATCCACCGGCTCCAGTTTCGTGCAGGTTGTACGCAATCCGTCCGCACTCAGAGTACGGCCGACCCCGGCCACACCGGTGACCGGGGTCGGGGGGAGCACCCTCCGGGGGCGCGGGGGAGCGCGCGACGGACCACCTGCGGCCCGCGGCGGACCGGGCCCCTATCGGCTATCGGCGCCGCGCGCTCACAGCACGCACTCCGCTTCCGCGTAGCGCTCCTCCGGCACCGTCTTCAGCGTCTCCACCGCCTCCGCGAGGGACACCGTCACGATGTCCGTACCCCGCAGCGCGGTCATCCGCCCGAACTCCCCGCGGTGCACCGCCTCCACCGCGTGCCACCCGAACCGCGTCGCCAGCACCCGGTCGTACGCCGTGGGCGTCCCGCCCCGCTGCACGTGCCCGAGGATCACCGGCCGCGCCTCCTTGCCGAGCCGCGCCTCCAGCTCCAGGGAGAGCTGCCGGGCGATCCCGGCGAACCGCTCGTGACCGTAGACGTCCTTGCCGCCCTCGTCGAAGTCCATGGTCCCGGCCTTCGGCTTGGCCCCCTCCGCGGCGACCACGATCGCGAACCGCTTGCCGGCCGAGAACCGCTCGCCGACCTTGGCGGTCAGCTCGTCGATGTCGAAGGGCCGTTCGGGTACGACGACGGCGTGCGCGCCGGCCGCCATGCCGGAGTGCAGCGCGATCCAGCCCGTGTGCCGGCCCATGACCTCGACGATCAGCACACGCTGGTGCGACTCGGCGGTGGTCTTCAGCCGGTCCAGGGCCTCGGTCGCCACGCCGACGGCCGTGTCGAAGCCGAAGGTGACGTCGGTGACGGCGATGTCGTTGTCGATGGTCTTCGGCACGCCCACTATCGGCAGGCCGTTGTCCGAGAGCAGCCGGGCCGCCTTCAGCGTGCCCTCACCGCCGATCGGGATGATCGCGTCGAGGCCGAGCTCCCGGACGTGCCCCCTGGCCCGCTCCACGCCGTCCCGCAGATGCTCGGGGCGTACCCGGGAGGAGCCGAGGATCGTCCCGCCGCGGGCGAGGATGCCGCTCACCGCGTCGAGGTCGAGCTTGAGGTAGTCGCACTCCAGGAGGCCCTTCCAGCCGTCCCGGAAGCCGATGACCTCGTCGCCGTGGTCGACGACGGCACGGTGCACGACGGACCGGATGACGGCGTTCAGGCCGGGGCAGTCGCCGCCGGACGTGAGGACACCAATGCGCATAGCCCGAAACAACCTTCTCGATGTGGGCCGGGACCGGACCGCGTCGTCCGGCTCGATCTCCGTCACCCTAGCCGCTTCGGGGGGCGGGGCCGCACCTGGCGTCCGCCTGCTGGACGACCCCGCTCACCTGTGCGGACCAGTCGTCAGACGGGCCGGTCGCGCCCGTCCGACACCCGGGTGCCCGCGGCCCGCGGACGCGGGTCCGCGGACCTTCTCAGGCGGGCTGCTGCGCCGCCGAGATGCGCTCGTTGCGCAGCGCCTCGTACCAGTGGTCGTCGGTCGGCGGCAGCGCGTTGACGTCGAGCGCCAGCTTCAGCAGCAGGTCCGCGATCTGCGGGTTGCGGGCCAGCACCGGACCGTGCATGTAGGTGCCGAAGACGGTCTCGTTGTACGCGCCCTCCGTGCCGTCCCCGGTGCCGTTGCCGTTGCCGAAACGCACCTGGGCGAGCGGACGGGCCGTGGGGCCCAGGTGGGTGACGCCCTGGTGGTTCTCGAACCCGGTCAGCGGGGGCAGCCCCAGCTGCGGATTGATGTCCGCCAGTACGTCGCCCACGCACCGGGCGCCCTCGCCGCGCACCGAGACCACGTCGAGCAGGCCGAGGCCGGGCTCGCGCTGGCCGAGGTCGTTGATGAACTCGTGGCCGAGGATCTGGTAGCCGGCGCAGACCGAGAAGACGATCGCGCCGTTGCCCACCGCCCGGTGCAGACCGCCGTCCCGGCGCAGCCGCTCGGCGGCCAGCCGCTGCGGACGGTCCTCGCCGCCGCCGATCAGGTAGATGTCGCCGGAGGTCGGGATCGGCTGGTCGCTGCGCACGTCGAGCCGCGCCACGTCCAGGCCGCGCTGCCGCGCCCGGCGCTCCACGACGAGGACGTTGCCCTGGTCGCCGTACGTGCTGAGCAGGTCCGGGTAGATCCACACGACCCGCAGCTGGTTGTCGCTCACTTCAAGTCCCCTGGGGTGTCGTTGGTCAGTTGCCGACGCGGCGGCGCAGGTCCTGGAACGCGGTGTAGTTGGCGATGACCTCGATCCGGCCCGGCGGGCACAGCTGCACCGCCTGGTCGAGGTTCTCGCAGACCTGGAACTGCTGGTTCGCGACCTCCAGGCGCACCGCGAGGTCCAGCTTCCGGTCGCCGACGACGCAGATCGGGTGGCCGGTCAGCCGGGTGTAGTCGACGTCCCACAGCCAGGAGGTGTCGGTGCCGTCGGCGGAGCGCGCGTTCACCGAGAGGATCACCGGCGTGGGCGGCGGGTCGATCAGCGAGAACGTCTCGAGCCAGCCCGCGGGGTTCTTGGCGAGCAGCAGCCGCAGGTCACGGCCCTCGAACTGCACGACGTCGTAGCGGCCGGCCACGGCCTGCACCTGGTACATGCGCTCCAGGGCCACCTGCGGCGGCACCCCGAAGACGGCGGCGACGGCCGCGGAGCTCGCGGCGTTGGCCTTGTTGGCGCGGCCCGGCAGCTGGAGGTGGATCGGCCAGGCGGAGCCGTGCGGGTCGAGCACGTGGTCCCCGGAGAGCGCCCAGCTCGGGGTCGGCCGGCGGAAGCCGCACTCGCCGCAGAACCAGTCGTCGCCCGGGCGCTGCATCACACCGCCGCAGGACGGGCAGGACCAGGCGTCGTCCTTCCACATCTGGCCGGCGGCGACCCAGATCACGTTGGGGGAGGAGGACGCGGCCCACACCACCAGCGGGTCGTCGGCGTTGGCGACGATCACGGCCTTGGAGCCGGCCAGGCCCTCGCGCCAGTTCTCCGCGAGCATCCGCGTCTCGGCGGCGCGGTCCAGCTGGTCGCGGGAGAGGTTGAGCAGGGCGATGCACTTGGGGTCGGTGTCCCGTGCGACGCCCGCGAGGTACTTCTCGTCGACCTCGATGACGCCGAACTTCGCGTCCGAGCCGCCCGCCAGCGCCGAGGTGATGCCGGCCGGCATGTTGGCGCCGAGCGCGTTGGAGACGACGGGCCCCGCGGCCCGCAGCGCCTCGGCGATGAGCCGGGTGGTGGTGGTCTTGCCGTTGGTCGCCGAGACCAGGACGCAGTCCAGGTTCTGGGCGAGCCGGGCGAGGAGATCGGGGTCGAGTTTGAGTGCCACCCGGCCGCCGATCACCGAACCGCTGCCGCGTCCGGCGGCGCGGGATGCCGCCGCGACCGCCTTGCCCGCGGTCACGGCCAGCTTGGCCCGCGGCGTGAGCGGGTCCGAGTTGCCTGCCATCAGTTCTCGATCCTCCTTGCGTACGCGCCGCGTCTGTGCCTGACGGCCACGTGGTGAGACCTCAGCCTATCGAGATCCATTCGCACTCCAGAACCGCGGCACCATCGTGAGACGGGCGTTGCTGCAAGGACCGTACTCTTGCCGCCATGCGACACGGCTCCATCCCCGGCGTCCACGGACGTGTACGGCCCCTCATCCTGCTCGGCGACCCGGTGCTGCACGCGCCCTGCCGGGAGGTCACCGACTTCGGCCCGGAACTCGCCCGCCTGGTGGACGACTTGTTCGCCACGATGTACGCGGCGCGGGGCGTGGGCCTGGCCGCCAACCAGATCGGCGAGCCGTCGAGGGTGTTCGTCTACGACTGCCCGGACGACGAGGACGTCCGCCACCTGGGCCATGTGGTGAACCCGAGGCTGGTCGAGACGGACGGGGTGGTGGTGCGCGGGCCCGAGGGCTGTCTGTCCCTGCCCGGCCTGGAGGCGGGGACGGAGCGGTACGATCACGCGGTCGTCGAGGGCTTCACGGTGACCGGCGAACCGGTCACGGTCCACGGCACCGGGTTCTTCGCCCGCTGCCTGCAGCACGAGTGCGATCACCTGGAGGGCCGGATCTACGCCGACCGGCTGACGGGATGGCGCCACCGCAGGCTCATGCGTCAGGTGGGCCGGGCTTCCTGGCACCGGCCGGACTGAGCGCTCAGAACCCGGGACCCCCCACCTTGTCCCCCGCGGCCGCCAGGCGCCCCCACAGCAGATCGGCCAGACTCCGCACCAGTTCCGCCCGCGGGCAGGGCCGTTCGCCGAGCCACCAGTCGCCGGCCGCGTGCATCATGCCGACGATGCCGTGCCCCCACACCCGGGCCAGCTGCTGGCCGCCCGGCCCGAGATCCAGCCGTTCCCCGATGACCTGGGCCAGTTCCTCGCCCATCCGGCGCAGCAGCGGTGCCGAGTGCTTGCCGACGTCGAAACCCTGGTCGCTCTGCGACTCCTCCGCCGGATGCATCAGGAACCGGTACACCTGGGGCCGTGCCTCGATCGCCGAGAGGTAGGTGTCCAGGGTGGCCTCGACCCGTTCGCGCCGGTCCGCCGGGGCGTCCAGCGCGGCCCGCAGCGAGTCCAGCAACGCGTCGGTGTGCCGTTTGGCCAGGGCGGCGTAGAGTCCTCCCTTGTCACCGAAGTGCCGGTAGAGGATCGGCTTGGTGATGCCCGCCTCGGCGGCGATCGCGTTCATCGAGGCCCCCGGGCCGTCGCGCAGCACCACCCGGTCGGCGGCCTCCAGCAGCTCGCGCCGGCGTCGGTCGGCGGACCGCTGCTGATCGGTCCGCTGTGTGGTGTTCATGAGCTCTCCCCACCCGTGCTGATTCGGTGACGCCTGCGCAAACTAACACTGAAGGCGATCCGCCCATCGAACGGGATGCCGACCGGTCCTGAGGAGTTGACTTTTCCTACCCGCCGGTAACAGACTCGGGGTTACCGCAAGTAACACGCAGTGTGCCGCTGGAGGGGTCATGGCCGAGTTCACCATGGAGCTCAACGACGAACAGAAGGAGGTCCGGGACTGGCTGCACGGCTTCGCCGCCGATGTGATCCGCCCCGCGGCCGCCGAATGGGACGAGCGTGAGGAGACTCCCTGGCCGGTCATCCAGGAGGCCGCCAAGGTCGGCATCTACTCCCTGGACTTCTACGCCCAGCAGTACTTCGACGCAACCGGTCTCGGCATCCCGATGGCCATGGAGGAGCTCTTCTGGGGCGACGCCGGCATCGCCCTGTCGATCGTCGGCACCGGCCTGGCCGCCGTCGGCGTCCTCGCCAACGGCACCGAGGAGCAGATCGGCACCTGGATCCCCCAGATGTACGGCGATGCCAATGACGTGAAGGTCGCCGCCTTCTGCTCCTCCGAGCCCGACGCGGGCTCCGACGTGGCCTCGATGCGCACCCGCGCGGTGTACGACGAGGCCAAGGACGAGTGGGTGATCAACGGCACCAAGACCTGGGCGACCAACGGCGGCATCGCCAACGTCCACGTCGTGGTCGCGGTCGTCGACCCGGACCTCGGCTCCAAGGGCCACGCCTCCTTCATCGTCCCGCCGGGCACCCCCGGCTGCTCCCAGGGCCAGAAGTTCAAGAAGCACGGCATCCGCGCCTCGCACACCGCCGAGGTCATCCTGGACGACGTGCGCGTCCCCGGCTCCTGCCTGCTCGGCGGCAAGGAGAAGCTGGACGAGCGCCTGGCCCGCGCCCGCGAGAAGGCGAAGCAGGGCGGCATGGGGGTCCCCCCGCTCGAGCGAAGCCGAGAGTGGGGGAGGGTGAAGAACGCCGCGATGGCCACCTTCGAGGCGTCCCGCCCGGCCGTCGGCGCCATGGCGGTGGGCACCGCCCGCGCGGCGTACGAGGTCGCCCTCGACTACGCGACCACGCGTGAGCAGTTCGGCCGCCCGATCATCGACAACCAGGGCGTCGCCTTCCAGCTCGCCGACATGCGCACCCGGATCGACGCCGCCCGCCTCCTGGTGTGGCGCGCCTCCTGGATGGCGATCAACGGCAAGCCGTTCACGGCGGCCGAGGGCTCGATGTCCAAGCTGTTCGCCAGTGAGACGGCCAAGAAGGTCACCGGCCAGGCGATCCAGATCCTCGGCGGCAACGGCTACACCCGCGAGTACCCGGTCGAGCGGATGCACCGGGACGCCGCCATCTACACCATCTTCGAGGGGACGAGCGAGATCCAGCGCCTGGTCATCGCCCGCACCCTGTCGGGCATGCCCATCCGCTGAGACGGCCGCACGGACGGCCCGGCGGTGCGGGCGGCACCGCCGGGTTACCCCCGCCCCGCTTCCGGGGAAGGCTCGTGCGTGACCGACGCGACGGAGGACGCGATGACCCGCACCGCCCGCGACCTGATGGAGGGCTTCACCCGCGACCTGGCCCCGGACCCGCGCGCCAACCCCCTCGTGCCGCTGATCGCCCGCGGCGAGGCGGAGCGGGACGTCCTGGCCGCGCTCGCCCTGGAGCAGCGCCTGGTGATCCCCGCGGACCGCCGCGCGTTCCTGCACCTGGCGGACAGGTCCGCGGCCGAACCGGACTCCGCCGCGTTCTTCACCGCTCTCGCGGAGGGCGAGGCGCTCGCCGGGGAGCACCTGGAACCGTTCGCGGCCGCCTGCGGTGTCGACGCGTCCCGGGCGGACGCCCACGCGCCCCTGCCGGGGTGCCAGGCCTACCCGGCCTACGTCGCCTGGCTGGCCCTCAACGCCGCACCGGCCGACGCCGTCCTGGCCGTGACGGCCAACTTCTCCGCCTGGGGCGGCTACTGCGCCACGATCGCCGAGGCCCTGCGCACCCACTACGGCTTCTCCGACGAGGCCTGCGCCTTCTTCGACTTCTTCGCCGCACCGGCCCCGGACCTCGACCGCACGGCCCGGGCGGCGGTCCGGGCCGCCCTGGACGCGGGCCGCCTGGACGAGCACCGCGCCCGCCGTCACGGGCGTCTCCTGCAGAGCTACGAGGCCATGTTCTGGGAGACCCTGCGGTCCGCGGCCCGGCCGGTCAGGCGGGAGTGAGTTCCTTCCAGACCTGGGCTTCGGTGCCGTTGCACTCGTGGATCTGGACCTGGACGCCGGCTGCGAAGTCCGCGTAGGGCACGTCCAGGCACGCGCCGGACCGGGGGTTGACGAAGCCGGCCGGGACGGTCCGGTCGTAGCGCCACTGCTGGGCGTCGGTGCCGTTGCAGGTGTGGATCTGCACCTTGGTGCCGTTGGCGGTCCCCCCGTCGGCCACGTCCAGGCACTTGCCCGAGTTCGGGTTCACCAGGGTGCCCTCGGGCGTGGTCCTCCAGGTCTGGCCCAGGGAGCCGTTGCAGTCCCACAACTGCACCCTCGTGGCGTCCTCCCGGCCGGCGCCGCTCACGTCCAGGCAGTGCCGGCCGCCGTCGGGGCTGTAGGCGAACTCCGTGGGCGCGGGTTCCGGGCCGGTCACGGTGAACGTGCACCAGGCGGACCAGTCGGACGGGCCGTCGGCGCCCTCGGCGCGGATCCGCCACTGGTAGTCGCCCGGACCGAACGTGCTGGTGGGAATCTGCAGGGCCCACACGTAGCCGGCCCCCGTGTCGGTCCGGAAGGTGCGGAACGGCTGCTCGCCGAGGCGTGCGAACTCCATCGTCCCGTCCAGGCCGGGTCGGGGTTCCAGGCCCTTGACCGAGGCGGCGAACAACGGTGCGGAACCGTTGGCGGTGCTGAACGTCGGCGGGGTCGGGGCGCCGCACTGCTGGAAGCCCGCGTAGGCACCGGTGGAGATCCGCAACGCCTCGGGGACGTCGGGGGTGGCGGCCCACGCGGTGGCGGGAAGGCCGAGGCCCAGGCAGGCGGCCGCCAGCCCCGTGGCCACGGCGGCCGCGGAACGATTCCGTCTCATGGCTGCTCCATCACACGATCGATCACTCGGTCGCTCAGGAGTCCACACCACCGGACGTCCCCCGTCAGCCTTTCCGGTGCCGGCGTAAGGGTTACGTCACATCCCCCGTTCCCGTGCCGGCCGGGTGGATCGCCGGCGGGCGGGGCCTACGGCGCACCCCCACTGCTGTGGGCGATGCACGCCACGTCGATCCGATCGGCGAGCTTCGCGAGCTCGATGGTCAGCGCGGCGACCGTGTCCTCGTCGAGCCCGTCCTCCCCGGCCTCGACGAGCCGGACCCACCGCCCGCCCACCGTGCGCAGCAGTTTGCTGACCTCGGCGGCGGCCACCTGCAAGGTCCCGCGGTCGTCGACGATCAGAGGCAGAGTCACTTCGCGGTTCACAGTCGGGATCGTAGTCGCGCGGGCATCACGCACCCTGCCAAACCGTCGTGATGTTGCAGAACTCGCGGATTCCGTGCCCGGACAGCTCACGTCCGTAACCCGACCGCTTGATCCCGCCGAAGGGGAACGCCGGATGGGACGCCGTCATCCCGTTCACGTACACGCTTCCCGCCTCCAGGTCCCGTACGAACCGGTCGACCTCGGCCTCGTCGCGGGTCCAGACGTTGGAACTCAGCCCGAAGTCGGTGTCGTTGGCGATCAGGACCGCCTCGTCGACGTCCGCCGCGCGGTAGAGCGTGGCGACCGGGCCGAAGGCCTCCTCGCGGTGGATGCGCATCTCCCGGCCGATGCCGGCCAGGACGGTCGGCGGGTAGAACCAGCCGGGCCCGTCGGGGCGCTCGCCGCCGCACAGCACGGTGGCGCCCGCGCGCACGGCGTCGTCGACCAGTTCCTCCAGGTCCTCCCGGCCCCGTTCGCTGGAGAGCGGGCCGACGTCGGTCTCCTCGTCCATCGGGTCACCGACCCTGAGTGCCTTCATGCCCGCGACGAAGCGCTCGGCGAAGGCGTCGTAGACGTCCGTGTGCACGATGAACCGCTTGGCGGCGATGCAGGACTGCCCCGTGTTCTGCGTCCGCGCGGTGACCGCCACCTCGGCGGCCCGGTCCAGGTCGGCGGAGGGCATGACCACGTACGGGTCGCTGCCGCCCAGCTCCAGCACCGTCTTCTTGATCATCTCCCCGGAGGTGGAGGCGACCGCGCGGCCCGCGGGCTCGCTCCCGGTGAGGGTGGCCGCCTTCACCCGCTCGTCCCGCAGGATGTCGTCGACCGCGGCGGAGCCGATGAGCAGGGTCTGGAAGCAGCCCTCGGTGAAGCCCGCGCGGTGGAAGAGGTCCTCGAGGTACAGGGCGGTCCGCGGCACGTTCGAGGCGTGTTTGAGCAGTCCCACGTTGCCCGCCATCAGCGCGGGTGCGGCGAACCGCACCACCTGCCACAGCGGGAAGTTCCACGGCATCACGGCGAGCACCGGGCCGAGCGGCCGGTAGCGCACCAGGACCCGGGAGGCGCCGGAGTCCTTCACGTCGGAGGCGTCGGGTTCCTCGTCGGCGAGGAGTTCCGCCGCGTGATCGGCGTACCAGTGCATCGCCTTGGCGCACTTCGCGGCCTCCGCGCGGGCCTGCCTGATCGGCTTGCCCATCTCCGTGGTGACCACCCGGCCGATGGTCTCCTGGTCCTCGTCGAGGATCTCGGCGGCCCGGTGCATCAGACGGGCACGCTCGTCGAAGGTCGTCGTCCGGTACGTACGGAACGTGGCCTCCGCGAGCTGGATCCGGTGCCCGATCTCCTCCTCGTCCATGGGGTGGTACGTCTTGACCGTCTCGCCGGTCGCCGGGTTCACCGTGGCGATGTGCATCGCTGACCTCCCTGGGGCGGGCTGTGCTTTCCGACCTTCCCGCGCGGTGGTGGGCGGCGCAACGCGGGAGGCCTCCTCAGGGCGAGTGCTCCGCCAGGCGGTCGAGAAACGCGGCCTGCGCGCCGACGATCACCTCGCGGGCCCGCTCCAGGGGGAACCACGCCACCCGGTCCAGCTCCGGGAACTCCTGGATCCGCCCCGACTTCGGCGGCCACTCCATCGCGAAGGTGCCGGGGACGACCGCCGCCGGATCGAGGTCCGCCTCCACCGCCCAGGCGGTGACGGTCTTCCCGCCGGACTGCCGGACCTCCCCGAGCGGTAGGGCCTCCCCGTCCGGCGGCGGCAGCCCCAGCTCCTCCCGGAACTCGCGGCGCGCCGCCTCCCAGGCGGGCTCACCGGGGCCGTACTCGCCCTTCGGCACGGTCCACGCCCCGCTCTCCCGCCGGGCGAAGAACGGGCCACCCATATGACCGAGCAACACCTCGACGCCCTGACCGGTGTGTCGGAACAACAGCAGTCCGGCGCTCCGGGCGCCCTTCACGGCCGTACCCCGGGATGCGCGGCGAGCAGAGCCTTGACCGTGTCCGCCTCCTCGGGGCGCTTGTCCTCGCGGTAGCGGATCACACGGGCGAACCGGAGGGCGACGCCGGCCGGGTAGCGGGTGGAGCGCTGGAGGCCGTCGTAGGCGATCTCCACGACGAGTTCGGGGCGCACCGTCACGACATGACCGCTCTCGTCGACCGCCAGCTCCCGCAGCCGTTCGGTCTGCCAGGCCAGCATCGCGTCGGTCAGGCCCTTGAAGGTCTTGCCGAGCATGGCGAAGCCGCCGTCGGCGGTGCGGGCGCCCAGGTGCAGGTTGGAGAGCTTCCCGGTGCGGCGGCCGTGGCCCCACTCGGCGGCCAGCACCACCAGGTCGAGCGTGTGGACGGGCTTGACCTTCAGCCAGGACGCGCCGCGCCGGCCGGCGCTGTAGGGGGCGTCCAGACCCTTGACCACGACGCCCTCGTGGCCGCGTGCCAACGTCTCGGCGAGGAACTCCTCGGCCGCGCCCAGGTCCCCGGGCCCCGACACGGGAGCGCGCCGCACCCGCATGGGCTCCGGGACCAGCCGGGCCAGTTCCGCGTGGCGCTCGGCGAACGGCAGGTCCAGCAGGTCACGGCCGTCGACGGAGAGCGCGTCGAAGAAGACGGGGGAGACGGGCACCTCCCGGGCGGCCGTCGCCACGTCCACCCGGGAGCCGACCCGGCCGGCGGTCTCCTGGAAGGAGCGGGGGCGGCCGTCCTCGCCGAAGGAGATGACCTCCCCGTCCAGGATGAACCGTTCGCCCGGCAACTCCCGGGCCGCCGCGGTCACTTCCGGCAGCCGGTCGGTGATGTCGTCGAGGGTGCGGGTGTGCACGCGCACGGTGTCCCCGTCGCGGTGGACCTGGACGCGGATGCCGTCGAGCTTCTCCTCCACCGCGCAGGCCCCCAGCTTCTCCACCGCCTCAGCGACCGAGGAGGCGCTGTGCGCCAGCATCGGCAGCACCGGACGGCCGACGGTGAGCCGGAACCGCTCCAGCGCCCCGGGGCCGTCCGCCAGCAGCGCCTCGGCCACCGACTGGAGGGAGCCGGCCAGCATCACCGCCCGCCGCACGGCGGCCGACGGCGCCCCCGTGGCCTGCGCCAGCCCCTCCACCGCGACCGCGTCCAGGGCGCCCTGCCGGACCTCGCCGGTGAGCAGCCCGGACAGGAACCGCTGCTCGTCCCCGGTGGAGGCGCCCAGCAGCTCGCCGACCAGCCGGGCCCGCTCCGCCTGGGAACCCGGGCCGGACACCCGGCCGAGCGCGGTGAGCAGCGCGTCGACCTCGCGCACCGTCAGGGACGGCTCGGCGGCGGGGGCGACCGGACGGCTCAGCGCCTTCCAGCCGACCCCGATCCGGCCCTGCGGCAGCCGCCCCGCCAGATACGGGATGACGACCGGCACGTCGTCCGCCTCCGCCTCCCGGAACAGCTCGGCGAGCAGGGCGATCTTCCGGGACCGCGCCGAGGCGGCGGCGACCTCCTGGGACACACGGGCCAGCCGGGACAGCAGCATGCAGTCATAGTGCTCCGGAGACGGGCGCTCCACACCCCCGCCGTCCGGCGCCTACCCGTCCACCGCGGCGTCCAGGCCGGTCATCAGCAGGTCCCCGACGATCGCGGCCGCCGCGCGGTAGCCGCCGCTCGCCGCGTGCACCACCTGCTCGGAGAAGCCGATCACGTTGCCCGCCGCCCAGACCCCGGGCACCGTGGTCAGACCGGTCGAGTCGATCACCGGGTACGTGCCGAAGGGGGTCTCGTTCATCTCGGCGTCCAGCCGCTCCAGCAGACCCGTCCGCGGCACCGGGCGCGGTCCGACGAAGAGCACGGAACGGGCGTGCGTGGTGCCGTCGGCCAGCCGCACCCCGGTGAGCCGGTCGTCCTCGACCACCAGCTCCGCGACCTCACCGGGCACCACCCCGACCCCGGCGGCGGCCAGCCGGCGCAGGTCCTGGTCGGACAGTTCCTCCTCGGCCACCCCGTGCAGGAAGAAGGTGACGTCCTTCGACCACTGGGACACCATCAGCGCCTGGTGCACGCTCGACGCGCTCGACGCGAGCACACCGAACGCCTGGTCGCGCACCTCCCAGCCGTGGCAGAACGGGCAGTGCAGCACGTCCCGCCCGAACCGCTCGGCGACCCCGGGGACCGCCGGCATCTCGTCCCGCAGCCCGGTGGTGACGACCAGCCGCCGGGCCCGTACGGCCGGTCCCGCCCCGAGCGCGACGGTGAAGTCCCCGTCCCTCGTGACGTCCGTCACCCGGTCCCGGACGAGCTGTACGCCGTAGCGCGCGATCTCCTCCCGGCCCAGCGCCAGGAACTCGGCCGGCGCCATCCCGTCCCGGGACAGATAGCCCTGCATGTGCGACGAGGGCGCGTTGCGCGGCTCGCCCGCGTCGACGACCAGCGTGCGCTGCCGGGCCCGGCCGAGCACCAGCGCGGCGGACAGCCCCGCCGCCCCGCCGCCGACGACCACCACGTCGTACGTCTCGCTTCCGAATGTCTCGTTCATCGTGACCACCTCCACCACGACAGTTCCCCGACCGCTGCCGCATTGACAAACGACTTTGCCGAATCTGCAATACCGGTATGACTACGGACGACGTTCTCGCGGAAGTGGGCCCCCGGCTGCGGCGGATCAGGAAGGAGCGGGAGGTGACCCTCGCGGCGCTGTCCGAGGCGACCGGCATCTCCGTGAGCACCCTCTCCCGGCTGGAGTCCGGACTGCGCAAACCCAGTCTGGAACTGCTGCTGCCGATCGCGCAGGCCCACCAGGTGCCGCTGGACGAACTGGTCGGCGCGCCGCCGGTCGGCGATCCGCGCATCCGGGCGTCCGAGCCGATCCGGCGCCACGGCCGCACCCACTGGCCGCTCACCCGCCAGCCCGGCGGCCTCCAGGCGTACAAGGTGCTGGAACCGCGGCGGAGGCTCGAACCCGAACCGCGTACCCATGAGGGCTACGAGTGGCTGTACGTGCTCTCCGGGAAGCTGCGGCTGGTGCTCGGCGAGCACGACGTGGTGCTCGCGGCGGGGGAGGCGGCCGAGTTCGACACCCGTGTGCCGCACTGGTTCGGATCGACGGGGGAGGGGCCGGTGGAGTTCCTCAGCCTGTTCGGGCCGCAGGGGGAGCGGATGCACGTACGGGCGCGGCCCAGGCGGACGTGACGGACGAGACTGTTCCCCGATGGGCAAGCGACCGCTTAGTATGCGGTGGACCCGGTCAGGCGAACACGACGTTCACGCTCCCGTGGAGGCCCCGCATGCAGGCATGGCAAGTGCACGAGCTCGGCGAGCCGGGCGAGGTGATGCACCTCGCGGAGGCGGCGCGCCCGGCGCCCGGTGACGGGCAGGTCCTGCTGAAGGTGCGTGCCGCCAACATCAACTTCCCGGACGCGCTGATGTGCCGGGGCCAGTACCAGGTCAGGCCGCCGCTGCCGTTCACCCCGGGCGTGGAGATCTGCGGCGAGACCGAGGACGGGCGCCGCGTGATCGCCAACCCCGCGCTGCCGTACGGCGGCTTCGCCGAATACGCCGTCGCGGACGCCGCCGCGCTGCTGCCCGCGCCGGACGCGCTGGACGACGCCGAGGCCGCCGCCCTGCACATCGGCTACCAGACCGGCTGGTTCGGCCTGCACCGCAGGGCCGGTCTGGAGGCCGGCGAGACCCTGCTCGTCCACGCCGCCGCGGGAGGGGTCGGCAGCGCGGCCGTGCAGCTCGGCAAGGCGGCGGGCGCCACCGTCATCGGCGTGGTCGGCGGTGCCGCGAAGGCGTCCGTCGCCCGTGAGCTGGGCTGTGACGTGGTGATCGACCGGCGCGAGCAGGACGTCGTCGCCGCCGTGAAGGAGGCCACCGGCGGCCGGGGCGCCGACGTGATCTACGACCCCGTCGGCGGCCAGGCCTACGCCCAGTCCGCCAAGGCCGTCGCCTTCGAGGGCCGGATCGTCGTCGTCGGCTTCGCGAGCGGGTCCATCCCGAGTCCCGCCCTGAACCACGCCCTCGTCAAGAACTACGCGATCCTCGGCCTGCACTGGGGCCTGTACAACACCAAGAACCCCGGGCTGGTCCGGCACTGCCACGAACAGCTCACCGAACTCGCCGCGCGGGGCGCGATCAAACCGCTGGTGAGCGAGCGCGTGCCGCTCGCCGGGGCCGCCGACGCCGTACAGCGGGTCGCGGACGGTGTCACCACCGGGCGCGTCGCCGTGCTGCCCTCGCCGGAGAACGGAGCCGCCGCATGACCGACGCCGCCGAACTGCGCCGCCGCACCCAGGAACTGCTGGCCGCGCACCCGCCCACCCGCCTCCCGCCGCCACCCTCGAGCGAGGGCCCTGCGGGCCCGCACCCCTCGTCCACCGACACCGACCGCCTCGACTTCCTGCGCGCCCGCTTCGACGCCGGACTCGCCTGGGTGCACTTCCCCGAAGGGCTCGGCGGGCTCGGCGCCCCGCGCTCCCTGCAGGCCGTCGTGGACGCCGAACTGGAGGCCGCCGGGGCCCCCGACAACGACCCGCGCCGCATCGGCATCGGCCTGGGCATGGCCGCGCCGACCATCCTCCAGTACGGCACGCAGGAGCAGAAGCAGCGCTTCCTGAAGCCCCTGTGGACCGGCGAGGAGGTCTGGTGCCAGCTGTTCAGCGAGCCGGGCGCCGGCTCCGACCTGGCGGCGCTCGGCACCCGTGCCGTCCGGGAGGGCGAGCACTGGGTGGTCAACGGGCAGAAGGTGTGGACGTCCAGTGCCCACCTCGCCCGCTGGGCCATCCTCATCGCCCGCACCGACCCGGACGTGCCCAAGCACCGGGGCATCACCTACTTCGTGTGCGACATGACCGACCCCGGCGTCGAGGTGCGGCCGCTGCGCCAGATCACCGGTGAGGCCGAGTTCAACGAGGTCTTCCTCACCGACGTCCGCATCCCCGACGCCCACCGCCTCGGGGAGGTCGGCGACGGCTGGCGGGTCGCCCAGACCACCCTGAACAACGAACGCGTCGCCATCGGCGGCATGCGGCTGCCCCGGGAGGGCGGCATGATCGGCCCGGTCGCGAAGACCTGGCGCGAACGGCCCGGACTGCGCACCCACGACCTGCACCAGCGGCTGCTGAAGCTCTGGGTCGAGGCGGAGGTCGCCCGGCTCACCGGCGAACGCCTGCGCCAGCAGCTCGTCGCCGGACAGCCCGGCCCCGAGGGCGCCGGCCTGAAGCTCGCCTTCGCCCGCCTCAACCAGGAGATCAGCGGCCTGGAGGTGGAACTGAGGGGCGAGGAGGGCCTGCTGTACGACGACTGGACCATGCGCCGCCCCGAACTGGTCGACTTCACCGGCCGCGACGCCGGCTACCGGTACCTCCGCTCGAAGGGCAACAGCATCGAGGGCGGGACCAGCGAGGTCCTGCTGAACATCGTCGCCGAGCGCGTCCTGGGCCTGCCCGCCGAGCCGCGCACCGACAAGGACGTCGCCTGGAAGGACCTGGCCCGATGAGCGCACAGCCCGATCTGCTGTACTCGGAGGAGGAAGAGGCGCTGCGCGCCGCCGTCCGGGACCTGCTCACCGATCACTGCGACGCGGCGGGCGTGATCGCCCGTACCGAGTCGGACGCCCCGCACGACCTGTCCCTGTGGAAGGCGCTCGCCGACGGCATGGGCCTCGCCGGCCTGCTGGTCCCCGAGGAACGGGGCGGCCAGGGCGCCACCCACCGCGAAGCCGCCGTCGTCCTGGAGGAGCTGGGACGCGCGGTCGCTCCCGTGCCGTATCTGACGAGCGCCGTGGTGGCCACCGAGGCGCTGCTGGCCTGCCGGGACGGCGGCGACCTGCTCGCCGGGCTGGCGTCGGGGCGCGTGATCGGCACCCTCGCCGTCGGCCTGCACACCGCTCCCGGCGCCGCGTTCGCCACCGTGCGGACGGCGGGCGGCACGCTGCACGGGGAGCTGACCGGCATCGCGGACGCCGCCGTCGCCGACGTCCTGCTCGTACCGGCCGACGACGGCGGGCTGTACGCGGTGCGGGCCGACGCGGTCACCGTCACCCCGCAGGTCTCCCTGGACCTGACCCGACCGGTGGCCCGGGTGACCCTGGACGGCGCGCCCGGGCACCGGCTGGGCGACGCGGCGACCGCCGTGCACCGCGCCCTGCGGGCCGGTGCCGGACTGCTCGCCTCGGAGCAACTCGGCCTCGCCGACTGGTCGCTGACGGAGACCGTCCGCCACCTGAAGGACCGCACGCAGTTCAACCGCCCCGTCGGGGGCTTCCAGGCGCTCAAGCACCGGCTCGCCCAGTTGTGGCTGGAGGTCGTGAACCTCCGCGCCGCCGCCCGGGGCGCCGCCGACGCGCTCGCGACCGGCGAGGACGCCGACGTGGCGGTCGTCGTCGCCCAGGCCTACGCCGCGCCCGTCGCGGTCCGGGCCGCCGAGGAGGCGCTGCAACTGCACGGCGGCATCGGCATGACCTGGGAACACCCGGTGCACCTCCACCTCAAGCGGGCCAAGGCCGACTCGATCGCCTACGGCACGGCGGGCGCCCACCGCGAGGCGCTGGCGGAACTGGTCGACCTGCGGGCGCCCTGACCGGTCGAATCACGCAAGAAGCCCGCCCCACCGGGGGCGGGCTTCTTCGCGCGTCCCGCTCCGGTGAGGTGAACGACCGGCGGCGGATCGGCCAACTCCCCGCGTGAGCATGCCCCTTGGACACCTGCGGACCTCATACTCACTGAGGTCCGCAGGCCCTTCCAGGGAGGCAGAGCATGGCCCTCACCACCCGTCGCAGAGCCCTCACCACCCTCGGCGCCGCCCTCGCCGGCCCGGTCGCCCTCCCCGCGGCCCAGGCACTGGCCGGCGAACAAAAGCGCCGACCCCGCCCGTTGTGGCGAGCCCACGCCCACAACGACTACGAGCACCCCCGTCCCCTCCTCGACGCCCTCGACCACCGCTTCGGCAGCGTCGAGGCCGACGTCCACCTGGTCGGCGGCCAACTCCTCGTCGCCCACGACCCCGAGGACCTCGACCCGTCCCGCACCCTCGAGTCCCTCTATCTCGACCCGCTCGCCGCCCGGGTCCGCGCCCACCACGGCTCGGTGTACCGCGGACACCGCGGGCCGCTCCAGCTGCTCATCGACATCAAGACCGAGGGCGCGTCCACCTACCTCGAACTCCACCGCCGTCTGCGCCGCCACCGGCATCTGTTCACCACCTGCGCCCACGGCAGGGTGCTGCCCGGACCGGTCACCGCGGTCGTCTCCGGCGACCGCGCGGCCCGTGCCCCCATGGAGGCCCAGAAGGTCCGCCACGCCTTCTACGACGGCCGGCTCGCCGACCTCGGCGGCACCGCTCCGGCCTCCCTCGTCCCGCTGATCAGCGACAACTGGACGCTCAACTTCACCTGGCGGGGCGTCGGCGCCTTCCCCGACGCCGAGCGCCGGAAACTGCGCGACATCGTGGGCACCGCCCACGCGCGCGGGCAGCGGGTGCGGTTCTGGGCCACCCCCGACCTGCCGGGGCCCGCCCGCGACGCGCTCTGGGGCGAACTGGTGGCGGCGGACGTGGACCACCTCAACACGGACGACCTCGCGGGCCTGGAATCCTTCCTCGACGCCCACCGGCGGGCGTGACACCACACGTTCGGGGGACAGGTCAGCCGCCCGGACGAACCCTCCGCTACGCCACACTTGCGGCCGAACGCCGCGAAACGGATGTGGCGGAGGAGGTTGACGATGGCCATTTCCATCTCTGTGGTGCTGCTGCTCTCGGTTCTTGCGGTGATCTTCCTGCGCAACGGCGGGCTGAAGATCTCCCACGCGCTGGTCTGCCTGCTGCTCGGTTTCTACCTGGCCGGTACGAGCATCGCGCCCACGATCCACAGCGGCCTCACGGCGACCGCCGACATCGTCGGCGGTCTGCGGCCGTGAGACCACCGCGCCGAACGCGGTTCAGCGGTCGGTGACCGGCTCCCGCGGCAGCACGGTGACGCGGTGGAAGTTGCACCCCGCCGATGCCGGCGGCGTGGACGGGGGCCTGTTCTGGTGCGCCTTGAGGGCGACGCTCACCAGACTGAGCAGCAGGTCCACGTCCGTGGCGCAGTCCAGATGCACCGTCACCCAGCCCGAGTCCGGCACCAGTTGTATCGCGCTCGACCCGCCCAGGTCGTAGTGGAAGCGCTGGATGGCCCGACGGGTGAGGTGGAGGTCCACGTCCCGCGCGGAGTGGAAGTGGACGATCTCGTCACGGGTGGTGCGGAGCGCCTGCCCCGTGCCGCAACCGGCCGGACAGGCCGTGAGATCGGACCAGGTGAGCAGTCGCTCCATGGCTCGCTGCGCCGGTGTCATGCCCTCATCGTCACCCGCTCAACGTCCGGACACCAGGAGTTGGGCGATTCGTAATCGAGAGGTGAGGTGGTGAGGTTGCCGGAACACCGGTGAGAACCTGACATACGATCATGTCATGGCAGTCGACGAGTTGATGACCTGGCACGGCGTTCCCGTCCTCGTGTGCGACCAGGACGGCCCGAAGCTGAGCGGCGGCGCCACCGCCCTCGATCTGATCGGCGATGCCATGGGCTGTCACGCGGAGGTGGTGGCCGTCCCCGTCGAACGGGTGGCCGACGAGTTCTTCGCCCTGCGCTCGGGAGTCGCCGGGGACGTGGTGCAGAAGTTCGTCAACTACCGGCTCCGTCTGGTGATCGTCGGCGACATCGCCTCCCGCGTTGCGGAGAGCGACGCCCTGCGCGACTTCGTGCGGGAGGCGAACCGCGGCCGCCAGATGTGGTTCGTCGCCGACCGCGCGGAACTCGAGGAGAGGCTCGCGCGCGGGTAGGCCGCGTGTCCCGGGGCGCGCGTCAGGCCCGTTCGGCCACCGCCGCCGGGTCGTCCAGGACTCCCCGCACCACCGAGTGCGCCGCGCCCAGCAGCGGGCCCTCGGACCCCAGCGGGGACACGGAGACGGGACAGGCCGGCCCCGCGGTACGGCGGGCCAGCTCGGAGCGGAGCGACGGCAGCAGCCAGGGTGCGAGCCCGGAGAGGGCTCCGCCCAGCACCACGCTCTCGGGGTCCAGCAGATTGACCGCCCCGGTCAGGGCGATCCCGAGTGCCGTCCCCGCCTCCTCCAGGGCGCGCCGTACGGCCGCGTCGCCCTGCTCGGCGCGGCCCGCGAGGAGGCCGACGCGGTCCTCGCCCGGCTCCAGTCCGGCCGCGCGCAGCACCGCCTCCTCACCGGCGTACTGCTCCAGGCAACCCCGCCCGCCGCAGGCGCACCCCGGCCCGTCCGGCCATACCGGTACGTGGCCCAACTCGCCGGCGAAGCCGCGGTTTCCGTGCAGCAGCCGCCCGTCCACGACGACCGCGGCACCGATACCGATCTCGGCGGACACATGGAGGAAGTCGCGCGGGGTGTCCTCGCCGAGCCACAGTTCGGCCAGCGCGCCGAAGTTGGCCTCGTTGGCCACGGTGAGCGGCAGGCCCGCCGGGAGCAGGTCGCCGAGGTCCGTGTCGAGCCAGCCGAGGTTCGGGGCGCGCACGACGGTCCGGGCGTCGCGCGCCACCAGACCCGGTACGGCCACCGCGAGCCCCGCCGGCCACAGGCCCTCGCCCTCCACCTCGGCGACGACCCGCTCCGTCAGCTCGGTGAGTTCCCCGAGCACCGGCCCGGGGGAGCGGTCCCGGTTCGGGACGTGCCGCACCGCCCGCGACCTGACCCGGCCGCGCAGGTCGACCGCGCAGACCGCGAGGTGATCGACGCCGACCTCGGCACCGATCCCCGCCGGGCCGCGCCCGCTGACGGCGAGCGCCGAACCGGGACGGCCCACGCGTCCGGGCCGCTCCGGGCCCAGTTCCTCCAGCAGGCCCGAGCGGATGAGCTCGTCGACCAGCGTGGACACCGCCGCGCGGGTCAGCCCGATGCGGGAGGCGACACCGGCCCGGGACAGCGGCCCCTCGGCCCTGACGGTGTGCATCACCCGCGAGAGGTTGCGGCGGCGCATGCCCTGCTGGGTGTCGGGCAGCGCGCGCCCCGGACCGGCCGGGCGGGCCTTGTGCAGCGGTGCGCTCATTCCTCCGTCGTTCCTCGGTCTCCGCGGTCGTCGTGCGCCGACGGCCGCCACAGCCGGCCGGCCGGTGTCTCCGGCCGGCGCCGTGCCGGCGGGTGCCGTCAGCCGGCGGTCGTACCGCGGTCGAGCAGCGGGGCCGCGTCGGAGAGTACCCCGGCCAGCCCGGCCAGCGTCTCCTCGTCCCGCTCCACGGCCTCCAGCACCGGGCCCGCCGCCGTGTCCCAGCGCCGGGCGACCGCGGCCGGGTCCTCCCCGGTGAGCAGCCCGGCCGCCTGCGCCGCCGCACCGAGCGCGACCAGCTCCTTGGCCCCGGGCACCTGGACGGACCGCCCCGACAGCCGCCGTACGGTCTGCTGCCAGGCGGTGCCCCGGGCGCCGCCGCCGATCAGCAGCAGGGGCGCCGACGGGTCGGCGTCCTCGTCGAGGACGAGGTCGAGCGCGGCCAGCAGGGAGTACACGGCACCGTCGTAGGCGGCCTGGAGCAGCTGCCCGCCGGTGGTGTCGTGGCGCAGCCCGTGCAGCAGACCGGAGGCGTGGGGGAGGTTCGGGGTGCGCTCGCCGTCCAGGAAGGGCAGCAGCGTGACGCCGCCCCCGGGCTCGACGGCCTCGCGGTCCAGGTTCAGCAGCGCCGCGACCCGGTCCACGGCCAGCGTGCAGTTGAGCGTGCAGGCCAGCGGCAGCCAGTCGCCGCGGGCGTCGGCGAACCCCGCCACCGTGCCGGTCGGATCGGCCGGCCTGCGCTGCGTCACCGCGTACACGGTGCCCGAGGTGCCGAGGCTCATCACCGGCGTGCCGGGACGCACCCCGAGGCCCAGCGCGGCGGCGGCGTTGTCGCCGGTGCCGCAGGCCACCAGGGTCCCCTTGGAGAACGGCAGGTCGTGGCTGTCGCGCACGGTCCCGGCGACCTCCCCGGGGCGCACCACGCGCGGCAGCAGCGCCGGGTCGAGGCCCACGTGCGCGAGGATCTCCTCGTCGTACGCCTCCGTCCCCGAAGCCCACCATCCGGTGCCCGAGGCGTCGCCGCGGTCGGTCGTGCCCTCCCCGGTGAGCCGCTCGGTGAGGTAGTCGTGGGGGAGCCGGACCGCCTTGGTGGCGCGCACCGCGTCCGGCTCGTGCTCCGCCAGCCAGGCCCACTTGGTGACCGTGAAGGAGGCGGCCGGCACGCTTCCGGTGCGCTCGGCCCAGAACTTCGCGCCGCCCAGCTCCTCGATCAGCCGGCGGCCCTGCGGCGCGGAACGCACGTCGTTCCACAGCAGCGCCGGACGGACCGGCTCCCCGTGCCCGTCCAGGGTGACCAGGCCGTGCTGCTGCCCGCCGATCGACACCGCGGCGGCCTCGTGCGCCGCCTCGCCGCACTGGCGCAGCGCCTCGCGGAGCGCGTCCCACCACTGGCGAGGATCGCTCTCCCGGCCCGCCCCCGAGGTCACCGTGTGCGGCGCCTGGCCGCTCGCGACGACCCGGCCGGTGGCCACGTCGACGACCAGCGCCTTGGTGGACTGGGTGGATGTGTCCACGCCGACGACGAGCGGACCCTCGGCTGCTGACATCGGTCTCTCCCTCTTCCGCGCCCCGGCGGGGTGTGTCTCTTCCCAGAAATGTTCCTGCATACTAATTTGTAAACCGCCATGACGAAATAGCCTCAGCGAGCAAGGAGCCGCGGCATGAACTACCAGCCCACCCCCGAGGACAAGTTCACCTTCGGACTGTGGACCGTCGGCTGGCAGGGACGGGACCCCTTCGGTGACGCCACGCGGCGTGCCCTCGACCCGGTCGAGTCGGTGCGGCGCCTGGCCGAACTGGGCGCCCACGGCGTCACGTTCCACGACGACGACCTCATCCCCTTCGGCTCGAGCGACAGCGAGCGCGAGGAGCACGTCAAGCGGTTCCGGCAGGCGCTGGACGACACCGGCATGAAGGTGCCGATGGCCACCACCAACCTGTTCACCCACCCGGTGTTCAAGGACGGCGGGTTCACCGCGAACGACCGCGACGTGCGCCGCTACGCGCTGCGCAAGACCATCCGCAACATCGACCTCGCGGTCGAGCTCGGCGCCGAGACCTACGTGGCCTGGGGCGGCCGTGAGGGTGCCGAGTCCGGAGGCGCCAAGGACGTGCGGGACGCCCTCGACCGCATGAAGGAGGCCTTCGACCTGCTCGGCGAGTACGTCACCGCCCAGGGCTACGACATCCGCTTCGCCATCGAGCCCAAGCCGAACGAGCCGCGCGGCGACATCCTGCTGCCCACCGTCGGCCACGCCCTGGCGTTCATCGAGCGCCTGGAGCGCCCGGAGCTGTACGGCGTCAACCCGGAGGTCGGCCACGAGCAGATGGCCGGTCTGAACTTCCCGCACGGCATCGCGCAGGCGCTGTGGGCGGGCAAGCTCTTCCACATCGACCTCAACGGCCAGTCCGGCATCAAGTACGACCAGGACCTCCGCTTCGGTGCGGGCGACCTGCGGGCCGCGTTCTGGCTGGTGGACCTCCTCGAGTCGGCCGGGTACGAGGGACCGCGGCACTTCGACTTCAAGCCGCCGCGGACCGAGGACTTCGACGGCGTGTGGGCCTCGGCGGCCGGCTGCATGCGCAACTACCTGATCCTCAAGGAGCGCGCGGCCGCGTTCCGCGCCGACCCGGAGGTGCAGGAGGCGCTGCGCGCGGCCCGGCTGGACCAGCTGGCCCAGCCGACGGCGGCCGACGGCCTCCAGGCCCTGCTCGACGACCGGTCCGCCTTCGAGGACTTCGACGTCGACGAGGCCGCCGCGCGGGGCATGGCCTTCGAGCGCCTCGACCAGCTGGCGATGGACCACCTGCTGGGCGCCCGGGGCTGAACCCCGGCCGCGAGGGCGTGGCCGTCCCGCCCCTGCCACGGGACGGCCACGCCCTCGCGCACCTGTCCGGGTGCGGGCCACGCCCTCGGCGTGGTCCGCACCCGGTCGTGGCAGGCGCTGCGCGCGTGCGCAGGAGCCCGGGGCGCGGCGACCGCGCGGGCCCACGCCCGCGCGGGCCCACGCCCGCGCCGGCCCGTGTCCGCGCCGGCCCGTGTCCGCGCCGGCCCGTGTCCGCGCCGGCCCGTGTCCGCGCCGGCGCGGGGCCTCCTGGCGGCGACGTCCCGCGTGCGAGGGCGCGGCCCGAGCCGGCTCGCCACGCAACTTGCAGGCGCGCCCCGTGCACCGTACGACCGTGGGGCGCACGCCGGCGGCAGGGAGCGGGCCCGCCACGGGGAACCCCACGCCGGGCACGCTCCCCCGAAGGGACCTCCGCCGAGGCCGGCGCCGTGGTAGTCCCCGCCGAGGCCCGGCGGCCGCGTTCCCCGCGGTACGGCGGCCGGGGTCCGTCGCGGGCCGGGTGCCGCGGGCGGGGCGGGGACCCGGCCGGTGGCTATCCGTCGAGTGCGCGCTCCGCCGAGGCCAGCGCCGTCGCCGGGTCCTGGGAGCAGCCCCCTGCCGGGACCCACCGGCCGCGTTCGCTGCGGTACGGCCACCAGCGGCCCTCGCGGTCCAGGCGCAGCTGGACGGGTGCGCCGACCACCGTCCACCGGTTGGCCCGGGCCCGGAGCACCGGCCGTTCGTCCTCGTCCCACGCCGAGTCGAGGGCGGCACGCGCGCGTGCCAGCCGTTCGCCGTCCACAGTCCACTCCTCGTCGAGCACGGCCAGGGCCGCCGCACCGCCGTGCCGCCAGGCCCGTACGGCCACGGCCAGCCCTTCCCGGCCGCGCCCCGACCCCTCGGCGAGCCGCTCCGCCACCGCGCGGCCGGGCTCCCCGGCGGCCAGCCGCACCGCGTCCCGCGCGACGGCCGGTTCCGGCTCCACGGGCTGCCGTTCGTGCCCGTCCCGGAGTGCCCGGGCCAGCGACCGGTGGGCCTGCACGGCGGTCCGGGCGGCCAGGAACTCCAGCGCGGACGGATCGATCCCGGCCACGGGTTCCGCCCCCGTCTCCAGCGACGGCGGAACCCCCGGCTCCACGGGAAGGGCGGGAGGGCCGGGGAGCGACGGCAGGATGTCACCGGCCGCGTACGCCTCGGCCGCGTCCACGCCCTCCGGACCCCGGGCGGGCCGCCCGGCGGACGCGTCGCCCCGAGCCCGGAGCGCGTCCAGCAGGGCGCGTTCGCCCCGTCCCCGCACCAGCAGCAGGACGAACGGGTCCTGGTCCAGCAGCCGGGCCACCTGATAGCACAGCGCCGCCGTGTGACCGCAGTGGTCCCAGGCGCCGCAGTCGCACTCCGGCTCCAGGTCGCCGAGGCCCGGCAGCAGTTCGACGCCGGCCAGCTCCGCGTCCTCGACCAGGTGCGTCGGCATCTCGCGGTCGAGCAGCGCCGCGACATGCCCGGCCCGCTCCACGGTCATGTCCAGGAAGCGGTCCCACTGTTCCCCGGACAGCTCCTGCAGCAGCACGTCCGCGCGGTGGGCCGTACGGTCCCGGTCCTGCACGACCGCCGTGATGCGTCCCGGCCGTACCGACACCGCGCCGACCGCGCCCGCGCGGGCGAGCCCGCGGCCCGCCCTGAGCTGCCCGGAGTCCAGCGCCGTGCCCTCCAGCGCCGTCAGCCAGGCCCGGCCCCACCAGGTCTGCGCGAAACCACGCCCCCGCGCGGGCGGCAGCGTGGCGAAGGTGCGCTCCACGCCGGCCCCGTCACCGTCGTACCGGGTCATCCCAGTCCCCCTCGGAGTTCGACCAGTTCCGCCAGCTCGGCGTCGGTCAGTTCGGTGAGCGCCGCCTCGCCGGAGCCGAGGACCGCGTCGGCCAGCTCACGCTTGCGCTCCAGCAGACCGGCGATGCGGTCCTCGACGGTCCCCTCGGCGATGATGCGGTGCACCTGCACCGGCCGGGTCTGGCCGATGCGGTACGCACGGTCCGTCGCCTGCGCCTCGACGGCGGGGTTCCACCAGCGGTCGTAGTGCACGACATGCTCCGCGCGGGTGAGGTTCAGCCCGGTCCCCGCCGCCTTCAACGACAGCAGGAAGACCGGGACCCCGCCGTCCTGGAAGCGGCGCACCATCTCCTCGCGTGCGGCGACCGGTGTGCCGCCGTGCAGGAACTGCGCCGGTACGCCCCGTGCGGCCAGATGGCGCTCCAGCAGCCGGGCCATCCGCACGTACTGCGTGAACACCAGGACACCGGCCTGCTCGGCGAGGATCGTCTCGAGGAGTTCGTCCAGCAGCTCCAGCTTTCCCGACCGCCCCGCGACCACCGGCCGTTCCTCCTTGAGGAACTGCGCCGGGTGGTTGCAGATCTGCTTCAGGCCGGTCAGCAGCTTCACGATCAGTCCGTGCCGCGCCGTGCCGCCGGCGCCGGCGATCTCGGCCATCGCCTCGCGCACCACGGCCTCGTACAGCGCCGTCTGCTCCTGGGTGAGCGACACGGTGTGGTCGGTCTCCGTCTTGGGCGGCAGCTCGGGCGCGATCCCGGGGTCCGACTTGCGGCGGCGCAGCAGGAACGGCCCCACCAGACGGGCCAGCCGGTCCGCCGCGGCCGGATCCTGCCCGCCCTCGACGGCGTCCGCGTACCGCCGCCGGAAGGTGCCGAGCCGGCCCAGCAGGCCGGGAGTCGTCCAGTCGAGGATCGCCCACAGTTCCGACAGGTTGTTCTCCACCGGCGTGCCGGTGAGCGCCACGCGCGCGCGTGCGCCGATGGAACGCAGCCGGCGGGCCGTCGAGGAGTACGGGTTCTTCACGTGCTGGGCCTCGTCGGCGACGACCATGCCCCAGGCGACCTCGGCGAGCCGGGAGGCGTCCAGCCGCATGGTGCCGTACGTGGTGAGCACGAACCCGCCGTCGGCCGGGTCGTCCAGCGTCCGCCGCGCGCCGTGGAAGCGGCGCACCGGTGTGCCGGGCGCGAACCGCTCGATCTCCCGCTGCCAGTTGCCCATCAGGGAGGTCGGGCAGACCACGAGCGTGGGGCCCGCGGACCCGGGATCGGCCTGGCGGTGCAGATGCAGGGCGATCAGGGTGACGGTCTTGCCGAGCCCCATGTCGTCGGCGAGACAGCAGCCCAGGCCCAGGGAGGTCGTCCGGGCCAGCCAGTCCAGGCCGCGCCGCTGGTAGTCCCGCAGCGTGGCGGCGAGGGCGGCGGGCTGCTCGACGGGCTCCTGCGCCCCGGGGTCCGCGAGCCGGTCCCGCAGGTCCGCCGGCCACCCGGTGGGCCGGACCTCGATCAGGCTGCCGTCGACCTCCACGGAGCCCGTCAGGGCCGCACCGAGCGCGTCGACCGGCGTGATCCTGCGGTCCTGGCGCGCGCGGGCCCGGGCCAGCTCCTGCGGGTCGACCAGGACCCACTGGTCGCGCAGCCGTACGAGAGGACGGTTCGCCTCGGCCAGCCGGTCCAGCTCCCCGCGCGTGAGCCGCCGGTCGCCCAGGGCGAACCACCAGTCGAAGGCGAGCAGCGCGTCGGCGGACAGGAACGACGGCCCGTCCGCGGACCCGGTCCTTCGGGCCCCCGGCCCGTCGTCGGCGGGACCGACCTCCGCGCGGGTGGTGAGTTCACGGACCAACTCCTTGGGCCAGTGGACGTCGACACCCGCGCCGGCGAGCATCCGGCCTCCGGCGCCGAGGAGTTCGGTGACCTCCTCCTCCGCGAGGTCCACCGCGTCCGGCACGGCCGCCGACAACAAGGGGGTGAGCGGCGCCCAGGCCCGCGCCGCGCGGCGCAGCGCGAGCAGGGCGTCCGTCCGCGCGCGGGAGCCGAAGGCCGCGGGGGAGGCACCGGCCCACACCTCGGCGGCGTCCGCGACGAGGGCGGGGTCGTGCACGCCGTGCATCTGGAGGACGGCCCGGAACGACACGTCCGCGGCGTCAGCGGCGTCCGTGAGCCCGCGCACCTCGATCCGCAGCGACAGCCGTACGCCGGCGTCGTGGCCCGCGGCGATGTCGGCGGCCCAGGTCCGCAGTCCGGGCAGCCGTTGCGGCCCCGGTGCCGCGAAGGCGGCGGTGCCGGTCGCGAGGCGGGCGGCGGGGGAGCGGGGGAGGGTGTCGGCGACCGCGTCGAGGAAGGCGCGCAGCAGCCGTTCGGGGTCGGGCAGTCGCGGTGGCTCAATGCCGTCCAGCGGCATCGCGTGCGCCTCGGGCGGCATCGAGGCGGCGAGCCGGCGGATCGCCTCGACGTCCTCCGCGTCCAGCGGGCCGACGCGCCAGGCGTCGTGGTCGGCGGGGGAGAGGCCGGGCAGCAGCAGACCGCGCGCCGCCAGGTACAGGGCGTGCACGGCGGCGGCCCCCCAGAAGAGGGTGGCCCGGTGCCCCGTGCCACCGGCACGCGCGCGCGTGAGGAACGGGAGCGCGTCGCGCACCGGCAGCACGGTGGCGGGCACACGCACTGCCTCGATCCCGTCGTCGCCGGGCACCACGACGGTCAGGTCCTCGGCCGACGCCGCGTTCGCGGCCGGCGGGGGCGAGCCGTCGGGCCGCCAGAACGCGACCCGGCCGGTGCGGGCGGGATCGCCCGGTACGAACACGGCCGGACAACCGGCCAGTTCGGAGTGGGGGGAGGGTGCGGAGGAGGGTGCCGGGGGAGTCGTCTGCGCAGCGATGACAGGAGTCCTCAAACTTGACTAGTGAAGCCGGAGTCGCCGAGGGTACAGCACGAGCGGTGCCGGTCGGGTATGCCTGTGCTGTGAGCCGGGTCACCATGGAGGTGCCGTCGTGGGGGGGGGCGGGGCGGGGGGCCCCCCCCCGCCGGGCCGGGGGGGGGGGGGGGGGCGCCCGCCCCCCGCGCGGGGGGGGGGGGGGGCCCCCCCCCGGGCCCCGCCGGGGCGC
>NZ_JBIAZD010000020.1:0-107661 GCF_042898795.1 Streptomyces sp. NPDC000348
CGGTTACATTCCGAACCCGGAAGCTAAGCCTTACAGCGCCGATGGTACTGCAGGGGGGACCCTGTGGGAGAGTAGGACGCCGCCGAACAATCTTTGGAAGGACCCCTGGTCACCAGCGTTCAGCTGGGACCAGGGGTCCTTTTTTATTTACGCTTGCAGTACCGAAGACAGGAGTCACCGATGTCCACCAACTCTCCCGACGACCGTCCGGAGCGCGACCAGCGGCGACGGGACAGTGGTGACCGTCCTGAACGCTCCGACCGTAGTGGCCAGCGCGGTGGCCCGCGTCGAGGCGATGACCGCGACCGTGGCTTCCGGCGGGACGACCGGACCGGTGGCCGGCCGGAGCGTGGTGGCTTCCGCGGTCGGGATGACCGCAGGGACGACCGACGCGGCGATGATCGCGAGCGTTCTGGCTTCCGTCGCGACGACGACCGGGGGTACGGCCGTCGTGATGACCGACGAGGCGATGATCGTGGTGGCTTCCGTCGCGAAGACAGCCGTGGTGGTGACCGCGGTGGCTTCCGCGGCCGTGACGACCGCGGCGGCGAGCGTGGTGCCTTCCGCCGTGACGACAGCCGTGGTGGCGAGCGTCCTGGCTTCCGTCGCGACGACGACCGGGGATATGGCCGTCGTGATGACCGACGCGGCGACGATCGTGGTGGCTTCCGCGGCCGTGACGACCGGGGCGGCGAGCGTGGTGCCTTCCGCCGTGACGACAGCCGTGGTGGCGAGCGTCCTGGCTTCCGTCGCGACGACGACCGGGGGTACGGCCGTCGTGATGACCGACGCGGCGACGATCGTGGTGGCTTCCGTCGCGAAGACAGCCGTGGTGGTGACCGTGGTGGCTTCCGCGGCCGTGACGATCGCGGCGGTGAGCGTGGTGGCTTCCGCCGTGACGACAGTCGTGGTGGCGAGCGTCCTGGCTTCCGTCGCGACGACGACCGAGGGTACGGCCGTCGTGATGACCGACGCGGCGACGATCGTGGTGGCTTCCGCGGCCGTGACGACCGGGGCGGCGAGCGCAGCGGCTTCCGCCGCGAAGACAGCCGTGACAGTGAACGTGGTGGCTTCCGCCGTGAAGACACCCGCAGCGGTGACCGTGGTGGCTTCCGCCGCGAGGAGAGCCGCAGCGGGGAGCGTGGTGGCTTCCGCGGGCGGGACGACCGCGGGCGTGGGCCTCGGCGGGACGACCGTGGTGGGCGGCCCGGTGGGTTCCGTGGGCGGGACGACCGGCACGGTGGCGGGCGGTTCCGTGAGGACCGGGACCGCGACCGTGAGCCGATCAAGCGGCTGCCGATCCCCGAGGACGTCACGGGCGAGGAGATCGACAAGGACGTACGGCAGGAACTGCAGAGTCTGCCCAAGACGCTCGCGGAGGACGTCGCCAAGAACCTGGTGATGGTCGCCCGGCTGATCGACGAGGACCCCGAGGGCGCGTACGGCTACTCCAGGGTGGCCCTGCGGCTGGCGTCGCGTGTCGCCGCCGTGCGGGAGGCCGCCGGCTTCGCCGCGTACGCGAACCAGAAGTACGCCGAGGCGCTCGCCGAGTTCCGGGCCGCGCGGCGGATGACCGGGACCGTGGAGCTGTGGCCCCTCATGGCCGATTGCGAGCGTGGGCTCGGCCGGCCGGAGAAGGCGCTGGACATGGCCGGGGCGCCCGAGGTGCAGAAGCTGGACAAGGCCGGACAGGTCGAGATGCGGCTCGTCGCGGCCGGCGCCCGGCGTGACATGGGCCAGCTGGACGCGGCGATCGTGACGCTGCAGAGCTCCGAGCTGGCGTCCAACTCGGTCCAGCCGTGGACCGCGCGACTGCGCTACGCCTACGCCGACGCGCTGCACGCCGCCGGCCGGAGCGGTGAGGCACGGGAGTGGTTCGCCAAGGCCGTGGAGGCCGACCGGGACGGCAGCACGGACGCCTCCGACCGGCTGGCCGAGCTGGACGGCGTGGAGTTCGTGGACGCCCTCGGCGAGGACGAGGCCGACGACACCGCGGACGAGGACGACAAGGACTGACGTCCGGGACGCGGGACGGACATGAAGGGGCGGGCCTCCGCGGAGGCCCGCCCCTTCGTCACAGGTCGAGCGCGCGCAGGACCAGGCCCGACGCCGGCTTCGGGCCGAAGGACGTCGACTTGCGCGGCATCGTGACGCCCTGACGGGCGAGGTCGCGGACGACGTCCTCGCGCACCGGGTGCATCAGGACGGCCGTTCCGCCGTCGCGTTCCGCCTTCTCGACCGTGGCCGCCGTGTCGTGGATGTAGGCGATGCGGGCGGGGGAGTCGGGGACGCGCCAGACGTGGTCGAGGAGCGTGGCGTGCAGGACCGTCGCGTCGAGGGTGCGCCAGGCCACCGGACGGTCCGCCGGGATCGTGCGGGCCAGCAGCTCCGGGTCCGGGCGGTCGACGAGGTGGAAGGCACCGTCCCCGGCGAGGAGGAAGGCGTTGCCCGCCGAGGCCGCCTCGGCGAGGGCGTTCATCGCCTCGGCCGGCTGCGCGTCCAGGCGGCGCACGCGGAACAGGCCGTCGAGTGCGGCCACGGCGTCCGCGACCGGCAGGCCGTGCAGCAGACGGTGGATGGCGCGGACGCGCAGGGGATAGCGGGCCGTGTCCACGAGGAGGACCAGGCCGTGGTCCCAGGGGCCGGGGGAGGGGTGCTCCGCGCGCAGGCGCCGGTAGGTCGCCCAGCGGTGGTGGCCGTCGGCGATGAGGGCCTGGTGACCGGTGAGTTCCCGCTGGACCGCGGCCAGGTCGGCGGGGTCGGTGACGGACCACAGGCGGTGGCGGAAACCGTCCTCCGTGGTGGTCGCCAGCAGGGGCGGGTGCCCGGCCGTGCGCTCGATCAGACCGGCCGTGGCGGTCGCCGGGCCGTCGCCCCGGTAGGTGAGCAGCAGCGGTTCGAGGTTGGCGGAGGTGGCCCGCATCAGGTCCGCGCGGTCGGCGACGATGTGCGGCATGACGTCCTCGTGCGGCAGGACCAGTCGCTCGTCGGGGTCGGAGACGCGCAGCGCGCCGATGATGCCGCGCTGCACCACGCCGCCGCCGTCGCGCTGCTCGTAGACGTACAGGCAGGGTTCCGGGTCGGCGGTCAGGACCCCCTCCGCGCGCCAGCGGCGCAGCGTGTCGGCGGCCTGGGCGTTGCGCGCCTCGGGCGTGCCGGCCTCGGGCAGGATCAGCCGGACGATGTTGTACGGGTCGGCGGACTGGAGGTGGTGCAGGCCGTCGGGGCGGACGACGACGTCGTACGGCGGGGATGTCACGGCGGCCAGGCTGCCGACCCGGTCGGGGTCGTAACGAAGGCCTCGGAACGGGGTGAGTTCCAGGCCCCGGGGCGCCTTTGCCGTCGAGTGACCTGCAGTGTTCATCCCGGCATCGTACGGCTGTCGGTGGCATGGGGGATGATCGGGGGAAAGCCGTCGAACGAGGAGCGATGCGGAATGAGCCGGAGCGTCAGGACGAGGCCCGAGGGCAGTGGGCAGGCCCTGAGCGAGGCGTACGACACGGCGCTGCTCGACCTCGACGGCGTGGTGTACGCGGGCGGGAGCGCGATCGCCCACGCGGTCGAGTCGCTGGCCGCGGCCCGCGGGGGCGGTATGCGTCTCGCCTACGTGACCAACAACGCCCTGCGCACCCCGGACGCCGTGGCCGCCCATCTGACCGAGCTGGGGATACCGGCGGAGGCCGGCGACGTCGTCACCTCCGCGCAGGCGGTCGCGCGACTGGTCGGTGAACAGGTGCCGCAGGGCGCCCGGGTGCTGGTGATCGGCGGTGAGGGGCTGCGGGTGGCGCTGCGCGAGCGCGGGCTCGTGCCGGTGGAGTCGGCGGACGACGACCCGGTGGCGGTCGTCCAGGGGTACGGCGGGCCCGAGTTGCCGTGGGGGAGGTTCGCGGAGGCGTCGTACGCCGTGGCGCGCGGGTTGCCGTGGTTCGCGTCCAACACCGACCTGACGATTCCCAGCGGCCGGGGCATCGCCCCGGGCAACGGTGCTGCGGTGGAGGTCGTACGGATCGCCACGGGCGCCGAGCCGCAGGTCGCGGGCAAGCCGCTGCCGCCGATGCACCGGGAGACGATCCTGCGGACGGGCGCCGAGCGGCCGTTGGTGGTGGGGGACCGGCTGGACACGGACATCGAGGGCGCGTTCCACGGCGGGGTCGACTCGCTGCTGGTGCTGACCGGCGTGACGGACGGCGCGCGGCTGCTCGCGGCGCCGCCGCAGCACCGGCCGACGTATGTCGACGCCGATCTGCGCGGGATGCTCACCGGGCAGCCGGAGGTCGTCGTGGCGGGCGACGGGTTCCGGTGCGGTGGCTGGACGGCGACGGCCGGGGCCGGGGAGCTGGAACTGGAGGGCGACGGCGGCGCGCTGGACGGGCTGCGGGCGCTGTGCGCGGCGGCGTGGACGGCGGCCGGGGACGGCGGGTGCGAACTGGACGGCGGGAAGGCGCTGGCACGGCTGGGACTGTGAGGACCCGCGCCTCCCGCGCCGCCGGGGAAGCCCGACCTGGGAATCGTGATCGATTGCGAGGGTAGGCTAACCTAACTGCGTGTTGGTCGAGAGTCCCCCCGAACAGCGCGCGGAGACCGCCCCCGCGCCCCCGAACCGCCGGGCGATACGTGTCCTCGGACTGCTCGTCTCCGTGGTGGTCCTGGCGCTCGTGGCGCTGGCGAGCATCGCGATCGGGGCGAAGGAGCTGTCCCTGGAGCAGGTCTGGCACGGCCTGTTCCAGGACTCGGGCACCTATGGCGACGTCGTCGTGGCCGACAGGCTGTCACGGACCGTCCTCGGAGTGCTCGCGGGGGCCGCGCTCGGTCTGGCGGGATCGGTCCTGCAGGCGCTCACCCGCAACCCGCTGGCCGATCCCGGACTGCTCGGCATCAACGCGGGCGCGTCCGCCGCCGTCGTCACCGCCATCACCTTCTTCGGCGTCACCTCGCTGTCCGGATACGTGTGGTTCGCCTTCTTCGGCGCGGCGGCCGTCGGCGCGCTGGTGTGGTTCCTCGGCGGCAGCCGGGGCGCGACGCCGGTGCGGCTGGTGCTCGCCGGTACGGCCATCAGCGCGGCGCTGTACGGCTATCTCCAGGCCATCATGATCCTCGACGACGCGGCGCTCGGCAGGATGCGTTTCTGGACGGTGGGTTCGCTGGCCTCGGGGACCGACTCGACCGTCACCCAGGTGCTGCCGTTCCTGCTCGCCGGCTCCCTCCTGGCGCTGGCGCTCGCCCGGCCGCTCAACGCCATGGCCATGGGCGACGACACCGCCAAGGCCCTCGGCGCCAACCTCAGCCGCACCCGCGCGCTGTCCATGCTCGCCGCGACGGTGCTGTGCGGGGCCGCGACCGCCGCCTGCGGGCCGATCGTCTTCGTCGGCCTGATGGTGCCGCACATCGTGCGCTCCTTCACCGGACCCGACCTGCGCTGGATCCTGCCGTACGCCGCGATCCTCTCGCCCGTGCTGCTGCTCGGCGCCGACGTGATCGGCCGGATCGTGGCCCGGCCCGCCGAACTCCAGGTCGGCATCGTCACCGCGATCCTCGGCGGCCCGGTCTTCATCTTTCTCGTACGACGGCGGAGGACGGCCCAGCTGTGAAGACCAACCGCGCGGTGCGGACCCCCGGCGGCCTCTCGGTCCGGCTGGACGTGCGCGCCCTCACCGTCGTCGTCCTGCTCCTGCTCGCGGCGCTCACCGCGAGCGTGGTGCTGATCGGCACCGGCGACTTCCCGATCCCCGCCGGCGACGTCCTGAGGACCCTCGTCGGAGAGGGCGACCCCGGCCAGGAGTTCATCGTCACCGAACTGAGGCTGCCCCGGGTCCTGGTCGGACTGCTCGTCGGCGCCTCCCTCGGGCTCGGCGGCGCGCTGTTCCAGTCCGTCTCCCGCAACCCGCTGGGCAGCCCGGACGTGCTCGGCCTCGGACAGGGGGCGACGGCCGGCGCCCTCACGATGATCGTGCTGTTCTCCGGGACCGCCGGCCAGGTCGCCCTCGGCGCGCTCGCCGGCGGACTGGTGACAGGGTTCGCCATCTACGCGCTCGCCTGGAAGCGGGGCGTGCACGGATACCGTCTGGTCCTGGTCGGCATCGGTGTCTCGGCGGTCGTCACGGCGGTCAACGGCTATCTGCTCACCAAGTCCGACATCGTCGACGCCGCCCGCGCGGTCGTCTGGATGACCGGATCCCTCGACGGCCGGGACTGGGACCAGGTCTGGCCGCTGCTCGCCCTGTGCGCCGTCCTCGTACCGCTGGTCCTGGCCAACTCGCGCGGCCTGCGGATGATGGAGATGGGCGACGACGTGTCGTACGCCCTCGGGGTGCGCGTGGAGCGCGTACGGCTGCTGGTGATGCTGTCGGCCGTGCTGCTCACCGCGTCCGCGACCGCCGCCGCCGGACCGGTCAGCTTCGTCGCGCTCACCGCGCCGCAGCTCGCCCGGCGGCTGACCCGTTCGCCGGGCCCGAACCTGGCCGCGTCGCTGTGCATGGGCGCCGCCCTCCTGATCACCGCCGACTGGACGTCGCAGCGGGCGTTCGGCGCCGAGCAGCTGCCCGTGGGCGTGGTCACCGGCGTGCTCGGCGGCGTCTACCTGCTGTGGCTGCTGGTCACCGAGCGCAGAGCGGGCCGGATATGAGCGCCGGCAGCGCCACCGGCAGCAGGACGAACCACCGAAGGAGCACCGTGAACCGACTGTCCGCCGAGAACGTCACCCTGGCCTACGACCAGCGGGTCATCGCCGAACAGCTGTCGGTGGAGATACCGGACAACTCCTTCACCGTGATCGTCGGCCCCAACGCCTGCGGCAAGTCGACGCTGCTGCGGGCGCTGTCGCGGATGCTCAAGCCGAGCCGGGGGCGCGTCCTGCTCGACGGGCAGGCCATCCAGTCGATGCCGGCCAGGAAGGTCGCCCGCACCCTCGGCCTGCTGCCCCAGTCGTCCATCGCGCCCGACGGCATCACCGTCGGCGACCTGGTGGGCCGCGGCCGCTACCCGCACCAGGGCCTGCTGCGCCAGTGGTCCGCCGAGGACGAGCGCGTGGTCCGGGAGTCGATGGCCCGCACCGGCGTCGCCGAGCTGGCGGAACGCTACGTCGACGAGCTCTCCGGCGGTCAGCGCCAGCGCGTGTGGATCGCCATGGCGCTGGCCCAGCAGACGCCGTTGCTGCTCCTCGACGAGCCGACCACCTTCCTCGACATCCAGCACCAGATCGACGTGCTCGACCTGTGCGCGGACCTCCACGAGGAGCAGGGACGCACCCTCGTCGCCGTGCTCCACGACCTCAACCACGCCGCCCGGTACGCCACCCACCTCATCGCCCTGCGCGGGGGCGAGGTCATCGCCCAGGGCGCCCCGAAGGACATCGTCACCGCCGGGCTGGTCGAGGAGGTCTTCGGACTGCGCTGCCAGGTCATCGACGATCCCGAGACGGGCACCCCGCTGGTGGTGCCGGCGGCCCGCAGGGCACGGGCGAAGGGCACGGCCGAGAAGGTGGGCGTCACAGAAGCCTCCTGAGCCGGAACAGGTCGCGCAGCCCCGCCTCGAGCCGCACCCGGCCCGATCCCCAGGCCCTGGCGAAGTGCAGTTCGCCGTCGACCAGGGCCACCAGGTCGTCGCCCGCCATCGCGAGCCGTATCTGCGCCCTCTCGCGCGGCGGGCCGGGGAACGTCTCGTGCACCTCGATCCGGCCGCCGGTGAGCCGGCCGGCGAAGGTCACGTCCAGGTCGGTGACGTGGCAGCTGACCGAGCGGTCCATCGCCGCGGCCGCCCGCACGTCCCCCTCGGCGTCCTGCATGCTGTCCGAAAGCTTGTCGAGTGCGGTACGGCACTCCTCGATCGTGGCCATCGCGGACGACGGTACCGCAGCCGTTCGCGGTAGCGTCGGGGCATGAACGACGCAGTGCCGGAGGCGGAGGGCACGGACCCGGGCACCGTGCAGCCGCCGCCCGAGGACGGACCCGCCGCCCCCGCACCCCTGGACGTGCCGCGCACCCCCACCGGCCACCTGGAGGTGGACGCCCGCCTGGAGCGGCTGGCCGACGCCGACCACCTCACCACGGACGGCCACCTCGAGGTGTACGAGGATGTGCACCGGGGGCTGCGCGACGCGCTCACCGCGCTCGACGCCCACCCGGGACCCCGGGCTCCCGCCCGTCACCCGACCACCACCCCGCAATGAGGCCCTCCGGGCCCCGAGCCCGATCCGCCTCACGAACACAGGAGCTGAACCGAACGTGGCAGGAGTCGTACGCCGCCGTCTCGACGCGGAGCTGGTCCGCCGTAAGCTCGCGCGCTCGCGCGAGCACGCCAGCCAGCTGATCGCCGCCGGGCGGGTCAGCGTCGGCAGGACGGTCGCGACCAAGCCCGCCACGCAGGTGGAGACCGCCGCCGCGATCGTCGTCGCCGAGGACGCGGGCGACCCGGACTACGTCTCGCGCGGCGGCCACAAGCTGGCCGGCGCCCTGGGCGCGTTCGTGCCGCGGGGGCTGGTCGTCGAGGGGCGGCGGGCGCTCGACGCCGGCGCCTCCACCGGTGGCTTCACCGACGTCCTGCTGCGGGCCGGCGCCGCCCACGTGGTCGCCGTGGACGTCGGATACGGACAACTCGCCTGGACCCTGCGCAACGATGAACGCGTCACCGTCAAGGACCGTACGAACGTGCGGGAGTTGACGCTCGAGGTCATCGATGGGGAGCCTGTGGATCTTGTCGTGGGGGATCTGTCCTTCATCCCGCTCGGACTGGTGCTGCCCGCCCTGAAGCGGTGCGTGACGCCGGACGCCGATCTGGTGATGATGGTGAAACCGCAGTTCGAGGTGGGCAAGGAGCGGCTGGGCAGCGGCGGGGTCGTCCGCAGCCCGCAGCTGCGCGCCGAGGCCGTGCGCGGGGTGGCCGACAGGGCCTGGGAGCTGGGGCTCGGCGCGAAGGGCGTCACGGCGAGTCCGCTGCCCGGACCCTCCGGGAATGTCGAATACTTTCTGTGGCTGCGGGCCGGGGCTCCGGAACTGGACCCGGCCGACATCGACCGTGCTGTGGCGGAGGGGCCGCGTTGACACAGAACCGAGCTCGTACTGTTTTCCTGCTGGCCCACACCGGGCGGCCCGCGGCCATCCGCAGCGCCGAACTCGTGGTCAAGGGGCTGCTGCGCTCCGGTCTCGGGGTGCGGGTCCTGGAGGACGAGGCCCGCGACCTGCCGCTGCCGGACGACGTGCAGACCGTCAAGGAGGCCACCCCGCAGTGCCTGGACGACTGCGAGCTGCTGATCGTGCTGGGCGGTGACGGCACACTGCTGCGCGGCGCGGAGTTCGCCCGCGCCTCCGGGGTGCCCATGCTGGGCGTCAACCTCGGACGGGTCGGGTTCCTCGCCGAGGCCGAGCGGGACGACCTGGACAAGGTGGTCGACCGGGTGGTGAGCCGGGCGTACGAGGTCGAGGAGCGGATGACCGTCGACGTCGTCGTGCACCGCAACGGCGACATCGTGCACACGGACTGGGCGCTGAACGAGGCGGCCGTGCAGAAGGTGTCCGCCGAGCGGATGCTGGAGGTCGTCCTGGAGATCGACGGGCGGCCGGTCACCGGGTTCGGCTGCGACGGGATCGTGTGCGCGACCCCGACCGGGTCCACCGCGTACGCGTTCTCCGCGGGCGGGCCCGTGGTGTGGCCGGAGGTCGAGGCGCTGCTGATGGTGCCGATCTCGGCGCACGCGCTGTTCGCCAAGCCGCTGGTGACCTCGCCGGACTCGGTGCTGGCGGTGGAGGTGCTGCCGCACATCCCGCCGGGGGTGCTGTGGTGCGACGGACGGCGGACGGTGGAGCTGCCGGCCGGGGCCCGGGTGGAGGTGCGGCGGGGAGCCGTGCCGGTGCGCCTGGCCCGGTTGCACCACGCCTCGTTCACCGACCGGCTGGTCGCGAAGTTCGCGTTGCCCGTGTCCGGATGGCGCGGGGCGCCGCACTAGCGTTCTCGATGGGGTGGTTCCGGAGTGTCGGCGGCCGCGGGCCGGTCGTGGCCGTTCGCGCAGCTCCCCGCGCCCCTGGGCACCTGCTCCCGCGTGGGTGACAAGGGTGGGCCGGTCGCACTCCCGGGCCTCGACCTCGTAAGGTCGGGTGCGTGTTGGAGGAGATGCGGATACGGTCGCTCGGAGTGATCGACGACGCTGTCGTCGAGCTGTCGCCCGGCTTCACCGCCGTCACCGGTGAGACGGGTGCGGGCAAGACCATGGTGGTCACCAGCCTGGGCCTGCTGCTGGGTGGACGGGCGGATGCGGCCCTGGTGCGGATCGGCGCGCGGAACGCGGTGGTCGAGGGACGGATCGCCGTGCCCGAGGGCTCGGCGGCCGTCGTGCGCGCCGAGGACGCAGGGGCCGAGCTCGACGACGGGACCCTGCTGGTCAGCCGGACCGTCTCCGCCGAGGGGCGGTCCCGGGCGCACCTGGGCGGGCGGAGCGTGCCCGTGGGGCTGCTCGCCGAGCTCGCCGACGACCTGGTGGCCGTGCACGGGCAGACCGACCAGCAGGGGCTGCTGAAGCTGTCCCGGCAGCGGCAGGCGCTGGACCGGTACGCCGGGTACGCGGTCGCCGTGCCGCTCGGCAAGTACGGCGAGGCGTACAAGCGGCTGCGGGCCGTCACCACGGAGCTGGAACAGATCACCACGCGCGCGCGTGAGCGGGCCCAGGAGGCCGATCTGCTGCGATTCGGGCTCGAGGAGATCGCCGCCGTGGAGCCCCGCGCGGGTGAGGACGTGGAGCTGGCGGAGGAGGCCGAGCGGCTCGGGCACGCCGAGGCGCTGGCGTCCGCCGCGGCGGTCGCGCACGCCGCGCTCGCGGGCAATCCGGAGGATCCCGAGGGAGTGGACGCCGGGACGCTCGTCATGGGCGCGCAGCGGGCCCTGGAGGCCGTACGGGCGCACGATCCGGCGCTGGCCGCGCTCTCCGAGCGGATCGGGGAGGTCGGCATCCTGCTGCGCGACGTGGCCGGGGACCTGGCGGGGTACGCCGACGACCTGGACGCCGATCCGCTGCGGCTGGCGGCGGTGGAGGAGCGGCGGGCCGCGCTCACCGGGCTGACCCGGAAGTACGGCGAGGACATCGCGTCGGTGCTGGAGTGGGCCGAGCGGGGCGCCGCGCGGCTGACCGAACTGGACGGCGACGACGAGCGGATCGCGGAGCTCACCGCCGAGCGGGACGCGCTGCGCACCGAACTGGGCGCGCTGGCCCAGGAGCTGACGGACGCGCGGGCGGAGGCGGCGGAGCGGTTCGCGGCGGCCGTGACCGCCGAGCTGGCCTCGCTCGCCATGCCGCACGCACGCGTGTCGTTCGACATCCGGCAGACCGATGACCCCGAGGGCGTCGAGGTGGGCGGGCGCACGGTCGCCTACGGTCCGTCGGGCGTGGACGAGGTCGAACTGCTGCTCGCCCCGCACCCCGGGGCGCCGCCCCGGCCCATCGCCAAGGGCGCGTCGGGCGGTGAGCTGTCGCGCGTGATGCTGGCCGTGGAGGTGGTGTTCGCGGGCACGGACCCCGTGCCGACGTACCTCTTCGACGAGGTCGACGCCGGTGTCGGCGGCAAGGCGGCGGTCGAGATCGGCCGGCGGCTCGCGCGGCTGGCGAAGACGGCCCAGGTCGTGGTCGTCACGCACCTGCCCCAGGTGGCCGCGTTCGCCGACCGGCAGCTGCTGGTGGAGAAGACCAGCGACGGTTCGGTCACCCGGTCCGGCGTGAAGGTGCTCGAGGGCGAGGACCGCATCCGCGAACTCTCCCGCATGCTCGCCGGCCAGGAGGACTCCGAGACGGCCCGCGCCCACGCGGAGGAGCTGCTGGCGACGGCACGGGCGGACGGGTAGCCGGGGGCCGCACCGGACGAGGGATGAGATTCCGTCACTCGTGTGGGTGACATGTGGTCCGGTGCGGGCCCGGGCCCGGGACGCCGGCGTGGTCGGAACGGCCGTACGGCCTGGCATCCTTGACGGAGTACGGCGAGGAACTCGCCCGGTCCTTCCGTACGTTCTTCGGGACCGCACGAACCGAACCAGGAGCCCGACCACGTGACCCCCGTGAGCAGCCACTCACCGCTGCGCACCGTGCAGGTGCTGGGTGGTGGCAACGCCGCCAGCAGCGCCCATGTGCGCTCGCTGGCCGCGGGGCTCGTCGCGAGGGGCGTGCGGGTCACGGTGTGCGCCCCCGTCGAGGCGGATCGCGCCTACGACTTCACCGGCGCCGGCGCCGACCACGTGCCCGTGCCGCGCAGCAGCGACCCGGCGTCGGTGGCCGCGCTCCGGGCCGCCTGCACGGGCGCCGACCTGGTCCACGCGCACGGGCTGCACGCCTCCTTCCGCACCGTGCTCGCCCTCAGCGGACGGCACACCCCGCTCGTCGTCACCTGGCACGACCGGGCGCGCGCCGACGGCCCGCGCGCCCACTTCCTGCGCGTGCTGGAGCGGCGGGTCGTCAAGGCGGCCGCCGTGGTGCTCGGGACGACCTCCGCCCTCGTCGACCGGGCGCGCCGCACGGGCGCGCGGGACGCCCGGCTGGCCGCCGTGTCCCTCCCCGGGCCCCGCACCTCCCCGGTGCCGGACGACCCCGACCTGCTGCGGCCCAAGATCCGGGCCGAACTCGGCGCCACCGGGCGCCCGTTGCTGATCGCCGTCGGCTCCCTCGAACGGCACCGGGGCTACGACGTCCTGCTGGACGCCACCCACGCGTGGCGGCGCCTCGACCCCGTACCGCTGGTGGTGCTCGCCGGGGAGGGGCCGCTGCGCGGCGAACTCCAGCGCAGGATCGAGGACGAGGAGCTGCCGGTCCGGCTCGTCGGACGGCGCGACGACATCACCGATCTGCTGGCCGCCGCCGACGTCGCGCTGCTGCCGAGCCGGTGGGAGGCGCGCTCCCCGCTCGCCCAGGAAGCCCTCCACGCGCGCGTGCCGCTCGTCGCGACCGCCGTCGGCGGCATCCCCGAACTCGTCGGCGACGCCGCCGAACTCGTCCCGTACGGCAACGCGCGGGCGCTCGCGGACGCCGTCGCGGGGCTGCTGGACGATCCCGGCCGCCGGGAGCTGCTCAGGGAGCGGGGCGTGCGGCAGGCCGCCACCTGGCCGACCGAGGACGAGACGGTCGCCCAGGTGCTCAGCGTGTACGACGAGTTGACCCGGCACCGGCCCCTGATCTGACGCCGGCCCTCGCGGTCAGGGCACGTGCCGTCGGGCGCGCAGGGCCAGGCCCAGCGCCAGGACCGTGTGCGGGTCGTCGAGGTCGGTGGCCAGCAGCTCGCCGATGCGGGCGAGCCTGTTGTAGAGCGTCTGCCGGTTCAGATGGAGGTCGCGCGCCGTCTCCGCCTTGCGTCCGGCGTGCGCCAGATAGCTCTCCAGGGTGGGCAGCAGGGGCGGCTTGGAACGGCGGTCGTGGTCCAGCACCGGACCGATCGCGCGGTCCACGAAGTCCGCCAGGTCCGGGTGGTCGCGCAGCCGCCACAGCAGCAGGTCGATGTCCAGCCGCCGGGCGTCGTACCAGGGGCGGTCCGGCAGGCCCTGGGCCGCCGTCGCCGTCTCCGCCGCGTGCCGCAGGCCCGTGGACGCCGCCGCCCAGCCGCCGGCCGGCCCGACCACCACGGCGGGCGGCCGGCCCCCGGGCCGCAGCATCCCCGCACGTTCCACGCCGGCCCGCAGCGCCGCCGCCACCCGGTCCGCGACCGCCGGCCGGTCGGCCTCCGCGCGGAGCCCCAGCAGCAGCGGCACCCGCCCCTCCACCGGCCGCACCCCCAGCAGGACGGGCACCCCGAGCGAGGCCAGTTCCTCGCCCACCGCGCGGGCCAGCACCGCCCAGCCGCCGCCCTGCGGGGACAGCGCGTCGCCGAGCCGCATCACCACCGGCAGCAGCGGTCCGGAGCCCGGCTTGAAGCCCAGCACGCGCGCCTGCGCGGGCGCGTCCGCCGCGTCGACGCGGCCCTCGGCGAGGTCGGTGAGGAAGTCCCCGCGCCCCCGCGCGGCCAGCTCCTCCTCCTGACGCGCCTGCATCAGCACCACGGCGAGCAGGCCGGCCGCCCGCTCGGCCGCCATACGGTGCACCGGCTCCGGCGCGCTGCGCACCGGAAGCAGCACCAGACGCGCCCGTACGCCGCCGCTGCCGGGGCCGCCGCCGGGCACGTCCACGAGCGCCGAACCGGCCGGCGGGTCGTCCTGGTGCCGGTCGCGCAGCCCTTCCCAGACCTGGAGCGGATCCGCGCCCTCGGGTCCCTCACCGGCCGCGTACAGCAGCCGGCCGTCGGTCGTCTCCAGGAACGCCGGGTTGCCGGTGAACCCGGCGAGGATCTCCAGGACCCGGGGGACCCCGCCGCCGCCCAGCAGCGCCTCGGTGCAGCGGCGGTGCACCTCCTCCGCGCGTTGCAGCAGCGCGTAGTGCCCGTTGACGATCTCGGTGTGGATCTCCTCGGTGACCGCCACGAACGGCACCTCGCGGTGCAGCTGGACCAGCGGCAGCCCCGCCGCCCGGGCCGATTCGACGAGGGCGGCGGGCAGCCGGGTGAAGCGCGGGCCGAGCTCGACGACGAGGGCCGCGATGCCCCGGTCGGCCAGCGTGCGCACGAACGCCCGCTGGTCGGCCGGGCGGGTGCCGAGCCCGTAGCCGGTGGTCAGCAGCAGCTCGCCGCCCTTGAGCAGCGAGGCGATGTGGGGCACCTCACCGGCGTGCACCCAGCGCACCGTGCGCCGCAGCCGGTCGGCGCCCGCCACGACCTCCGGCAGCCCACTGCGCAGCCCGGGCAGCTCCAGCGCCCGCCGCACGGTGATCCCGGCGCCCCGGGTGTCGTATCCGCTGTCCATACCCGGACGCTACCTGCGCGGATGTCACGGGTACATCCGCGGGCCCGGGGCCGACGCGCTGTCACGGGCTCTGCCGGCCGAGGCGGCGGCCACGGTCGGCCTGATCGGCGACGCCGGCACCGTGCGGGCCCGCACGGACGCCTGCGCGGCGGCCGGCCCGGACGAGATCGCCCCGGTCCCGGCCACGGCGGGCGACCCCGGCGGCGAGCGCACCCCTGATGGCGCTCGCGCCCGGGTGGCGGGCCTCAGCCCCCGTACGCCCCCGAGGCCGTCAGCCGCAGGGCCGTGTCGATGAGCGGCACGTGGCTGAAGGCCTGCGGGAAGTTGCCGACCTGGCGCTTCAGGTGCGGGTCCCACTCCTCCGCCAGCAGGCCGAGGTCGTTGCGCAGGGCGAGCAGCTTCTCGAAGAGCTTCCGCGCCTCGTCCACGCGGCCGATCATCGCCAGGTCGTCCGCCATCCAGAACGAGCAGGCGAGGAACGCGCCCTCGTCGCCCGGCAGGCCGTCGACGCCCTCGTGCTGCCCCTCCGTCGGGTAGCGCAGGATGAACCCGTCGGACGTGGACAGCTCGCGCTGGATCGCCTCGACGGTGCCGATCACCCGCTTGTCGTCCGGCGGCAGGAAGCCCACCTGCGGGATCAGCAGCAGGGAGGCGTCCAGCTCCTTGGAGCCGTAGGACTGCGTGAAGGTGTTGCGCTCCTTGTCGTAGCCCTTCTCGCACACGTCCCGGTGGATGTCGTCGCGCAGCTGCCGCCAGCGCTCCAGCGGGCCGTCGGCGTCGCCTGACTCGATCAGCTTGATGGTGCGGTCGACGGCGACCCAGGCCATCACCTTGGAGTGCACGAAGTGGCGGCGCGGGCCGCGCACCTCCCAGATGCCCTCGTCCGGCTCCTGCCAGTGGTCCTCCAGGTAGCGGATCAGCTTCAGCTGGAGCACCGAGGCGTAGTCGTTGCGGGCCAGACCGGTCATGTGCGCCAGGTGCAGGGCCTCGGTGACCTCGCCGTACACGTCCAGCTGGAGCTGGTGCGCGGCGCCGTTGCCCACCCGGACCGGGGCGGAGTTCTCGTAGCCGGGCAGCCAGTCCAGCTCCGCCTCGCCGAGCTCGCGCTCACCGGCGATTCCGTACATGATCTGCAGGTTCTCCGGGTCGCCCGCCACCGCGCGCAGCAGCCACTCGCGCCAGGCGCGGGCCTCCTCGCGGTAGCCCGTGCGCAGCAGCGAGGACAGGGTGATCGCCGCGTCCCGCAGCCAGGTGTAGCGGTAGTCCCAGTTGCGGACGCCGCCGATGTCCTCCGGCAGGGAGGTGGTGGGCGCGGCCACGATGCCGCCGGTCGGGGCGTACGTCAGCGCCTTGAGCGTGATCAGGGAGCGGATCACGGCCTCGCGGTAGGGGCCGTGGTACGTACAGTGCTCCACCCACTCGCGCCAGAACTCCTCGGTCGCCTCCAGCGACTGCTCGGGCTCCGGCAGCGGCGGAGGCTGCTTGTGCGAGGGCTCCCAGGAGACGGTGAACGCGATCCGCTCGCCCGGCGCGACGGTGAAGTCCGCGTACGTGGTCAGCGACTCGCCGTAGGTCTGCGCGGAGGTGTCGAACCACACGGAGTCCGGGCCCGCGACGGCGACCGTGCGTCCCTCGTGCCGGTGCACCCACGGGACGATCCTGCCGTAGGAGAACCGCATCCGCAGCGCCGAGCGCATGGGCACCCGGCCCGAGACGCCCTCCACGATCCGGATCAGCTGCGGGGCGCCGTCGCGCGGGGGCATGAAGTCCGTCACCCGGACCGTGCCGCGCGGGGTGTCCCACTCCGATTCCAGGATCAGAGAGTCGCCGCGGTAGCCGCGCCGGGTCGCCCTGGGCGGCTCGGCCTCGTCGGCGTGCGCGGGACCCAGCCGCCAGAAGCCGTGCTCCTCGGTGCCCAGCAGGCCGGCGAAGATGGCGTGGGAGTCGAAACGGGGCAGGCACAGCCAGTCCACCGTGCCGTCCCGGCAGACCAGGGCAGCGGTCTGCATGTCTCCGATGAGTGCGTAGTCTTCGATGCGCCCGGCCACGTGCAACTCCAGTCGAACGGCCACGTCACCCCTGCGAGGGGGCTGTCGCTAGTGCGGTCAAGGGGTTTTGAAATACGTCGTTGAGCTGTGAAGCAAAGCAGTCGCTCGGCCGTGAAGGCAAAAGCGCCAATCTCTGCTCAACGAACTGACGAGCCCACGTTGTTCCGGAAGTCACGGGCGGGGGTGGTGCCGTTCGGCCGGACGGGCTCGGCAGTGAGTGTCCGAGCAGGATACGACGCACGTAGATGATCTGTGTGCCGCTCCGGACAACCCGGCCCCGCCGAACGAGTGACCAAGGGGTGAGGGGCCGGTGTGCGGTGCCCGCCCCGTGCCGGCGCGTGTGCGGAGCGTGGCCGGGAGCCATCGCCCCGCGGCGCTGATACGCTGGTAGCCCGTGGACCGGTGGGCCAGAAAGCCCCGGAACCGCACCCACAAGCCGCGACCACGGGAGCCCCCTCTTGGCCATGCCGCCCAAATCTTCGACGACCAAGCACATCTTCGTCACCGGGGGTGTCGCCTCCTCGCTCGGCAAGGGGCTCACCGCCTCCAGCCTGGGCATGTTGCTCAAGGCCCGGGGCCTGCGCGTCGTGATGCAGAAGCTCGACCCGTACCTGAACGTCGACCCGGGGACGATGAACCCCTTCCAGCACGGTGAGGTGTTCGTCACCAACGACGGCGCCGAGACCGACCTGGACATCGGCCACTACGAGCGGTTCCTCGACCGCGACCTGGACGGTTCCGCCAACGTCACCACCGGTCAGGTGTACTCGACGGTGATCGCCAAGGAGCGGCGCGGCGAGTACCTGGGCGACACCGTGCAGGTCATCCCGCACATCACCAACGAGATCAAGCACCGCATCCGCCGCATGGCCACCGACGAGGTGGACGTCGTGATCACGGAGGTCGGCGGCACGGTCGGCGACATCGAGTCGCTGCCGTTCCTGGAGACCGTCCGCCAGGTCCGGCACGAGGTCGGCCGCGACAACGTGTTCGTGGTGCACATCTCGCTCCTGCCGTACATCGGCCCCTCGGGCGAGCTGAAGACGAAGCCGACCCAGCACTCGGTCGCGGCGCTGCGCAACATCGGTATCCAGCCGGACGCGATCGTGCTGCGCTGCGACCGCGAGGTGCCCACCGCGATCAAGCGGAAGATCTCGCTGATGTGCGACGTCGACGAGACCGCCGTGGTCGCCTGCCCCGACGCCCGCTCGATCTACGACATCCCGAAGACCGTGCACGGCGAGGGCCTGGACGCCTATGTGGTCCGCAAGCTGGACCTGCCGTTCCGGGACGTGGACTGGACGACCTGGGACGACCTGCTCGACCGTGTCCACAACCCCGACCACGAGATCACCCTCGCCCTGGTCGGCAAGTACATCGACCTGCCCGACGCCTATCTCTCGGTCACCGAGGCGCTGCGCGCGGGCGGCTTCGCCCACCGGGCCCGCGTGAAGATCAAGTGGGTCACCTCCGACGACTGCAAGACCCCGGCCGGCGCCCAGGCGCAGCTCGGCGACGTCGACGGCATCTGCATCCCGGGCGGCTTCGGCGACCGCGGTGTGCTCGGCAAGGTCGGCGCGATCAAGTACGCCCGTGAGAACCGGATCCCGCTGCTGGGCCTCTGCCTCGGTCTGCAGTGCATCGTGATCGAGGCCGCGCGCCACCTCGCGGACATCTCCGACGCCAACTCCACCGAGTTCGACCCGGGCACCGCCCACCCTGTGATCTCCACCATGGCCGAGCAGCTCGACATCGTCGCCGGTGAGGGCGACATGGGCGGCACCATGCGGCTCGGCATGTACCCGGCCAAGCTGGCCGAGGGCTCCATCGTGCGCGAGGTGTACGACGGCAAGGAGTACGTGGAGGAGCGGCACCGGCACCGCTACGAGGTGAACAACACCTACCGCGCGGAGCTGGAGAAGAAGGCGGGCATCGTCTTCTCCGGCACCTCCCCGGACGGCAAGCTCGTCGAGTACGTCGAGTACCCGCGTGAGGTCCACCCGTACCTGGTCGCGACCCAGGCGCACCCGGAGCTGCGCTCCCGTCCGACCCGTCCGCACCCGCTCTTCGCGGGCCTGGTGAAGGCCTCGGTCGAGCGGAAGATCTCGAAGTAGCACACCCGGTTGTACGGTGGCCGGGACGCGGACCTCCACCAGGGGCGCGTCCCGGCCACTTTTTCGCACATGTTCACGCACGGCACGCGCGCGACCGCCGTACGTCGGGAAGGACAGCCATGACGATCAAGGACACCCCGGAGGAGTGGGAGGTCCGCGGGACCGAGACCCCGTTCACGGGCAACAAGACCTCCGTCCGCACCGACGACGTGGTCATGCCCGACGGGACCGTGGTGCACCGCGACTACCAGGTCCACCCGGGGTCCGTGGCCGTCCTCGCCCTCGACGACGCCGACCGGGTCCTGGTGCTGCGCCAGTACCGGCATCCCGTGCGCCACAGGCTGTGGGAGATCCCGGCCGGCCTGCTCGACGTCCCCGGCGAGAACCCGCTGCGCGCCGCCCAGCGCGAGCTGTACGAGGAGGCGCACGTCAAGGCGGAGGACTGGCGGGTGCTGACCGACGTCTACACCACGCCCGGCGGCTGCGACGAGGCCGTACGGATCTTCCTGGCCCGGGGGCTGTCCGAGGCCGAGGGCGAGCGTTTCGTGGTCGAGCACGAGGAGGCCGACATGGAGCTGGCCCGGGTCCCGGTCGAGGAGCTGGTGCGCGGCGTGCTGGCCGGCGAGCTGCACAACAACTGCCTGGTGGTGGGCGTCCTCTCGCTGGTCGCCGCACGGGCCGGTGACGGCCTGGACGCGCTGCGCCCGGCTCAGGCGCCGTGGCCGGCGCGTCCGTTCGAGGCATGATCCCGCCCCGCGCGCATGGTGATATGACCATCGGCTGATCCGATCGGGGGATGTGTCCGCCGCGCTCCACCGGGAACGTCGCAGAGCGTGAACTAGGCTCTGGAAAACGCCCGATCCGGAGCCCCGGCGGGCTTGCGCGCGCGGTGGGACGGGAGTGAGGCCCGTGACGGATCAGGCGGTGGACCCAGACGGTGTGCGGTTCCTTCGGGACACTGCCGGCGAGGGTCGATTCCTGGGCCGTACGAGGGAGCTGAAGGAGTTGCGCGCCGACATCGAGCGCGCGGGACTGGACACCCTCTCCGGCCGCAAGGCGCCCCGCGCGCGCGTGCTGCTCATCGCCGGCCGGCCCGGTTCCGGCCGCAGTGCCCTCGCCGGGGAACTCGTACGCCAGGTCGCCGACCGCTACCCCGACGGCGTGCTGCGCGCCCGGCTGAGCGAACCCGACGGCACCCGCGTGCCCGTCGAGCGCGCCGCGCGGGAACTGCTCGACGCGCTGGAGGCGCCCGCCCCGGCCGGGGCGGGCGAGGACGAACTGAGCGAGGCGCTGCGCACCGCGCTGGCCGACCGCCGGGTGCTGCTCCTGCTGGACGACGCGGCCGACGCCGGGCAGGTCGACGCGCTGCTGCCGGACAACCCCGACTGCCTGGCCGTCGCCGTCTCCTCGGGGCCGCTGACCGGCATCGCGGACGTCCGCCCCTGCACCCTCGGCGGCCTCGACACCAAGTCCGCGGTGGAAGTGCTCTCCCGGTTCACCGGATCGGTGCGCATCACGGTCGACCCCCGGGCCGCCGAGCGGCTCGCCGAGCAGTGCCAGGGCCAGCCGGCCGCCCTGGTGCTGGCCGGGGGCTGGCTCGCCGCCCGGCCCAAGGCCGCCGTCGCCGACCTCGCCAGGCAACTGCACACGGACCCCGGCCAGGACACCGTCGTCAGCCGCGTCCTGAGGTTCGTGCACGCCTCGCTGCCCGCGCCGGCCGCCCGCACACTGCGGCTGCTCAGCCTCGCCCCGGCCGGTCTGGCCGACCCGCACACCGCCGCCGCCCTCGCCGGCTGCTCGGTGGAGTCCGCCCGCGCCACCCTGGACGACTTCGTCGCCCACGGGCTGCTGCGCGCGGTGGGCTCGTCGCTGCCGCAGTACGAGGTGCCCTGCTGTCTGCAGCCCCTGCTGCGCGCCCTCGCCGAGGACCACGAACGGCCCGCCGAGCTGCAGCTGGCCCGCGCCCGGATGCTGGAACGGACCGTACGGCTGCTCCAGTCGTGCAGGGCGATCACCGAGACCGACAGCCTCCAGGCACGCGAGAAGCTCCTCGGCATGCCGCGCGCCCTGCGCTTCCCCGGCCCGCGGGCCGCCGCCGACTGGCTGCGCGTGCGCCGTCCCGCCCTGCTGGCCTCCGCGCGGCTCGCGGTCGCCGACGGGGAACTGGACACCCTCGCCCGGCGCCTGATGTCCCAGCTGGTGCGGGCCATGGTGGCCCACTTCGGCACCCAGGCCGCCGCGAGCGACCTGTACGACCTCCACGGCCTGGTCCTCGACGTCGCCGAGCGCCGGAACCTGCCCCGTGAGCGGGCGGCGGCCCTGCTGAACCTCGGCGACCTCGACGCCCGCACCGGCCGCACCGCCGACGCCCTGGGGCGCTACCGGGACGCGCTGGACGCCGGCCGCGAGGCGAACGACCCGTACGCGACCGGCCGCGCGATGGAATCCGTGGGCGGCGCCCACCTGGAACTCGGGGACTACGACCGGGCCGCCGACTGGTTCGGCCGCGCCCTGGTCGAACGGCTGGCCCGCGGCGAGCGCGAGGACGCCGCCCGCCTCTACGGCCGTATCGGCGCCGCCCACACCTACGCCGGCCGCTACGGCGAGGCGCTGCGCAACTGGCGTGCGGCCGTCGCCGGACACCGCAGGCAGGGGGACGTGGCCGCACAGGCACGGGCGCTGAGCGAACTGGCCCGGGTGCAGGAGTACGCGGGGCGGCTCGACGAGTCGCTGCGCACCTGCCGGGAGGCCGTGGAGTGGGCGGGCAGGGCCGAGGACACCCGCTTGCAGGCCGCGCTGCACCTGCGGCTCGCCGACTCCTACGAGCACCTCGGCGACCCCGCGTCGGCCGCGCTGCACCGGGACACGGCCGAGCGCATGCTGGCAGAGGAGGCCCTGGAGGACGACTCCGAGCCGGAACATGGAGCTAACGCCTACGAAATCCGTAGCTCATCCGCCGAAGATTGAAGCAATGAAAGGCTAGACAGCGGGAACACCTTCATTAAACTGGCTCTGCCGCACCATCTCCTGCGGTCTCTCCCGGTGTGCCCGTGTGCGCCCGGGTATGCGTAGCGATACCCCATACCCTCTGAGCCAAGGACCGTGATCGACGTGAAGGTCGGCATCCCCCGCGAGGTCAAGAACAACGAGTTCCGGGTGGCCATCACCCCCGCCGGCGTGCACGAGCTGGTGCGCCACGGCCACCAGGTCGTCATCGAGCGCGGCGCCGGCGTCGGCTCCTCGATCCCGGACGGCGAGTACGTCGCCGCCGGCGGGCAGATCCTGGACACCGCCGACGAGGTCTGGGCCGCCGCCGACCTGCTGCTGAAGGTCAAGGAGCCCATCGCGGAGGAGTACCACCGCCTGCGCAAGGACCAGACCCTCTTCACCTACCTGCACCTGGCCGCGTCCAGGGAGTGCACGGACGCCCTCCTGGAGTCCGGCACCACCGCGATCGCCTACGAGACCGTCGAGCTGCCGGGCCGCGCCCTGCCGCTGCTCGCCCCGATGTCCGAGGTCGCGGGCCGGCTCGCCCCGCAGGTCGGCGCCTACCACCTGATGCGCGCCAACGGCGGCCGCGGCGTGCTGCCCGGCGGCGTCCCGGGCGTGCTGGCCGGCAAGGCCGTGGTCATCGGCGGCGGCGTCTCCGGCTGGAACGCCGCGCAGATCGCCATCGGCATGGGCTTCCACGTGACCCTGCTCGACAAGGACATCAACAAGCTGCGCGAGGCGGACAGGATCTTCGGCACGAAGATCCAGACCGTCGTCTCCAACGCCTTCGAGCTGGAGAAGGCGTGCCTGGAGGCCGACCTCGTGATCGGCGCGGTCCTCATCCCCGGCGCCAAGGCCCCGAAGCTGGTCACCAACGAGCTGGTCTCGCGGATGAAGGCGGGAAGTGTCCTTGTCGACATCGCGATCGACCAGGGCGGCTGCTTCGAGGACTCCCACCCGACCACGCACGCCGAGCCGGCCTTCAAGGTCCACGAGTCGGTGTTCTACTGCGTCGCCAACATGCCCGGCGCGGTGCCCAACACCTCCACCTACGCGCTCACCAACGCCACGCTGCCGTACATCGTCGAACTCGCCGACCGCGGCTGGGTGGAGGCGCTGCGCCGTGACCCCGCGCTCGCCAAGGGTCTCAACACGCATGACGGCAAGGTGGTTTACAAGGAGGTCGCCGAGGCCCACGGCCTGGAGCACGTGGAACTCGCCTCGCTGCTCGGCTGAGTCGCGAGGACGGTAAGTCGACCAAGTCGCCCACCGGCAAAGGCGACAGGTCAACATCCGTCGTCAACGTCAGGTGTCGGGCCGGACCTTGCCCCGCGAGGTCCGGCCCGATGTGTGTATGGTCACTTCCTGATTCCGGGGCGACTCGCCTCGAACGTAACCCTTCTACCGATTCGCACACCTGTGAAACCTGCCGTGCGACGGCCGTACGCCCTTGACAGAGGGATGTTTCATTGCCGACACATCGGGCCGGGTCCGGCGGATTGTGTTGCTGCGGACGGCCGACACGCCATAGAGTCGCCAATCGTCGGCATGGTGCCACGCTGACCTGTCCAGAAGTTTCCTGGTCACCAAGGAGGTAAGACGACTTGTGAATGAGTCGACATTTACTCCCGGGGGTGGTCAACCAGGAATGCCTGCGCCGGACCAGGAGCCCGCGGGATTCGCTGCTGTCGGCTCCGTCGCTGTGCGCACCTTCGCAGCCCACCGGAGTCACCGGACTCCAGGGGTGACTCACCCAGCACACCAGAGCATGGATGGCCATCACGTGAACGCCATGGCCGGCGACGGAAGTGGCGCGCCCCACAACCATTTCGCCGACTACGACGAACTGCCCGAGGGGCACTTCTACGACCCCGACGCCGAGTACGAGCCCGATCCCGAGTACGCGGCCACGCTCGCGCCCGACGCGGCGCGCCAGCGCCGTGAGCGCGTCGGTCCGACCGGGCGCCCGCTGCCGTACTTCCCGATCCCGGGTCCGCTGACCGATCACGGTCCCGCGAAGATCATCGCGATGTGCAACCAGAAGGGCGGCGTCGGCAAGACCACGTCGACCATCAACCTGGGTGCCGCGCTCGCGGAGTACGGACGCCGGGTGCTGCTCGTCGACTTCGACCCGCAGGGCGCGCTGTCGGTCGGTCTCGGCGTCAACCCGATGGAACTCGACCTCACCGTCTACAACCTGCTCATGGAGCGGGGCATGGCGGCCGACGAGGTGCTGCTGAAGACCGCGGTCCCCAACATGGACCTGCTGCCCAGCAACATCGACCTGTCGGCGGCCGAGGTGCAGCTGGTGAGCGAGGTCGCGCGCGAGTCCACGCTGCAGCGGGCGCTGAAGCCGCTGATGGACGACTACGACTACATCGTGATCGACTGCCAGCCCTCGCTCGGCCTGCTCACGGTCAACGCGCTGACCGCCGCGCACAAGGTGATCGTGCCGCTGGAGTGCGAGTTCTTCGCGCTGCGCGGTGTGGCGCTGCTGACCGAGACCATCGAGAAGGTCCAGGAGCGGCTCAACCCCGACCTGGAGCTCGACGGGATCCTCGCCACGATGTACGACTCGCGCACGGTGCACAGCCGTGAGGTGCTCGCGCGCGTGGTCGAGGCGTTCGACGACCACGTCTACCACACGGTCATCGGGCGCACGGTCCGCTTCCCGGAGACCACGGTCGCCGGTGAGCCGATCACCACGTACGCGTCCAACTCCGTCGGTGCCGCCGCCTACCGCCAGCTCGCCAGGGAGGTGCTCGCCCGGTGTCACGCCGAGTGAGTCTGCCGGGGGCCGACGAACTCTTCCGTACGACAGGGGGGATGGCGCTCCAGGCGTCGACCCCCAGGCGCCAGGCCAACGGCGACGCCCGTGTCCCCGCACCCGCGGGGGAGGGCGACGCGGCGGCGGCCGCCGTGGAGGACGCGCCGCAGTCGGTGCCCGCGCAGGGCGGCGACGGGGAGGGCGCGGAGCACGTCGCGGCGGACGCGGAGCCGGACGGGGCCGGGGAGTCCCGCAGCCGCGACGCGGCGGGCGCCGGGCGGCGTCAGGCGGCGCAGGACGGTGCGGCCCAGCGCAAGCGGGGGCGGGCGGCGTCACGGCGGCCCAGCGGCCGTGAGCGGCACGACGAGAAGATCACCGTGTACGTCTCCGCCGAGGAGTTGATGGACCTCGAACACGCGCGGCTGGTGCTGCGCGGCGAGCACGGGCTGGCGGTGGACCGGGGCCGCATCGTCCGTGAGGCGGTCGCCGTGGTCCTCGCCGACCTGGAGAGCCGTGGGGACGCCAGCATCCTCGTACGACGTCTCCGGGGACGGTAGCGGTAGCCTGCGGAGGCCATGACCTCGAACGACGCACCCGCCTCCGGCGCCCGGCCGCCCCGCCGGCGCACCCTGGGCAGGGGACCGGGCACGACGTCGGACGGCCCGCCCGCCGGGCGTGGGACGCCCGAGGAGGGCGCGGGGACTCCTCCGGGACCTTCACCGGCGGCGGCACCGGAGACCACGGCCGCGGAGCCGGCCGCGACCGGCGAGGAGACCGCGGAAACCCCGCCGGAGGACGGGCCGCTCGCGTCGCCCGCGGAGTCGGGCCAGCCGGTGATCCTTCCGGAGGGCGGGGCCGCCGTGCCCGGGGAGACGGGGCCGGCGACCGTGGAGCGGGCGGGCGACGGGATGTTTCCCGGGGGGCCGCCACCGGCCGGGCCGGTGGCGCCCCTGGCGCAGGACGCGGCCGCGGAGAGCGTCGTGCGTGCGTCGGGGACGGCGGCAGGACCGGACGGTCCGGCCGCCGGCGCACCGGAACCCGCGCCGGCGGAGGCGGCCGGGGCGGATTCCGCACAGGGTGCTTCGGGGGCGGGCGCCGGTGAGGACGACGACGGGCGGTTCACGGTCCGGCTGGCGAACTTCGAGGGGCCGTTCGACCTGCTGCTGCAGTTGATCGCGAAGCACAAGCTGGACGTCACCGAGGTCGCGCTGTCCGGGGTGACCGACGAGTTCATGGCGTACATCCGGGCCATGGGGTCCGACTGGGACCTGGACGAGACGACCGAGTTCCTGGTCGTGGCGGCCACGCTGCTGGACCTCAAGGCGGCCCGGCTGCTGCCCGCCGCAGAGGTGGAGGACGAGGCCGACCTCGCCCTCCTCGAGGCCCGGGACCTGCTGTTCGCGCGGCTGCTGCAGTACCGCGCGTACAAACAGATCGCCGGCATCTTCAGCCGGCGCCTCGACGACGAGGCCCGCCGCCACCCCCGTACCGTCGGGCTGGAGCCGCGGTACGCCGAGCTGCTGCCCGAGGTCGTCATCGGCATCGGCCCCGAGGGCTTCGCCGGGCTCGCGGTCAAGGCGATGCAGCCCAGGCCCAGGCCGCAGGTTTACGTCGACCACATCCACGCCCCGCTGGTCAGCGTGCAGGAGCAGGCCGGGATCGTCGTCGCCCGGCTCAGGGAACTCGGTGAGGCGAACTTCCGGGCCCTGGTCGAGGACACGGACGACACCCTGACCGTCGTGGCCCGGTTCCTCGCCCTGCTGGAGCTGTACCGCGAGAAGGCCGTCGCCCTCGACCAGGAGGCCGCGCTCGGCGAGCTGACCGTGCGCTGGACCGGCGGGGACACGGACGTCACGCCGACGGTCACCGACGAGTTCGACCGGCCGCCGGAGCAGCCCGAGGAAGAGAGGAAGCCGTGAGCGAGGAGACGACCGGGCCCCCCGCCGGGCCGCGCACCGTCGCGGAGCTCGATCTCAGGCCCGCCCTCGAGGCGGTCCTCATGGTCGTGGACGAGCCCGCGACCGAGGAACACCTGGCGAGGATCCTGGAGCGCCCCAAGCGCCAGGTCGCGGACGCGCTGCGCGAGCTGGCCGACGAGTACGCCGCCCAGGGCCGCGGCTTCGAGCTGCGTCTCGTCGCGGGCGGCTGGCGCTTCTACACCCGCCCCGAGTACGCCGCCGCCGTCGAGGGCTTCGTCCTGGACGGCCAGCATGCCCGGCTCACCCAGGCCGCCCTGGAGACCCTCGCGGTCGTCGCCTACCGGCAGCCGGTCGGCCGCAGCCGCGTCTCCGCCGTGCGCGGGGTCAACTGCGACGGCGTGATGCGCACCCTCCTGCAGCGCGGTCTGATCCAGGAGGCGGGCACGGAACCCGAAACAGGTGCGATCCTGTACACGACGACGAACTACTTCCTGGAGCGGATGGGCCTGCGCGGTCTGGACGAGCTCCCGGAGCTCGCGCCCTTCCTCCCGGAGGCGGAGGCGATCGAGGCCGAGACGCTGGAAGCGGTCCCGTCGTTCGATCCGGACGCCCCGGATTCCGAGGACGCAGACGACAAGACGGAACTTTGATGCGAAGCAGCAGCGGCAGGAACAGCAGCGGAAACAACGGCGGGAGCCGTGGTGGCAACAGCGGCGGCCGCGGCGGGAGCGGCGGTGGCCACCGCGGCGCCGGTGGCAACCGCGACAACCAACAGGGCGGCCGTCCGAAGAAGCCGCGCCCGGAGGAGCGGCGCTACGACGTGGGACCCGGCGCCACCCAGGACGGTCCGAAGTCGGGCCGCGGCCCCTCGGCCCGCGGCGGCGCCAAGGGCGGTCCGAAGCGGCCCCAGCAGCGGGGGCGCAGCGCCCCGGCCACGTCCCGTGAGTACGAGACGCGGGCCGAGGAGCGCAACCGGGAGCGGTACGCGGGCAAGAAGGAGATCAAGCTGCCCAAGACCTTCCCCGGCGCCGAGCAGGAGGGGGAGCGGCTGCAGAAGGTGCTCGCCCGCGCGGGCTACGGCTCCCGGCGTGCCTGCGAGGAGCTGATCGAGCAGGCGCGGGTGGAGGTCAACGGCGAGATCGTCCTCGAGCAGGGCAGGCGGGTCGACCCGGAGAAGGACGAGGTCAAGGTCGACGGCCTGACCGTCGCGACCCAGTCGTACCAGTTCTTCTCGCTGAACAAGCCCGCCGGTGTCGTCTCCACGATGGAGGACCCGGAGGGCCGGCAGTGCCTCGGTGACTACGTCACCAACCGCGAGACCCGGCTCTTCCACGTCGGCCGGCTCGACACCGAGACCGAGGGCGTCATCCTGCTCACCAACCACGGAGAGCTGGCGCACCGCCTGACCCACCCCAAGTACGGCGTGAAGAAGACGTACCTGGCGGCCATCGTGGGCCCGATCCCGCGCGACCTGGGCAAGAGGCTCAAGGACGGCATCCAGCTGGAGGACGGTTACGCGCGCGCGGACCACTTCCGGGTCGTGGAGCAGACCGGCAAGAACTACCTCGTCGAGGTGACCCTGCACGAGGGCCGCAAGCACATCGTGCGCCGGATGCTCGCCGAGGCCGGCTTCCCGGTCGACAAGCTGGTGCGCACCGCCTTCGGACCGATCACCCTGGGCGACCAGAAGTCGGGCTGGCTGCGGCGGCTGTCCAACACCGAGGTCGGGATGCTGATGCAGGAGGTCGACCTCTAAAGGCTTGTCACCGACCCGCACCCCCTTTTATAGTCGTTGTGACTATAAAAGGGGGTGCGGGTCATGGACGGTTACGACAAACACGCCTTCGAGCCCTTCGCCGTCACCGTCGACCTCGCCGTGTTCACCCTCCGCGCGGGCGCGCTGCACGTGCTGCTCGTCGAGCGCGGCCAGGAGCCGTACGCCGGACGGTGGGCGCTGCCCGGCGGCTTCGTCCGGCCGGACGAGTCCGCGGAGCGCGCCGCACGGCGCGAACTGGGCGAGGAGACCGGGCTGACGGACGTCTCCGGGCTGCACCTGGAGCAGTTGCGGACCTACAGCGAACCTGGCCGCGACCCCCGGATGCGGGTCGTCTCCGTCGCCTTCGCCGCCCTCCTGCCCGACGCCCCCGAGGCGCACGGCGGCAGCGACGCGGCACAGGCCCGCTGGACGCCGTACGACTCCGCGCGGGAGCTCGCCTTCGACCACGACCGCATCCTGGCCGACGCGCGGGAACGCGTCGGCGCCAAGCTCGAGTACACCTGCCTGGCCACCGCCTTCTGCCCGCCCGAATTCACCCTCGGCGAGCTGCAACAGGTCTACGAGACCGTCTGGGGCACCGCCCTGGACCGGCCCAACTTCCGGCGGAAGGTGCTCGCCACCCCGGGCTTCGTCGAAGCCGTCCCGGGCGCCGCGCGCCTCACCGGCGGCCGGGGCAAACCCGCCGCGCTCTACCGCGCGGGCACCGCCACCGCCCTCCATCCGCCCCTGCTCCGGCCGACCCCGGAAGGACGCCCCGCATGACCACGACGACCACCGTCACCAAGCGCGCCGCGACAGGCGCGCTCACCGGGCTCGCCCTGGGGGACGCGCTGGGGTTCCCGACCGAGTTCAACGACGTCCCGTCCATCCTCGCCACGTTCGGCCCCTGGCGGGGGATGGACCTGCCCAGGCCGGCGATCGTCACCGACGACACCCAGATGACCCTCGCGCTGGGGCGGGGGCTGCGCACGGCCATGGACCGGGGACCGCTCGCCCCGAAGCGGCTGGAGCGGCCGGTGCGCGAGGAGTTCGTGGAGTGGTGGCGGTCGCCCGAGAACAACCGCGCGCCGGGCAGCACCTGCCTCAAGGCGTGCCACCTGCTGGCCCGCGAGGGCCGGCCCTGGCAGGACGCCAGCCAGATCGGCTCCAAGGGCTGCGGCGCCAATATGCGCGTCGCGCCCGTGGGCCTGGCCCCCGGACTGACCGACGAACAGCGCGCCGGCGCCGCCCAGTTGCAGTCGGCCCTCACCCACGGGCACCCCACCGCGCTCGCCGCCTCCGACCTCACCGCGCACGCCGTACGGCTGCTCGCCGAGGGCGCCGAGCCGACCGGCCTGATCGGGCTGCTGCGCTCCTACGCCTACGAGAACCGCACCCGCTACCACGAGTTCTGGCTCGGCGACCTGTGGACCCGCGCCCAGGACCCCACCCCCGAGCACTTCATCGCGCGCGGCTGGGACGAGTGCCTGGGCGCCCTGGAACGCCTCCGGGACGCCGCGCGCACCGTCTCGCCCGAGACCGACCCCTGCCTGGCCACGGGCGAGGGCTGGATCGCCGAGGAGGCCCTGGCGACCGGCCTGCTCTGCTTCCTCCTCTTCGTCGACGAACCCCTCACCGCCCTGCGCCGCGCCGCCTGCACGGCCGGCGACTCCGACTCCATCGCCTGCCTGACGGGCGCCTTCGCCGGTGCGTACCTGGGCGCGGACGCCTGGCCCGCCGAGTGGGCGGACCGCATCGAGTACCGGGCCGACCTGCTGGCGCTGGGAACGCTCTGGGACGCTTGACCGATGACCGACGCCCTGGACCTCGACCTGAGCCCGGTGATCGCCGAACAGCCCGACCCGGTGCTGTTCGCCACCGTCTCCGGCGCGCACCTGTACGGCTTCCCGTCCCGCGACTCCGACGTGGACCTGCGGGGCGTGCACCTGCTGCCCGCCGCCGACCTCGTCGGGCTGCGCGAGCCGGACGGGACCCGGTCCCGGATGTGGGTCCGGGACGGCGTCGAGATGGACCTGGTCACGCACGACCTGCGCAAGTTCGTCCGCCTGATGCTGCGGCGCAACGGCTACGTCCTGGAGCAGCTGCTGTCCCCGCTGGTCGTGCACACCACCGACGCGCACCGGGAACTGGTCGCGCTCGCCCCGGGTGTCCTCACCCGCCACCACGCCCACCACTACCGGGGCTTCGCGCGGACCCAGTGGCGGCTGTTCGAGAGGACCGGCGAACTCAAACCGCTGCTCTACACCTTCCGGGTGCTGCTCACCGGCATCCACCTGATGCGCTCCGGCGAGGTGCAGCCCCATCTGCCCACCCTCGCCGGGGAGGTCGCGGCCGCCCCGGACCACCTGCCGGAGCTGATCGCCGCCAAGGCGGAGCGCGAGCACGGGGACGCCCCCGTCGACCGCGCACGCGCGCGGGCCGACGTGGAGCGGCTGCACGGCGTGCTGGACGAGGCGCAGGCGGCGTCAGCCCTGCCCGACGCCCCCACCGCGTACGACGCCCTGCACGACCTCGTCGTACGGATCCGCCTGGAGGGCTGAGGCGCGGCGGGTGCGGACGAGGAAGTCCTCCACCCGGCGGCGGTCCGGCTCGGCGGGGAGCGGGCTGCGGTGGGCGGCCCGCTCGGCCTCCTGCGCCAGGCGGGCCATCCGCGCCTCGAACTCCGGCCAGGGGACCTCGCCCCGCTTCACCGCGAGCAGCGGCTCGCGCTCCTCGCCCACGTCGACCGTGAGGGTGCCGGTACGGAGCAGGTCGCGGGCGCTGATCAGCAGGCGGAGCAGGTGCATCGCGTGCTTCCAGCGCGGGACGCCGTGGGCGCGGACGTCGGCCTCCAGTCTGCGGCGCTGGCCGTGGGCGTACCGCGTGAACGTCTCGTGGACCCTGCGGGAGAGGAACGCCTCCCGCAGGGACAACAGCTCGCGGCCGGTGGCGTCGGCGTGCTCCACGAGCGGGGAGTGCAGGCACTCCAGGATGTTGGGGTTGGCGCTCAGAGCCAGCTCGCAGAAGCGTTCCAGCTCCCAGCTGAACTGCTCCTCGGCCGGGCCCTCGACATGCGTCGGCGGCTTCTCGAAGCGCCAGAACAGGGGAGTGGGCGCGAGGAAGACGCCCCGGCGGTCGGTGTCGCTGGACTCCGTGGCCAGACCGAAGGCGCGCGAGCCCATGACGCAGGCGTAGATCGTGTGGTCGCCGACCAGGGTCTCGGGGCGCATGCCCGGGAGCGTACGCGGTGGATCACGCCCGGCGGATCGAATTTCCCTCCACCGTGATCGGCTCCTCGGGCAGGGGCCGGGTCGCGGGGCCCTGTGCCACCGAGCCGTCGGTGATCCTGAAGCGGCTGCCGTGACAGGCGCAGTTGACGGTGCCGTCCGCGACGTCGGCCACGACACAGCCCTGGTGGGTGCAGATCGCCGAGAAGGCCTTGAAACCGCCCTCCTCCGGCTGGGTGATCACGATCTTCTCGTCCGGGATGACCGTGCCCCCGCCCACCGGTACGCCGGCGGTCGAGGCCAGTTCCTGCCCGGCGGTGTCCGGCGAGGCTCCGTCCGTGCCGCCGCCCCCGCTGCCGTTCGCGCCGCCGTCCCCGCCGTCCGGGCCGCAGCCCGCGGCCAGTGCCGCCCCACCTGTCGCCAGAAGGACCGTGCGGCGCGTCGCACGAAGGGCCATGTCATCACTCCCGGGGTCGCGGTTCCCGCATCCTGACACCGAATGCGCCGAACAGGAAGCAACTCACGACAAAGCGTTTCAAACGCTCATATCACCCGTCTCAGCGGGCGAGCGCCCGGCGCCGCCCCGGCGCGGGCTGACTACGCTGGATGACCGAACAGCACACACGCACGTCAGCAAGGAGCATCGTCGTGGCGGTACGCGCGGTCCGGGGGGCCGTCCAGTTGGAGCGGGACGAGGCCGGTCACATGGGGGAGCGGGTCGGCGCGCTGCTCACCGCGATCCTGGAGCGCAACGGCCTGCACACCGACGACCTCATCAGCCTCTGGTTCACGGCCACGCCCGACCTGCACAGCGACTTCCCGGCCGTCGCCGCCCGCAGTCTCGGCATCGTCGACGTCCCCCTGATCTGCGCCCAGGAACTGGACATCGAGGGCGCCATGCCCCGCGTGGTCCGGGTCCTCGCGCACGTCGAGTGCGACAAGCCCCGCGCCGACGTCGCGCACGTCTACCTCGGCGCGGCGGCCGCCCTGCGCAAGGACATCGCCCAGTGAGGACCGCACTCGTCATCGGCACCGGACTGATCGGCACGTCCGCCGCGCTCGCCCTGTCCCGGCGGGGCGTCGTCGTGCACCTCACCGACCACGACCCGGAGCAGGCCCGTACGGCCGCCGCACTGGGCGCCGGCACGGACGGGACGCCCGACGGGCCGGTCGACCTGGCGATCGTCGCCGCCCCGCCCGCCCACGTGGCCGACGTGCTCGCCGACGCGATGCGGCGCGGTGCGGCACGCGGCTACATCGACGTGGCCAGCGTCAAGGGCGGACCGCGCCGCGAGCTGCAGGAGCGCGGGCTCGACCTGTCCCCGTACATGGGCACCCACCCGATGTCCGGCCGCGAGCGGTCCGGTCCGCTGGCCGCCACCGGGGACCTCTTCGAAGGGCGTCCCTGGGTGCTGACCCCGACCCGGGACACCGACACCGAGGTGCTGAACCTCGCCCTGGAGCTGGTCTCGTACTGCAGGGCCGTGCCCGTCGTCATGGACGCCGACGCCCACGACCGGGCCGTGGCCCTCGTCTCCCACATGCCGCACCTGGTGTCCAGCATGGTCGCCGCGCGCCTGGAGCACGCCGAGGAGGCCGCCGTACGACTGTGCGGGCAGGGTATCCGGGACGTGACCCGGATCGCCGCCTCCGACCCCCGGATGTGGATCGACATCCTCTCCGCGAACCCCGGGCCGGTCGCCGACCTGCTCACGGACGTCGCCGCCGACCTGGAGGAGACCGTGCGCGCCCTGCGCGCGCTGCAGTCCTCCGACGAGGACAAGCGCCGCGAGGGCAGCACCGGCATCGAGGACGTGCTGCGCCGCGGCAACGCCGGCCAGGTCCGCGTCCCGGGCAAGCACGGCTCCGCGCCGCGCGTCTACGAGACCGTGACGGTGCTCATCGACGACCAGCCCGGCCAGCTGGCCCGCATCTTCGCGGACGCCGAGCGCGCCGGCGTCAACATCGAGGACGTCCGCATCGAGCACGCCACCGGACAGCAGGCCGGCCTGGTCCAGCTCCTGGTGGAGCCCAAGGCGGCCCCGGTCCTCACCGCGGGACTGCGGGAGCGGGGCTGGGCGATCCGGCAGTGACGGTCCGGAGCGGGGGAGGGCCCGGGGGCTGCTCTTCCCCCGCAGGGCCTGATCGTCCGCTTGTCGGAAGGGTTCCGGGGGGCCGGTAACCTGGTGCGGGGCGTGTCCGCGCCCCGCACACACCACTCCACCGCACCAGGAAGGTGTTCCCCCGTGGAAAACGGCGCCGCCCAGCCCGTGATTGTCGCCATCGACGGCCCCTCCGGCACGGGCAAGTCGAGCACGTCGAAAGCCGTGGCGGCGCAGCTCGGCCTGAGCTACCTGGACACCGGCGCCCAGTACCGGGCGATCACCTGGTGGATGGTGACCAACGGCATCGACATAGACGACCCGTCCGCGATCGCCGCCGTCGCCGGGAAGCCCGAGATCGTCTCCGGTACGGACCCCCAGGACCCGACGATCACCGTCGACGGCGTCGACGTGGCCGGCCCGATCCGCGGACAGGACGTCACCTCCAAGGTCAGCGCGGTCTCCGCGGTCCCCGAGGTACGGACCCGGATCACCGAGCTGCAGCGGTCCATCGCCGCCTCCGCCGTCACCGGCATCGTCGTCGAAGGCCGCGACATCGGCACCACCGTGCTGCCCGACGCCGACCTGAAGATCTTCCTCACCGCCAGCGCGGAGGCCCGTGCCGCCCGCCGCAGTGGCGAGCTCAAGGGCGCCGACCTGAACACCACCCGCGAGGCCCTGATCAAGCGGGACGCGGCCGACGCCGGCCGCAAGACCTCCCCGCTGGCCAAGGCCGGCGACGCCGTCGAGGTGGACACCACCGACCTCACGCTCCAGCAGGTCATCGAGTGTGTCGTCACCCTCGTCGAGGAGAAGCGGGCCGGGAAGTGACCGACGTCCCATCGGTGCGGAGCGCCGAGGTCGGCCGGCGCATCGGCGTCGGTCTGATGTACGGGCTGTTCAGGCCGCGCGTGCTGGGCGCCTGGCGGGTGCCCGCGGCCGGCCCGGTGATCTTCGCCGTGAACCACTCGCACAACATCGACGGCCCCATGGTCATGGGCGTGGCACCCCGGCCGACGCACTTCCTGATCAAGAAGGAGGCGTTCGTCGGCCCGCTCGACCCGTTCCTGACCGGCATCGGCCAGCTGAAGGTGGACCGGCACAGCACCGACCGTACGGCGATCTCCCGGGCGCTGGGCGTGCTGGAGCAGGGCGGCGTCCTCGGCATCTTCCCCGAGGGCACGCGGGGCGAGGGCGACTTCGCCGCGCTCCGCGCGGGACTCGCGTACTTCGCGGTCCGCAGCGGCGCGCCGATCGTGCCGGTGGCCGTCCTGGGAAGTTCCGGGCGGTCCGGACGGTTGATAAAGGCGCTGCCCCCGCTGCGCTCCCGCGTCGACGTCGTCTTCGGCGACCCCTTCGACGCCGGCGACGGAAGCGGCAGACGTACGCGCACGGCGCTGGACGAGGCGACCGAACGCATCCAGAAGCAGCTCACCGCGCACCTGGAAAACGCCAGGCGCCTCACCGGGCGCTGAGCAACACTTGAGTAGTGGACCACCGCCGACTGCGGTGGTCCACCGATCACCACGATGAACGACGAGGTACCGACTTCATGAACGACCACATCCAGCCCGACGGCTCGGACGCGTACGAGGGTGCGCACGAGCACGACCACGGGGCGCTGGGCGATGCCGAGTTCGCGGAGTTCATGGAGCTCGCCGCGGAGGAGGGCTTCGACCTCGAGGACATCGAGGGCGCCATCGAGGCGGCGGGCCACGGTCCGCTGCCCGTGCTCGCCGTCGTCGGCCGTCCCAACGTCGGCAAGTCGACCCTCGTGAACCGCATCATCGGCCGCCGCGAGGCGGTCGTCGAGGACAAGCCGGGCGTCACCCGCGACCGCGTCACCTACGAGGCCGAGTGGGCGGGCCGCCGCTTCAAGGTCGTCGACACCGGCGGCTGGGAGCAGGACGTCCTCGGCATCGACGCCTCCGTGGCCGCCCAGGCCGAGTACGCCATCGAGGCCGCCGACGCGGTCGTCTTCGTCGTGGACGCCAAGGTCGGCGCGACCGACACCGACGAGGCCGTCGTCCGGCTGCTGCGCAAGGCCGGCAAGCCGGTCGTGCTGTGCGCCAACAAGGTGGACGGCCCGAGCGGCGAGGCCGACGCCGCGTACCTGTGGTCCCTGGGCCTGGGGGAGCCGTACCCGGTCTCCGCCCTGCACGGCCGCGGCACCGGCGACATGCTGGACCAGGTCCTGGAGGTGCTGCCCCAGGCCCCGGCGCAGACCTTCGGCACCGCCGTCGGCGGCCCGCGCCGGGTCGCCCTGATCGGCAGGCCCAACGTCGGCAAGTCCTCGCTGCTGAACAAGGTCGCGGGCGAGGACCGGGTCGTGGTCAACGAACTCGCCGGCACCACCCGTGACCCGGTCGACGAGATGATCGAACTCGGCGGCAAGACCTGGAAGTTCGTCGACACGGCGGGCATCCGCAAGCGCGTCCACCTCCAGCAGGGCGCCGACTACTACGCCTCGCTGCGCACCGCCGCCGCCGTCGAGAAGGCGGAGGTGGCCGTCGTCCTCATCGACGCCGCCGACTCCATCTCGGTGCAGGACCAGCGGATCGTCACCATGGCCGTGGAGGCGGGCCGCGCCCTCGTCCTCGCGTACAACAAGTGGGACACCCTCGACGAGGAGCGCCGCTACTACCTGGAGCGGGAGATCGAGACCGAGCTCGGCCAGGTGGCGTGGGCGCCGCGGGTCAACGTCTCGGCGCGCACCGGCCGGCACATGGAGAAGCTGGTCCCCGCCATCGAGACGGCCCTGGAGGGCTGGGAGACCCGGGTCCCGACGGGCAGGCTGAACGCCTTCCTCGGCGAGCTGGTCGCCGCTCACCCGCACCCCGTGCGGGGCGGCAAGCAGCCGCGCATCCTGTTCGGCACCCAGGCGGGTACCAAGCCGCCGCGGTTCGTGCTGTTCGCCTCCGGCTTCATCGAGGCCGGCTACCGGCGGTTCATCGAGCGTCGGCTGCGGGAGGAGTTCGGCTTCGAGGGGACGCCGATCCACATCTCCGTGCGGGTGCGCGAGAAGCGCGGGAAGAAGAAGTAGCCGACGGCAGGCACGGCGAAGGGGCGGCCCCACCGGGGCCGCCCCTTCGCCGTGCCCCGGGTCAGGCGCCCCGGCGCGGGGCCGGCGGCAGTCCGGCCGGCACGTGGTGCATCCCGGAGGCGGTCCGGCCGACCGCGCCGACCCGCTGCCACTGCGGTCCGGCGCCCTGGCGTCCGCCGCCCGCCCCCGCGCCGGGGGCGCCGTCCACGGGGGAGGCGCCGAACGTGCTCGGGCTGTGGCCGCCGTACGAGCCCGTACTGTGCGGGATGTTCCCGAAGGCGGTGAAGCCCAGTTCCTCCTCGCCGCTGCGGTCACCCGGCAGCGAACGGAAGGACTTGACGTACTCGGTGTAGAGGGCGTCGTAGATCGGCGTGGCCGAGAGGCCGCTCCGGGAGACCTGCGCCGGGCGCACGGGTGCGGGGACCGAGGCGAGGGACTGGCGGCGGGGAACGTCGTATGCGTGCACGTATGTCCAAACGACCCCGTGCCGTATGGGATGCGGCCCTTTTGCGGCATTCGCCGACGGCGCTCCGGCCGGGTGCCGGCGGGGTCGGTCAGAGGCCGGCGAGGGGCAGCGCGGCGGCGACGAGCTTGCCGTTCGCCGCCGCCTTGTCCAGCGCGTCGCGCAGCAGGTCCTCGCGCGGCTGGCGGCCGATCGAGCCGACCGGGGCCGCGAACATCAGCACCTGCCGGTGCTTGTTGGCGGCCGACCGCCAGCCGTCGGTGACCTGGAGCGGCCGGTGCGCCTGCCACCAGGCCACCGGACGGCCGCCGCCCGGGTTCGGCTGGAGCACGGCGTGCAGCTGCCCCGCGGCGAGCAGGACCGACCAGCCGTGCAGCGCCGGCGGTACGGCCGACAGCTCGGTCAGGGGCATGAAGCCCTGCTCGATGAGGAGCGGCAGGAAGTCGTCGCCGGCCCCGGGCGAACCGGGCCGCGCGACCGGCGCGGTCGGCTCCACGACCAGCGCCGGGTGCAACTCCCCGGAGATCAGGACCAGTCCGCTGGTCACCCCGAGCACGGCCTGTTCGGGGGCGCCCTTCGCGGAGGCCGGTTCCCCGGTGTCGCCGCCGATGGCCCGCACCGCCCCCTGGAGCTGTTCCTCGGTGACCTGGACGACCTGCGAGGGCAGGCAGCCGGCGTGGGCGAAGGCGAGGACGGCGGTCTCGTCCCCGACGAACAGGACGGTGCTGGTGCGCTCCTGCTCGGGGTCGCCCGGGGTGCGGCAGGAGGTGCAGTCGTAACTGCCCGGGGCGGACTCTCCGGCGAGCAGGCGGGCTGCTTCTTCGTCGCCGATCTCGGCGCGTACCTCGTCGCTGACGTCGAGCATGCGCGGCACGGGTGGCTCCCTCGGGATGCGGTGCGTGGCGAGGCCGGTTGGCTCCCGGCCCGTGGTCCGGGCGGGTCCCCGGCTCATGAAGAAGACAACGGGCGATCCGTGGCGGTAGTCACGCCCCGGGGCGAACGGAATCGAACCAACCAGCGCACGCGGTCGCGCGCGGCGCGGAATCGGCCAGTCATCGTCAACTGCACCTTGCTGTAATGCCGTTGAGGAGGCGGGGTGGCGCACTGACCACCCTGTCCGCTGGTCGAAAAATCCTGAAATCGGGGAATGAAGTGGGTGGCCGAAAAGCACCGCTACCCGAGGTAAGGAGCAACTGGCCTGGCACGACGGGGCGTTGGCCGGTCCCGGCACCAGGGGCCTCGCGGGATCCGGGTCGCCCCCCTACGGCTGCCGCGCGGAGGCGGACCGGCCGAGTTCGCCCGCCTCCCCGGCGAACACCACCGCGCCCCGGCGCAGTACGTACACGAAGGCGGGCCGGCCGTGCAGGGCGGGCGGCAGCCGCTGCTCGGCGACGACCACGCACGCGTCGAGCGCGCCCAGCAGCGCGTACGTGCGGGCCGCGACCGCCGGCGACAGGCCCTGGGCGGGCTCGTCGACGAGCACCACGCGCGCGCGTGGCGACAACGCCCGGCACAGGGCCAGCATCCGCTGCTCGCCTCCGGAGAGCGTGCCGGCCCGGCGCTCCAGCAGCGGTCGCAGCCGCGGGTAGGCGTCGAGGGCGCGAGCGGGGTCGGGGCCGGCGAGGGCGAGGTTCTCCCGCACGGTGAGGGAACCGAACACCGCCCGCCGCTCCGGCACCAGGCACAGCCCGCGCCGGGCCCGCTCGTACGCCGGTACGCCGGTCACGTCCCGCCCGTCCCACACCACGGCCCCGCCGGACAGCGGCACGTCGCCGGCCAGCGCGCGCAGGGCGGTCGTACGGCCGGATCCGTTGCGGCCCAGCAGCACGGTGAGGCCGGGGCCGGGTGCGGCGAGGGTGACGCCGTGCAGGGCCTCCAGGGGGCCGTGACGCACGCGCGCGTGGCGCAGGGCGATGACGGTCACGGGCCGGTCGCCTCCCCGAGGGTGTCCAGGACGTCCCCGGGCGGTCCGGAGGCGACGATCCGGCCCGCCCCCATCACGTGCACGACGTCGGCGAGGCCGGCGACCAGGTCGAGATCGTGCTCCACCACCAGGAGCGCCGTGCCGTCGGCGGCCAGTGCCCCCAGGACCCGGGCCAGCGCGGTGACCTCGGCGGTGTCGAGACCGGCGGCGGGTTCGTCGAGCAGCAGCACGCGCGGGGCGGCGGCGAGGGCCCGCGCGAGCTCCACCCGGCGCAGCGTCCCGGTGGGCAGCCCGGCGGCGGGCCGCGCCCTCATCGGCCCGTCGAGCCCGAGGAGCCGCAGCGTCCGCTCCACCGCGCCGGGATCGCGCGGCCCGCCCTGCTCGGCGCCGACGCGCACGTTCTCGGCGACGGTCAGCGTCGGGAAGACCGCCAGTTGCTGGAACGTCCGCGCGATCCCGAGCCGGGTACGGGCGTGCGCGGGCAGCCGCGTGATGTCCCGCCCGCCGAGCGAGACCGACCCCCGCGCGGGGCGCAGGGTCCCCGCCAGGCAGTGGAACAGCGTGCTCTTCCCGGCCCCGTTGGGCCCGACGACAGCGGTCACCCGCCCGGCCGGGACGTCCAGGTCCACCCCGTCCAGCGCGGTGAACCCGCCGTAGCGGACACGCAGACCGCGGGCGGTGAGCACGGGAGGGCCGAGGGCCGGTGCGCGGACCCCCGCGCGGCGACGCCCGGCCGGGGCCGCGCCCCCGTCGGCACGCGCCGGCGCGGGGGCGCCCGGCGCCGAGGGCCGGTGCGGCGCGTACGGCTCCGCCGAGCGGCGCGCCGGGCCGGGCGGCTCCCCCCGGCCGGGCAGCTCCCGGGCCCGCCCGGTGGACGGTCTCCCCGAAGCCGCGGGGCCGGTGGCCGGGCCCCGCGCCCCACGGTCGGGCGGCCCGTGACCGGCCGGTCGCGGTCCGGCGCCCGCCGCCGTGGCACCCGCCGGGACCCCGGGCGGCTCCGGTGGCGGCCCCGGGGGGTGCAGGCGGGCGCGGAGGCGTGCGGCCAAGGGGGTCGGTGCCGGGCGGGGCCGGAGGCGGAGCCGGTTCGCCGCGTCGCGCAGGGCCGCGTGGGGGCCGTCCGGGAAGCGGCCGGACAGGACCGCCAGGACGCCGATCACGGCCGCCGCCACGCCCCCGCGCGTACCCGCGTCCAGGCCGACCAGGAGTGCCGCGGCGAGAAGGGCGCCCAGGGTGCTGTCGGCGCCCAGGACCACCACCGCGGCGAACCACAGCAGGCCCCGTACGGGGTCGTACGCGGCCGGGTCGAAGGCGCGCAGCCCCATGCCGAGCATGCCGCCGCCGAGCGCGGCCAGCGCGGCACCGGAGACGAACGCGAGGAGCTTCAGCGACGGCACGCGCACGCCCGCCGCCCGTGCCCCCGCCTCGTGGTCCCGCGTCGCCGCCAGGGCGCGGCCCGTGCGGCCCCGGCGCAGGGCCCGGGCCGCGAGAAGCGCGCACGCCAGGAGGGCCAGTTCCAGGAGGTAGTACGCCCGGTCGCCGTCGAACCCCGCCGGGCGGCCCAGGGACAGTCCGGACGTGGCGTACGGCTGGTCGAAGACGAAACGGCTCACCCCGACGCCCACCGCGAACGTCGCCAGCGCCGGCGCGAGCCCCCGGCGGCCGATCGCCGGCCAGCCGGTCAGCACGCCCAGCGGAGCGACCAGGACGACCGCCACCGCGAGCGCGGCCAGTTCCGGCAGCCGGGGCAGGCCGGGGAAGCGGCCGGCCGCCAGCAGCGCCGTGAAGAGGGCCCCCAGCCCCGCGTACGCCGCCTGCCCGAGCGAGATCTGCCCGCCCCGGCCGGTGACGACCACCAGCGACAGCAGCACCACCCCGAGCGCCGGCACCTGCACCGCCGTGTGCAGATCGCGCCCGGCGAAGCCCAGCGGCAGCAGGAACAGCACACCGGTCACGATCCACGCGCCCGGGGGAGCGGGCACCCGCGCGGCGGCGGGACGCGGAAGCGCGTCGCGCGTGCCGGCTCCGGGCAGCACCAGGGCGGCGGCCAGCAGCGCCACGACGAAGAGGTTGGCGCCGACCGCCTGCAGCAACGGCTCGCCCCACCCGGACGGGTGCAGCCGCGTCAGCTGGCTCTGCGCCACCCCGATGCCGAGCGCGACGGCCACCGCCACCGTCAGACCGCGCATCCGCGCGGCGACCGCGACCGCCACCACCTCCATCACGAGCAGGGGTAGCCCGTACGGGTCGAGCCGCACGTACGGGGCCAGCAGCACGCCGGTCAGACCGGCCGTGAACGAGCCGAACGCCCAGCCCACCGCCGCCACCCGGTCCGCGTCCACACCGGTGAGCACGGCCAGCCGCCGGTCGTCCACGACGGCCCGCAGCTCCCGCCCGAACCGCGTCCGGCGGATCACCGCACCGACCCCCGCGGCCAGCACCGCCACCACCGCCAGCTGTCCCCACGGCTCCGCCGGCACCAGCACCGGCGCGTCGTCCCGCGCCCCCTGCCCCCACACCAGCACCGCCCCGCCCACCAGCAGCACGAACACCCCGATGGACGCCACCAGCGTCCGCGCCGGATCGCCGCCCCGCACCGACAGCGGCCGGAACACGAACCGCTCCAGCACCACCCCGATCCCCGGCGCCACCACCAGCAGCGTCAGCGCGGCGGCCCACCACAGCGGCCAGCCCCGGTCGACCACCAGGCCGCGCAGCACATAGGCGCACACCATCGCGATCGCGCCGTGCGCGAAGTTCAGCACCCCGGTCGCCCGGTACGTCACGATCAGGCCGATCCCGGTGAGCGCCGCCGCCGCGCCGACCGACAGCCCGGCCAGTGCGAGGTCGTACGTCAGCGAGGACATCGGCGAGGCTTCAGCCGGTCTCTTCGGCGGGTGCGCAGATCGGGCAGGGTTCCAGCGCGCCGTCCGCGACCAGCCTCCCGTCCACCGGAACCGCCTCCGCCCTGCCCGCGACCAGCGGGCAGTCCGCGCGGTGCCACAGCGTCCCGCCCGGCACCCTCACCATCTCCCCGCCGACGGCCACCGGTCCGCCGGCCGGCCGCCCCGGTTCCTCGGCACCGGCCGGCTCGGCGGCGACCAGCAGGCCGTACAGCTCCTCCACGCGCGTGGCGGCGGCCGCGTCCCGGCCGTGGGCGAGCAGCACCGCCCCGGCGACGATCAGCGCGGCTCCGGGGATGCTGCAGGAGGCCAGGTAGGGCAGCTGCCGTTCGGCGTAACGCTCACCCGAGACGCCGTACCAGCCGATGACGCACAGCACCGCGCCCACGGCGAGCGCGGCCCAGCCGGCCCGGAGGACGGGGTGCGCGATCCGCTGTCGGACTGTCCGCATGGTTTGCACTATGCCCCTTGGAGGCCGACCCTGAAAGCACCGGGCGCGCAGGGTCCGGACCGACACCCGATTGGTGAGCCAGATGGTTCTCGGCAGTGGCACCGGGCGGGGGGACACGAGGACGGGGCGCGGCCCACGGGCGGCGGGGCGGGGCACGGCGCTGGCCGCCGCCCTGTTCCTGGTCCTGGCGCCGGGACTCGCGGCGTGCGGCGACGACGGCGGTGGCGGCGGCAGCCCGCCCTCCACGCCGTCGGCCGGGCGGACGACGAGCGCACCGGGCAGCGCGCCCGCGGACCAGGCGGCGGCCGAGCAGGAGATCCGGCAGAACTGGGAGAAGTTCTTCGACCCCCAGACCCCCCTGGACGAGAAGAAGAAGCTCCTGCAGAACGGCGAGCTGCTGGGCCCCGTGCTCGAGGCGTTCAGCGGTGACGAGCGCGTCGGGCAGGTCCAGGCGAAGGTCACCGACGTCACGTTCACCTCGCCGACCGAGGCGGACGTGACGTTCGTGGTCACCCTCAAGGGCGCCACCGCCCTCCCGGACGCCTCCGGCGTCGCCGTCGAGGACGACGGCACGTGGAAGGTGTCCGTCAAGTCCCTGTGCGCGCTGGTGCAGCTGAGCGGCGATGGCTCGCCACCGGACATTCCGGGCTGCTGAGGCACTCGCCGCGGCGGTGCTCCTCGCCCTGACCGCGGCCTGCGGCAGCCGCCTGCCGGAGAGCGACTTCGAGCACGGCGACCGACCGCCCGCGGCCACCCGGGGCGCCGGCGAGCCGATCCGCGTCGGCATCCTCGCCAGTGCCACCAGCCCGGTCGGCGGCAGCGCCTTCACCGGCCCGCGCGACGGCGCGAGGGCCTGGTTCGACCGGCTCAACGCGCGCGGCGGCATCGACGGCCGGCGCGTCGAGGTGCGGCTGTGCGACGACGGCGGCAGCGGCGTCGGCAACAACGAGTGCGTGCACAGGCTGATCGACGAGGAGAAGGTGGTCGCCCTGGTCGCCACCACCGCCCTGGACTACGCGGGCGCCCCCCGGGTCTCCCGCGCGGGCGTGCCCGACATCGGCGGCCAGCCCATAGGCTCCGCCTACGACACCTATCCGCACCTCTACGGCATCTACGGCAGCGAGGCGCCCAGGAACGGCACCCCCGGCTGGGGCGGCACGCTGTACGGCGGCACCGAGGTGTACCGCTACTTCAAGCGCGAGCACGGCGCCCGCACGGCCGCCGTCGTCTCCTACAACCAGTCCGCGTCCGCCGCCTACGCCCGGCTCGTCGAACGCGGCCTGAGGGCCGAGGGCTACAAGGTGGTCACCGAGCAGGTCGACTTCGCGCTGCCCAACTTCCGCGCGGTGGCCGCCGACCTCAAGCAGCAGGGCGCCGACCTGGTCTTCGACGCCATCGACGGCCACGGCAACGCCCGTCTGTGCCGGGCCATGGACGACGTCGGCGCCCGGGTCACCGCCAAGGTCACCAACGTGCAGAACTGGACGTCCACCGTCGCCGAGGACTACAAGGAGGCACCGCACTGCCGCAACGCCCTGTGGGCCACCGGCTCCAGCCGCAACTTCGAGGACACCGGCCATCCGGCCGTACGCGCGTTCCGGGACGCCACCGAGGACCTGAGGACGCACTCCCAGTGGCAGCTGGAGGGCTGGGCCGCCGCCCGCTGGTTCACCGACGCGGCGGAGTCCTGCGCCCGTACGGGCATCACGCGCGCCTGCGTCGACGCCCGCGTCGGCCGCGCCCGGGACTACACCGCGGGCGGACTGCTGCTGCCCGTCTCCTTCCGGCGGTCGCCCGAGCCGCCGGCCACCGGCCGGACCTGTCTGTCCGTGGCCCGCTGGCGGGACGGCGCGGGCTGGGTGACGCAGGGCGACATGAACCGCACCTGCTTCACGGTGCCGCAACTGCCCTACAAGCCCTGACACCCCTCCCTCCAGGACAGCGGCTGTCCGCGACGACCGGCAGACTCGTCTCCATGTTGGAGACCTCGGCGCGCCTGCTGCGCCTGCTGTCGCTGCTCCAGGCCCACCGAGAGTGGTCCGGCGCCGATCTCGCCGACCGGCTCGGGGTCAGCGCCCGCACCGTGCGCCGGGACGTGGACCGGCTGCGCGAACTCGGCTACCCCGTCAACGCCAGTCCGGGCACCGGCGGCGGCTACCGGCTGGGCGCGGGCGCCGAACTGCCGCCGCTGCTGCTGGACGACGAGGAGGCCGTGGCCGTCGCCGTCGGGCTGCGCACCGCCGCCGGGCAGGGCGTCGAGGGCATCGGCGAGACCTCCGTACGGGCCCTCGCCAAGCTGGAGCAGGTGCTGCCGGACCGGCTGCGCCGCCGCGTGGGCGCCCTGAACGCCTTCACCGTGCCGATGCTGCGCGGTCCCCGCGCGGACGCGGTCGACCCGGCCGTGCTGACCGAACTGGCCCACCTCTGCCGGGACGCGGAGCGGCTGCGCTTCGAGTACCGGGGGCACGACGGCACGCCGAGCCGCCGTACCGTCGAGCCGCACCGCCTGGTGTGCTCCGAACGCCGCTGGTACCTGGTCGCCTGGGACCTCGACCGTGCGGACTGGCGCACCTTCCGCGCGGACCGCATCACCCCCAGGCCGCCGCACGGGCCGCGCTTCGCCCCGCGCGAGCCGCCCGCGGAGGACCTCGCCGCCTATGTCTCCCGCGGCGTCTCCACGCACGCGTACGCCGCGCACGCCGTGATCCGGCTGCTGGTGTCCGTGGAGGAGGCCGCCGAGCGGATCTCACCCTCCGTCGGCACGCTGGAGGCGGAGGGCCCGGACAGCTGCCTGCTGCGGACCGGGGCCGCGAGCCTCGACGTCATGGTGGTGCACGTGGTGCTGCTCGGCCTCGAGTTCGAGGTGCTGGAGCCGGCCGGGCTGATCGACGCGGTCAGAGCGGCTCATGACCGGCTTGCTCGCTCTCTGGCTCGGGCTGGGACGTCACGGCCGCGTACTCCGGATGGTTCAGGTCGAACGCCGGTGACTCGGAACGGATCCGGGGCAGCGTCGTGAAGTTGTGCCGGGGCGGCGGACACGAGGTCGCCCACTCCAGGGAGCGCCCGAAGCCCCAGGGATCGTCGACCTCGACCCTCTCGCCGTACCTGGCCGTCTTCCAGACGTTGTAGAGGAACGGCAGCGTGGACATGCCGAGCAGGAAGGCGCCGATGGTGGAGACGGTGTTCAGCGCGGTGAAGCCGTCCGCCGCCAGATAGTCGGCGTAGCGGCGCGGCATGCCCTCGGCGCCCAGCCAGTGCTGCACCAGGAACGTGGTGTGGAAGCCGACGAACAGCGCCCAGAACTGGATCCTGCCGAGCCGTTCGTCGAGCATCCTGCCGGTGAACTTGGGCCACCAGAAGTAGAACCCGGCGAAGGTCGCGAAGACCACGGTGCCGAAGACCACGTAGTGGAAGTGGGCGACCACGAAGTACGAGTCCGTGACGTGGAAGTCCAGTGGCGGCGACGCCAGCAGCACCCCGGTCAGCCCGCCGAACAGGAACGACACCAGGAACCCGGTCGCCCACAGCATGGGCGTCTCGAAGGAGAGCGAGCCCTTGATCATGGTGCCGGTCCAGTTGAAGAACTTCACGCCGGTCGGCACCGCGATCAGGAAGCTCATGAAGGAGAAGAACGGCAGCAGCACCGCGCCGGTGGCGAACATGTGGTGCGCCCACACCACGACCGACAGGCCCGTGATGGCCATGGTGGCGCCCACCAGCGTCAGATAGCCGAACAGCGGCTTGCGGCTGAAGACCGGGATGATCTCCGTGACGATGCCGAAGAACGGCAGCGCGATGATGTAGACCTCGGGATGGCCGAAGAACCAGAACAGGTGCTGCCACAGGATCGCTCCGCCGTGGGAGGCCTCGAAGACCTGCGAGCCGAACCGCCGGTCCGCCTCCAGCACCAGCAGCGCCGCCGCGAGCACCGGGAACGCCAGCAGGATCAGGATCGACGTGAACAGAGTGTTCCAGGTGAACAACGGCATCCGGAACATCGTCATCCCGGGGGCGCGCATCCCGACGATGGTGGCGATGAAGTTGACCGCGCCGAGGATGGTCCCGAAGCCGGACAGCGCGAGGCCCATGATCCACAGGTCCGGGCCGAGGCCGGGCGAGTACTCCATGCTGTTCAGCGGCGCGTAGGCGAACCAGCCGTAGGCGGCCGGGCCCCCGGTGACCACCAGCGAACCGAGCACGATCAGCCCGCCGAAGAGGAACAGCCAGTACGAGAACATGTTCAGCCGCGGGAAGGCCACGTCGGGCGCCCCGATCTGCAGCGGCATCAGCTCGTTGGCGAACCCCGCGAAGCTGGGCGTCGCGAACAGCAGCAGCATGATCGTGCCGTGCAGGGTGAACATCTGGTTGAACTGCTGGTTGTCGACGAGCTGCAGCCCGGGCCGGGCCAGTTCGGCGCGCATCAGCAGCGCCATCACGCCGGCGATCAGGAAGAACACGAACGACGTGATCAGATAGAGGTGGCCGATCCTCTTGTGGTCGGTGGTGGTCAGCCAGTCGATCACCAGCCGCCCGCGCCGCCGCCGGCGCGCCGGCGGCACCGCCGCCCGAACGGTCTGCGTCCCCATCGCTCGCCCCTTCGCCTCTCGCGCGCCGGGTCCCGCCGGGAGCCCGCGCCCCATGTACCCCCGGGCCCACGCCATGATGCTCGCCCCTGCCGGTCTCCGACAGGGGACATGGCGGATTGTGTGGCGGAAACGCGTGTTTTCTGTGCGCACCGGCCTGTGCGGTCGTGCGGGGCGACGGAAAAGGAATGAGGGCTCGGGAGCGCTTCCCCCGGCACTTTCCGTCGGAGTTAATCGCGACCGTGGCGTGACACGCGGGAATTTCGTTCGAATGCCTGCGGAAGGTGTACCGAACCGCCCGTTCGGGTGACGGCCACCGTCGCGAACACCTGTCGTGATCCTGTGACAGAAGTGTGACCGCCGGGGGATCCGGCCCGGTGTTCCCGCTTCCGGCTTCCCCGCTCCCGGGCCAGGGCATAGCGTGGCCGCATGGCACCCATTCCGACACCCTCCGCGGAACCCCACGACAGTCCGGACGCCTATGTCGGCCTCGCGGCGGACCGGGCCGAGCACCTCGCGCGCGAGCGCGGCTGGTCGACGGTGCGGGCGCTGCCCCCGGGGGCGATCATCACCATGGAGTACCGCGCGGGCCGGCTGAACTTCGAGGTGAGGGACGGCCTGGTGGCGCGCGCCTGGAAGGGCTGACCCACGGCGACGGCCCCGGTTCCCTCGCCGGAACCGGGGCCGTGGCGTGCGCGGCGTGCGCCGCGCCGTCCGTCAGGGACGGGTCGCCGACGTCGTACCGCGCGGGTGGCGCTCCGCGTGCGGGGGGCGGCGACTGCCCGCCGGGGTGACCGGGGAGCGCTCCGCGCGGGTCGTGTGCGGCCCGGGCGCCAGATAGACGGGCGACCGGGAGGCCGGGCGGCCCGCGGGAACCGGCTCGGGAGCCGTGTCCGCGCGGTCGGTGAGCGGCTCGAGCACGACGGGCCGCCCGAGCGGGCCGTCCTCCGCCGTGCCTCCCCGTGCCCGCCAGCGGGTGCGCAGACCGAACAGACGCGCCTCCGCGCGGGCGATCACCGGCTCGAACCAGGGCAGCGCCAGCAGGATCAGCAGGCCCGCGACCCAGCCCAGGACGACATCGCTCAGCCAGTGGGTCCCGATGTAGACGGTGGACAGTCCCACACCGAGCGAGGTCACGGCCGACAGTGCGGACAGCCAGCGGCGCGCCCTCGGGGTGGAGGCCAGATAGGCCAGGATTCCCCAGGTCACCACGGCGTTGGCGGTGTGGCCGCTGGGAAATATATCGCCGCCGAGCCACATCTCGTTCGAGCCGATCTCGGTCGCGTAGTGCGGTCCGAGGCGTCCCATGCCGTACTTCGCGGCACCGACGGTGACGTTGAGCAGCAGCAGGGAGACGCCGAGGGCGAGCAGCGGACGCAGGGTGTGCTGCCGCCAGGAGCGCCAGCCCAGCCAGGCCGCCACCATCACCGCCGTCGGGCCGCGCTGGCCGAGGACCACGTAGTAGTCGACGAAGGCGTGGAGCTCGGACCACTGCTGGTAGGGGCGGAAGAACATCACCTGCCAGTCCAGCCGGACCAGCCAGGAGGTGATCAGCACGGCCCACACGATCGCCAGATAGAAGGCCAGGGCGGCGCCGAACAGCACCACCCGGTGCCGGCTCATTCGCGGCACGCCGATGTGAGCCGGTCGTTCCGGCTCACGATCCAGCCTTGCGAACACCCGGTCCAGACGGGTGGGCTTCCGTTCGGTACGCACCCAATCGACGTTACAGCGAGTGAGCGCGGAACCCCGTCGAATCAGCCTCTTTGTGATGACGATGTGATGTGGCATTCCTCTCAGGAGGAGCTTTATTGCCGGTGAATCCGCAAACCCTGGGATGCTGCGGACTTCAATTCCTTTGATCATTCCGGGGGAGGGTTTTATCTCGCTTTTGAATTCGTTCACCGGGGGCTGGTGCGGAATTTCCTTGCCGCTCATCGGCGGGTCCGGACGGGTCAGGGCGGACCGGAGCCGTTCAGCCAGAAGGCCCCGTACGCCGCCGAGGCCGCCGCGACCGCCCCCACGACCAGCGCCGACCTGGGCGTACGCAGCCGGGCCAGGGCGAGGGCGAGGGGCAGCAGCAGCGGGAAGGCGGGCAGCAGCAGCCGCGGTTTCGAACCGAAGTAGCTCGACGCGCACAGGGCGAGCACGGTGACGGCCCCGGCGTACACCAGCAGGGGGAGCGGCTGGCGCTGCCGTACGCAGACGGCGTACAGCCACACCACCAGGCCGACGCCGATCACCAGTCCGAGGCCCGCCGGGGCGGACGGGAGCGACGTGAACTTGCCGGCGACGAAGCGGGCGAAGGCGTAGCCGCCGTCGAAGCCGTTCCGCCATCCGGCCTGCACGTCCAGATACCCCAGCGGCCCGTCGCCGGTCCGGTGTCCGACCCACAGGACGTAACCGGCGGCTCCGAGGGGCGCGAGGAGCATGCCGAGCACCCGGCGCAGGCGCACGCCGGAGGGGTCCGTCGTGTGCGGGGCGCCCTCCGGTGCCCGGACGCGCCGGGCGATCGCGGGAGCGCCGGCGCGTTCCCCGGCCCGCGCGCCCTCCTCCGGCACCGCGCTGCGATCCCGCGCGAAAGGGGGACGGTCCCGGGCGGAGGCGTGTTCCCGCACAGAGGTGTGTTCCCGGGCGGAGGCGCGTTCCCGCAGGGACGAGGCGATGCCCGCCGCCCACACCGCCGCGACCACCGCCAGCCCCACCGGGCGGGTCAGCCCGGCCAGGCCCGCCAGGACGCCCGCCGTCACCCAGCGCCCCGTCAGCACGGCGTACAGCGACCACGCGGCGAGCGCGGTGAACAGGGACTCGCTGTACGCCATCGACTGCACGATCCCGACCGGCAGCACCGCCCACAGCAGCACCGCGCACACCCCGGCCCGGCGCCCGTGCACGTGGTCGGCCACCGCGAAGATCCCCCAGGCCGCCGCGAGCGAGGCGAGCAGGCTCACCACGAAGCCCCCGTCGGCGTACGAGAGCGGGGACACCGCCGCCACCAGCCGCTCCAGCCACGGGAGCAACGGGAAGAACGCCAGATCGGAGTGCACGTCGCCGTGGGGCAGCCGCACCTCGTAGCCGTATCCGGACTCGGCGACCCTCGTGTACCAGAGCGAGTCCCAGCGGGCGGTCAGCAGGGTGTACGCGTCCTTGCCGCGCGCCCCGCTCCACAGGGCCAGCACGACCAGGCCCAGGGCGCGCACGGCGGCGTACCCGAGGAGCGCCGGCGCGGCCCGGCGCAGTGCTCCGGGCCGGGCCGGGACGACGCGCGCGTCGAGATCGTTCACGCGCCCGATTATCGACCCGGCGCGGAACCGGCCCGCCCGGCGGGTGCGTGCGGCCCGGTGAGGGGAGTGGTGCACGCCACATCGATCTGCGGGAGCTGTGAGATGCCCGTCACTCGTCCCCGGCCCCCACTCGCGTACTCTGACGTGTCACTCGCCGTTCGCTGCGCGGGCCGGAGGTCACCGCTCCCCTCCGGCCGGGTCACGGGGGAGTCCCCGACCCCGTGAGTCCGCCGATCGCGAGGGAACTTCTGGGAGGTACGTACATGTCCGGGACGACCACGGCCGCCGCGCTGCGCCGTCGGGCGGCCGGGGCCGGTGCCAACCGCTGGGTGGTGCTCGTCGTCCTCTGCGTCAGCCTGCTGCTGGTCGCCGTCGACGCCACCGTGCTGCACGTCGCGGTCCCCGCCGTCACGGAGGACCTCAGGCCCGGCGCGATGGAGCTGCTCTGGATCGTCGACGCCTACCCCTTGGTCTGCGCCTCGCTGCTGATCCTCTTCGGCACCCTCGGCGACCGGATCGGCCGCAGACGCGTCCTGCTGCTCGGCTACGCCCTGTTCGGCGTCGCCTCCGGCATGGCGGCCCTCGCGGACAACGCCCAGGTGCTGATCGTGGCGCGGGCGCTGCTCGGTGTCGGCGGCGCGATGATCATGCCGGCGACGCTGTCGATCCTGCGCCAGGTCTTCCCGGACCGGCGCGAGCGGGCCCTCGCCATCGGCGTCTGGAGTGCGGTCGCCGCCGTGGGCGCGGCGGTCGGACCCCTGCTCGGCGGCTTCCTGCTGGAGCACTTCTGGTGGGGATCGGTGTTCCTGGTCAACATCCCGCTGATGCTGGTCAGCCTCCCGGTCGGGCGGCTCCTGCTGCCCGAGTCGAAGGGCGACGACAGCGGTCCCTGGGACGTGGCCGGCGCACTGATGGCCGCCGCCGGACTGTTCGCGGTGGTCCTCGGCGTGAAGCGGCTCGGCGGTGCCTTCGACGTCGGCGTGTGGACCGTGCTGCCGCTGCTCGTGGGCGCGGGGCTGCTGACCGCCTTCGTGCGCCGGCAGCGGCGCCGCGCGCATCCGCTGGTCGACCTGCGGATGTTCGCCCGTCCGGCGTTCAGCACGTCGGTGGGCTGCATCGTGCTGGCGATGCTCGCCCTGGTGGGCCTGGAACTGATCGCGGCCCAGTACCTCCAGCTCGTGCTCGGGCTCTCCCCGCTGGAGACCGGGCTGCGCCTGCTGCCGCTGACGATCGCGGCGATGGCGGCGGGCCTGGCGGGCGCGCGGATGCTGCGCCGGTTCGGCCCGCGCCGCATGGTCTGCTCCGGCTTCTGCCTCACGGCCGCCGCGGTGGTGCTCCTGACCGCGATGGGCGGGCGGGACGACTGGCCGCTGCTGCTGACCGGCTTCGTCCTGCTCGGCTTCGGCCTGGAGACCACGCTGTTCGGGGCCTACGAGTCGATGCTCAGCGAGGCCCCGCCGGACCGGGCCGGCGGGGCGGCCGCGATCGGCGAGACCTCCTACCAGCTGGGCGCCGGCATGGGGATCGCGCTCCTCGGCAGCGTGATGAACGCGGCCTACGCACCCGGCCTCACCGGCATACCCGGGGTGCCCGCGACGGCGGCCTCGGCGGCCTCGCACTCGCTGGGGGAGGCCTACGAGGTGGCCGACCGGCTCGGCGGACCCGCGGGGGCCGCCCTGCGCCATGCGGCGCGCCACTCCTTCGTGCACGGACTGCACGTGACCCTGCTGGTGAGCGCGGGTCTGCTGCTGCTCGGTGCGGCGATGGCGCTGCGCCTGCCGCGCGCGATGCAGTGCGAGCCGCCGGCCGTGGAGGTGCCCGCGCAGCGGGGGGCCACGGAGCGCCGCGTCTCCGAGCTGAAGGTGTGAGCCGTACCCCGCACCGGACGGGTGGACGTGCGGGAGACCGGCGTCGTAACGTCGCCCCGAGCCGCGACCAGCAGTGTTGGTCGCCCCCGCACCGGCCCCGGAGGGTGCCCCATGTCCGCGTCCGCGAAGTCGCCCCCCTTCGACCCCGCCGACCCCCTCGGTCTCGACGACCTGCTGGAGCCGGAGGACCTGGCCGTCCGGGACACCATGCGCACCTGGGCCGCCGACCGGGTGCTCCCGTACGTGGCCGACTGGTACGAGAAGGGCGAGCTGCCCGGCATCCGGGAGCTGGCCCGGGAGCTCGGCGGGATCGGCGCGCTCGGCATGTCCCTCGACGGCTACGGCTGCGCGGGCGCGAGTGCCGTCCAGTACGGGCTCGCCTGTCTGGAGCTGGAGGCGGCCGATTCCGGGATCCGGTCGCTGGTCTCCGTGCAGGGCTCGCTCGCCATGTACGCCATCCACCGCTTCGGCAGCGAGGAGCAGAAGCAGCGCTGGCTGCCCCGGATGGCGTCCGGGGAGGTCATCGGCTGCTTCGGGCTCACCGAACCCGACCACGGCTCCGACCCGGCCTCGATGCGCACCCACGCCAAGCGCGACGGCGGGGACTGGGTGCTCAGCGGGCGCAAGATGTGGATCACCAACGGGTCCGTGGCCGGTGTCGCCGTGGTGTGGGCGCGGACCGACGAGGGGATCCGCGGTTTCGTGGTGCCCACCGACAGCGCCGGGTTCTCGGCGCCCGAGATCACGCACAAGTGGTCGCTGCGCGCCTCCGTCACCAGCGAGCTGGTCCTCGACGACGTACGGCTGCCCGCCGACGCCGTGCTGCCCGAGGTGACCGGTCTCAAGGGCCCGCTCGGCTGCCTCTCGCACGCCCGGTACGGGATCGTCTGGGGCGCGATGGGCGCCGCGCGGAGCTGCTTCGAGGCGGCGGTCGACTACGCGAAGTCGCGGGAGCAGTTCGGGCGGCCCATCGGGGGTTTCCAGCTGACCCAGGCCAAGCTCGCCGACATGGCGGTCGAACTGCACAAGGGGATTCTGCTCGCCCACCATCTGGGGCGGCGCATGGACGCCGGCCGCCTGCGTCCCGAGCAGGTCAGCTTCGGCAAGCTCAACAACGTCCGCGAGGCCATCGACATCTGCCGCACCGCGCGGACGGTCCTCGGTGCCAACGGGATCTCGCTCGAGTACCCGGTGATGCGGCACGCGACCAACCTGGAATCGGTGCTCACCTACGAGGGCACCGTCGAGATGCACCAGCTCGTGCTGGGCAAGGCGCTCACCGGGCTCGACGCCTTCCGGTGAGCCTCCGAAGAGGCGGGGCCGGTGCGCGGCCCCGCCTCAGCTCTGGTTGAAGAAGCCGTCCGAACGGTGCGCGGCCGGCTCGCCGCTGACGATCTCGGTGTCGGCCGGGCTGAGCAGGAACACCCGGTTCGACACCCGCTCGATGGAACCGCGCAGACCGAAGATCAGGCCCGCGGCGAAGTCGACGACGCGCTTGGCGTCACCGGCGTCCATGGCCGTGAGGTTCACGATGACGGGAACGCCCTCGCGGAACAGCTCGCCGATGGCGCGGGCGTCCCGGAAGCCGTCCGGGGTGACCGTGCCGATCCGGCGGCCCCTCTCCTCCGCGACGTCCGCGGCCACCTTGACCCGCGGATCGGTGACCCAGGCCTCGCCGGGCCCGGTCCCGTCGGAGTAGTCGTCGTCGTAGTAACGCTCGTCTTCGTTGTCGTCGACGAGGCCAAGCCAGGCACTCGCCTTGCGTACCGATCCCATGGACGCCTCCTCTCACAGCGGTCTTTCTTGTCTTTCCGCATCCCTATGGTCGTCCATGATGCGGACGTCGCGCCAAGTGGATAGACGCCGCGCGGGGGGTTTGTGACGGTACTGGTGCACAGCTGATCCGTCGAGAGTCCGGGTTTCCCAAGGGTCTTGGTGTAAACGGCTGCTGACTGTGAGTGAAATATGATTCTTCCCGGCGTACGGGTGAGGAAGGGTGCGTACGGGTGAACGACGGGACCGATACGATGCCGCCGCTCAATGTCGTACAACTGCACGGGGGGACGTCGTGTTCGGAATGGTCAGGCCGTGTCGGCACCGGCTCGGGGAAAAGCTCACCGCCCAGTGGACGGCCCATTTGTGCGGGCTCTGCCTCGCACTGCGCGGGGACCACGGGCAGCTCGCGCGGATCGTCACCAATTACGACGGGCTCCTCATATCCGTCCTGACGGAGGCTCAGGCGGAACGCCCGGACGCGGGGCGGCGCACCGCGGGGCCGTGCCCGCTGCGCGGGATGCGCACCGCGTCCGTCGCGCACGGTGAGGGCGCGCGGCTCGCGGCGGCCGTCTCCCTCGTCCTCGCCTCCGCCAAGGTGCGCGACCACGTCGCCGACGGCGACGGGCTGCTGGCGCGCAGGCCGGTCGCGCTCGCCGCGCGCCGGGTCGCGGCGAGCTGGGACCGGGCGGGAGCGCGGACCGGTTCGGACGTCGGGTTCGACACCTCCGTCCTCGTCGACGCCGTGGACCGGCAGACCGGCCTCGAGACCCTCGCCGGGCCCGGCACCCCGGTCCTCACCGTCACCGAGCCGACCGAGACCGCGACGGCCGCCGCCTTCGCGCACACCGCGGTGCTGGCCGGCCGGCCGCGCAACGCCGCACCGCTCGCGGAGGCCGGACGCCTCTTCGGGCGCCTCGCGCACCTCCTGGACGCCGTGGAGGACCGGGAGGCCGACGCCGCCTCGGGCGCCTGGAACCCGCTCACCGCCACCGGGACCCCGCTCGAGGAGGCCCGGCGGCTCGCCGACGACGCGGTGCACGGCATCCGGCTCGCCCTGCGTGAGGTGGAGTTCGAGGACGGCGGTCTCGCGCACCGGCTGCTCGTGCATGAATTGCCCAACTCCGTCCGTCGTGCCTTCGGTACGGTCTCCTGTGCCCACGGAAGCGGTCCCTACGCGCCTCCCGGCACCCCCGGTGGTCCGCTGCCCCCCGGGCCGCCGCGCCGCGACCGGCGCGGGCTGCTGGCCGGCTGCGCCGTGTGGCTGGGGCTCGCCTGCACGTGCCAGCTGTGCTGCGGCACCTACGAGGACCCCTGGACCCGCGAACACAAGCAGGGGCCCTGCGCCAACGCCGACTGCAGCGGGTGCGGCGACTGCTGCAACTGCTGTGAGTGCTGCAACTGCTGCGGCGAAGGCGGTTGCTGCGACGGCTGCAACTGCGGCTGCGACTGCTGACGGCTATTCGGAGGGGCGAATTCCGGACAGCACGCGGTTGTTCGACCGGCCGTGAAACGGGCGTGGCCACTGGTGGCGTGATCCCGTACACGGGTCAAATCTCCTAGACGGCTCAAAGGTTGACGGCCAAAAGACACCCTTGCGCCGAACGGTCGGTCGGTCGAATACTCGCTTCCCACAGCGCTTGTCAGGAGCACGACGTGTTCGGAATCCGGGCACCCGGCTCCCTGGCTGCGCCTCACGGGCCCACAAACCCCACGCGGGCCCCCTACTTCCTTTGTGGAGGAACGAGAAGTGAGGATCAAGCGCACCACCCCCCGCGACGGCATCTCGAGACGGACTCGGCTGATCGCCGTATCCACCGGCCTCGTGGCCGCCGCCGCGATCGCGGTCCCCAGCGCGAACGCGTCGGACACCCCCACCACCTTCAGCTCCGCCGAGCTCAAGAGCGTGAGCGGCTCGGTGCTGAAGGCCGACGTCCCGGGCACCGCCTGGGCCGTCGACAGCAAGACCAACCGGGTGCTCCTCACCGTCGACAGCACCGTCTCCCAGGCCGAGATCAACAAGATCAAGCAGCAGGCCGGGGACGACGCCGACGCGATCACCGTCAAGCGCACCCCGGGCACGTTCAACAAGCTCATCCAGGGCGGCGACGCCATCTATGCGAGCAGCTGGCGCTGCTCCCTCGGCTTCAACGTCCAGGACAGCAGCGGCACCCAGTACTTCCTGACCGCCGGTCACTGCACCGACGGCGCGGGCACCTGGTACTCCAACTCCGCGCGCACCACGGTCATCGGCTCGACGACCGGCTCCAGCTTCCCGGGCAACGACTACGGCATCGTCCGGTACTCCGGGTCCGTCAGCCGGCCCGGCACCGCCAACGGTGTGGACATCACCCGCGCGGCCACCCCGAGCGTGGGCACCACCGTCATCCGCGACGGTTCCACCACCGGCACCCACAGCGGCCGGGTCACCGCCCTGAACGCCACCGTCAACTACGGCAGCGGCGACATCGTCTCCGGCCTCATCCAGACCACGGTCTGCGCCGAGCCCGGCGACTCCGGTGGCGCGCTCTACGGCAGCAACGGCACCGCCTACGGCCTGACCTCCGGCGGCAGCGGCAACTGCACGTCGGGCGGTACGACCTTCTTCCAGCCGGTGACCGAGGCCCTGAGCGCCTACGGCGTCAGCGTCTACTAGGAGCGGCCCGCCGGGACCGGCCGGCACCACCGGTCCCACGGGTCCCCCGCGCAGCCGGCAGCACGACGAGCCCCCGCACGCGACCGCGTGCGGGGGCTCGTCCTTGTCGGGGGGCGACCCCGGATTCACCATGATCGTTCCGGTTGACGACTGGTCCTGCGGGCCCTCCGCCGACACGTCTCCCCGCGCGTGCGCGCACCGGGGCCCCGTCCGGCCTGAGCCGCCGGACGGGGCCCCGAGCGGTTCAGCGGCCGTGCCGCCCGGTCGCCGCGCGCCGCCGAGCGGAGGCGAACAGCGCCGCCGATCCGAGCGCCAGCGCCGCGGCGCCGCCGATCATCAGGTACGGGGTGGTGCCGTCACCGCCGGTCTCCGCGAGGTTCTGCGACGAGCCCCCCGCCACCTTCGGCCGGTTGCCGGTGGCGCCGTCGTCGGCGGCCTCCGGGGTGGTGGCGTCGTCCGCCGCGGCCGGCTCCGCCGAGGTGTGGGGGTCGTCGTCGCCGTGCCCGTGGTTCTCGACGGTCGACCTGTCGGCGCCGTCCTCGATCTGCTCCCGGGACGGGGCGGAGGCGGCCGGCGCCGGGGCGGCGGCCGCACCGCCGTCGGCCCCGTCCCCGGCCGTCCGGTCCCCACCGGTCTGGGATCCACCCGCCTGGGATCCGTCGCCGAAGGCGACGTCCGAGCAGGAGTAGAACGCCTCCGGGCTGTCCGACCGCTGCCAGACCGCGTACAGCAGCTGCTTGCCCGAGCGCTCGGGGAGGGTGCCGGCGAAGGTGTAGAAGCCGCCCGCGGCGGCCGGGTCGGTGGAGGTCGCCACCGGGTTCGCCAGGTCCAGGTCGTCCCAGGCCAGCGGCTGCGACGGGTCGTAGCCCGGCTTGGTGATGTACACCGTGAAGGTCCCCTTGTGCGGGGCGGTCACGCGGTACCTGAAGGTGTGCGAACCGCTGCTCACGCTCGTCGCCGGCCAGTCGGCGCGGGCCAGGTCGAGCCCCTTGAACTCCTCGCCGCCCGCGCTGCACAGCTCGCCGTCGGGGATCAGCTCCCGGTGGCGTCCGCCGGCGTCGCCGATGCGGATGCCGTTCCAGTCGTACAGCGCCTGGGTGCCGCCGGCCGCGACCGCCGCCTTGCACGCGGCCGACGTCGGGCTCTCCGGGCCCTCGGCGTAGCACTGCGAGACGCGGCTGACCGGGTCGCCCATCGAACCGTGCGCGGACGCCGGTGCGGCGGACAGCCCGGTCAGGGCGAGCGGAACGAGACCGACGACGGCCACGGCGGCCTTGCGGCGTGCGGGCATGGGGCAGCAACTCCTCGACAGCGATCACTGGATCGGGGTGGGGGGTGGTGAATCCCGTGGGGGTGGCTCAGAAACTAGCCCCCCGAACCGGCGGAATCGGCTGTCGGAGGCCGCGGGAAGGGATCCTTATGGCCGCGTTAAGGGAGTGCTCAGGCTGGGATCAGGTAAACGCCGGACGGTCAGCCGTCGGGCCACCAGGTGCGGGCGACGTCCTTGCGGACCTCGGGTCGTCCCGCGGGGCGCTCGTCGGCCTCCTCGCGGACCCGGCGGGTGTCCGTCTTCCTCGGGGGCTTCTGCACGGTGACACGGCGCATGGCTGCCTCCTTCAGGGTCCACCGGGTTCCGCGTTCTCACGGAGGTAGACCTTTCGGGGGAGAGTTCCTCATCGGTCCCGTTCTGTCTGTGGCCGCTGTCACGAATCGATTGTCAGTGGCAGGTGTCACTCTGGGGTCATGACGATCCGGGACGGTGACGGGACGGGCACGGACGGTGTCGACTGGGACGCGCGGGCCGCCGCGTTCGACGAGGAGCCGGACCACGGGCTGCGCGACCCGGAGGTGCGCGCGGCCTGGGCGGCGCGGCTGCGGGCCTGGCTGCCGGGGCGGCCCGGCGCCGTCCTCGATCTCGGCTGCGGCACCGGCAGCCTGTCCCTCCTCGCGGCCGAGCGGGGACACCGGGTGACCGGCGTCGACCGGTCCCCGGCGATGGTGGCGCTCGCCCGGGAGAAGCTCGCCGGGCATGACGCCGTGTTCCTCGTCGGCGACGCGACGGCCCCGCCGGTCGGCGAGGAGCGCTACGACGCCGTCCTGGTCCGGCACGTGCTGTGGGCGCTGCCCGAACCCGGCCGGGCGCTGCGGCACTGGCGGGGCCTGCTGCGGCCGGGAGGACGGCTGGTGCTGGTCGAGGGGGTGTGGGGGACGGTGAGCCCGGTCGGCATACCCGCCGGCCGGCTCACCGCCCTCCTGGCCCCGCTCGGCGGGCGGGTGGGCGTGGAGCGGCTGTCCGGGGACAGGGCGCTGTGGGGCCGGGACGTGGACGACGAGCGGTACGCGGTGGTCGCGGTCCCGGAGTGATCCGGCGCCCTCAGGCGAGCAGCGCGCCGAGCCCGCCCTCGCGGGCCCGGGCGTCCAGCTCGTCGAGGGCGGCCACCGCGGCGGCCGCCGCCTCGGGGTCCGTGGTGAGGAGACCGCTCGCCGCGAACTCGTCCTCGTCCAGCCGCCGTACGTCCGTGCCGTCCCCGGAGACCCACAGGTCCAGGTCGAGATCCTCCACGACCAGCCGGCCGGCGGAGAGCTCGGCGGGCCGGGTGATGTCGCAGTAGTGGCCCTTGAGGGTGCCGTCGGCGGCCCGCACCTCCTTCACCGAGTACCACCGGTCGCGCCAGTAGTGCTCCGTGAAGACGTCGCCGGGCTCGAAGCGGACGAAGCCGAAGTCGCGCACGCCGTCACCCGCCCAGGGGGCGCGCACGCTGACGCGGGTGCCGTCGTCGGCGAGCAGCTCGGCCGGATAGCGGATCTTCATGCGTCCCGCCTTGACGAGGACGACCTCCACCAGCGTCGGCCCGTCAGCCGAGTGTGCGGACATACCGCACCTCCGTCCCGCAGATCTCGTACCCGAACCACTTGTTGATCGCGATCATCGGCCCGTTCCCGGTGTCGTTGCCCGTGAACGCCTCCGTGTACCCGGCCGCGCGGGCACGATGCAGGGAGTCGTTCTTCGCGAGCTTGGCCAGCCCCCGGCCCCGGTGGGCGCGGGCGGTGCCGGTCATGACCGTGCCGTACCGGGCGCCGCCGTCGGTGCGGGCCGCGGAGAACGCGGCGGGACGGCCGTCGACCAGCGCCACCGTGGTCAGCGCGGGACTGAACAGGGGGTGCCGCCAGGTCTCCTCCAGCCATGCCTCGTAGTCCGTGAACTCGGTGTCCACGTCGCTCGGTTCGTCCGCCGTGGTCTCCGCGTCCAGCTCGAACAGCGGGCGCGGGTCACCGGCGAAGTCCGAGCCCGGGCGCAGCTCCACGCCCGGCGGCGGGTCCTGGAGCGGGGGGAGGGTGCCGTTCGCCAGGTCCAGGCGGAGGAAGTGGGCGGCGCGGCTCACCCGGTAGCCGTGCGCCTCGGCGAAGGCGCGGTTGCCCGGCTCGTCCAGCACCCAGGCGAACAGCCTGGTCGCCCCGTGCGCGGCCAGGTGCTCCTCGGCGGCCCGCACGAGCAGCGTCCCGGCCCCCCGGCGGGTGTGGCCGGGGTGCACGTACACGTTGACGTTGCCCTGGCCCGGCTCGGAGCTCTCGTGGGTCAGGTGCACCTGAGCCGTGCCGATCACCTCGCCGTCGGCCACGGCGACCAGGGGCCGGTAGTGGGCGGCGGGGTGCAGCCGGGTCAGGTCGTGGACCAGGGACTCCGGGGTGACGAGGACGAACGGCAGCGCGGCGTGCCGGACGCGGGCGAAACCCTCGAGGTCGGCGCGGGCGTCGGGACGGAGATCGCGGACGGTCACGGTCATGGAGTCGCACGCTACGGGGGACGCGCCGGGGGCGCCTCCTGTTTTCCGCCGGGGTGCGCGACAATCGGGCCGTGACCCTGAAGATCCGGATCGACGACGGCGCGCCCCCGTACGAGCAGGTACGGGCGCAGATCTCCGAGCAGGCACGGTCGGGAGCGCTGCCCGTGGGGTACAGGCTGCCGACGGTGCGGGGGCTGGCCGAGACGCTCGGACTCGCCGCGAACACGGTGGCCAAGGCGTACCGGGCGCTGGAGGCGGACGGGGTGATCGAGACGCGGGGGCGCAACGGGACGCTGATCGCCGCCGCGGGGGCGGCGGCGGAGCGGGAGCTGGCGTCCGCCGCGCAGGGGTATGCCGCCAGGGCGCGGCGGCTGGGGCTCGGCGAGGAGGAGGCACTGGCCGCCGTGCGGGACGCACTGCGTGCGGCCTACGGGGCGTGAGTGCCGTCGCGGCGGGCAGTCGGTTCCGGCCGCAGGTCCGTTGTGGCTGGTCGCGCCCGCGCGGCGGATCCGCAAGCCGGCACAGCCCCGCGCCCCCGGGGGGCAGGGACGAGCGGTGGCCGTGCCGCTCGCCCTGTGCCTCTGAGGGGTGTCGGTGAGCGGTGGGTGCGCCGCTCGCCCTGTGCCGGTCCTTCGGAGCGCCTACAGGTACAGGCCCGCGTCCGCGTCCCCGCGGGGCTCCGGCAGGGACGTGGGGGAGGTGCCCCGGCGCAGGGCGTACAACTCGGCCAGGGTCGCGCCCTCGCGGCCGACGCCCTCCTCGCGGCCGAGCCAGTTCACCGCCTCCGCACGGGTCAGCCGCCCCACCTCGATCCGGGCGAGGCAGCGGCCGGGGCGGACCACGGCCGGGTGCAGGCGCTCCAGGTCCTCGTTGGTGGTGACACCCACCAGGACGTTGCGGCCCTGGCCGAGCAGACCGTCCGTCAGGTTCAGCAGCCGGGACAGCGCCTGCCCGGCGGTGTGCTTGGCCTCGCCCCGGATCAGCTCGTCGCAGTCCTCCAGGAGCAGCAGCCGCCAGCGGCCCCTGCCCGTCGCGTCCTCCTCACCGATCGCGATGTCCATCAGGTAGCCGACGTCGCCGAACAGCCGCTCGGGGTCCAGCACGCAGTCCACCTGGCACCAGTCCCGCCAGGACCGGGCCAGTGTGCGCAGCGCGGAGGTCTTGCCGGTGCCCGGCGGGCCGTGCAGCAGGAGCAGCCGGCCCGAGATGTCCTCGGGGGTGGTCTTCATCAGGCGGTCCATGGCGTCCGCCACCGGCGCGGTGTAGTTGGGCCGGATCTCCTCCCAGGTGCCCGCCGAGATCTGCCGGGTGGTGCGGTGCGGGCCGCGGCGCGGGGAGACGTACCAGAAGCCCATGGTGACGTTCTCCGGCTGTGGTTCGGGCTCGTCCGCCGCGCCGTCGGTGGCCTCGTCCAGGATCCTCGCGGCGAGGTCGGCGCCGGTCGCGGTGACCGTGACGTCGGCCCCCCGGTTCCAGCGGGAGACCAGCAGCGTCCAGCCCTCGCCCTCGGCCAGGGTGGAGCTGCGGTCGTCGTCCCTGGCGATCCGCAGCACCCGCGCGTTCGCGGGCAGCAGGGTCGCGCCGGAGCGTACGCGGTCGATGGTGACGGCGTGCGAGTACGGCTGCTCGCCCGTCGCGAAGCGGCCGAGGAACAGCGCGTCGACGACGTCGGACGGGGAGTCGCTGTCGTCGACGTTGAGCCGGATCGGCAGTGCGTCGTGCGGTTGCGCGGACATGCCGCCATGATCGGTCACACGGGCGCCGCGTGCACCCGGTTTCCGGGGGACACGCGGCGCCCGGCCGGTTGGAACGCTCCCCGAGGATGACTCCGAGCACGCGCAACCCGTCGCGCACGGCCCGCGGATTGCTCGTGCCGTGGATGCGCAGGTACTCGTGGCCGGGTATCTCCTGCACCTTGAGGCCGGCCTTGACGACCCGGATGTTCATCAGGGTCTCGACCTCGAAGCCGGTGCAGTCGAGTTCGATCTTGCCCAGGCAGTGCCGCCGGAGGGCGTTGCAGCCGTAGCAGAGGTCGGTGCACCGCGCGCCGAACTTGCGGTTGACGACGGCGCACAGCACCCGGTCGCCCAGCATGCGGATGAACGTCATGTCGTCGGTGCCGCCGCCGTTGGCGAAGCGGGACCCCTTGGCGAAGTCCGCGCCGGAGACCAGCGCGGAGACGCAGCCGACGATCTCGTTGCCGTCCGCCGAGCCGTCCGCGTCGACCATCACGATGATGTCGCCGGTGCAGGCCTCGAACCCGGAGCGCAGCGCGTCCCCCTTGCCCTTGCCGCTCTGCCCGACGACTCTGACGCCGGGCCACAGGTCGCGGGCCACCTCGACGGTGTTGTCGGTGGAGTCACCGTCGACCAGGACCACTTCGTGGATCCAGTCGGGAAGCGTCCTGAAGACGTACGGCAGGTTCTCCGCCTCGTTCATGGCCGGTATCACCACGCTCACCGGTGGCGCGATGGCCAGGTGGGAGGAGACGGGCCGGTACGTGCGGGCGGCCGGCGGATCCTGGTCCGCGGTCGCCGGCTGCAGAACGGAACTCATGAGTCTGGTCCCTCTCGTCCGGTGGACCGCCCGCCCCTCGGGCGGCCCGGCTGTTCGTCCGGTTCGAAAGGGGGGTTCTCACCCCGCGGGCACACCGATGGCGCCGGCATGCGCACCGGGTGAGCTGGCAAAGCCGGCCGGCCGCGAGAACGGCGGCCGACCGCGCGGCACGGCCCGGTCACCGGGCACGGCACCCCCTACCGCGCCCGCGCCGGTTCGTCGCGGTCCTGAGCCCTCCCCTGGAGCCGTGTGCCGACGGACCGATGCGGGTGAGATGTGTGACGGTATTGACGGTTGAACCCGAAGGGCAAGACCTGAAAGGGCCGCTCACGTTTCCGCTGGTTTGGCCTTTACGTGAGTCTCCTGCCCGGACGGGTGTTTCCACATGGCCGACTTTGCCCCCCGAAGCGTCGGATGCCGGGCTTCGATGTGGCGCACCCCGTAGGGGCCGTCAGGGGCTCGAAAGTTCCCCCGACCGGTTTTCGTCCAGGATCGAACGGCAACACTTTTGGCATGGACACTTCCTATCAACACGCGTAGTTGGTACGACTGTTGCGGCAGAGATCCTGCTAAAGGGAGGTTCCATGAGACGTTCCCGACTTGTTGTCTTCCTCGGCTCACTCCTCCTCGCCGTCACCACCGCCCTGACCGGGGCCGCGACGGCGCAGGCGTCCCAACAGGCCGCCGCGGGCGGCTATGTGGCGCTCGGCGACTCCTACGCCTCCGGCGTCGGAGCCGGCAGCTACATCTCCTCCAGCGGCGACTGCAAGCGCAGCACGAAGGCCCACCCCTACCTCTGGGCGGCCGCCAACTCACCCTCGTCCTTCGACTTCACCGCCTGCTCGGGCGCTCGTACGGGTGATGTCCTCTCCGGGCAGCTCGGTCCGCTCTCCACCTCGACCGGTCTGGTCTCGATCAGCATCGGCGGCAACGACGCCGGTTTCGCCGACGTCATGACGACCTGTGTGCTCCAGTCCGACAGCACCTGCCTCTCGCGGATCGCCACCGCGAGGGCGTACGTCGACTCGACGCTGCCCGGCAGGCTCGACAGCGTCTACACGGCGATCCGCGACCGGGCCCCGAACGCCCGTGTCGTGGTGCTCGGCTACCCCCGCTTCTACCAGCTCGGCACCTCCTGCGTCGGTCTCTCCGAGACCAAGCGGAAGGCGATCAACGAGGCCTCCGACTACCTCGCCGGCGCCATCGCCCGGCGCGCCGGCGCGCACGGCTTCGCCTTCGGCGACGTACGCACCACCTTCACCGGCCACGAGATCTGCTCCGGCAGCTCCTGGCTGCACAGCGTGGACTGGCTCAACATCGGCAACTCGTACCACCCGACGGCCGCCGGGCAGTCCGGGGGCTATCTGCCGGTGCTCGACGCCGCGGCCTGACCGTCAGTACCCGTCGTCCGAACCGGAAGGAGAAGCGGAGACCCCGTCCGCCGGGGTCTCCGGCTCGCACGTCACCGAAAACGGCACCGTCTCGGAGGCCGTCCGCACCGGATCCCGGACCTCCACACCGATCCCGCTCCGATGCGTTCCGGTCTCCGCGTACGTCGTCACGGTCACCGTGTCGTGCTTCGTGCGTCCGACCCCCTCGGGGAACGACAGCTTCCGCCGGCCCGGATCGTCCACCGAGCCGTCCTCGGCCACCCAGCGGTAGGAGACCTCGGCCGGCAGCCGCCCCACCGTGAACGTCGCCGTGAACGCGGGCGCCCGCTCACGCGCCGGCGGACAGCTTCCGGCGTACTCCGTGCGTGCGCCGGTCACCGTCACCGACACCGTCTGCGGCGGAGGAGCGGACCTCTCCTCCTCCTCGCTTTCGCTCGCGGTGGGGGACGGCGTCGGACCGTCCGTCCTCGGCGTCCCCCCGTCGTCCTCGTCGTCACCGGCCCGCGCGGGCGAACTCACCGGATCCCCGGTGCCCTTGGCGTAGGGAGCACCGTCCCCGCGGTCCAGCGGCGCGTACGTCAGCCCGGCCGGCGCCAGGGCCAGGACGACCACACCCGCCACCAGGACGACCGCGGTACGCCGGTCGCGTCCGGATCGGGTGACCGTGGTGGCCGCCGGCGCTCCCGCGTCCGGCGCCGGGGGAGTGGGGGAGGGCGTCCCCGGGTGCGGGTGCGGGTGCGGCTGTGACGGCGTGGCCGCCGTCGGGGGGTACGGCACCGGACGCGCCGTGTCCGCGCGGGGAGCGCCCCCCCCGCCCCGATCAGCCGCAGGTCCCGCAGCGCCCGCTCCGCCGGCGGTTGTTCAGCCGGATCCTTCCGCGACAGCCCCTCGACGACCGGGGCGAGCGGCCCGGCCCGGCGCGCTTGACGCAACGGCACTCGGAACGCGCGGCGGGCCGGATTGGTCGAGTTCCGCGACTCGTCCGGGCCTTCTTCCCCCGCGCCGGTCCGCCCCCCCGGCGTTTCTCGCTGCCGACCCGCGTTTTCGCTCCGCTGATCCGTACTTACCGTCCGGAGGCCCGCTCGCCGCGCGGGCCTCGGGTGACCGGGCGGCCCGCCGGGGCCGGAGAGGGGGGGTGCGCGTTGGAGGCGGACGAGCTGCTGGTGCTGGTGGCCGGAGGGGACCAGAAGGCGTTCGAGGACCTGTACGGGCTGGTCTCCGGGCCGGTGTACGGGCTGGTGCGGCGCGTGGTGCGCGATCCCGCCCAGTCCGAGGAGGTGGCCCAGGAGGTACTGCTGGAGCTCTGGCGCTCCGCCGCGCGGTTCGACCCCGGCCGGGGCAGCGCGCTGTCCTGGGTCCTCACCCTCGCCCACCGCCGCGCCGTCGACCGGGTGCGCAGCGCCCGCGCGGCCGGCGAACGCGAGCAGCGCGAGGCCCGGCGCGGTCACGGCCCCGCCTTCGACCAGGTCGCCGAGGAGGTGGAGGCCGGACTCGAACGCGAGTGGGTGCGCCGCTGCCTGGACCGGCTCACCGCGCTCCAGAGACAGTCGGTCACCCTCGCCTACTACGACGGCTACACCTACCGGGAGGTGGCCGAGCGGCTGTCGCTCCCGCTGGGCACGGTCAAGACCCGTATGCGCGACGGACTGACCCGCCTGCGCGACTGCCTGGGAGGCGCGGCATGAGCCTGTTCGACCGACTGCCGCGCCGCGGGGACCCGCACTCGCTCGCCGCCCCCTACGCCCTCGACGCCCTGGAACCCGCCGAACGCGTCCGTTTCGAGAGGCACCTGACGTCCTGCGCCCGCTGCGCCGCCGAGGTGCGGGCCCTCGCCGAGGACGCCGTCCGCCTCGCCTGGTCCACGGCCGCCCCCGCGCCCGCCGCGCTGCGGGACCGGGTCCTGGCCGCCGTACGGACCACCCCGCAGGAGCCCGCGCCCCGGGGGCCGGCACGCGCGCGTGCGCCGCAGCTCCCGCCGCACGTCTGGGGCACCGCGCCCCCGCCGCGTCCACGCGAGCGGCGCCGCACGCCGCTGTTCGTGCCGTTCGCGACGGCCACCGCCGCCGCGGCGCTCGTCGTCGCCGCGCTCTTCGCCGTCCAGGCGGGCCGGACCCAGGACCGGCTGGACGCCGAGCGCGACCGGTCACGTGAGATCGCCCACGTTCTCGCCGCCCCGGACGCCCGCGCGAGCAGCGGCCGGGACGCACGGGGCCGCACGATCGGAGTGGTCGCCTCCGTATGGGCCCGCGGCGCGGTCGTCACCCTCGGCGGATACGGGGACCCTCCGAACGGACGTGTGCGCCAGCTCTGGCTCATGGGCCCGGACGCACGACCGCGTTCCCTGGGGCTGTTCGAGGGCGGCACGCCCTTGATCGCCTCCGGCCTCGACACCGCCGCGACGTCACTCGCCGTGACCGTCGAACCCGCTGGCGGGTCGCCGCGGCCCACTTCACGGCCCGTCGTCCAACTCGCCCTGAAAACGGTCGGATTCGGAGAGTAATCGTCGAGTGTTCGTCAATCCCCTTATGGGGAAGGTGAATCCTGTGACCTCGATACGCGCGTGCCCGGGTGGGGCGATAGGGTTACCCTGCCCGGGCCGGGTGGACTCGTACGGGTGGGGAGTGACATGGAACAGATAACAGTGCGCAGCAGGGCCAGGGTCCCTGCGATCACCTGCGGTGGCAGCGCGACCAGCTCGCGCCTCGACCGCCATCTCTCGGTCCTCGGAGGACCCGCGGTCCCGCAGCGGGAGACGGCCGAGGCGACGTCGCTGATGCGTGAGCTCATCGCGCGCGACACCGCGCACGACCGCGGCGCCAGGAGCGCGCGGGCCCGGGCGAGCCGCGTCTCGCTCTTCGCCCCGCTGCGCCGGCTGCGTCGCTCCCTGTTCGGCAGCCGGTAGCGCCAGCGCCCGGACGGCCCACCACCGTCCCGGCGCAGCGCCCCGCCCCGCCCGTCGTCCCCGCGGCACCGGCGGCGTCCGGCGCTCGGTCCGACACCGGCACTTCCCCAGGCCGGCGCCCCCGTTCCCACCCGGCAGTGCTCCGGGGGCACACCGGCCGGCTTCTCCCTGGCAGGAACCTGACACGCCGTGGGGCCTCACTCCCTCCCGCGCCCGTACTGCCGTACCGCCAGGGGCACGAACACCACGAGCAGCACCACACACCAGCCCAGTGACCCCGCCACGGGATGCGCCACCGGCCAGGCCGCCCCCTCGGGCACGGGCGCGTTGCCGAACAGGTCGCGCAGCGCCGTCGCCACCGCGCTGATCGGATTCCACTCCGCGACCGTGCGCAGCCCGTCCGGCAGCCCCGCCGTCGGGATGTACGCGCTGGACAGCAGCGGCAGCAGGAAGGTCGCCCCGCCCAGCTGACCGGCCGCCTCCTCGTTCCGGGTGAGCAGACCGAGGTGGATCCCGATCCACACGCAGGCGAACCGGAACAGCAGCAACAGGGCGACGGCGCCCACGGCTCCGGACACGCCGCCCTCCACCCGCCAGCCCACCGCGAGCCCCACCAGCAGGAACGGCACCGTCCCGGCCGCCGTCACCAGCACGTCCGCCACCGCCTGGCCCACCGGCACGGCCGCCCGGCTCACCGGCAGCGTGCGGAACCGGTCCGTCACCCCCCGGTGGACGTCCTGCGCCGACTGGAACATGCCGGTCATGACGCCACCCGCCGCGGTCGCCACCAGCAGCCCCGGCACCAGGAAGGACCGGTACTCCGTGCCCGGCACGGCGAGCGCGCTGCCGAAGACGTAGCCGAAGAACAGCAGCATGCTGATGGGCATCGTCTGGGTGAGCACCAGCAGCCCCGGGTTGTTCCGCATCCGCCGCAGCTGCCGGCCGAGCATCGCGGTGCCCTCGTACGCCAACGTGCTCATGCGGCACGCTCCTTGTCGTCGGAGGGGTGGAGGTCCTGCCCGTCGGTCAGCCGCAGGAACACGTCGTCGAGGGTCGGTGGTCTGAGGCTCGCGTCGAGCAGCGGCACGCCCGCCGCGTCCAGCGTGCGCACCAGGTGCGGGAGCGTGAGGGTCGGGTCCCTGGTGACCGCGCCGACGGCGTTGCGCTCCCGGTCGAGGGAGGGCTGTGCGCCCGTCAGCCGGTCGAGCACCCCGGCCGCCGCCGCCAGCGCCTCCGCGTCCGCCACCACCACCTCGGCGTGCGTGCCGACCAGCGCCTTGAGCTCGGCCGGCGAGCCGGTGTGCGCGACCCGGCCCCGGTCCACCAGGGCGATGTCGTCGGCGAGCCGGTCGGCCTCCTCCAGGTACTGGGTGGTGAGCAGTACGGTGGTGCCCTCGCCGGTCAGCTCGCGCACCACGTCCCGGATCAGATTGCGGCCGGCCGGGTCGAGCCCGGTCGTCGGCTCGTCCAGGAACAGCACCTCGGGGCGGCGGATCAGGCTCGCCGCCAGGTCCAGCCGCCGCCGCATACCGCCCGACCAGGCGGACGCCGGCCGGTCGGCCGCCTCCGTCAGCCCGAAGCGGTCCAGCAGCCCGGCGGCCCGCGCGGCCGCCCCGCCCACCCGGTGCAGCCGGGCGAACAGCAGCAGGTTCTCGCGGCCCGTGAGGTCCCCGTCGACCGAGGTGTCCTGGCCCGTGACGCCGATCCTGCGCCGTACGGCGGCGGCCTCCCGCACGAGGTCGTGGCCCGCGATCCGCGCGGAGCCCGCGTCGGGCCGCAGCAGCGTGGTCAGCAGCCGGACGGCCGTCGTCTTGCCCGCCCCGTTGGGCCCGAGCACCCCGCACACCGTGCCCGCGGCCACCGCCAGATCCAGCCCGCGCAGGGCACGCACCTCCCCGAAGCGCTTCTCCAGACCCTCACTAAGTACAGCGTACGTAGTAGTCATGGGGTGACCATAGCGCACTACGTACGGTGTACGTAACTAAGATGGTGGAAGAGGTGATGACCGATGGCGGGCCGAGCGGCCGAACCCCAAGTGATCTGGGCGCGCCCCGAGCGCACCGGCCGTGGACCGCGACCGGCGTACACGCGCGCCGACATCGCGGCGGCGGCGGTGCGGATCGCGGACGCCGAGGGCCTGGACGCGGTCTCCATGCGCCGCGTCGCCGCCGAACTGGGCTGCGGCACCATGTCGCTGTACAACTACGTCCCCCGCAAGGAGGACCTGTACGAGCTGATGGTGGACGCGGTCGCCGGCGAGCACGAACTGTGGGAGCCCAGCGGCGACTGGCGCGCCGACATGCTCAAGGTGGCCCACCGAACCCGCGCGCTGATGCACCGCCACCCGTGGCTGCCGCGGCTGATGTCACCGGTTTACGGCTTCAGCCCCAACTCCCTGCGCTACCTCGAACACTGCCTGGTCTGCCTGGACCCGCTCCCCGGGCCCTACGGCACCAAGCTGGAGCTGATCGCGATGCTGAACGGCATCGTGACGACGTACGTCACCAACGAGCTGGCCACCGCCGAGCGCACCCGCTCGCTGCCCTGGTCGCAGGAGCAGGAGAACGCGATCCGGATCGCCTATCTGGGCGGCCGGATCGCGACCGGAGAGTACCCGCGGATGGCGGCGGCCTTCGCGGAGGACACCGGGCCGATCGATCTGGAGGCGGTGTTCGAGCGGGCGCTCGGCCGGATGCTGGACGGCTTCGAGCCCCGCGGCTGACCCTCCGGCCTGCGGATCCCCCGGCCCTCCGGCCCCTTGACCCTCAGATCAGCGCGAGCTGGCCCTCCGGCCCCTCCTCGCGGGCGTCCAGCACCGAGGCGGGGCGGCGTGCGGAGGGCGGCACCGGGAGCACGCCCGCCGCGCGCAGCTCGGCCGGCGTGACCGGGTCGGGGAGGGCCGGGGCCGTCAGCGCCCCCCGCTGCGGGCCCAGTTCGGCCAGCAGGGCGAGGACCGTGATCAGTTCCAGCAGCTCCGAGGTCCAGGCCTGGGGCCAGGCCGCCGGGCCGATCGCGGCCAGCGCGCCCGGCTCGGCCGGCTCCGTGCGGGCCGCGAACCACCGCTCCAGCACCCGCACGCCGCCGGCCTCGAAGTCCCAGGCCCCGGGCGGCACCGGGGAGATGCGGCCCTCGCCGAGCAACAGGGCCTCCTTGTCCCGGTCGTAGTCCACGGTCACCGGCCGGGAGGGCAGCGGGGCGCGGACGTACGGGCGGCGCCCGCCGGGAAGTCTGGGCCGCTCCCCGTCGCGCCGTGACAGCCACAGCACCCGGCGGCCCACCTCGACGCCCCGCGCCCACACGCCGGCGTCCCCGGTGAGCGGCACCGCGAGCCCGGCGGGCGTGGGGCGCGCCGTCGCCATCGCCCAGGCGAGGACGTCCACCGGCGGGGTGTCCCGGCCGAGCCTGGCGGCGAGGTGTTCCGCCAGGCCCGGGGCCAGGTTGGGTTCGGCGGCGCCGGGCCGGCGGTACAGCGGGCGGACGCGGCCGGTGCGGAGCAGCGGCAGCAGGGAGGTGGCCAGCAGGGGCGGACCGGTGAGGTCCCGGGCCGTGCCCGCCTCCACGACGAAGATCTGCCGTTCGTCCGCCACCCGCCACAGCTCCGGCCGGGCCGCGTCGATCAGCCGCTGGTCGGGGATCAGCCACTGCTCGTCGAACGGGGCGTACAGGACCCGTACCGGCTCGGGGCACGGGCCGGAGGCGCGGGCCAGCTTCTCCGTGCCGCCGCTCCGGCCCGGCAGTTGACCGACCGCCGTGTGCGGTGTCCGGGAACGCGTCGGCCGGAACAGCGCCTCGCGGTCCGGCCCCCCGGCCCTCATCAGGGCGTCCCAACGGGCCTTCAGGGACGCCGCGTCGGGGGCCGCCGGCCACCCCCGGCCGAGCCGCGGCGGTGCGACGGACCACGGCATGAGGTCCGCCAGCAGCGGAGCGTCGTCGTGCGTCACGCACGGCATCGTACGGCCTGCAAAGGCGGCGGATCAGGTGGCGTCCAGGGTCACCGTGAAGGAGAAGCGGTCGCCCCGGTAGTGGATGACGGCCACGTCCAGGGGCCGACCGCCGGTGTCGTAGGTGACTCCCGTGTAGTGCAGGATCGGGCTGAGCAGCGGGACCCGGAGCAGCCGTGCCGTCTCCGGGTCCGCGAGCCGCGCCTCCACCGTGTCCGTGATCCGGCTGATGTCCGCCCCGACGACGTCCCGCAGCACCTTGGTCATCGGCCACCGCACCAGGTCGTCCGGGTCGATCCGGGCGGCCAGTTCGGGACGGACCCAGTTGCGGGCGTGGTTGGTCGGCTCGCCCGTCCTCTCGTCGCCGCGCAGCCGGTGGTACGCCGCCGCCTCGGACAGGTCCGGGAAGTACTCGGCGATCTCCGCCGGCACCGGCGCCGGACCGTGCTCCAGCAGTTCGGTCGTCATGCCGGACTGCTGGGCCACGATCGCGTCCACCGAGCCCAGCAGCCGCACCGGGGCGCCCCGCCGGACGTCGGGCTCGATGAACGTGCCGCGCCGGCGGTGGCGGGTGATCAGCCCCTCGTCCTCCAGCTCCTTCAGCGCCTGCCGCATGGTCAGCACGCTCACCCCGTAGTGCCCGGCCAGCTGTTCCTCGGTGGGCAGACGCAGGGGGTCCTGGGGCGAGCGGCCGAGGATCGAGGCGCGCAGCGACTGCGACACCTGGTACCAGAGCGGCAACTTGCGGTTCAGGACGATCGAATCCGGAGCGAAGGAGGTCACGGGCTATCCGTACCGGTCGGAGAACCTTCAGTGCAACGGCCGGAAGTGACGCTCGAGCCCCCGCCACACATGGTCGTAGTCCTGCTGCAGGTGCTCCGCCCGCGCCGCCTGGGGGGTCAGCGACACCGGCCAGCGGGTCTCGAACATGAAGGCCAGACCGTCGTCGATCTTCTGCGGGCGCAGCTCCGCGGCGCTCGCCCTCTCGAACGTCTCCCGGTCGGGGCCGTGCGCCGACATCATGTTGTGCAGCGAACCCCCGCCCGGCACGAAGCCCTCCGCCTTCGCGTCGTACGCGCCCTCGATCAGCCCCATGTACTCGCTCATCACGTTCCGGTGGAAGTACGGGGGCCGGAAGGTGTCCTCGCCCACCAGCCAGCGGGGCGCGAAGACCACGAAGTCCACCCCGGCCAGACCCGGGGTGTCGCTCGGAGACGTCAGCACCGTGAAGATCGACGGGTCCGGATGGTCGTACGAGATGGTGCCCATCACATTGAAGCGGCGCAGATCGTAGGCGTAGGGCACATGATTGCCGTGCCAGGCGACGACATCCAGCGGGGAGTGGTCGTAGGTGGCCGACCACAGGTTGCCGCAGAACTTGTTCACCACCTCCACCGGCCCCTCGACGTCCTCGTACGCGGCGACGGGTGCCCGGAAGTCCCGGGCGTTGGCCAGCCCGTTGGCACCGATCGGACCGAGGTCGGGGAGCCGGAACGCCGCCCCGTAGTTCTCGCACACATAACCGCGGGCGGAGTCCTCCAGGAGGTCCACACGGAACCGCACCCCACGAGGGATCAACGCGATGTGTCCCGGCTCCACATGCAGCAGTCCGAACTCTGTGCGCAGCAGCAGCCCGCCGCGCTCGGGGACGATCAGCAGCTCACCGTCGGCGTCGCTGAAGACGCGGTCCATCGAGGCGGTGGCGTGGTACAGGTGCACGGCCATGCCGGTGCGCTGGGTGACGTCGCCGTTGCCGCCCAGGGTCCACAGTCCGGCCAGGAAGTCGGTGCCTCCGGCGGGCTCCGGCAGCGGGTTCCAGCGCAGCCGGTTGGGGTCGGGCACGGTCTGGGTGAAGGGCGCGGTGCGCAGCGATCCGTTGCCCGTGCGGGTGAACGCCGGGTGGGCGGCCGACGGACGGATCCGGTACAGCCAGGAGCGGCGGTTCTCCGCGCGGGGCTCGGTGAACGCCGTACCGCTCAGCTGCTCCGCGTACAGCCCGAGCGGTGCGCGCTGCGGCGCGTTGCGGCCCTCGGGCAGGGCGCCCGGGACCGCCTCGGAGCTGTGCTCGTTGCCGAAACCGGAGAGGTGCTCCAGCCCTTCGGCGATTTTGCGCGCTCCCCCACGCTCGAACGTGCTCGCGCGGGTGGTGCCCCCATCGCTCATCCCGGTGCTCCCTTGCGATCGGATTCCTATGCGACACCGTAGGATTGCGATTTCCGCGGCGCAAGGGGGACGCGCGGCCTTTGTCCCCCCTCGCGCCCTCCTCCTCTCGACGGAGGACCCGGAACCCGACTTCAGGTGGATCCGCGCGCTCGTACCGGTGTTCTACGCTCCCGGGCATGTCGTGGACGCGGAGCCTGATCACCGCGCTCGCGGTCTGTGTCGCACTCCTGGCCGGATCCGCGGGCTGCGGCCCGAGCGATGCCCGGGGGCGGGACGGGAAGCCGTCCTCGCCGGCCGGTGAACTCCTGGACGAGCGGGACGCGGAGGGCCGCCCCTACCGCGAGGTGGACGAGGAGGACGCGCCCGCCGTCGGCGTCGAGGTCACCCCCGACGCCGACGGCGGCTGGGACGTACGGCTGTCCGTGCGCAACTTCCGCTTCTCGCCGGACGGCACCGGCGGGCGCGCGGTCGCCGGACGCGGACTGGCCCACCTGGAACTGAACGGCCGCCGCGTCGCCCTGCTGCGCACCCCCGAGTACCACCTCCCCGGCCACGCCGTCCCGCGCGGCACGCACCACGTCACCGCCCGCCTGTACGCCGACGACGGCTCGGTGTGGGCCGTGGACGGGGAGCCCGTGGAGAGCACGGCCGACATCACCGTGTCGGACCGGGAGCCGTCCTCCGGCGCGAGCGCCACGGCGCCCCCGGAACGGGCGCGCGGAACGGACCGGCGGGACCGCGGCGGAGGGCTGGGTTCACCGGGCGGGGGCGAGCAGGCATGATGAGGCCCGTGCCCCACGCGACATCGCTCCGCCGAGCGCCGGTGCAGCGGCGCAGCGCCGAACGGCTGACCAGGATCCTCGACGCCTGCGCCGAACTCCTCGACGAGGCCGGCTACGACGACCTCAGCACCCGTGCCGTCGCCCAGCGCGCCGGCGTGCCCATCGGCTCCGTCTACCGCTTCTTCGGCAACAAGCGCCAGATGGCCGACGCGCTGGCCCGGCGCAACCTGGAGCGCTTCACGGAACGGGTCACCGAACGCCTGGAGGTCACCGGCGACCGGGGCTGGCGGCACGCCATGGACGTCGTGCTCGACGAGTACCTCGACATGAAGCGCACCGCCCCCGGCTTCTCCCTCGTCGACTTCGGCAACCAGATACCCGTCGGCACCCGCCGCGCCGAACCCAACCACCGCGTCGCCGACCGCCTCACCGGCCTGCTCTCCGGCTACCTCGGCCGCGAGGCCGACGACGACCTGCGCCGCTCCTTCCTCATCGCCGTGGAGACCGCCGACGCCCTCGTCCACCTGGCGTTCCGGATGGCGCCCGAGGGGGACGAGAAGGTCATCGGCGAGCTGCGGGGGATGCTGCGGGCCTACTTGGCCCGGACGCTGGACTGAACCGCCCCGCGACCCCTCCCCTCCGTGCATACCGGTCGGTATGCTCGGCCCGTCCGCGCGTCACCGCAGCCGCCGCACCCGGGAGGTCCCGTGTCCCGCACCGCCCTTCGTATCTGTCCCCTGTGCGAGGCCACCTGCGGCCTGACGCTCACCCTCGACGACGGCCGGGTCACCGGTGCCCGCGGTGACCGGGACGACGTCTTCAGCAAGGGCTTCATCTGCCCCAAGGGCGCCGCCTTCGGGGCCGTCGACTCCGACCCCGACCGGCTGCGCGCCCCGCTCGTCCGCGTCGACGGGGAGCTGCGCGAGGCCACTTGGGCGGAGGCGTTCGACGCCGTGGCCGCCGGGATACGGCCCGTCGTCGAGCGGCACGGACCGCACGCCGTCGGCCTCGTCCTGGGCAACCCCAACGTGCACACCGTGGCCGGCGCCCTCTACCCGCCCGTACTGATCGCCGGGCTCGGCACCCGGAGCCTGTTCACCGCGTCCACGGTCGACCAGATGCCCAAGCACGTCTCCAGCGGACTGCTCTTCGGCGACGCGAACGCCATTCCCGTACCCGACCTCGACCGCACCGACCACCTGCTGCTGATCGGCGCCAACCCCCTGGAGTCCAACGGCAGTCTGTGCACCGCACCCGACTTCCCCGGCCGGCTCAGGGCGCTCAGGGCCCGCGGCGGCACCCTCACCGTCATCGATCCGCGGCGCACCCGCACCGCCCGCCTCGCCGACCGGCACCTCGCCGTCCGCCCCGGCACCGACGCACTGCTGCTCGCGGCGGTGGCGCACACCCTGTTCGACGAGGGCCTCGTCGACCTGGGGGAGCGGGCGCCGCACGTCCAGGGCCTGGACGACCTCGCCGCGGCGCTGCGCGACTTCACCCCCGAGGCCGTGGCCCCCGCCTGCGACGTCGACGCCGCCACCCTCCGCACCCTCGCCCGGGAACTCGCCGCCGCCCCCACCGCCGCCGTCTACGGACGCATCGGCAGCTGCACCGTCCCGCACGGCACCCTCGCCAGCTGGCTCGTCGACGTCCTCAACATCCTCACCGGCAACCTCGACCGGCCCGGCGGCGCCCTCTTCCCGCAGGCCGCCACCGACAGGACCCCGCGCCCCGCCGGACCCGGCCGCGGCTTCGCCCTCGGACGCTGGCACTCCCGGGTGAGCCGGCACCCCGAGGCCAAGGGCGAACTGCCGCTGTCCGCCCTCGCCGAGGAGATCGACACCCCCACCGACGAGGGCGAGCCGATCCGTGCCCTCATCGCCGTCGCCGCCAACCCGGTGCTCTCCGCCCCGGACGGCGACCGGCTCGACAAGGCGCTCGGCTCGCTCGGCTTCATGGTGAGCGTCGACCCCTACCTCAACGAGACCTCCCGGCACGCCGACGTCGTCCTGCCACCGCCCCCGCCCGCGCAGAGCCCGCACCACGACTTCGCCTTCAACACCCTCGCCGTGCGCAACCAGGTCCGCTACACCCGGCCCGCCGTCCCTCTGGAGCCCGGCCGCATGGCCGAGACCGAGATCCTCGCCCGGCTCGTCCTCGCCGCGACCGGCGCCCACGGCGCCGACCCCGGCACCGTCGACGCCATGGTGATCGGCCAGACCCTCGGCAAGGCGGTCCGGGAGCCGCACTCCCCGGTCCACGGCCGTGACCCGGAGGAGCTCGCCGGCCTGCTCACCGGCGACGACGGCCCCGAACGGCGCCTCGACATGATGCTGCGCCTCGGCCCGTACGGCGACGGCTTCGGCGCCGACCCGGACGGACTCACCCTGGAGAAACTGCTCGCCCACCCGCACGGCATCGACCTCGGCCCGCTGCGCCCGAGGCTGCCCCAGCCGCTGAAGACCCGCAGCGGCAAGGTGGAGCTGCTGCCGGAGCCGATCGCCGCCGACCTCCCGCGCCTGCGCGCCGCCCTGGACGAACGCCCCGCCGGACTCGTCCTCGTCGGCCGCCGCCACCTGCGCTCCAACAACAGCTGGATGCACAACGTGCCCGCCCTCACCGGCGGCTCCAACCGCTGCACCCTGCACCTCCATCCCGAGGACGCCGAACGCCTCGGGGTACGGGACGGACAGCCGGTGCGGATCAAGGGCGCCGGGGGAGCGGTGACCGCCCCCGCCGAGGTCACCGACGACGTGCGCCCGGGGGTCGTGAGCCTGCCGCACGGCTGGGGCCACGACCGGCCCGGCACCCGTACGCGGCACGCCGCCGCCGATCCCGGCGTCAACGTCAACCAGCTCCTCGACGGCGGCCTCCTCGACCCGCTGTCGGGCAACGCCGTCCTCAACGGCGTCCCCGTCGAGGTGGCCCCGCTGAGCGCCGCCGTGACCAAAACGTTCGGCGCTCTGACCTGAGCAAAGCTGTGACCTGGGGTTTTGCGCTTATTGCTCGCACGTCAACGTCTTGTTAACGCGGCTTTACGGCACCTAACGTCGTCGCACCGCCGGCCCTGGTGGGATGTTCAAGGGCGAACGTTAGGTATCCACTCATGCTGACCATCCTCGGCTTCGCCATGATCGCGACCTTCCTGGTCCTGATCATGCTGAAGAAGATGTCGCCGATCGCGGCGCTCGTGCTGATCCCCGCGCTGTTCTGTGTGGTCGTCGGCAAGGGCGCCCACCTCGGTGACTACGTCATCGACGGCGTGTCCAGCCTCGCGCCCACCGCGGCGATGCTCATGTTCGCGATCGTCTACTTCGGTGTGATGATCGACGTCGGACTCTTCGACCCGATCGTCCGCGGCATCCTCCGGTTCTGCAAGGCGGACCCGATGCGGATCGTCGTCGGTACCGCGCTGCTCGCCGCGATCGTGTCGCTGGACGGCGACGGCTCCACCACCTTCATGATCACCGTCTCGGCGATGTACCCGCTGTACAAGCGCCTGAAGATGAGCCTGGTCGTGATGACCGGTGTCGCCGCCATGGCCAACGGCGTGATGAACACCCTCCCCTGGGGCGGCCCGACGGCCCGCGCGGCGACCGCGCTCAAGCTCGACGCCAGCGACATCTTCGTCCCGATGATCCCCGCCCTGCTGGTCGGCCTGCTGGGCGTCGTCGTCCTCGCGTACGTGCTCGGTCTGCGCGAGCGCAGGCGGCTGGGCGTGCTGACGCTGGACGAGGCGCTGGTGAAGGAGGAGGCCGAGGAGACGGAGACCGTGCTGGTCGGCGCGGGTTCCGCCGGCGGTCCCGGCAAGGGCGCCCGGCCGGCCGGCGGTTCCGGCGCCGGTACGGACGCCGCCGCGGAGGAGGACGACGACTTCCAGGGCCTCGACCCGAACCGCCCCACCCTGCGGCCGAAGCTCTACTGGTTCAACGCGCTGCTCACGGTCGCGCTGCTCACCGCCATGATCATGGAGCTGCTGCCGATCCCGGTGCTGTTCCTGCTCGGCGCCGCCCTCGCGCTCTCCGTCAACTTCCCGCACATCCCCGACCAGAAGGCCCGTCTCGCGGCCCACGCCGACAACGTCCTCAACGTCTCCGGCATGGTCTTCGCCGCCGCCGTCTTCACCGGCGTCCTCCAGGGCACCGGCATGGTCGACCACATGGCCAAGTGGCTGGTGGACATCATCCCCGACGGCATGGGCCCGCACATGGCGCTGGTCACCGGCCTGCTGAGCCTGCCCCTGACGTACTTCATGTCCAACGACGGCTTCTACTTCGGTGTCCTGCCCGTCCTCGCCGAGGCCGGCGCCGCGCACGGCGTCTCCCCGCTGGAGATGGCCCGCGCCTCCCTCGTCGGCCAGCCGCTGCACATGTCCAGCCCGCTCGTCCCCGCGGTGTACGTCCTGGTCGGCATGGCCCGGGTCGAGTTCGGCGACCACACCCGCTTCGTGGTGAAGTGGGCTGCCATGATCTGCCTGGTGATTCTCGCGGCCGGGATCCTGTTCGGCATCATCTGACCGTCCCGGCCCGTCCCAGGAAGGACCCGACCATGGCGCCCGGTGGGAACCGCGGCTGGCTGCTCCGTCTCGTCATCGCCTTCGGCTTCGCGCAGGGGGCGGTGTCGATGGCCCGGCCCGCCGTCTCCTACCGGGCGCTGGCACTGGGCGCGGACGAGCGGGCGATCGGTGTGATCGCGGGCGTGTACGCGCTGCTGCCGCTGTTCGCCGCCGTACCGCTCGGCCGGCGCACCGACCACGGCCGCTGCGCGCCCCTGCTCCCGGCCGGCGTGGTGCTCATATCCGGCGGCTGCGCGCTCAGCGGCCTCGCCGGCTCGCTGTGGGCGATGGCCCTGTGGAGCGGGGTGATGGGCCTCGGCCACCTCTGCTTCGTCATCGGCGCGCAGTCCCTCGTCGCCCGCCAGTCCGCACCGCACGACCAGGACCGCAACTTCGGCCACTTCACCATCGGCGCCTCGCTCGGCCAGCTGGTCGGTCCCGTCGCGGCGGGCGCGCTGATCGGCGCGGACATGGCCCGGACCAGCGCGCTCGCCCTGCTGGCGGCGGGCGCGGGCGGCGCCGTCGCGCTCACCTCGCTGTGGCGCATAGAGCGGCCCGGGGTCCTGAAACCCCGTACGGGACAGGCCGCGCGGGTGCCGGTCCGGGGCATCCTGCGGGCCCGGGGCGTACCGGCGGGCATCCTCATCAGCCTGGCCGTGCTGTCCGCCACCGACATCCTCACCGCCTACCTCCCGGTGGTCGGCGAGCACCGGGGCATCGACCCGGCCGTCGTCGGCCTGCTGCTCAGCCTCCGCGCGGCGGCCACGATCGCCTGCCGGCTGGTCCTCACCCCGCTGCTGCGCCTGCTCGGCCGCACGGTGCTGCTGACGGTGACCTGTCTGCTGGCCGCGCTGCTCTGCGCGGGCGTCGCGCTGCCGCTGCCGGTCTGGGCGCTGGCCCTGGTCCTGGCCGTCCTCGGCTTCTGCCTGGGCGTCGGCCAGCCGCTGTCCATGACGACGGTCGTCCAGGCCGCCCCCGCCGAGGCCCGCTCCACCGCCCTCGCCCTGCGCCTCACCGGCAACCGCCTGGGCCAGGTCGCCGCGCCCGCGGCGGCGGGCCTGGTCGCGGGGGTCGCGGGCGTGGCGGCCCCGTTCGCGATGCTCGGCGTCCTGCTGTTCCTGGCTTCGGGGGTCGCCCTGCGCACCCCGCCCCGCCCGGGAGGGGAGGAGGGGGCGGGCGTCGGGAAAGGGGCGCGGGAGGGTGCGAGGGCGCGACGGCGCGTCGAGGGGTGACGTGAGCGGTGCCGGCGCGAGGGCGGGGCGGGGCCGCGCCACCCGGCGCCGGGGGTGGCCGCCGGGCCGTTCGGGCACCGGGGCGGCACGACCGCCGATTTTCCGAATGCAGGCGTCCGCTTTCCCGCCTGGCGGACCGGAGCGTCCCGATCCCGTCCGGTGGCTTCCCGGCGGCTGCTTTCCGTTGGCTTCCGTGACCCACGCGCCCCGACGGCTGCCCGGCCTGGAGGAGCGACACCGGCGTGCGGAGACCTCTGGCGCGGAAAAACTAACACCGCTAGTTTAGGAGTTCGCACGAAACTGAGCGGTCGGACACCGACACCCCGCCCCGGAGGAAGCGCGATGAAGGCATACGACGGCATGTACATCGACGGCGCCTGGCGCCCCGCCGCCGGCCCGGACGTGATCGAAGTGGTGAACCCGGCCGACGAACAGGTGATCGCCACCGTCCCCGCGGGCACCGTGGAGGACGTCGACGCCGCCGTGCGCGCCGCCCGCGCCGCACTCCCCGCCTGGGCCGCCACCCCGCCCGCCGAGCGCGCCGCCCGGCTGGCCGCGCTGCGGGACCTGCTCGTGGCCCGGCAGGACGAGATCGCCGAGACGGTGATCGCCGAACTCGGCTCGCCCCCGAAGCTCTCGCAGACCGTCCACGCGGGCGTGCCGATCGCCGTGGCCGGCTCGTACGCCGAGCTGGCGGCGACGTACGCCTTCGAGGAGAGGACCGGCAACTCCACGGTCCTCCACGAGCCCGTCGGCGTGGTCGGCGCGATCACCCCCTGGAACTACCCGCTCCACCAGATCGTCGCCAAGACCGCCCCCGCCCTCGCGGCCGGCTGCACCCTGGTCGTCAAACCCGCCGAGGACACCCCGCTGGTCGCGCGGCTGTTCGCGGAGGCCGTGCACGAGGCCGGGGTCCCGGCGGGCGTGTTCAACCTGGTCACCGGGCTCGGCCCGGTGGCCGGGCAGGCCCTGGCCGAGCATCCGGGCGTCGACCTGGTCTCCTTCACCGGCTCCACCGCCGTCGGCCGCCGCATCGGCGCGATCGCGACCGGCATGGTGAAGAAGGTCGCCCTGGAACTCGGCGGCAAGTCCGCCAACGTCATCCTGCCGAGCGCCGACCTGGCCCGCGCGGTCAACGTCGGCGTCGCCAACGTCATGTCCAACTCCGGCCAGACCTGCAGCGCCTGGACCCGCATGCTGGTCCACCGCGACCGGTACGACGAGGCCGTGGAACTCGCCGCGGCCGCCGCCGCGAAGTACGGCGACCGCATCGGCCCGCTCGTCAACGCCGCACAGCGGGAGCGCGTGCGCGGTTACATCGCCAAGGGCGTCGCCGAGGGCGCCCGGCTGGTCGCGGGCGGCCCCGACTCCCCCCACGAGAAGGGCTACTACGTCAGCCCCACGGTCTTCGCCGACGTCACCCCGGAGATGACCATCGCCCAGGAGGAGATCTTCGGCCCCGTCCTGTCCGTCCTGCGCTACGCGGACGAGGAGGACGCCCTGCGCATCGCCAACGGCACCGTCTACGGACTGGCCGGCGCCGTCTGGGCCGGTGACGAGGCGGAGGCGGTGGCCTTCGCCCGCCGCATGGAGACCGGCCAGGTCGACATCAACGGCGGCCGCTTCAACCCGCTGGCGCCCTTCGGCGGTTACAAGCAGTCCGGTGTGGGCCGCGAACTCGGCACGCACGGGCTGACCGAGTACCTCCAGACCAAGTCCCTCCAGTTCTAGGGGAGTCGTCACCACCATGGCCGTACGCGCCGCTGTCCTGCCCGCCGTCGGTGCCCCGCTGGAGATCACCGGGATCGACCTGCCCGAACCCGGCCCCGGCCGGGTCCGCGTCCGGCTCGCCGCCGCCGGGGTCTGCCACTCCGACCTGTCCCTGTCCAACGGCACCATGCGCCTGCCGGTCCCGGCCGTCCTCGGCCACGAGGGCGCCGGCACGGTCGTCGCCGTCGGCGAGGGCGTCACCCATGTCGCGCCCGGCGACGGCGTGGTCCTCAACTGGGCGCCCTCCTGCGGCACCTGTCCCGCCTGCGCGCGCGGCGAGGTCTGGCTGTGCGCGGGCGCCCTGGCCGGCGCCGCAGAGGTGCACGCCCGCCGCGCCGACGACGGCACCGACCTGTACCCGGGGCTGAACGTCGCCGCGTTCGCCGAGGAGACGGTGGTGCCCGCCTCCTGCGTGCTGCCCGCCCCGGACGGCGTCCCGCTCGCCGACGCCGCGCTCCTGGGCTGCGCGGTGCTCACCGGCTACGGCGCCGTCCACCACTCCGCGCGGGTCCGGCCGGGGGAGACGGTCGCGGTGTTCGGTGTCGGGGGAGTGGGCCTCGCGGCGCTCCAGTCGGCCCGGATCGCGGGCGCGTCCACGATCGTCGCGGTCGACGTCTCCCCGGAGAAGGAGGAGCTCGCCCGGTCCGCGGGCGCCACCGACTACCTCGTCGCCTCCGACACCACCGCCCGGCAGATCCGCGCGCTCACCGGCAAGGAGGGCGTGGACGCGGCCGTCGAGTGCGCCGGCCGCGCGACCGCCATCCGCACGGCCTGGGAGTCCACCCGGCGCGGCGGACGCACCACGGTGGTCGGCATCGGCGGCAAGGACCAGCAGGTCACCTTCAACGCCCTGGAGATCTTCCACTGGGGCCGGACCCTCTCCGGCTGCGTCTACGGCAACTCCGACCCGGCCCGGGACCTCCCGGTCCTCGCCGGGCACATCCGGGCCGGCCGCCTCGACCCGGGTGCCCTGGTCACCGGACACATCGGCCTGGACGGCATCCCGGCCGCCTTCGACACCATGCTGGCGGGCAAGGGCGGACGGGCCCTGGTGGTCTTCTAGACGCCTTCCGTCCGCACCGGTCCCGGGACCGGTGCGGACGGTGCTTCCCGGCCTCCCGCCGCGACGCGGGGGCCGGGTCAGCGAAGGGCCCGCGCCGGGATCCCCAGCAGCTCGGACAGGGCGCGTTCGCCCGCCTCCGTCACCCGCACCGCCCGCTCGGAGCCGATGCGCACGCACCATCCCGTCTCCAGGGCGTGCCGGCACAGGGCCGCGCCCGCCACGCCGGCGAGGTGGGGGCGGCGCTCCGTCCAGTCCAGGCAGGCGCGGGCCAGCGGCCGCCGGCCGCGGCGGTCCAGGCCGATGCCCGCCGCGTCGAACCAGCGCAGCCCCGCGTCCGTGAGCGCGAACCCGGTCTCCTGGAGCAGCAGTCCCCGCGCGGTGAAGGCGTCCGTGACGGCGATGCCGAGCCGCCCGGCGAGATGGTCGTAGCAGGTCCGCCCGCGGGCCATGGCCGACCCGGCGCCCGCCTGCCGCAGGGTGCGCGGGCGCTCGGCGGCGCCCGGAGCCACCTGCGCGGTCAGGTCCTCCACCAGCTGCGCGACCCGCGCGCCGGCCAGCCGTACGTACCGGTGCCGCCCCTGGCGTTCCTCGGCCAGCAGCCCGCCCGCGACCAGCTTGCCCAGGTGCTCGCTCAGCGTGGACGCGGCGACACCGGCGTGCCGGGCCAGCTCGCCCGCCGTCCAGGCCCGCCCGTCCAGCAGCGCCAGGAGGCACGCGGCCCGCGTCTCGTCGGCGACCAGCGCGGCGAGCCGCGCGAGACCGGCCGCCCGGGGATCCTTGGTGGTCATGGCCTCCAGCATGCGGCACGGACCCTTCGGCCCTCGCCGAAGCGTCCGGCCCCGAAGGGGCGCGGGACCGTGCCTTCGTGCGGCTGCCGCCGCGCGGGCGCGACCGGCCACGAAGGCGCCGCGGACGATCGACGGCACATCACCGCACCCCCAGCGGAGCGCTCAGGCGCCGGCCCGCACCCGCTCGTACTGCAGCGCCAGCCCCTCCAGCAGCGCCGTCAGCCCCGCCTCGAAGGCCCGCTCGTCGATCTTCTCCTGCTGCTCGGCGAGCAGATGGGCCTGCCCGAGGTGCGGGTAGTCGGCGGGGTCGTAGGCGCTGGCGTCGTCCACGAAGCCGCCCGCGAAGGAGCCGAGCGCGGACCCCATGATGAAGTAGCGCATCAGCGCGCCGATGGAGGTGGCCTGCGCGGGCGGCCAGCCGGCCTGGACCATCGCGCCGTAGACCGCGTCGGCCAGCCGCAGCGCCGCCGGGCGGCGGCCCGGACCGCGGGCCAGGACCGGGACGATGTTCGGGTGGTCGCGCAGCGCGGCCCGGTAGGAGACCGCCCAGTCGTGCAGCGCGGTCCGCCAGTCCCGGCCGTCCTCGAACATCGACAGGTCGACCAGCGCGCTCACCGAGTCGGCCACCGCCTCCAGGATCTCGTCCTTGGTGCGGAAGTGGTTGTAGAGCGAGGGCCCGCTCACCCCCAGTTCCGCGGCGAGCCGGCGCGTGGAGACGGCCGCGAGGCCCTCCGCGTCCACCAGCGCACGGGCCGTACCGACGATCCGGTCGGTGCTGAGCAGGGGCTTGCGCGGTCGGGCCATGGCGCACATAGTAGGACCGCGACAGGAAACTAGCAGTGCTAATTTAAATGTGCACGGTCCTCCGGATGTGCACGGCAAGCGGATCTCACATGGGGTGACTCGGTATGAACCTGGAGCTCGGCGAGGAGCAGGAGGCCGTCCGTCGGCTGGCCCGGGACTTCGTGGAGCGCGAGGTCGTGCCCCACGCCACCGCCTGGGACCGTGCCGAGGAGGTCGACCGCGGCATCGTGAAGAAGCTCGGCGAGGTCGGCTTCCTGGGGCTGACGATCGACGAGGAGTACGGCGGCAGCGGCGGCGACCACCTCGCGTACTGCCTGGTCACCGAGGAGCTGGGCCGCGGTGACTCCTCCGTGCGCGGCATCGTCTCCGTCTCCCTCGGCCTGGTCGCCAAGACGATCGCCGCCCGGGGGAGCGAGGAGCAGAAGCGCGCCTGGCTGCCGGGCCTGACCTCCGGGGAGTACGTCGGCTGCTTCGGCCTCACCGAGCCGGGCACCGGCTCCGACGCCGGCAACCTCACCACCCGCGCGGTGCGCGACGGCGACGACTACGTCGTCAACGGCACCAAGATGTTCATCACCAACGGAACCTGGGCCGACGTCGTCCTGCTCTTCGCCCGCTCCACCGACGCCCCCGGCCACAAGGGCGTCTCCGCCTTCCTCGTCCCCACCGACACCCCCGGTCTGACCCGCCGCGCCGTCCACGGCAAGCTCGGCCTGCGCGGCCAGGCCACCGCCGAACTGGTCCTCCAGGACGTGCGCGTGCCCGCCTCCGCGATGCTGGGGGAGGAGGGCAAGGGCTTCTCGGTCGCCATGTCCGCCCTCGCCAAGGGCCGGATGTCGGTCGCGGCCGGCTGCGTCGGCATAGCGCAGGCGGCCCTGGACGCGGCCGTGCGGTACGCGGGGGAGCGGGAGCAGTTCGGGAAGGTCATCGCCCGTCACCAGCTCGTCCAGGAGCTGATCAGCGACATCGCCGTGGACGTCGACGCGGCCCGGCTGCTCACCTGGCGGGTGGCCGACCTGATCGACCGGGGCCGGCCCTTCGCCGTCGAGTCCTCCAAGGCCAAGCTCTTCGCCTCGGAGGCGGCCGTCCGCGCCGCCAACAACGCCCTCCAGGTCTTCGGCGGCTACGGCTACATCGACGAGTACCCGGCCGGCAAACTCCTGCGCGACGCACGCGTGATGACCCTCTACGAGGGCACCAGCCAGATCCAGAAACTGGTCATCGGCCGTGCGCTGACCGGGGTTTCGGCGTTCTGAGTACGGTCTGAGTACCCGAGCGGATGTGGCCGCGGCCACATCCGCCGATCCTTGTCCCCATGAGCGACACACCGGTCAAGCAGCAGAGCACGGCCGCCTTCTACGGCCAGGCCGTCGCGTCCTTCGGGGTGGCCATGGGCGCCACCGCGGTCGGCATCTTCAACCTCGACACCGACGCCTGGGTCCGCGCCTTCCTGGGCATCGCGGTCCTGTACCTCGTCACCTCCGCCTTCACCCTGGCCAAGGTCGTCCGCGACCGCCAGGAGGCCGGGCAGATCGTCAACCGGGTCGACCAGGCCCGCCTGGAGAAGCTGCTCGCCGAACACGACCCGCTGCAGAAGCTGTGACGCCGGGCACGCTAAGCGAGCGCTCACCCTTGCCGGTATGGTGTTACTCCTGCCAGTGAATGAGGTGAGCGATGAGTACGGCGGAGGAGACGGCCGGCGCCGAGGCGCAACCGTGGGGTGAGGTCACGCCCGACGCGGCCCGGCGGTTGCTGCTCGCCGCCGTGGAGGCGTTCGCGGAGCGCGGCTACCACGCCACGACGACCCGCGACATCGCGGGCCGTGCCGGGATGAGCCCGGCCGCGCTCTACATCCACTACAAGACCAAGGAAGAGCTGCTCCACCGCATCAGCAGGATCGGCCACCAGAAGGCCGTCGAGATCCTGCGCACGGCGGCCCGCTCCGAGGGCAGCCCGACCCGTCGGCTCGCCGAGGCGGTCAGCTCCTTCGTCCGCTGGCACGCGGGGGGCCGCACCACCGCCAGGGTCGTGCAGTACGAGCTCGACTCGCTCGGCATCGAGGCCCGCGCCGAGATCCTCGGACTGCGCCGGCAGGTCGACGCCGAGGTGCGCGGGATCATCGAGGAGGGCGTGCGCTCCGGCGAGTTCGACGTCATCGACGTACAGGGCACCACGCTCGCCGTGCTCTCCCTCTGCATCGACGTGGCCCGCTGGTTCAACGTCAACGGCCCCCGCACCCCCGAGGAGGTCGGCGCGCTCTACGCCGACCTCGTGCTCAGGATGGTCGGGGCCCGGGAGGCCGGCCCCGCTCAGAGGTAGTAGCGGGCCACCGACTCGGCGACGCACACCGGCTTGTCGCCGCCCTCGCGCTCCACGGTGAACGCCGTGGCCACCTGGACGCCGCCCGGCGCCTCGTCGACGGAGGTGATCGTCGCGGTGGCGCGCACCCGCGAGCCGACGGGGACCGGGGCGGGGAAGCGCACCTTGTTGGTGCCGTAGTTGACGCCCATCCTCACGCCCTCGACGGAGATCAGCTGCGGGCCGAACAGCGGCAGCAGCGACAGCGTCAGATAGCCGTGCGCGATGGTCGTCCCGAACGGCCCCGCCGCGGCCTTCTCCGGGTCGACGTGGATCCACTGGTGGTCCCCGGTGGCCTCGGCGAACAGGTCGATCCGCTTCTGGTCGACCTCCAGCCAGTCGGTGTACCCCAGCTGCTCGCCCACCGCCGCCCTCAGGTCGTCGACGGACGTGAAGATCCTCGGCTCTGCCATGTCCCGGCCTCTCGCGTCACGGAGTCGCAGCGCATCGGTGTGCGCATGCCTAAGCAACTGCTTAGCATGGTGTGCCGGGCGGTCCCTGTCAACGGCGACCGGCCGCCGGACGGGTGGGTAGGGTTCGGGGAGTGCCCCAGCTTCCCGAGAAGATCCACGAGCTCACGGTCGGCCAGCTCTCGGCGCGCAGCGGCGCCGCCGTCTCGGCCCTGCACTTCTACGAGTCCAAGGGGCTGATCAGCAGCCGCCGTACCCCGGGCAACCAGCGCCGGTACACCCGTGACACCCTGCGCCGGGTCGCCTTCATCCGCGCCGCCCAGCGCGTCGGCATCCCGCTCGCCACGATCCGCGGGGCGCTCGCCGGACTCCCCGAGGAGCGCACGCCCACCCGGGACGACTGGGCGCGCCTCTCCGAGGCGTGGCGCTCCGAGCTGGACGAGCGCATCAGGCAGCTCAACCGGCTGCGCGACCACCTCACGGACTGCATCGGCTGCGGCTGCCTCTCGCTGGACACGTGCGTCCTGTCCAACCCGGACGACATCTCCGGCGAACGCCTGACGGGCTCCCGCCTGCTGCCCGAGAACGGCGCCCGCGGCGGCGGGCGGCGGCCGGACGGGCACTGACCCGCACGGGGGTGCCGCCCCGGCGTGCGCCGGGCGCCTCCCCCGCTCCCGGCCGCGCTCGAGCGGGGCGCCCCATGAGCGGGAGGCGCTCCCCACCACCCACCCGTGCCGCCCCGGGATTTCGCCCGGGCCCCTGAGGCGCGCCCGCCCGCACTGCCGCGTACGGGGCACCCGCCCGCACTGCCGCGTACGTCACGCCCGCCCACGGCAGCCGCATACACCCGCGGCGCAATCGCGTACGTCACGCTCGCCCGCGCCACGCCCGCCGCTACTCGGTGACGAGGGCGTCTCCGGTTCGCCGGCGTGCTCCCCCGGCCCCGGGCCGGCCCGCGCGCACCGCGGTTCTCCGTCCCCGCGGGCCCCGGCGGGAGGCGGCGGGGGCGCGGCATCCCCTGCGCACCCCCGCCGCCCGACGCTCCCTGTCGCTCAGGCCGACACCAGCAGCCTCGCCCTGCGGGCGTCCGCCAGGGCTCCGGGGGTGAGCACGGGACGCGGCACCAGGATTCCGCAGTCCGTGCAGACCGGGCCCGTCGAGGGCTCGTGGTCCAGGCCGAAGCGCCACACGAGCCGTTCCCCCCGGCACACGGGGCAGACCGCACCCGGCTCGCGCTCCAGCGCGGCTATCAGCCGCCGCAGCACCTCGGCCAGCGGCTCGCGCGGATGCACCCGCGGATCGTCGCACCAGGCCACACCGAAACCGCCCCAGGTCAGCCGGTGCCAGTCGTCCACACTGCCCGGCCTGCGCAGCCCGTCGTGCTTCTCCTTCCTGCGGCGCTCGGCGAACTCCACCTCGTAGGCCAGCCAGACCGCCCGGGCCTCCTCCAGCTCCTCCAGTGCGGCCACGAGCCGCGCCGGGTCGACGGAGCGGTCCTCGGGATCGAACCCGGCCCGCGAGCACAGGTGGTCCCAGGTCGCCCTGTGCCCATAAGGAGCGAATCGCTCAAGGCACTTGCGCAGTGAATAGCGCCGCAGCGCCAGATCGCACCGCGGATCTCGGACCTGTCTCGCCAGACTTCGGAAACCGGCCATCGTCCTGCACCTCCGTCACACCTGCACCTGTAATCCGATCACTTCGGCGTCGTCGAACGGACGTCGCCGAATAGACGTATCGACACGCGAATCGGCTCCATCCTTTTTCCGATGGCCCCCTCGGCCGGCCGCGGGGGCTCGCGGGCCAACTCCCTTGAGTCCTGCTTCAGTTGTGGTCATTCACGGGGATACTGGCGGTAACCCGCTCCGTGCCCTCCCCGCGGAGGGGAAGCCCCTCCCCGACAGCCTGAGAACTCCCGGCGGCTTCCACGGGTTCCTGAAGACCCCGTCGATATGCACGTCCGACGCAAAACGGCGGCGGGCCGCCGCCCGCCGCCGTCCCGCACCACCCGCTCTCAGCGGTAGAGCAGGTACTCCCGCCGGATCCTCCGGAACCCCGCCAGCTCCTCCTGCCAGCCGGCCACCACCTCGTCCGTGTCCGCGCCCGCGTCGATCATGGTGCGTACGAGGGCGGAGCCCGTGAGCTTGTCGATCCAGCCGTCCGCCCGCCAGGCGAAGCCGCTCCAGGACCGTTTGGCGGTGATCAGCAGCCCGATCCCGGTCCGCACCGGATCGAACGCCTCCCGGTCGTGCACGTGCAGCTGGACGCCCCCGACGGTCCTCCCCCGGAACTTGGAGAAGGTCGGCGCGAAGTACGCCTCCCGGAAGCGCACGCCCTCCAGTCCCAGGGCGTTCGCCCCGTCCGCCCAGCGGCCGTCGATCCCCTCGGCCCCCAGCAGCTCGAACGGCCGGGTGGTCCCGCGCCCCTCCGACAGGTTCGTCCCCTCGAACAGGCACGTCCCCGAGTACACCAGCGCGGTCTCCGGTGTCGGCATGTTCGGGCTCGGCGGCACCCACGGCAGCCCGGAGGCGTCGTGGAAGTCCGACCGCCTCCAGCCCGACATCCGCACGGTCTCCAGCGGCACCGGCACCGTCAGGAACTCCCCGTTGAACAGCAGCGCCAGCTCCGCCACCGTCATCCCGTGTGCCTGCGAGACGGGCCGCCGGCCGACGAACGACGCGAACTCCTCGTGCAGCACCGGTCCCAGCGCGGCCCGTCCGGTCACCGGGTTCGGCCGGTCGAGGACGACGAACCGCTTGCCCGCGAGCGCGGCCGCCTCCATGCAGTCGAAGAGCGTCCAGATGTACGTGTAGAAGCGCGCCCCGACGTCCTGGATGTCGAAGAGGACCGTGTCCACGCCGGACGCGGTGAAGACGTCCGCGAGCGCCTGACCGCTCTTCAGGTACGTGTCGTAGACGGGCAGACCGGTCGCCGGGTCGTCGTGGTGGCCCTCCGAGCCGCCCGCCTGGGCGGTGCCCCGGAAGCCGTGCTCGGGGCCGAAGACGGCGGTCAGCCCCACCCGGTCGTCGGCGTGCATGACGTCGACGATGTGCCGCGCCTCCCGGGTGACGCCCGTCGGGTTGGTGACCACGCCCACGCGCCGGCCGTCGAGCAGGGCGTAGCCGTCCGCGGCGAGCCGTTCGAACCCGGTGCGCAGCCTGCGGCCACCCCCGGCCGCCGGCCCGGAAGCGGCGGCGGCCGGTGCGGCACAGGCCGCGGCCGCGGCCGTGGTGGTGGCGAGCAGCCCCCGTCTGGACAGCTTCATGCGGTGACCTCCGTGATCGCGGCGGGTGTCATGCCCACGCACGCTAGCGCGCCCGGCCGCCCCGGGGAACGAACCGGACCGATCCCCCGCGGAACACCCCTTCCACCGGGCATACCGACCGGTTAGTCTGACGCCGGTAGCCGCTGGGAGCCGCGTCGAAGGAGACCGATGGTGCAAGCCGTGCAGGGTGCGAAGGTGGTCGTCACGGGAGCCGGGGGCGGCATCGGGGCGGCGCTCGCCCGCCGCTTCGCCGACCGGGGGGCGCGGGTCGTCGTCAACGACCTGGACGCCGACCGCGCGAAGGCCGTCGCCGAGGAGATCGGGGGCCTGGCCGTGGTGGGCGACGCCTCCTCGATCGTCGCCGAGGCCCGGGACGCGCTCGGCGGGACGGTCGACGTGTACTGCGCCAACGCGGGCGTCGGCCGCGACGGCGGGGAGCCCGGCGAACCGCTCGACGAACAGGGCTGGGCGCTCTCCTGGGACGTCAACGTCATGGCGCACGTCCGCGCGGCGCACGCCCTGCTCCCGGACTGGCTGGAGCGCGGCAGCGGCCGCTTCGTCTCCACCGTCTCCGCCGCCGGACTGCTCACCATGATCGGCACCGCCCCCTACAGCGTCACCAAGCACGGCGCCTACGCCTTCGCCGAGTGGCTGTCACTGACGTACCGCCACCGCGGGGTGAAGGTCCACGCGATCTGCCCGCAGGGCGTGCGCACCGACATGCTCGACGCCAGCGGCAGCGCGGGCGACCTGGTCCTCAAGCCGACCGCGATCGAACCGGAGGACGTGGCCGACGCCCTCTTCCGGGGCATCGAGGAGGACCGCTTCCTGATCCTGCCGCACCCCGAGGTCGCCGAGTACTACCGGGCCCGGGCCGCCGAGCCGGACCGCTGGCTCTCCGGCATGAACCGCCTCCAGCAGCAGTGGGAGGCCACCCGGTGACCGCCTCCCGCTACGCCGCCAAGCCCTGGCTGGCCCTTCTCACCGACGCCCAGCGTGCCCCCGTGGAGCCCGCGGACTCCCTGGTGCACGCCCTGCGCCGCGCGGCGTCCGAGACCCCCGACCGCGCCTTCCTCGCCTACTTCGACGGCCGCCTCACCTACCGCGAGGCCGACGCGCTCAGCGACTCCGTCGCCGGCCACCTCGCCGCGCGCGGCCTGGAGCGCGGCGAGCGGGTGGCGGTCCTGCTGCAGAACTCCCCGCTCTTCGTCCTCGCCCTGCTCGGCGCCTGGAAGGCGGGCGCGGTCGTCGTGCCCGTCAACCCGATGTACAAGTCGGGCGAGGTGACGCACGTCCTGCGGGACGCGGACGTGGCCGCGCTGATCTGCTCCGACCGGGCCTGGGAGTCGTACCTGCGCGACACGGCCGCCGGCTCGCCGGTGCGGATCGTGCTCACCGGCTGCGAGCTGGACTTCCAGACCCGCGGCGACGCGCGCGTGCTCACCTTCGAGCGGCTCCCGCAGGCCCCGGACGCCGACGACCTCACCACCGTCGCCCGCCGGGGCCGGCCGGCCCCCGAACCCCGCGACCCCGCCCCCGGCGACACCGCGCTGATCAGCTACACCTCGGGCACCAGCGGCACCCCCAAGGGCGCCACCAACACGCACGGCAACATCATGTACAACGCCGAGCGGCAGCGCACCGGGCTCGGCCTGCCCGAGGCGCCGGTCTACTTCGCGCTCGCGCCCCTGTTCCACATCACCGGGATGGTCTGCCAGCTCGGCGCCTGCCTCAACAGCGCGGGCACCCTCGTCCTCGCGTACCGCTTCGAGGCCGGCGTGGTCCTGGACGCCTTCGCCGAACACCGGCCGCACTACACCGTCGGCCCCTCCACCGCCTTCATGGCGCTGGCCGCCCACCCCGACGCGAGCCGGGACCACTTCTCCTCCTTCCGGGTGATCTCCTCCGGCGGCGCCCCACTGCCGCCCGCCCTGGTGGAGAGGTTCCGGGCCGGCTTCGGGCCGTACCTCCGCAACGGCTACGGGCTGACCGAGTGCACCGCCCCCTGCGCCTCCGTCCCGCCGCACCTGGAGGCGCCGGTCGACGCGGCCTCCGGGACGCTGGCCGTCGGCGTGCCGGGCCCCGACACCGTCGTACGAATCGTCGACGACCTGGGCGAGGAGGTGCCCTTCGGCGAGCAGGGCGAGATCGTCGTGCGCGGCCCGCAGGTGGTGCCCGGCTACTGGCGGCGGCCCGACGCCACCGCCGGGACCTTCCCCGGCGGCGAACTGCGCACCGGCGACATCGGCTTCATGGACCCCGAGGGCTGGCTGTACGTCGTCGACCGCAAGAAGGACATGATCAACGCGTCCGGTTTCAAGGTGTGGCCGCGCGAGGTCGAGGACGTGCTCCACACGCACCCGGCGGTGCGCGAGGCGGCCGTCGTGGGCGTGCCCGACGGATACCGCGGGGAGACCGTCAAGGCCTTCATCAGCCTGCTCCCCGGCGCCGACACGGACCCGGACGCGCTCGCCGCGTACTGCAGGGAGAGACTGGCCGCCTACAAGTACCCGCGCCAGGTGGAGATCCTGCCCGACCTGCCGAAGACGGCCAGTGGGAAGATCCTCCGGCGGGAACTGCGTTCCCTGACCCACGACGACTAGCAGCGACACGGAAAGGCGGGTGGCGGCAGTGCCCAGGACGACGGACGGTGACGGGGCTCCTGTGCCGCAGCGGCTCCTGGCGGCCGCCACCCGGCTCTTCGCCGAGCAGGGCTACGACCGCACCTCGGTGCAGGAGATCGTCGAGGCGGCCGGCGTCACCAAGGGGGCGCTCTACCACTACTTCGGCTCCAAGGACGACCTGCTGCACGAGGTGTACGCGCGCGTGCTGCGCCTCCAGCAGGAACGCCTGGACCACTTCGCGGACGCCGACGAGCCGATCGAGAAGCGGCTGCGCGGCGCGGCGGCCGACGTCGTCGTCACCACGATCGAGAACCTCGACGACGCGTCGATCTTCTTCCGCTCCATGCACCACCTGGGACCGGAGAAGAACAAGCAGGTGCGCGCCGAGCGCCGCCGCTACCACGAACGCTTCCGCGCGCTGATCGAGGAGGGCCAGCGCGAGGGCGTCTTCTCCACGGCGACCCCGGCCGACCTGGTGGTCGACTACCACTTCGGCTCCGTGCACCACCTGTCGACCTGGTACCGCCCCGACGGCCCGCTCGGCCCGCAGGAGGTCGCCGACCACCTGGCGGACCTGCTGCTGCGGGCGCTGCGCCCCTGAGCCGCCCCGGACGGCCCCACCGCACCACGGTCCGTGGTGCGGTGGCTGCCGGAGGGACCCCTACAGGTACTTCTTCAGCTCCCGGCGCGCCAGCGACCGCTGGTGCACCTCGTCCGGGCCGTCGGCGATCATCAGCGTGCGGGCGCCGGCGTACAGCTCGGCCAGCGGGAAGTCCTGGCTGACCCCGCCCGCGCCGTACAGCTGGATCGCGCGGTCGAGGATGCCGACGACCGTGCGCGGGGTGGCGATCTTGATGGCCTGGATCTCCGTGTGGGCGCCCCGGTTGCCGACGGTGTCCATCATCCAGGCCGTCTTCAGCACCAGCAGCCGCAGCTGCTCGACCGCCACGCGCGCGTCGGCGATCCAGTTCTGCACCACGCCCTGCTGCGCCAGCGCCTTGCCGAAGGCGTCACGCGACACCGCCCGCCGGCACATCAGCTCGATGGCCCGCTCGGCCATGCCGATCAGCCGCATGCAGTGGTGGATCCGGCCGGGGCCGAGCCGGGCCTGCGCGATCGCGAAACCGCCGCCCTCCTCGCCGATCAGGTTCGCCACCGGCACGCGCGCGTGGTCGAAGACCACCTCGGCGTGCCCGCCGTGGTAGTGGTCCTCGTAGCCGAACACCTGCATGGCGCGCTCGACGGTGACGCCCGGGGTGTCGCGCGGGACGAGGACCATGGACTGCTGGCGGCGGATGTCCGCCCCGCCGGGGTCGGTCTTGCCCATCACGATGAAGACGCCGCAGTCCGGGTGCATCGCCCCGGAGATGTACCACTTGCGGCCGGTGACGACGTACTCGTCGCCGTCCCGCTCGATGTGCGTGGTGATGTTGGTGGCGTCCGAGGAGGCCACCTCCGGCTCGGTCATCGCGAACGCCGAGCGGATCTCACCGGCCAGCAGCGGCTCCAGCCACTGCTTCTTCTGCGCCTCGTCGCCGAACTGCGCCAGCACCTCCATGTTCCCGGTGTCGGGCGCCGCGCAGTTGGTGACGGTGGGCGCGATCTGCGGGGAGCGGCCCATGATCTCGGCGAGCGGCGCGTACTGCAGGTTCGTCAGCCCGGCACCGTACTCGGAGTCGGGCAGGAACAGGTTCCACAGGCCCTGCCGGCGGGCCTCGGCCTTCAGCTCCTCCACCACGGGGACGTTCTGCCACGGCGAGGCCAGCCCGGCACGCTGCTCGTGGACGACCGCTTCGGCCGGGTAGACGTACTCGTCCATGAAGGCGAGCAGCTTGGCGCGCAGCTCCTCGGTGCGCGCGTCGAACGCGAAGTCCATGGTTCGTCAGCCTTCCTGAAGGGTGGTCAGACCGTGCCGGATGAAGACCGGGACCAGATCGCCGATGCGGTCGAAGCCGCGGCCCACCGTCCGGCCCAGCGTGTAGCGGTAGTGGATGCCCTCCAGGATCACGGCGAGCTTGAACCAGGCGAACGCCGTGTACCAGGACACCGCGGAGACGTCGCGCCCCGACCGCGCGGCGTACCGCTCGATCAGCTCGGCGGGCGCGGGGTGCCCGGGGGCCTCGGCGGTCGTGGAGACGGGGGAGTCCGGCATGCCCAGCGGCATGCTGTACATCACCAGCAGTCCCAGGTCCGTCAGCGGATCGCCGAGCGTGGACATCTCCCAGTCGAGGACGGCCCTGATCGTGTCGTCCTCCCCGATCAGCACGTTGTCGAGGCGGTAGTCGCCGTGCACCACGGCGGGCGCGGGGGAGGCGGGCAGCTCGCGCCCGAGCGCCGCGTGCAGCTCGTCGATCCCGGCCAGCTCCCGGTTGCGGGAGGCGTCCAGCTGCTTGCCCCAGCGCCGCAGCTGCCGGTCCAGGAAGCCCTCGGGACGGCCGAAGTCCGCAAGACCCACCTCGCCGGGCTCCACCGCGTGCAGCTCGACCAGCGTGTCCACCAGGTTCAGCACCGCGTCCCGGGTGCGCCCGGCGCCGAGCGGGGCGAGCTGGCCCGCCGTCCGGTACGGAGTGCCCTCGACGAAGTCCATGACGTAGAACGGCGCCCCGAGCACCTCCTCGTCCTCGCACAGCAGCACGGTGCGCGGCACCGGCACGGCGGTCGGCTGCAGCGCGCTGATCACCCGGTGCTCGCGCCTCATGTCGTGCGCGGTGGCCAGGACGTGGCCGAGCGGGGGACGCCGTACGACCCACTTCGCACTGCCGTCGGAGACCGCGTACGTGAGGTTCGACCTGCCGCCCTCGATCAGCCGGCCGGAGAGCGGGCCGTTCACCAGGCCGGGCCGCTCCCGTTCGAGCAGGCCGCGCAGCCGGTCGAGATCGAGTCCGGGCGGGTGGTCGGGGCTCATCGTCGCTCCTACGGGCAGGGAACAGTACCCGCTCATGATGCCGACCGGTCGGTATGTCGTCCAGAGGGGCGGCCGAACGTGACCGGTGCCACGATAGGCGCTCGTCGCGCCCGCGCCCCGTCCGGCCGCCACGCGAATGGCGTATATCGAGCCATTCGGCTTGCACGGCACGCGCGGACACCGGAGGGTCGGACCCATGAAGGCGATCAGCTACTCGCGGTACGGCGGCCCCGAAGTGCTCGGACTCGGGGAGGTCGACGACCCCAGGGTCGGCCCCGACTCGGTCCTGGTGAAGGTGCGGGCGGCGGCCGTCAACCCGGTCGACTGGAAGTGCCGGGAGGGCTACCTCGACTCGGTCCTCCAGCCGGTGTTCCCGGTCGTCCCCGGCTGGGACGTCTCGGGCGTGGTCGTCCAGCCCGGTCCCGCCGTGCCGGAGTTCGCCGTCGGCGACGAGGTCATCGGCTATGTGCGCCAGGACGTCCTCGCGCACGGCACCTTCGCCGAGTACGTGGCCGCCCCGGTGCGCGCCCTCGCGCGCAAGCCGCGCGCCCTGTCCTTCGAGGAGGCGGCCGGCCTCCCGCTCGCGGGGCTCACCGCGTACCAGGTGCTGCACCGCGTCCTCGAGGTCAGGCGGGGCGAGACCGTCCTGGTGCACGCCGCGGCCGGCGGCGTCGGGTCCGTCGCCGTCCAGCTCGCCGCCCACCTGGGCGCCCGGGTCATCGGCACGGCGAGCGAGCGCAACCACGACTTCGTCCGCGGGCTGGGCGGGGAGCCGGTGAGCCACGGCGAGGGCCTGGCCGAACGGGTGCGGGGGCTGGCCCCCGAGGGCGTGGACGCGGTGTTCGACACGGTCGGCGGCGACGCCCTCAGGGACTCCGCGAACCTGTTGGCCCCCGAGGGCCGCCTGGCCTCGGTCACCGACCCCGAGGTGGTGGGCTACGGCGGCCGCTACTGGTTCGTCCGCCCCGACCCCCAGGACCTCCAGCACCTCTCCGACCTGGCGGACCAGGGCACGGTCACCGTCCACGTCTCGGAAACCTTCCCCCTGGAGCGAGCGGCGGACGCCCACCGCCTGAACCAGGAGGGCCGCACCCGCGGCAAGATCGTGGTGACGGTGGGCGAATGACCCCGCCCGGCACCGACAGCCCGTCCGGCTCAACCAGCCCGTCCGGCGTTTGAGGACAAGGCCCCTTCAGGACCGAACGGGGTCTGGGGCGCAGCCCCAGGGACGGGAAGGGAAGGGGCGGCGGGGGCGAAAAACCCACCGAGCCCCCTCACCCCGACCCGACAAGCACCGCCCCGCACACGGCCATGGCCACCGTGCAGACCACCGCACCCGCCGCGTACGGCGGAACAAGCGCCCCCGGCGCGCTCACGGCCGCCAGCCCCCGGATCCGCCGGTGGGCGATCCACAGGAACCCGAGCCAGCAGGCACAGCACAGCGCGCACGCGACCACCCCGGCCGCCGACACCCCGCCCGCCAGGGTCGTCTTCACGGCCAGCACGGCCGTGACCGTGGTCGACAGCGTCGTACGCCGCCACGCGAGCCGGGTCCGCTCGGGCTGCAGCCCCGGATCCCGGTCCGCCGCTTCGTTCATCCGTTCCACCCGAAGAGCACGACGGCGACCATCGCCACGGCCACCACCGCCACCACCAGGCTCAGCAGCGCCGGGAACCGCGACACCGGCAGATCCTCCCCCCGCCGCATCGCCCGCTCGCACCGCACCCAGTGGTTGACCGCCCGCAACGCGCACAACGCCCCCACGGCCAGCAGCGCCAGCGCCAGCCCGATCCGCCACCCCCACCGCAGATCCGGCAGGAACTGGTCCACGGCGAACCCACCCCCGATCAACGCGAGCGCGGTGCGCAACCACGCGAGGAACGTCCGCTCGTTCGCCAGGGAGAACCGGTAGTCGGGCGTGTCGCCCTCCCGCCGCACCTCGCCGGGCGCGAACCACAACCGGACGTTCCGCACAAAGTCGATCACGCCGCGACCCTACCGGGGCCGCCCTCCCGCCGGTCCGACGGCCGGTGACGAGGGCCTTCTCAGCCCTCCGCCCGCCCCGACGGCCCCACCCGCCCCGACGGCCCCACCTGCCCCGACGGCTCCGCCCGCCCCGCCCGGAACGCCTTGAGCCGCTCGTACGCCGCCAGCCCGTCCGGCGTCCACTCCCACTCCCCGAGCCGCCGCTCCAGCTCCGCCTCCGACAGGAAGTCCCCCCAGGCCACCTCCTCCGCCTGCGGCCGTACGGGCCGGTCGCAGCGCACCTCGTACACCGCCGACCACCAGCTGCGGCCCGCCCCGTCGTCGTACAGGAACGTGAAGAGGTGCTCGGGGCGCGGCAGCCCGCTCACGCCCAGCTCCTCCTCGGCCTCCCGCAGCGCCGCCTCGTCGTAGCCCTCGCCCGCGCCGACGACCCCGCCGACGAACATGTCGTACAAGGAGGGGAAGACCAGCTTGGTCGGGGTGCGGCGATGGACGAAGACCCGCCCCTCGGCGTCCCGGACGAGGATGAAGGCGCAGCGGTGGCGCAGACCCCGCGCGTAGGCCTCCCCGCGCGGGGACCGCCCGACCACCCGGTCGTTCTCGTCGACGATGTCGATGATCTCCTCAGCACTCATACGGCCATCCAAGCAGCGGCCGGCCCCCGCCGCCCGCCCCACCTGGGCGGCTCTCCGGCCCCGGACGTCACAAGTGGTGTGTCTGTGACCGAAGTTGACGCGAGTAACGCCTGGGGTGCCCTTGACGTGATCCACCGGCTGACGGTTTGCTGTGAGTGACCGGGCCATGGCGTTCGGCAGCCGACCACTGCCGTACCGACCACCCGCCGTGAGCCGGCGACCCCAAGAAGAGCGCGTGAGGAAGTTCCGCGGTGTCCCCACCCCCGCCTCCCCTCGGCCGTGCCCGCAGACGGGCCGCACAGACCTTCGACGAGGCCCTCGACGACGCCGAACTCGCCGCCGCGCGGACCGCTTTGGCACAGGGCCGATGGCAGAACACCCGCTCGCTGCTGGTCCGTACGGGGGAGGACTGGGACCGCCGGGGCCACCGCGTCACGGTGCTCGCCCGGGAGCCGTACTGCGCCGCCTGGGCCCGCGAGTGGCTGCTCGCCGAGCCCGACTCCGGTGACGCGTCCGTCCTGCTCGCCCTGGCCCAGGCGCGGCGTGCGCTGCACGGGAAGGAGAATCCGGCCCGGGCCCGCGAGGCCTGCCACCGGGCGGCGGGACTCGTGCCCGCCGACCCCACCCCCTGGCTCGGACTGCTCCTGCTGGAGTGCGCCCAGGGGGCCGAGGGGGACGTGGTCCGGCTCTTCGAGCAGATCCGCACCCGGTACGCGGACCACCACCACGCCCACCACCTGGTGGTCGCCTGGCTCGCCGAGCGCCGCGTGGAGGCGGGCCCGGACCCGCTGCACGAGGTGTACGACTTCGCCAACTGGGCCGCCGAGCAGGCACCCGCCGACTCGCCGCTGGCGATCCTGCCGGTCGTCGCGCACGCCGAGCGCTACCGCACCCTGGCCGCCGCCGGACACGAACCCGCCGACCCGGTCGCCTCCGGCCACTGGGTCGGCCGCCGCGCCCGGCAGGTGATGAAGGCCGCCTTCGACTGGTGGCTGGAGTGGGAGCACGAAGGCCACCCGCGCCGCCTGGTCGACCTCAACTTCCTCGCCCACGCCAAGGTCTGCGAAGGCCGGGGCGCCGAGGCCGCCGCCCTCTTCCACCGCATCGGCGACCACGCCACGCCCACCCCCTGGTCCTATCCCGACCGGGACGCCCTGACCGCCTTCCGCACCGCCCGTGCCGCGGCCCTGGGCACGACCTGACCCCACGCCCCACCCAACCCCCACGCCCCACCCACCCCCCGCACCCACCCGCCACCACCACGACCGACCAAGGACGGCCTTCCGATGACGACGGACAGTTCGAGCACGCGCAGAGCCACAGCCGACGGCATCAGCACCTTCAAGGGGCAGGAGCGCGCCCTGCGCGCCGACCGCCTCGGCACGGGGGGCCTGCTGCTCTCCGTCCTCGCCGCGACCGCCCCCCTCATGGTGGTCGCGGGTGTCATGCCCACCACATTCGCGGTGATGGGCATCGTCGGCCAGCCGCTGCTCTTCGTGGCCCTCGGCGTCGTCCTGGTCCTCTTCAGCCTCGGCTACGCCGAGATGAGCCGGCACGTCCACAACGCCGGCGCCTTCTACGCCTACATCTCCCGCGGACTCGGCGGCACCGCCGGAGCGGGCGCCGCGCTCGTCGCGCTCGTCGCCTACAACTCCCTCCAGGTCGGCATCTACGGCATCTTCGGCTTCGAGGTGTCCGGCCTCTTCGCCACCTACGCCGACCTCGAGGTCGCCTGGTGGATACCGGCGCTCGTGGCCGTGCTCGCCGTCGGCGCGCTGGGCTGGCTGAAGATCGACGTCAACGCGCGCGTGCTCGGCGTGCTGCTGGTCGTCGAAGTGCTGCTGGTCGTCGTCTTCGACATCGCCGCCGTCGCCGACCCCGGCACGGAGGGCCTGTCGCTGCACGCCTTCGACCCGGACACGCTCACCGGCGCCGGCGTCGGCACCGCCCTGTGCTTCTGCATCGCGGCCTTCCTCGGCTTCGAACAGGCCCCCGTCTACGCCGAGGAGACCAGCAGGCCGCACGTCCTCGTGCCGCGCGTGATGTTCCTCGCGGTCACCGGCGTCGCCGTCTTCTTCGCCCTCAGCAGCTGGGCCCTCACCGTCGCCACCGGCCCCGCCGGGATCGTCGGCGCCTCCCGGGAGCAGAGCGCGGGACTGCTGTTCTTCCTCACCGAGGACCGGCTCGGCTCCACCTTCACCGACGTCCTGCACGTCCTCTTCGTGACCGGCATGTTCGCGGCCATGCTCAGCTTCCACAACGTCGTCGCCCGGTACGCCTTCGCCATGGGCCGCGAGGGCCTGCTGCCCGCCGCCTTCGGCCGCACCACCGGCACCAGCGGCGCCCCCGGCACCGGCTCCCTGCTCCAGACCGCCGTCGCCGCCGTGCTCGTCCTCGCCTTCGCGCTCACCGACGACAAGCCGACCGGCGACCCGACCGCGCCCGTCCTGCACCTGTTCACCTGGGGCGGCAACATCGGCGCGCTCGGCGTGATCGTGCTGATGGCGACCGCCTCCCTGTCCGTCGTCGTCTTCTTCGTCCGGCGCGGCGCCGCGGGCGCGCAGGGCTGGCGGCTGGTCACCTCCGCGCTGGCGGGCATCGCCCTGGTGGTCATCGCGGGGTACACGGTCAAGGACTTCGACGTCCTGGTCGGCACCGGCCCCGACTCCTCGCTCAGCTGGATCCTGCCCGGCGTCATCGGGCTCGCCCTGGTCGTCGGTCTGGTCCAGGGCGCCGTCCTGCGCGCCCGCGCCCCCGAGAAGCACGCCCGCATCGGGCTCGGCAACGAGGCGTTCCAGCTGGAGAAGGAGGCCGAGCGCACCCCGTAGGACGCTGTCGCGCCCCCGGAACGCGCACGGGCCCCGGCACCTCGTCGAGGTGCCGGGGCCCGTGGCCGGCCTGCGTCCGAATGATCAGCCGGACACCTAAATGATCAGCGACAGCAGCAGCACCAGGGCGCCGGCGACCACCGAGATGATCGTCTCCATGATCGACCAGGTCTTGATCGTCTGTCCGACGTTCAGCCCGAAGTACTCCTTCACCAGCCAGAACCCGGCGTCGTTGACATGGCTGAAGAACAGCGAACCGGCACCGATCGCCAGCACCAGCAGGGCCGCGTGCGTGGTCGACATGTCGGCCGCCAGCGGCGCCACCAGACCGGCCGCCGAGACGGTCGCCACCGTCGCCGAACCGGTCGCCAGCCGGATCGCCACCGCGATCAGCCAGGCCAGCAGCAGCGCCGGGATCGACCAGTCCTCGGAGATCTCCAGGATCATCCGGCCCACGCCGGTGTCGATCAGCGTCTGCTTGAAACCGCCGCCCGCGCCGACGATCAGCAGGATGCCCGCGATCGGCGCGAGACTCCTCTCGACCAGCTGCTGCATCCGCTCCCTGCTGAACCCGGCGGGCATGCCGAGGGTGAAGATGCCGACCAGCACGGCCGCGAGCAGTGCGATCAGCGGGGAGCCGATCACGTCGAACACGCGCTGCACGCTGTTCTCGGGATCGTCGACGACGATGTCGACCAGCGCCTTGGCCAGCATCAGCACGACCGGCAGCAGGATCGTGGCCAGCGTCGCGCCGAAGCTCGGACGCTTCTCCAGGTCCTCGGAGGGCCGCTGCGGGATCATCCGCTCCGGGGCCGGGACGTCCACCCAGCGGGCGGCGTACTTCGAGAACAGCGGACCGGCGATGACGACCGTCGGTATGGCGACGAGCACGCCCAGCGCCAGCGTCACCCCGAGGTTGGCGCCGACGGCGTCGATCGCGACCAGCGGGCCGGGGTGCGGCGGGACCAGACCGTGCATCACGGACAGACCGGCGAGCGCCGGGATGCCGATGCGCATCAGGGAGTAGCTGCCGCGCTTGGCGACCATCAGCACCACTGGGATCAGCAGCACGACGCCGACCTCGAAGAACAGCGGCAGACCGATCACCGAGGCGATCAGCACCATCGCCCACGGCATGGAACGGCCGCCCGCCTTGGCGAGGATGGTGTCGACGATCTGGTCGGCGCCGCCGGAGTCGGCGAGCATCTTGCCGAGGATCGCGCCGAGGGCGATCAGCACGCCCACACCGGCGACGGTGGAGCCGAGTCCGGCACTGAAGCTGGTGATGACCTTGTCGAGCGGCGCGCCGGCGAACGCGCCGAGCGCCAGTGTCCCGATGGTCAGCGACAGGAAGGCGTGCAGCTTGAACTTGGTGATGAGCAGGACGATGACGGCGATGCCCAGCAGCACGGCGATGCCCAGCTGGGCGTGGCCGGCCGAGGTGATCGGCTCGGGTGCGTCCGCTGCCAGCATCTCAACGCTGAGTCTGGTCACGGTGGTTCCTTGTGGGTACGGGGGGCGGGGAGGGGCCGGGGAGGTGGGGGCGCCCCGGGAACTGGTGTCCGGCCAGGGACCTAAGCGGCCGGCTCGGGGAGGGACTCCAGGGCGGCGGCCGCCCGTGCGGTGATCTCCTCGGGGCTGCCCGCCACGTCCACGGCGACCCCGGCCTCGTCCCGCTCCAGCGGCTGGAGCGTGGCGAACTGGGAGTCGAGCAGTGCCGTGGGCATGAAGTGGCCCTGCCGGTGCGACATCCGGTCCTCGACGAGCGCGCGGTCACCGGTGAGGTGCACGAAGACGACGCCGGGCGCGGCGGCCCGCAGCCGGTCGCGGTACGACCGCTTCAGCGCCGAGCAGCTGACCACCCCGCCGAGACCGGCCCGGCCGTGGGCCCACTCGCCGAGGGCGTCCAGCCAGGGCCACCGGTCGTCGTCGGTGAGCGGGGTGCCGGCCGACATCTTGGCGATGTTGGCCGGCGGGTGGAAGTCGTCGCCCTCGGCGTACGGGACGCCGTACCGGGCCGCGAGCAGGGGACCGATGGTGGTCTTGCCGGTGCCCGCGACGCCCATGACCACGACGACATGGGGGGTCTTCATCGCTGCCTCACTGTCTGCTGTCTTCGTCGACACGTGATGTCGACGCAACTGAAGCTCATTAGGTACGACGAATTCAAGAGCCTGTGACATATAAGTCTGACTTTTTGTTCCCGTGATCCGCCCCGTACTCTGAGTGCATGAGCACCACGGGCCGGGGGCTGCACGGCCGCGTACTGGACACCCTCGGCCCCGAGATCACCGCGGGGGAGTATCCGCCGGGCAGCGTCCTGCGCACCGACGAGCTCGCACAGCGTTTCGACGTGTCACGTTCCGTGATGCGCGAGGTCGTCCGCGTCCTGGAGTCCATGCACCTGGTCGAGTCCCGGCGCCGCGTCGGCGTGACGGTCCTGCCGACCCCCGAGTGGAACGTGTACGACCCGCAGGTCATCCGCTGGCGCCTGGCCGGCGCGGACCGCCCCCGCCAGCTGCGCTCCCTCACGGTGCTGCGCTCGGCGATCGAGCCGGTCGCGGCGGGCCTGGCCGCCCGCAACGCCACCCCCGAGCAGTGCGCCGAACTGACCGAGTGCGCGCTCGGCATGGTCGCCAACTCCAGCGGTCACCGGCTGGAGGGGTACCTCCTCCACGACGTGGCGTTCCACCGCGTGATCCTGACCGCCTCGGGCAACGAGATGTTCGCCCGCCTCGGCGACGTCGTCGCGGAGGTGCTGTCCGGCCGCACCCACCACGACGTGATGTTCGAGGACCCCGACCCGGCCGCCGTCACTTTGCACGTCCGGCTCGCGGAGGCGGTCCGCGAACGCGACGCCACCCGCGCGGAGAAGCTGACCCGCGAGATCACCGAGGGCGCCCTCCAGGAACTGGACATCCTGGCGCCCTGACCGCGCCGCCGCCGGGCGGCGCGAGGCCCCGGCCCGATGGGGCCCGGCCGGCTCGTCGAGATCGGTTTCGTCGTCGACACGAGGCTGCCCGCTTGAGGCCTGCTCCTCGCACGCCGCCGGCCTACCGGGGCCGTCGGCGCCTTTGGCCTCAGCTCAGGAAGTCCCCGTCGACGTACACCCACGCCCCGTCGACCCGCTCGAACCGGCTGCGCTCGTGCAGCGAGCCGCCCCGGTAGGACGCCCGGAACGTCACCGTCCCGCCGGAGTGGAAGGCGGACCCGCCGTCGGTGTCCAGGATCTCCAGCCCGGTCCAGCGCATCCCGGGATCGAAGTCGACCCGCTCCGGCCGCGTCCGCGGATGCCAGGTCCGCAGCAGGTACGCGCCGTCCCGCCGCACGAACGCGCAGTACCGCGACCGCATCAGCCGCTCGGCGGTGGGAGCGGCGGCGGCCCCGGTGTGGAACCGGCCGCAGCAGTCCGCGTACGCCTCGGGGAGCCCGCAGGGGCAGGAAGGTGTGGTCATGGTCGGCCTCCGCGACAACGCCCGAGGGCCGCGACCTCGTGGTCGCGGCCCTCGCGCTTCATGTGTCCGAGGGGGGACTTGAACCCCCACGCCCGATAAAGGGCACTAGCACCTCAAGCTAGCGCGTCTGCCATTCCGCCACCCGGACAAGGTGTCTGTCGCGCGGGTTTCCCCCTGCGGCGACGGAGTAAACATTACCAGGTGTTCCGGGGTGGCCGATCACACCCGCCCGGCCGCGTCGTCGTGTGAACGGCGGATGACGGGCGGGGCCGGGTCTTGGGGCGCGCCCGCGGGGGAGAGAGGATGGGGACGACCCACCGGCGTGAACACCAGCAGCGGGAGGAAGCACGTGAGCGAGACGGACACGGCCAGGAGCGTCACCGGTGAGGACGAGGTCGTGGACCTCTGCCGCGAGCTGATCCGGATCGACACCAGCAACTACGGCGACCACTCGGGCCCCGGCGAGCGCAAGGCGGCCGAGTACGTCGCCGAGAAGCTCGCCGAGGTGGGACTCGAACCGCAGATCTTCGAGTCGCACCCGGGGCGCGCCTCCACGGTGGCCCGGATCGAGGGCGAGGACCCCTCCCGGCCCGCGCTCCTCATCCACGGCCACACCGACGTCGTACCGGCCAACGCCGACGACTGGACCCACCACCCCTTCTCCGGCGAGATCGCCGACGGATGCGTGTGGGGACGCGGGGCCGTCGACATGAAGGACATGGACGCCATGACCCTCGCGGTCGTCCGCGACCGGCTGCGCAGCGGACGCAGGCCGCCCCGGGACGTCGTGCTGGCGTTCCTCGCCGACGAGGAGGCCGGCGGCACGTACGGGGCCCGCCACCTGGTCGACAACCACCCGCACCTCTTCGAAGGCGTCACCGAGGCGATCAGCGAGGTGGGCGGCTTCTCGTTCACCGTCAGCGAGCAGCGCCGCCTGTATCTGATCCAGACGGCCGAGAAGGGCATGCACTGGATGAAGCTGACCGTGGCCGGCACCGCCGGGCACGGGTCGATGATCCACCGCGACAACGCCATCACCGAGCTGTCGGAGGCCGTCGCGCGCCTCGGCCGGCACACGTTCCCCGTCCGCGTCACGAAGACGACCCGGGCCTTCCTCGACGAACTGGGCGACGCCCTCGGGACCGAGCTCGACCCGGAGAACATGGAGGGGACCCTCGCCAGGCTCGGCGGCATCGCCAAGCTCATCGGCGCGACGCTGAGCAACACCGCCAATCCCACCCAGCTGGGCGCGGGCTACAAGGTCAACGTCATCCCGGGCGAGGCGACCGCGCATGTGGACGGCCGTTTCCTGCCCGGACACGAGGAGGAGTTCCTCGCCGACCTCGACCGGATCCTCGGTCCGAAGGTGCGGCGCGAGGACGTCCACTCCGACAAGGCCGTCGAGACCACGTTCGACGGGGCCCTCGTGGACGCGATGCAGTCCGCGCTGGTGGCCGAGGACCCGGCCGCCAGGGCCGTCCCGTACATGCTCTCCGGCGGGACGGACGCCAAGTCCTTCGACGACCTCGGTATCCGGGGCTTCGGCTTCGCGCCGCTGAAGCTGCCCCCGGAGCTGGACTTCGCCGGCATGTTCCACGGGGTCGACGAGCGGGTGCCGGTGGACGGCCTGAAGTTCGGCGTGCGGGTGCTCGACCGCTTCCTCGACGCGTGCTGAGACGGTTACCCGATGACCTCAATAATCGTCCAGACGTGCGGAGTTGACTGAAAAGAGTGAATGCGACCATAAGCTCGTAGCCTCATTACTCCGTCCTCGTTAGCCGTGATGTGATCCGCGACTTTGGATCGCTTTGCCAACAAGGAGGAATAATGTTCAAGAAGGTCGTCGCCGTCGCTGCCGCCACCGGTGGTCTGGTTCTCGCGGGCGCGGGCATGGCCGCCGCCGACTCCGGTGCCCAGGGTGCCGCCGTGCACTCCCCGGGTGTCCTCTCCGGCAACGTCGTGCAGGCCCCGATCCACATCCCGGTGAACGCCTGCGGCAACACGATCTCCGTGATCGGTCTGCTGAACCCCGCCTTCGGCAACACCTGCGTCAACGCCTGACGTTGTGCCTCGCCCTCCAGGGCGTGCCCGCTGAGGGCTTGAGCCCGTCGGCCCCGGAGCGCGCGCCATGCGCTCCGGGGCCGTCCGGTCTCATCGAACGTCGGAACACCGGGAATCCTGCGGAACGCCGATTCCCGGCACCAGGTCGAGAGCAGGGATTTCAGCAATGCGACAGGTTACCCGCAAGGGCCTGATGACAATGGCGGCCGCCACGGGCGTACTCGCCGCCGCGGGCGGGGCCGCCCACGCCGACTCCGGCGCGACGGGCCATTCCGGCGGCTCGCCCGGCGTACTCTCCGGGAACACGGTGCAGGCGCCGGTGCACGTGCCGGTGAACGTCTGCGGGAACACGGTCAACGTCGTCGGCGTCCTCAACCCGGCCGTGGGGAACTCCTGCGCCAACCAGGGTGGCTCCTCCTCGGGCGGGTACGGCGACTCCGGCGGCCACGGCGGCTCGCACGCCGGCGGAGACGCCGAGGGCTCGCCCGGTGTGGGCTCCGGGAACACGGTGCAGGCGCCGGTGCACGTGCCGGTGAACGTCTGCGGGAACACGGTCGACGTGGCCGGCGTCCTCAATCCGTCGGTGGGGAACTCCTGCGCCAACCAGGGTGGCTCCTCCTCGGGCGGGTACGGCGACTCCGGCGGCCACGGCGGCCACGGCGGCTCGCACGCCGGCGGAGACGCCGAGGGCTCGCCCGGTGTGGGCTCCGGGAACACGGTGCAGGCGCCGGTGCACGTGCCGGTG
>NZ_JBIAZD010000020.1:107757-147182 GCF_042898795.1 Streptomyces sp. NPDC000348
CCTCCTCGGGCGGGTACGGCGACTCCGGCGGCCACGGCGGCCACGGCGGCTCGCACGCCGGCGGAGACGCCGAGGGCTCGCCCGGTGTGGGCTCCGGCAACCACATCCAGGTACCGGTGCACGTCCCGGTGAACGTCTGCGGCAACAGCGTCGACATCCTCGGCGCAGGCAACGCCACCGAGGGCAACGACTGCGCGAACGACGGTCCGGGTCCCGACACCCCGGGACAGCCCGGCGACCCGGGCGAACCCGAGCGCCCCGGCGACGAGCCGGGCACCCCGGACACCCCGGGCGACCGCACCCCGGACCGTCCGTCGGCCGGCGACCGGCCGGGCGCCCACTCCTCCACCCAGCCCCGGCACGACGCGCAGCTCGCGCAGACCGGCAGCGAGCTGCCGATGGGCCTCGTCCTGCCCGCCGGCGCGGGCGCGCTGCTCGCCGGCGTGGTCCTCTACCGCAAGGCACGGACCGCCGCGTGACACCGGACACACGGAGCGGACCCCGCGACCGCAGGGTCCGCTCCGTCGTGTGATTCCGGTCGGGTGTCGGAGATCACCAGGTGGCGCGCACCTGGCGGATGATCCGCCTCCGCAGCCGCACCCTGCGACTGCCGTCACGCATCAGCGTCAGGCGGTACAACTCCCAGTGACCGTACTCTGCATGGTCCGTCAGCAGACGTGTCGTCTCCTTGCGGGAGACCCCGCGCGGTACGTGCACGTCGACAAATTCGTATTCCGGCATCGCATCTATTGTGCGGGCCGGGCCCCGGTACGGATAGCGTCTGCACTATGTCTGATGCTGAGCAGCCCACCGCTGCCGAGGTACGCGCCGCCGCCGAGGCGGTGAAGACCGCGCTCGACCGCCACCTGGCCGCGGTCGAACGCCGGTCGGGGGAGGACGACCCGGCCGTCTACGAGGCGTTCAACCAGCTGGCCGCGGCCGCGGAGGCGTACGACGAACTGCTCTACGACCGCTACGACGAGGTCACCCCCTTCGAGATCCCCGGCGCGGAGGACACGCCGCCGTACACCGGTCCCGAGGAACCGGCCGCGCTCAGCGTGCTGATCCGCCGCGACTACGCCGTCGTGGAACCCCAGCGGCTGCGCGCGCACGCCCAGCGGATCGAGGCGGCGGACGACGAGAGCGCGGAGGCGTCGGGCACCGTCCACGGCGCGCTCGGCCTGCTGTTCGGCGAGTTCGAGCCGGACGAGATCGCCTCCCGGCACAAGGAGTTCGGGCTGGAGGAAGGCGACTCCACGCTCTGGGTGACGGCATCCGACGACCCCGCGGAACCCGGCGAGTGGCTGGAGGCGCCGTTCGAGCAGGTGGACCCGCAGCGGGTGGTGTGCCGCTTCGACGTCAGCGCGGTCTTCGACGACGACGAGGACCTCGACGACGAGGAGGACCTGGAGGACGAGCTGGACCCGGTCCTGGACGAGGACGAGGACCTGGAACCGCTCGACGCGGACCGCTGACCGCGCCCGCCCCGCACGGCGGCGGCCCCCCCGGTGCCGCCGCCCGCGCACGGGTCCGGCTCAGCCCTCCGCCACCGGAACCTGCGGGGCCAGCAGCACCGGCAACCGGGTGGTCCGCGGCTTCGCCGCCACCTCGGCCACGGCGCGCGGCAGCGCCTGCTCGGCGCCGTGCACCACGGACAGGTGCCGGTCGGCCCGGCTGAACGCCGTGTACACCCAGGGTCGGCTCAACGCCTGCGTGGCGTCACCGGGCAGCACCACGACCACCGCGGGCCACCGGCAGCCCACCGCCTGGTGCGCGGTCAGCGCCCACCCGTGCCGCACGGACGACTCCACCCGCTCCCTCGGTACGACGACCTCCTCGCCCCCGCACTCCAGGTGCAGCGCCTCGCCGTCGGCCCGCACCACACGGCCCGGCAGCGTACGTCCCGGAGCGGGGGAGTGGACGACCCGGTCGCCCGGATCGAATCCGCCGAAGCGTCCCGGTCCGGGATTCAGCCGCTCCTTGAGCGCCGCGTTCAGCGCGCGCGTGCCCACCGCACCCCCGTGCCCCGGGGTGATCACCTGGGTCTCCTCGGCCGGCACGCCGATCGCTCGCGGCACCGAGTCCACCACCAGCTGCACGGTCCGGTGCACGGCCTCTCCCGCGTCCCGCACCGGCACGATCACGACCTCCTTGCCGGGCGCCGCCACCTGGTTCAGCTCGCCGACGCCGATGCCCGAGACCAGCTCGCCCAGCGGGCCGGGATCCGGCCGCCGCGAGGCGATCTGCGGGCAGACCCGCGCGGCCAGCAGATCCGCGAAGACCCGCCCGGGCCCCGCCGACCACAGCACTCCCGGATCACCGGCCAGCACCAGCCGGGCCCCGTCCGGCAGCGACTCCGTCACCAGCGCGGCGGTCTCGACGTCCAGCTGCGGGGCGTCGAGCACCACCAGCAGATCCACGTCCAGCGCCCCCTCGGCGTCCCGCCCGGGCCCCTCGGCACCGGACAGCAGCCCCGCGACGGTGGCGACCCCGGTCCCCTCGACCAGGCCCGCGAACCGGGCACGCCCGACCGGGCCGTGGGCGGCGGCCCAGACCCGCAGCCCCAGACCCCGCGCGGCGCTCACCAGGGCCGCCGGCTCGGCCAGCGAAGCCTCCCCACCGGTGTGCAGGACCAGCCCGTGCCCGGCGACCGCCCGGATCAGCTCACCCGCGGAGCCCCCCTCCGCCGAGGCGGCCGCACGCTCCCACTCCTCACCCGCACCGTCCTGCCCGGGCACGGAGTTGACCAGGCGGGCCAGCCCGTCGGCCAGGCTCTCCTCGGCCAGCGCGTACCGCTCCAGCCCCACCAGCACCCGGACCGGCCGCTCCTCGTCGTCGCCGGCGTCCCCGGCTTCGCCGACGGCGTCCTGGAAGACGAGCACGTCCCCCTCCGAGATGGCGTTCTGCACGGCCTCCTCGGGCTCGGGCACCCCTTGCCGGCCCAGCGCGGCGACCAGCACGGCCATCTCCAGCACGGTGTGCCCGGCCGCCGCGGCCTGCTCCAGCAGCCACACGGTGACCGCCCGGCCCCGCCGCTCGTCGTCCGGCCCGGCCCCGGCGCCGAGCAGCGCCCGGGCGAACCCGTCCGCCTGCTCGGGCCGTACCCCGGGGACCCGCAGCAGCTGCCAGGGATCGGCGCGCAGCACCTCGGCGCCCCCGTCCCCGAGCACGCCGGCGGCCTGTACGGCGACCCCCTCCGGCGCACCCCCCTGGACGAGCACCGCCCGCACGTCCTCGACGGCGCCGGCGGCCGGAACCGCCGGGCCCGAAGCCGCCTGCGGCGCCCGCCGCACGGGCTCGGGAGCGGGCCGTCGCGGCGCGGGGCCGGCCTCCGCGAACACGGTGGCGGCCGGCTTCTTCCCGCTCTCCACGGCCCGCACGGCGGCCAGCAGGTCCGCGGCCGTGCCGCTCAGCCTGCCCCCGGCCTCGATCGGGGCCTCCCGCTCCGCCTTCCGCCGCTCGATCCGCTCCCGCTCCACGCGCTGCGCGGCCAGCTCGGCCTCGGCCTCGGACACCTGCGCGCCCTCGGCGGGCGTCCCCGGCTCCTCGGCGTCCTCCGCGGTCTCGGGCGGCTCCGTGCTCACAGCGTGCTCCAGTCGTGATCGGGATAGCGGTGCACGGGCGCCGACACGTCGTCGAGCGCCCGGCAGATCTCGTCAGGAAGACTAAGGGCCTCCACTGACAATGCCGCCGTGAGCTGCTGCGCGGTGCGCGCGCCGACCACGGGGGCGGCCACACCGGGCCGGTCACGGACCCAGGCGAGGGCCACCTGCAGCGCGGTCACGGCGAGCCCGTCCGCCGCCGTGGTCACGGCGTCCACGATGCGGCTCGCCGTGTCGTCGAGATACGGCGCGACGAACGGGGCGAGATGCTCCGAGGCGGCCCGGGAGTCCACCGGGGCGGCGTCGTTGCGGTACTTGCCGGTGAGCACGCCCCGGCCGAGCGGCGAGGACGGCAACAGCCCGATCCCCAGGTCGAGGGCCGCGGGAAGGACCTCGCGCTCGATGCCCCGCTGGAGCAGCGAGTACTCCATCTGGGTGCTCGCCAGCCGGGCCCGCGCCCCTGGCGCGGCGAGCTGCCAGGTCGCCGCCTTGGCCAGCTGCCAGCCGCAGAAGTCGGAGACACCGGCGTAGCGCACGCGCCCGCTGCCGACGGCGATGTCGAGCGCGGCGAGCGTCTCGTCCAGCGGGGTGGCTGGGTCGTAGGCGTGGACGTGCCACAGGTCGACGTAGTCGGTGCCGAGGCGGGCGAGCGAGGCGTCCAGGGCGGAGAGCAGATGGCCGCGCGAGCCGTCGACGCGGCGGTCCGGGTCGGGTACGCTCCCGGCCTTCGTCGAGATGACGAGGTCCCGGCGGGGCACGAGTCCGTCCATCAGCCTGCCGAGCAGGTACTCGGACTCTCCGTCGCCGTACACGTCGGCGGTGTCGACGAGGGTTCCGCCGGCTTCCCAGAAGGTCTTCAAGAGGTCCGCGGCGTCGTGCTCGTCGGTGTCCCGACCCCAGGTCAGAGTCCCGAGCCCGATCCGGGACACGCGCAGGCCGGTACGGCCGAGATGCCTCTGCTCCATGAACGCCGAGATTACTGGCCAGAGCCTTGGGCGTGGGGACCTGTGGACAAGGGATTTCCGGTCGGCCCGGCGTTGGCGCGGGCCCGCAGTTCCGCGTGCCCCGGCGTCGTACGGGCGCCCGTACGAGTGCGGGCCGGGGGTGTTCGCGCAGTCCGGCGCTCACGGGATGCCTCCCAGGCCTTTGAGGCACTGGGGAGGCACGACTGCCCGCGGAAGCGGAGGCGGTGGCAGCGGCAGCGACTGCCCGCGGCCGGCGGCGATGGCAGGTGGCCGCGTACGGCGCGGAGGGGACGGGGCGGGGGCGGCCGCCCGCAGTGGCCGGCGCGTCCGCGCCCCGCACCCCGTCCACGTAACCCAGTCGCGCCGGTCCGAGGACGGCCACCCCCGACCCGGCCCCGACCCACCCACCGGCCCCAGGTGGCACCGGACCGAACACCGCACCGCGGGCACCCAACCCGACCGCCGGAGGTATAGGGTCTCCGCACAAGCGACGTTACTCATCGGTAAGGGGAGAGCCGCCATGCAGCTAGGGATCAACCTCGGCTACTGGGGTGCCGGAATGGACGCGGACAACCTCGCCGTGGCCCAGGAGGCGGACCGTCTCGGATACGCCGTCTGCTGGGCCGCGGAGGCCTACGGCTCCGACGCCGCCACCGTACTCACCTGGGTCGCCGCCCAGACCCGCCGCATCGACGTCGGCTCCGCCATCTTCCAGATCCCGGCCCGTCAGCCGGCCATGACGGCGATGACCGCCGCCACCCTGGACTCCCTGTCCCAGGGCCGCTTCCGCCTAGGCCTCGGCGTCTCCGGCCCCCAGGTCTCCGAGGGCTGGTACGGCGTCAAGTTCGACAAGCCCCTCGCCCGCACCCGCGAGTACGTCGAGATCGTCCGCAAGGCCATGGCCCGCGAACGCCTCTCCTACGAGGGCGAGCACTGGACCCTCCCCCTCCCCGGCGGCCCCGGCAAGCCCATCAAGCTCACCGTGCACCCCCAGCGCGAGCACATCCCCCTCTACATCGCCGCCATCGGCCCGAAGAACCTCGAACAGACCGGCGAGATCGCCGACGGCGCCCTGCTGATCTTCCCCTCCGCCGACCACCTCGAGGACACCGCCGTCCGGCACCTCCGCGCGGGCCGCGAGAAGGCCGGCAAGACCCTCGACGGCTTCGACGTCTGCCCCACCGTCCCCCTCGCCGTCGGCGACGACAAGGACGTCACCACCCTCGCCGACACCTTCCGCCCCTACACCGCGCTGTACGTCGGCGGCATGGGCAGCCGCAAGCAGAACTTCTACAACCAGCTCGCCCGGCGCATGGGCTACGAACGCGAGGCCGCCGAGATCCAGGACAAGTACCTCGCCGGCGACAAGCAGGGCGCGGCCGCCGCCGTCCCCCACGACCTGATCGACAAGACCACCCTCCTCGGCTCCGTCGACCGCATCGCCGACCGGATGAAGGCCTACGCCGCCGCCGGCGTCACCACCCTCACCCTCGCCCCGGCCGGCTTCACCCTCGACGAGCGCCTCGCATCGCTCCGCGCCGGCACCGAAGCCCTGGAACGCGCGGGTCTCGCGTAGTCCTCACGGCCGTGGCGGGCCCCGAGCCCCGCCACGGCCGTCACCCACCCCCCACGCCCGTCACCCACCCCCCACGCCCGTCACTCACTCCACGCCCGTCACTTACCCCACGGCCGTCACCCACCCCCCACGCCCGTCACCCACCCGACACCCGTCACCTACCCCACGCCCGCCGACCACCCGATCACCCTCCCGCCCCTCTCCCGCCCCTCTCCCGCGCCCCCGTACTCCTTTCGGCGCAGTCGCCCGACGCACCTGTTGCCGCCTCCCGCCCCGCGCACTTGACTCGTTCTCGGCGGAACGTCGGAGCCGCAGAAGCCCGTGGAGAGCGGAGAGCCCGCGGAGAGGTGGTCCACCATGCTGTCGGCCAAGAGCCTGTTCCAGGAGATCGTCGACAACGACGAGTCCTTCGCCCTGTTCTGCTCCATCGCCGCGAGCGGCGAGTCGCAGGGCGGCTGGGAGAACGCCCGCATCGCCGCGCTGGTCCCCGGGACCCAGCGCGAACTCGCCCCCAAGATCACCAGGCACGGCGCCGACGAGGACAAGCACGGCCGCATCTTCGACGCCCTCATGAGGAAGCGCGGCCTCAAGCCCGTCCCGGTCCCCCCGGAGACCGACTACACGATGCTCCTCGAGAACAACGGCATCGGCCTGGCCCACGACCGGCTGAGGCGCGACGAGCCGCTCACCGTCCAGGACATCGTCACCTACCTCGCCCACAGCAGGGTCACCGAACAGCGCGCCTCCGAGCAGATGGCCCTGCTCCGCAAGCACTTCGCCGACCACCCCGACCTCGGCCGCGCGGTCAGGATGATCGCCGACGACGAGGACAACCACCTCGCCTACTGCCACGAGGAACTGCTGCGCTTCGCGTACGCCGGACACGGCCGCGCGATCCAGCGCACCCTGCGCGAGTGCGCGCTCGCGGAGATCCGCGTCCACCGGGACGTCAGCCTGGCGGTGATGGCCCGCATGGGCCGCATCCTCGGCTGGCCCAAGCCCAAGGCAGCCGTCCTCGCGGCGGGCATCCACGCGGTGTACGCGTACGAGCGCCTGGGCGGCTGGCGCCGCATGGTCTCCCTCAGGACGCCCGACCGCCGCAACGCGCTCGGCGGCCCGGCGAACCCGGAACCGGAGTTCGCGTGACCGCGCACGGGCACCGGGCCGGCCCCCTCACATCCACCCCCGCTGCTTGAACAGGCGGAACACCAGCACCTCCAGCCCCACCATCACCAGGATCACCGCCGGATACGACCACTCCCACCGCAGCTCCGGCATGTGCTCGAAGTTCATCCCGTAGATCCCCGCGATCATCGTGGGGATCGCGGCCAGGGCCGCCCACGCGGAGATCTTCCGCATGTCGTCGTTCTGCCGCACGCTCATCTGCGCCAGATGCGCCGAGAGGATGTCCGAGACCAGCCGGTCCAGTGCCTCCACGGACTCGTTCACCCGGGTGAGGTGGTCGTGCACGTCACGGAAGAAGGGCCGCGCCCTGTCCTCCACGAACGGCACCGCCGCCCCGTACGCGCCCACCCCCGCCAGCCGCGTCATCGGCAGCGCCAGCGGCCCGGTCGCCCGGCGGAACTCCAGGATCTGCCGCTTGAAGTTGTAGATCCTGGACGCGGTGTGCCGCGAACCCCCGCCGTCGGGGGTGAAGACCTCCGCCTCCAGTTCCTCCAGGTCGGTCTGCAGCTCGGTCGCCACGTGCAGATAGTGGTCGACGACGGCGTCGGCGACCGCGTACAGCACCGACGTGGGCCCCTCGACCAGCAGCTCGGGCTCCCGCTCGAGCCGTTTCCGCACGGCCCCGAGCGGCGCGTCCTCCCCGTGCCGCACGGTCACCGCGAAGGAGTCACCGAGGAAGATCATGACCTCGCCGGAGGAGACGGTGTCGCTCTGCGGCTCGTACCCGACCGGTTTCAGCACCACGAAGAGCGAGTCGTCGTACACCTCCAGCTTGGGCCGCTGATGGGCCTTGAGGGCGTCCTCCACCGCCAGCGGATGCAGGCTGAACTCCTGCGCGACCAGGTCGAACTCGTCGGCCGTCGGCTCGTGCAGCCCGATCCAGACGAACCCCCCGGCCGACCGCGCCTCGTCCAGCGCGTCGGAGAAGTCGTGGGGCCCCTCCGACCGATGCCCCTCCCGGTAGATGGCACAGTCGACGATCACGAAGCGCACTCTCCTCTCTCTCGGCGGACACCGCACCCGCGGGTGCGCCTACCCTGGGCCGCATGCCCACGTTGCTCCTGGTCCGGCACGGACGTTCCACCGCCAACACCGAGGGACTGCTCGCCGGGTGGACGCCCGGCGTCGCCCTCGACGACCGCGGCGCCGCCCAGGCCGCCGCACTGCCCGGACGGCTCGCCGAGCTGCCGCTGGCCGAGATCGTCACCAGCCCGCTGCAGCGCTGCCGGGAGACGGTCCGGCCGCTGCTGGACGCCCGTCCCGGCCTCACCCCGCACACCGACGACCGCATCGGCGAGTGCCACTACGGCGACTGGTCGGGCCGCAAACTCGCCGAGCTCATGGACGAGCCCCTGATGGAAGTGGTGCAGGCGCACCCGTCGGCGGCGGCCTTCCCCGGCGGGGAGTCCATGCGCGCGATGCAGACGCGCGCCGCCGAGGCGGTGCGCGAGTGGAACGCGCGCGTGGAGCGCGATCACGGCGCCGACGCCGTGTACCTCATGTGCTCGCACGGCGACATCATCAAGTCTCTCGTCGCGGACGCACTCGGACTCCATCTCGACCTCTTCCAGCGGATTTCCGTTGAACCGTGTTCCATCACCGCGATCCGTTACACCCGGCTGCGTCCCTTTCTCGTCCGCCTCGGCGACACCGGCGACTTCGCGTCCCTGGCGCCGCGCGAGGAACCGCCGGCCGACGACGCCACGGTCGGGGGCGACGCGGGCGCACCGTGATCGTCGGGCGCAGTAGGGTGAAGCGGTCGCAGCAGTGCGTCGCCGATCCGAACAGCCGCCCGTCCCCCAACGCCCAACCACGACTCTCAATGGAGACAGGACGTGTCCCGTCAGGTGTTCCTCTACGACCAACCGGAACGTTTCGTGGCCGGTACGGTCGGGCTGCCAGGGCGCCGTACGTTCTTCCTCCAGGCCTCCGCCGGCTCCCGGGTGACCAGCGTGGCCCTGGAGAAGACCCAGGTGGCGGCGCTCGCCGAGCGGATGGACGAACTGCTCGACGAGGTCGTGCGCCGCAGCGGCGGCAGCGCCGCGGTGCCCGCGATGACGCCGGCCGAGACCACCGACAGCGCCCCGCTGGAGACCCCCGTGGAGGAGGAGTTCCGCGTCGGCACCATGGCGCTCGCCTGGGACGGCGAGGAGCAGCGCATGATCGTCGAGGCGCAGGCGCTCGTCGAACTGGACGCCGACTCCGAGGAGGACCTCGCCGAGGCCGAGGAGCGGCTGCTCCAGGACGAGGAGAACGGGCCCCCGATGCTCCGCGTCCGGCTCACCGGCGCGCAGGCCCGGGCCTTCGCCAAGCGCGCCCTCGACGTCGTCAACGCCGGGCGGCCGCCGTGCCCGCTGTGCAGTCTCCCGCTCGACCCGGAAGGACACGTATGTCCGCGCCAGAACGGATACCGCCGCGGAGCGTGACGGCCGCCGACCCGGCCGCCGCGGTCCTGCTCGCCGAGGGCGAGCTGACCGTGCGCGGACGCATCCGCGAGGCGTCGAACGCGGCGCTGTACTGCACCGTGGCGCACGAGGGCCTCGAGGCCGCGTGCGTCTACAAGCCGGTGGCCGGGGAGCGGCCCCTGTGGGACTTCCCCGACGGCACGCTCGCCGGGCGCGAGGTCGCCGCGTACGCGGTCTCCGAGGCGACCGGCTGGGGCCTCGTCCCGCCCACCGTGCTCCGCGGCGGCCCCTACGGCGAGGGCATGTGCCAGCTGTGGATTGAGACGGCGCCCGGCGCGGAACTCCTCGCCCTGGTCGACGGCGAGGAGCCGGAGCCGGGCTGGAAGGCGATCGGCTTCGCCGAGGTCGGTGAGGGCCGCACCGCGCTGCTCGTGCACGCCGACGACGAGCGGCTGCGCCGGCTCGCGGTCCTCGACGCGGTGATCAACAACGCCGACCGCAAGGGCGGGCACCTGCTGCCCACCGCGGAGGGTCCGCTGTACGGCATCGACCACGGGGTCACCTTCAACGCCGAGGACAAGCTCCGCACCCTCCTGTGGGGCTGGGCGGGGGAGCCCCTGACCGCGGAGGCGCTGGACGTCCTCGAGGGCCTCAGAACGGCGCTCACCGACACCGGTGCCCTCACCGCCGCCCTGACACCCCTCATCACCCCCTCGGAGATCGACGCCACCCGCGCGCGCGTCGAGACCCTCCTCACCACCGGCACCCACCCGCAGCCGGGCGGCGACTGGCCGGCCATCCCCTGGCCCCCGGTCTGACGGGACCGCAAGCACGCCGGACGGCGCGGCGCAAGAGCGCCTTCCCGGTCATCCGGCCTGGTCCCGTTCGTTTTCCGAACCGCGGTCCGGTTAGGCTCATGACATGCATGCCTGGCCCGCTTCCGAGGTCCCCGCCCTGCCCGGTCAGGGCCGCGACCTGAGGATCCACGACACCGCGACCGGAGGTCTGATCACCTCCGCCCCCGGTCCCGTCGCCCGCATCTACGTCTGCGGCATCACCCCTTACGACGCCACCCACATCGGGCACGCGGCGACCTACAACGCGTTCGACCTCGTACAGCGCGTGTGGCTCGACACCAAGCGGCAGGTTCACTACGTCCAGAACGTCACCGACGTCGACGACCCGCTGCTGGAGCGGGCCGAGCGGGACGGCCTCGACTGGGCCGGGCTCGCCGAGCGCGAGACCGCGCTGTTCCGCGAGGACATGACGGCCCTGCGGATACTGCCCCCGCGCCAGTACATAGGCGCCGTGGAGGCGATCCCCGGCATCGTCCCGCTCGTCGAACGGCTGCGCGACCTCGGCGCGACCTACGAGATCGAGGGCGACGTCTACTTCTCCGTCGAGTCCGACCCGCACTTCGGCCAGGTCTCGAACCTCGACGCCGCAGCCATGCGGCTGCTGTCCGCGGAACGCGGCGGCGACCCGGAGCGTCCGGGCAAGAAGAACCCCGTCGACCCGATGCTCTGGATGGCCGCCCGCGACGGCGAGCCGAGCTGGGACGGCGGCTCGCTCGGCCGGGGCCGCCCCGGCTGGCACATCGAGTGCGTGGCCATCGCCCTCGACCACCTCGGCATGGGCTTCGACGTCCAGGGCGGCGGCTCCGACCTGGTCTTCCCGCACCACGAGATGGGCGCCTCGCACGCCCAGGTGCTCACCGGCGAGTTCCCCATGGCCAAGGCGTACGTCCACGCCGGCATGGTCGCCCTGCACGGCGAGAAGATGTCCAAGTCCAAGGGCAACCTGGTCTTCGTGTCCCGGTTGCGGCGCGACGGGGTGGACCCGGCGGCGATCCGGCTGGCGCTGCTCGCCCACCACTACCGCGCCGACTGGGAGTGGACCGACCGGGTCCTCCAGGACGCCGTGACCCGCCTCGGGCACTGGCGTGCCGCGGTCTCCCGCCCCGACGGCCCGCCCGCCGAGGCGCTGGTCGAGGAGATCCGCGAGGCCCTGGCCAACGACCTGGACGCCCCGGCCGCGCTGGCCGCCGTCGACCGCTGGACCGTGCTCCAGGAGGAGACCGGCGGCACGGACACCGGCGCGCCCGGTGTCGTCTCCCGCGCGGTGGACGCCCTGCTCGGCGTGGCGCTGTAACCGGACCCGACGACGAAGGGGCGCCCCCGTGGTGGACGGGGGCGCCCCTTCGCTCAGTCCTCCGACGACTCGTCGCCGTCCGAGTCCGGGCCCGAGTCCGGGCCCGAGTCCGGTCCGGGGTCGGAGCCCGGCTCCGGCCTCGGCGGCTTCGGCGGGCGGGTGCGCCCGCCCGGGCCCTCCCGCCGGTACGACGTACCGTCCGAGCCGTCGGCCGTGGCGTGCCCGCCGGGCGGACCCGACGCCCCGTCACGGCGCCGCAGATAACGCTCGAACTCGCGGGCGATCGCCTCGCCCGACGCCTCCGGCAGTTCCGCGGTGTCCCGGGCCTCCTCCAGCGTCTGGACGTACTCGGCCACCTCGCTGTCCTCCGCGGCCAGTTGGTCCACGCCCACCTGCCAGGCACGCGCGTCCTCGGGCAGCTCGCCCAGCGGGATCCGCACGTCGATCAGGTCCTCCAGACGGTTGAGGAGGGCCAGCGTGGCCTTCGGGTTCGGCGGCTGCGACACGTAGTGCGGGACCGCCGCCCACAGCGACACCGCGGGCACACCCGCGTGCGTGCAGGCCTCCTGGAGGATGCCGACGATGCCCGTCGGGCCCTCGTACTTGGTCTCTTCCAGATCCATGCGGCGGGCCAGGTCCGGGTCGGACGTGGTCCCGCTGATCGGGACCGGCCGGGTGTGCGGGGTGTCACCGAGCAGCGCGCCCAGCACGACCACCAGCTCCACGCCGAGTTCGTGCGCGAAGCCGAGGATCTCGTTGCAGAACGAACGCCACCGCATGGACGGTTCGATGCCGCGGACCAGCACCAGGTCGCGCGGCTTCTCGCCGCCGACCCGGACCACCGACAGCCGCGTGGTCGGCCAGGTGATCCTGCGGACCCCGCCGTCCATGAACACCGTGGGACGGTTCACCTGGAAGTCGTAGTAGTCCTCGGCGTCCAGCGCCGCGAACACCTCGCCCTTCCACTCCCTGTCCAGGTGCGCGACCGCGGCGGAGGCGGCGTCACCGGCATCGTTCCAGCCTTCGAACGCGGCCACCATGACCGGGTCGATCAGCTCGGGAACCCCCTCGAGCTCGATCACCCAGCGCCTCCTTCCGACGTGCCCTCGCGTACGCCCCAACCTTACGGCGTACCCGCGGGGGCGCCCGCAGCCCCCTCACAGGGGGAGTGCCCCCATCACTGCCCCGTCGCACACCGGGAAACACCCTTCGGGGACCGGGGGACCCGGGGCGGGGGGAGACGTTCACAGGGTGGACCGCAGCCACTGCTCCACGCTCGCGATGTGCACCGTCGCCCAGGACCGCGCCGCCTCCGCGTCCCGGTCCCGCAGGGCGGCGAGGATGGCCCGGTGCTCGCGCAGGGTGCGGCCGACCGCGTCCTCCTGGGTGAGGCCGCGCCAGATCCGGGCCCGGGTGGTGGGACCGGACAGACCGTCGAGCAGGGAGCACAGCACGGAGTTGCCGGAGCCGCGCACGATGCCCCGGTGGAACTCCAGGTCGGCGGCGACCAGGTCCTCCACCGACGGCTCGTCACCGAGCTTGTCCAACTGCTCCGACAGCGCGTCCAGTTGCTCCTCGTCGATCCGGGTGGCCGCGAGGGCCGTCGCGGCCGGCTCCAGGATGCGGCGTACGGCGAGGAACTCCAGGACCGTGTCGTCGCGGTGGAAGTCGACGACGAAACTCAGCGCCTCCAGCAGGAGTTGCGGGTCGAGACTGGTGACGTAGGTGCCGTCGCCCTGCCGTACGTCCAGGATGCGGATCAGTGACAGGGCGCGCACCGCCTCGCGCAGCGAGTTGCGGGACAGCCCCAGCTCGGCCGCGAGCTCGCTCTCCTTGGGCAGCCGGGCGCCGGGACGCAGCGCGCCCGAGACGATCATCCCCTTGATCTTCTCGATCGCCTCGTCGGTCACTGCCATACCGCGCCTCCCTGCGGACCAGACATCCGATGTATCCAGCCCATTATGTACGGGCCGGGGGCGGCTCCGTCGGCGCGGAGCCGCCCCCGGCCCGTACCGGCTCCCGTGCGGGGGAGCCGGGGAACCGCGGGTCACTTCTTGTCGAGCAGGCCCTGTACGTCGGCGCGGACCTCGTCCGTGGCCAGGCCGCGGATCGTCAGGGTGGTGCGGCGGCGCAGCACGTCGTCGACCGTCTCGGCCCACTCGTGGTCCCGGGCCCAGACGATCTGCGCCCGGATCTCCGGGGCGTCCGGGTGGACGCGCCGGGCGAGCTCCGGGTCGTCGTTGGCCAGGCGGGCGATGTCGAAGGCCAGCGAACCGTAGTGGGTGGCCAGGTGCCTGGCGGTGTCCGCCGCCATGCGCGGGCCGGGCGCCGGGCCGTCGGCCAGCAGCCGGTGGGCGACCGCGCGGGGGTTGGCCACGCCCGGCAGCGGCAGCTTCTTCGGCAGCGAGGCGATCGGCTCGAAGTCGTCGCCCAGCGGGTGACCGGGCAGCTCCTGGAGCTTGCGCATCACCGTGCGGCCGATGTGGCGGAAGGTGGTCCACTTGCCGCCCGCGACGGAGAGCATCCCGCCCCGGCCCTCGGTGACGACGGTCTCCCGCTTGGCCTTGGCCGTGTCCCCGGGGCCGCCGGGCAGCACCCGCAGGCCCGCGAAGGCGTAGGTGATCAGGTCACGGTCGAGCTGCTGGTCGCGGATGGAGAACGCGGCCTCGTCGAGTATCTGCGCGGTGTCCTTCTCGGTGACCGCGACGTCCGCAGGGTCGCCCTCGAACTCCTCGTCGGTGGTGCCGAGCAGCAGCATGTCCTCCCAGGGGAGGGCGAAGGTGATCCGGTACTTGTCGATCGGCGTGGCCAGCGCGGCCTTCCACGGGGAGGTCCGCTTCAGGACCAGGTGAGCGCCCTTCGACAGCCGGATGGACGGCGCCGCGTCCGGGTCCTCCATGCGGCGCAGGTGGTCGACCCACGGGCCGGTCGCGTTGAGCACGAGCCGGGCGTTCACCCCGAACTCCTCGCCCGTCAGACGGTCGCGCAGCTCGGCACCGGTGACCCGGCCCCTGGTGAAGCGCAGGCCCGTCACCTCGGCGTGGTTGAGGACGACCGCGCCGGACTCGGCCGCCGCGCGGACCGTCATCAGCGCCATGCGCGCGTCGTTCATCTGGTCGTCGCCGTACACGGCCACGGCCCTGAGGTTGTCGGTGCGCAGCTCCGGCACGTCCTGCGCGGCCTTGGCCGGCGAGAGCAGGTGCCCGACGCCGTCGCCGAAGGCGGACAGCGCCGAGTACGCGAAGACACCGGCGCCCAGCTTCGCCGCGCCGTGCGGCCCGCCCTTGTACACGGGGAGGTAGAACGTGAGCGGGTTCGCCAGGTGGGGGGCCACCTGGCGGGAGACCGCACGGCGCTCGAAGTGGTTCTCCGCCACCAGCTTCACCGCGCCGGTCTGCAGGTAGCGCAGACCGCCGTGGAGCAGCTTGGAGGAGGCGGAGGAGGTGGCGCCGGCGAAGTCACCGGCGTCCACCAGGGCCACCCTGAGGCCGGACTGCGCGGCGTGCCAGGCGGTGGAGATGCCCAGGATGCCGCCGCCGATCACGAGAAGGTCGTACGACGCCTTGGAGAGCTGCTCCCGGGTCTCGGCGCGGCTCGGGTTCGAGCCGGACGCCGGGTGCGTCCCCAGGGCAGGCACGGACTGCAGGGTGGACTGGGTGGTCATGGCGGTTCTTACTCCTCGTCCTCGAGCCAGCCCATGGTCCGCTCGACGGCCTTGAGCCAGCTCTTGTACTCACGGTCGCGGGTCTCCGCGTCCATGCGGGGGGTCCACTCGGCGGCCCGCCGCCAGTTGGCGCGCAGGTCGTCGGTGCTGTTCCAGAAGCCGACGGCGAGACCGGCGGCGTAGGCGGCGCCGAGGCAGGTGGTCTCGGCGACCATCGGGCGCACCACGGGGGCGTCCAGGAAGTCCGAGAGCGTCTGCATCAGCAGGTTGTTGGAGGTCATGCCGCCGTCGACCTTGAGGGCGGTCAGCTCCACGCCGGAGTCCTTGGTCATGGCGTCCGCGATCTCCCGCGTCTGCCAGGCGGTGGCCTCCAGGACGGCGCGCGCGAGGTGCGCCTTGGTGACGTACCGGGTGAGGCCGGCGATCACACCGCGGGCGTCGGAGCGCCAGTACGGGGCGAACAGGCCGGAGAAGGCCGGCACGAAGTAGGCGCCGCCGTTGTCCTCGACCGACAGGGCGAGGGTCTCGATCTCGGCGGCGGTGGAGATCAGGCCCATCTGGTCGCGCATCCACTGCACCAGGGAGCCGGTGACGGCGATCGAGCCCTCCAGGGCGTAGACCGGCTTGTCGTCGCCGATCTGGTAGCCGACCGTGGTCAGCAGCCCGCTGTAGGAGTTGATGATCTTGTCGCCGGTGTTCATCACCATGAAGGTGCCGGTGCCGTACGTCGACTTGGTCTCGCCCTCGGCGAAGCAGGTCTGGCCGAACAGGGCCGCCTGCTGGTCGCCCAGCGCGGAGGCGACCGGGATGCCGCCGAGCAGCTCGCCCAGCCTGCCGCCCTTGATCTCGCCGTAGACCTCGGCGGAGGAGCGGATCTCGGGCAGCATCGCGGTGGGGACGCCGATGGACTCGGCGATCCGCTCGTCCCACTGCATGGTGTGCAGGTTCATCAGCAGGGTGCGGGAGGCGTTGGTGACGTCGGTGACGTGGTGGCCGCCGTCCACGCCGCCGGTCAGGTTCCAGATGACCCATGTGTCCATGGTGCCGAAGAGGATGTCGCCCGCCTCGGCGCGCTCCTTGAGGCCCTCGACGTTGTCGAGCAGCCAGCGGGCCTTGGGGCCGGCGAAGTAGGAGGCGAGGGGGAGGCCGGTCTCGCGGCGGAAGCGGTCCTGGCCGACGTTGCGGCCGAGCTCGCGGCACAGGGCGTCGGTGCGGGTGTCCTGCCAGACGATGGCGTTGTGGACGGGCTCACCGGTGTTCCTGTCCCACAGCACGGTGGTCTCGCGCTGGTTGGTGATGCCGATGGCCTTGATGTCGTCGCGGGTGATGCCGGCCTTCTCGACGGCCCCGGCGACGACCTCCTGGACGTTGGTCCAGATCTCGGTGGCGTCGTGCTCGACCCAGCCCGGCTTGGGGAAGATCTGCTCGTGCTCCTTCTGGTCGACGGAGACGATGCGCCCGTCGCGGTCGAAGACGATGCAGCGGGAGGAGGTGGTGCCCTGGTCGATGGCGGCGATGAACGGGCCGGCGGTGTGGGCGTCGGTCACTGTGTGCTCCTGGGAGTTCCTTGGTTACGGGGCAGTACGTACGGCGCTGCTTGTGCGGTGCGCGGCCTACGCGAAGGCGACGTTGTAGATACCGGCCGCGAGGGCGCCGCCGATCAGCGGACCGACCACCGGGACCCAGGCGTAGGACCAGTCGGAGCCGCCCTTGTTGGGCAGCGGCAGCAGCGCGTGCACGATGCGCGGACCGAGGTCACGGGCCGGGTTGATGGCGTAACCGGTCGGGCCGCCCAGCGACAGACCGATGGAGACGACGACGAGCGCCGTGATCAGACCGCCCAGCACGCCGAGGCCGTTGCCCGCGTCGTTCAGGCCCTGGGTGAGCACGGCCAGCAGCAGCACGACGGTGCCGATGATCTCCGTGGCGAGGTTCTGCACCGGGTTCCGGATCTCCGGGCCGGTGGAGAAGACGCCCAGCACCGGGCCCGCTCCCTTCTCCTGCGCCTCGACCGCCTTGGCGGCGGTGGTCTGCGCGCCCGGACCGCCGACGATCTCCCTGTCGGTGAGGTGGGCCAGGAACTGGCCGTAGTAGGCCACCCAGACCAGAGCCGCACCGATCATCGCGCCGAGGAACTCTCCGGCGAAGTAGACCGGGACGTTGCCCCACTCGCCGTCCTTGATGGCGAGCGCCACGGTGACGGCCGGGTTGAGGTGGGCGCCGGAGAGCGGTCCGGCGATGTAGACGGCCGTCATGACGGCGAAGCCCCACCCGAAGGCGATGGCGAGCCAGCCGGCGTTACGGGCCTTGGAGGCCTTCAGCGTCACGGCGGCACAGACGCCGCCGCCGAGCAGGATGAGTATGGCGGTACCGATGGTCTCGCCGATGAAGATGTCGGAGCTGGACACCCGCGACTCCTTTGTCCTTCGTCCAGGGAAGCCGACCCCCGGGTCCCACCGGGGATTGGCGCCCTCGGGGATGAGAGCGATGCCGGCCCTTGGCGTTGTCACACTCTAACTCGTATTGCCGGTAGGTGTTCGACAATGCCGACCGATGGACGGGAGTCTTTCCCGGCACCCTGCGGCCGTCAAGAGTTTGGTTGTCGAAAACGCGATCGTTATCGATCGCCCCGAGTTGCCGATCTTCGCGGGGGTTGCGCAGGCTCGCGCCCGGTATGTCTCCCCCGGGGGCACGACTGCGGCCGGGACGCCGTACGGCGTCCCGGTACCCTCCGCGTCCTGCTCAGAACCGCCCGGCGCCCAGGTCCCGCGACACCGCACGGGCGCAGTCCCGCACGGCCGCGATCAGCTCGGGCCGCAGCTCGCCGTCCCGGCGCAGCCGCTCCACCGCTCCCGTGATGCCCACCGCGCCCACCGGCATGCGCCGCCGGTCGTGGATGGGGGCGGCGACGGCGGCGACGCCCTCCCAGGTCTCCTCCACGTCCGCCGCGTAGCCCCGCGCGCGGGTGAGGTCGAGGATGTGCTCGAAGCCCTCCGGATCGCACACCGTGCGGTCGGTGAAGGCCTTGCGTTCGGACTCCAGGGCCTCGCTGTGGGCCACCGGGTCGTAGGCCGACAGCACCTTGCCCAGGGCCGTGGAGTGCAGCGGCTGCATGGCCCCTATCTCCAGGACCTGCCGGCTGTCGTCCGGCCGGAAGACGTGGTGCACGATCAGCACGCCCTGCTGGTGCAGCACGCCGAGGTAGACGCTCTCGCCGCTGGAGCGGGCCAGGTCGTCCGTCCACACCAGGGCGCGTGCCCGCAACTCGTGCACGTCGAGATAGGTGGTGCCCAGACGCAGCAGCTCGGCGCCCAGCTGGTAGCGCCCGGAGGCGTCGTCCTGCTCGACGAACCCCTCCTGCTGGAGCGTGCGCAGTATGCCGTGGGCGGTGCCCTTGGCGAGGCCCAGCGACGAGGCGATGTCCGACAGGCCGAGCCGTCGCTCGCCGCCCGCGAGCAGCCGCAGCATCGCTGCCGCCCGTTCGAGCGACTGGATGTTCCGTGCCATCGCCGTACTGCCTCCGTCCCCTTCGGCCGTCGACCCACAACGCGCCGCTGCCGCCGTTCGGCAATGTCGAACACTACCGGTCCATGCCGACCTCTCGCTAATGATCGGCCGTGATCGGTTCCGCCACTGGTACCCCGCGCGTCGGCCGTCGGCCATCATCGTCCGTCCCGTGGACGCCCTGAACATCGGGGAGCGGTCCCGGATACCCTGGCGAGGTGCGCTCAGCCGGGGACGCTCCGTGAGGGATTCCCGGGCAGCCGCAAAGCCGACAGCCGTCGCACCCAGAGGGAGCCCTTTCCATGGCCTCGTTGCCGCCGACCCCTTCCACCGACAGCCGGACCCGCGTGTCCGCCCTCCGTGAGGCGCTCGCCACCCGAGTGGTGGTCGCCGACGGAGCCATGGGCACCATGCTCCAGGCCCAGGACCCCACGCTCGAGGACTTCCAGAACCTCGAGGGCTGCAACGAGATCCTGAACCTGACGCGCCCGGACATCGTCCGTTCGGTCCACTCCGAGTACTTCGACGCCGGGGTCGACTGCGTCGAGACGAACACCTTCGGCGCCAACCTCACCGCCCTGGGCGAGTACGACATCCCGGAGCGCGTCGCCGAGCTGTCCGAGGCGGGCGCCCGCCTCGCCCGCGAGACGGCCGACGAGTACGCCGCGCGGGACGGCCGCACCCGCTGGGTGCTGGGCTCGATGGGACCCGGCACCAAGCTGCCCACCCTCGGCCACACCACCTTCGGCGCCATCCGGGACGCCTACCAGCGGAACGCCGAGGGCCTGCTCGCGGGCGGCGCGGACGCGCTGCTGGTGGAGACGACCCAGGACCTGCTGCAGACCAAGGCCTCCGTGATCGCCGCCCGCCGCGCGATGGAGACCGCCGGGTTCGAGGTCCCGCTGATCGTGTCGGTCACGGTCGAGACCACCGGCACCATGCTGCTCGGCTCCGAGATCGGCGCCGCGCTCACCGCGCTGGAACCGCTGGGCATCGACATGATCGGCCTGAACTGCGCCACCGGCCCGGCCGAGATGAGCGAGCACCTGCGCCACCTGGCCCGCCACTCCCGCGTCCAGCTGTCCTGCATGCCCAACGCCGGCCTGCCGGAGCTCACCAAGGACGGCGCCCGCTACCCGCTGTCCCCGGGAGAGCTGGCGGACGCCCAGGAGAACTTCGTCCGGGACTACGGCCTGTCCCTGGTGGGCGGCTGCTGCGGCACCACGCCCGAGCACCTGCGGCAGCTCGTGGAGCGCGTGCGCGACCTCGCCCCGACGGAGCGCGACCCGCGCCCGGAACCCGGCGCGGCCTCCCTCTACCAGGCCGTCCCCTTCCGCCAGGACACCTCCTACCTGGCGATCGGCGAGCGGACCAACGCCAACGGATCGAAGAAGTTCCGCGAGGCGATGCTCGAGGGCCGCTGGGACAACTGCGTGGAGATGGCCCGCGAGCAGATCCGCGAGGGCGCGCACATGCTGGACCTGTGCGTGGACTACGTGGGCCGTGACGGCGTCGCCGACATGGAGGAACTGGCCGGACGCTTCGCCACCGCCTCCACCCTGCCCATCGTCCTCGACTCCACCGAGGTCGACGTCATCCGGGCGGGGCTAGAGAAGCTCGGCGGCCGCGCGGTGATCAACTCGGTGAACTACGAGGACGGCGCCGGCCCCGAGTCCCGGTTCGCCCGCGTCACCCGCCTCGCCCAGGAGCACGGCGCCGCCCTGATCGCGCTCACCATCGACGAGGAGGGCCAGGCCCGCACCGCCGAGAAGAAGGTCGAGATCGCCGAGCGGCTGATCGACGACCTGACCGGCAACTGGGGCATCCGTGAGGAGGACATCCTCGTCGACTGCCTGACCTTCACCATCTGCACCGGTCAGGAGGAGTCCCGCAAGGACGGTCTGGCCACCATCGAGGGCATCCGCCTGCTGAAGGAGCGCCACCCGCGGGTGCAGACCACCCTCGGCCTGTCGAACATCTCCTTCGGCCTCAACCCGGCCGCCCGCATCCTGCTGAACTCGGTCTTCCTCGACGAGTGCGTCAAGGCCGGCCTGGACTCGGCGATCGTGCACGCGTCGAAGATCCTGCCCATCGCCCGCTTCAGCGAGGAGGAGGTCCGCACCGCCCTGGACCTCATCTACGACCGCCGCAGCGAGGGCTACGACCCGCTGCAGAAGCTGATGGCGCTGTTCGAGGGTGCCACCGCCAAGTCCCTCAAGGCGGGCAAGGCCGAGGAGCTGGCCGCGCTGCCCCTGGAGGAGCGGCTCAAGCGCCGCATCATCGACGGCGAGCGAAACGGCCTGGAGGCCGACCTGGACGAGGCCCTCGAGACCCGCAGGGCCCTCGACATCGTCAACGACACCCTCCTGGACGGCATGAAGGTGGTCGGCGAGCTGTTCGGCTCCGGCCAGATGCAGCTGCCGTTCGTGCTCCAGTCCGCCGAGGTGATGAAGAACGCGGTGGCGCACCTCGAGCCGCACATGGAGAAGACCGACGAGGCGGGCAAGGGCACCATCGTGCTGGCCACCGTGCGCGGCGACGTGCACGACATCGGCAAGAACCTGGTCGACATCATCCTGTCGAACAACGGCTACAACGTCGTCAACCTGGGCATCAAGCAGCCGGTCTCCGCGATCCTGGAGGCGGCCGACGAACACAGGGCCGACGTCATCGGCATGTCCGGGCTGCTGGTGAAGTCCACGGTGATCATGAAGGAGAACCTGGAGGAGCTCAACCAGCGCGGCCTGGCCGCCGACTACCCGGTGATCCTCGGCGGCGCCGCCCTCACCCGCGCCTACGTCGAGCAGGACCTGCACGAGATCTACCAGGGCGAGGTCCGCTACGCCCGCGACGCCTTCGAGGGCCTGCGCCTGATGGACGCCCTCATCGGCATCAAGCGCGGTGTGCCCGGCGCCCGGCTGCCCGAACTGAAGCAGCGCCGGGTCCGCGCGGCCACCGTGGAGATCGAGGAGCGGCCCGAGGAGGGGCACGTCCGCTCCGACGTCGCCACCGACAACCCGGTCCCCGCCCCGCCCTTCTGGGGCACGCGCGTGATCAAGGGCATCCAGCTCAAGGAGTACGCGAGCTGGCTCGACGAGGGAGCCCTCTTCAAAGGCCAGTGGGGTCTGAAGCAGGCCCGCACCGGCGACGGGCCCACCTACGAGGAGCTGGCCGAGACCGAGGGCCGGCCGAGGCTGCGCGGACTGCTCGACCGGCTCCAGACGGAGAACCTGCTGGAGGCCGCCGTGGTGTACGGCTACTTCCCGTGCGTCTCCAAGGACGACGACCTGATCATCCTGGACGAGCAGGGCAACGAGCGCACCCGCTTCACCTTCCCGCGTCAGCGCCGCGGCCGCAGGCTGTGCCTGGCGGACTTCTTCCGCCCGGAGGAGTCCGGCGAGACCGACGTGGTCGGCCTCCAGGTGGTCACGGTCGGGTCGAGGATCGGCGAAGAGACCGCCCGGATGTTCGAGGCCAACGCCTACCGCGACTACCTGGAGCTGCACGGGCTCTCCGTGCAGCTGGCGGAGGCCCTCGCCGAGTACTGGCACGCGCGCGTGCGCTCCGAGCTCGGTTTCGCGGGCGAGGACCCGGCCGCGATGGAGGACATGTTCGCCCTGAAGTACCGGGGTGCCCGCTTCTCCCTCGGCTACGGCGCCTGCCCCGACCTGGAGGACCGCGCCAAGATCGCCGCCCTGCTCGAACCCGAGCGCATCGGCGTGCGGCTCTCCGAGGAGTTCCAGCTGCACCCCGAGCAGTCCACGGACGCCATCGTCATCCACCACCCGGAGGCCAAGTACTTCAACGCCCGCTGAGGCTCCACCGGGCGTTCGCGGTCCGCGCGACGTACACTGGTCGGTCCATCACAGGCCGGTTCCCCCCGGGGGAACCGGCCTGGTCGTCCCTGTGAAGGAGGTACGTGGATGACCAGTACGGTCCCCGCGCTCGGAACCCCTATGGCCGAGGGCTCGGCCCTGCAGGCCGTGCTCCTCGACATGGACGGCACCCTGGTGGACACCGAGGGCTTCTGGTGGGACGTCGAGGTCGAGGTCTTCGCCTCCCTCGGCCACACCCTCGACGACTCCTGGCGCCATGTCGTGGTCGGCGGCCCCATGACCCGCAGCGCGGGGTTCCTGATCGAGGCCACCGGTGCCGACATCGGCCTCCCCGAGCTGACGGTGCTGCTCAACGACGGCTTCGAGGACCGTATCGACCGTGCCCTGCCGCTGATGCCGGGCGCCGCGCGACTGCTCGCCGAGCTGTTCGAGTACGAGATCCCCACGGCGCTCGTCTCCGCCTCCCACCGGCGCATCATCGACCGGGTGCTGACCACGCTGGGCCCCCAGCACTTCGCGCTGTCGATCGCCGGCGACGAGGTGCCGCGCACCAAGCCGCACCCCGACCCGTACCTCGCGGCCGCCGCCGGGCTCGGCGTGGACCCCGTGCGGTGCGCCGTCGTCGAGGACACCATGACCGGTGTCGCCGCCGCCGAGGCGGCGGGCTGCCAGGTCGTCGCGGTGCCCTCGGTGGGCCCGATCACCCCGGCCGCCCGGCGCACGGTCGTCCCCTCCCTGGAAGCCGTGGACCTGACATTCCTGCACGGCGTGATGACGGAAATGCGCTAGGCGTTCACCCAGCGCAGCGGTGTTACCGCCGGAATTCCCGCCACGCGGTTCCACGGGCCCGGACGCATGCGCCCGAAAGAATTCGACCCGCTTGCCGGTGGCCGAATCCCAGCATCGTCGAGGCCCCTTTCACATGTGAGGTTCATCACGTGAAAGGGGGTCGACAACGATGTCCTCCTGTGCCTTCCGCAGCATGTCGTAGGTCATCGGTGCGCCCTTGTGTCCTGATTCATGAGAAGCTGCACCAATCCTTCCCGGGTCGCCTTTACCGGTGCGTTCACACCCGGTTCCACTGCGTGATGTGCCTTCAACTCCGGCGGCTGCGAACCCTCCTGCGGGCGCGGACTAATCTCATCGCGAGAACCTCGCCCCCATCCCCGTGATCCCGCAGCAACAACCCCCGCGTGCCGGACGCACGGAGTCGACAGTCCTGGAGAAACTCGAGCATGAACCGCAAGACTTTGGTGCTGGCGGCCGCGATGGGCCTGCTCTCGCCGGTGCTCGCCGCCTGCGGCGACACCGAGGGTGGGAGTGGAGACGGCGAAGCGATCGTCGTGGGCACCACGGACCGGTTCACCGCATCCCAGGAGGACGGCCCCGCGCCCCTCGACCCGGCCTGGGCCTATGACGTCGGTTCCTGGAACATCCTGCGGCAGACCGTGCAGACCCTGATGGTCCAGCCCCGGGGCGACGGCGAGCCGGTGCCCGAGGCCGCCGAGTCCTGCGGATTCACCGACGCCGGCAACGAGCGCTACAGCTGCACCCTGCGCGACGGCCTGAAGTTCTCGAACGGCGACGCGATCACCGCGGAGGACGTGAAGTTCTCCATCGAGCGCGCCCTCTCCATCGAGGGCGACAGCGGCGTGTTCGCGCTGCTGTCCACCATCGACACCGTCGAGACGCAGGGCGACCGCGAGGTGATCTTCCACCTCAAGAGCGCCGACGCCACCTTCCCGTACAAGCTGTCCACCCCGGTCGCGGGCATCGTCAGCGCGGACGCCTACGACAAGGGCAAGCTGCGCGAGGGCTTCGAGATCGACGGCTCCGGCCCGTACACCTTCAAGGGCGAGGTCGAGGGCGACACGCTGGTCAGCGCCACCTTCACCAAGAACCCCTCCTACAAGGGCGCGCTGAAGGTGAACAACGACAAGGTCGAGATGCTCTCCTACGACAGTGCCGACGCCATGGGCGAGGCGCTGAAGAAGGGCGACATCGACATGGCGACCCGAACCATGTCGCCGGAGCAGATCCAGGAGCTCGGCAACGCCACCGACGACGAGATCGAGCTGGTCGAGTCGCCCGGTCTGGAGATCCGGTACCTGGCGTTCAACACCGAAGCCGCCACCGTGAAGGACAAGGCCGTCCGCCAGGCGATGGCCCAGATCATCAACCGCAGCGAGCTGGTCGGCAACGTCTACGGCTCCCAGGCCGAGCCGCTGTTCTCGATGGTCCCCGCCGGTGTCACCGGTCACACCAACGCGTTCTTCAACACGTACGGCGAACCGAGCGTGGCCAAGGCCCGCGCGGTGTTGGAGGAGGCCGGCGTCAGCACCCCGGTGAAGCTGACGCTGCACTACACGCACGACCACTACGGCCCCGCCACCAAGGGGGAGTTCGAGCAGCTGAGCAAGCAGCTCAACGACAGCGGTCTGTTCGAGACCGACATCAAGAGCGAGACCTGGAACAAGTTCAAGACCGCCGCTCAGAACGAGAAGTACGACGTCTACGGCATGGGCTGGTTCCCCGACTACCCGGACGCCGACGCCTTCACCGCCCCCTTCCTGGGCGAGGACAACTTCCTCAGCTCGCCCTACGCCAACCCCAAGATCATCAAGGAGCTGATCCCCGAGTCGCGCCGCCAGGCCGACCGGCTGTCCGCCTCCGGCAGCCTCTCGGAGATCCAGGACATCGTCGCCGAGGACGTCCCGCTGATCCCGCTGTGGCAGGGTAAGCAGTACGTCGCCGCCCGCGACGGCGTCACCGGCACCGCCTACGCGCTCAACTCCTCCTCGACTCTTCAGCTGTGGGAGCTCGCGCGCGGCGTCAGCGAGTGACGAAACCGCACGAACCCGGACCGGTGGCGCGGTCCGGGCAGCAAGAACGACAAGGCATAGCACGTGAATTTGCGTAACCCGTGGCCAGTCCTGCCCATCGTGGCGGGGCTGGCCTCCGGCCTGTTGACCGGTTGTGGCACCGAGAGCGGCGGCGCGGGGGCCAACGGCTCCGACGTCGTGGTGGGGATGTCGGACGACGTCCTGTCCACCGACCCCGCCTCCGGCTACGACCCCGGCTCCTGGCTGTTGTTCAACAACGTCTTCCAGTCGCTGCTCAGTTTCCCCAAGGGCGCCACCGAGCCGCAGCCGGACGCCGCCGAGAGCTGCGGCTTCGCGGACGCCGGCACCACCGTCTACAGCTGCACGCTGCGGGACGGACTGAAGTTCAGCAACGGTGACCCGCTCACCTCGAAGGACGTGAAGTTCTCCTTCGACCGCATGTTGAAGATCAACGACCCCGACGGGCCCGCGGTCATGTTCCCCACACTGGAGAAGGTCGGCACCCCCGACGAGAAGACGGTCGTCTTCGAACTCAACACCCCCGACGCCACCTTCCCCAGCAAGATCGCGTCCGGCGCGGGGTCCATCGTCGACCACCGCGAGTACGACGCCGACGGACTGCGCGAGGACGGGGAGGCGGTCGGCTCCGGCCCGTACCGGCTGGACTCGTTCGCCAACGACCGTGCCGTCTTCTCCGCCAACGAGCACTACCGGGGCGCCGCCGAGACCAAGAACTCCGGCGTGACCCTGGAGTTCTTCCACGGGGACCAGAACGCCCTGAAGAAGGCCGTGCAGGACGCCGAGGTCGACGTCGCCTACCGCGGCCTCACCGCCGAGGCCGTCAACGAGATCGAGCGGGCCGACGACGGCACCGGCGGCATCGAGGTCGTCGAGGGCAGCAGCGCCGAGGTCCAGCACCTGGTCTTCAACATGGACGACCCGGTCGCCGGAAGGCTCGGCGTGCGCCGCGCCATCGCCCATCTGATCGACCGTGACGCCCTCGTCCGGGACGTCCACCAGGGCACGGCCGGCCCGCTGTACTCGATCGTCCCGGCCGGCATCGCCGGCCACAGCACCGCCTTCTTCGACACCTACGGCGCCCGCCCCTCCAGGGCCGGGGCCGCCGCGGCGCTGGAGGAGGAGGGCATCACCGGCAAGGTGAAGCTGACCCTGTGGTCCACCCCGTCCCGCTACGGCCCGGCCACCGACCAGGAAATGAAGGCGATCGCCGGACAGCTCAACGCCAGCGGACTCTTCGACGCCGATGTCGAGTCGGTCCCCTTCGCCCAGTACGAGAAGGACATCGCGGCCGGCGAGTACGGCGTCTACGTCAAGGGCTGGGTGCCGGACTACCCGGACGCCGACAACTTCACCGGACCCTTCTTCGGCGAGGGCAACGTGCTGGACAACAACTACGACGGCGGCACGATCACCGAGACGCTCCTCCCGCGCACGGCCGCCCAGAGCGACCGCTCCGCCACCGACGAGGACTTCGGCCGGATCCAGGACGTCGTCGCCGAGGACGTCCCCGTCCTCCCGCTCTGGCAGGCCAAGCAGTACGCGGTCGTCCAGGACGGCGTGTACGGCCTGGAGTACTGCCTCGACGCCTCGACCGTGTTCCGGTTCTGGGAGCTGAGCAAGAGCTGACGCCGTGGTGCGGCGGGGGCGCCCTCCCCGCGGGGAGGGCGCCCCCGCCGCACCGGGGACCGCGTCGCGCTACTGCGCGCCGGGACGCACCAGACCGCTCTCGTAGGCGTACACCGCCGCCTGGACCCGGTCGCGCAGCCCCAGCTTGGTCAGGACGTGGCCGACGTGCGTCTTGACGGTGGTCTCGCTGACGAACAGATCGGCGGCGATCTCCGCGTTGGACAGCCCGCGCGCCACCAGCTTCAGCACCTCGACCTCACGCTCGGTCAGCGTGTGCAGGGTGTCCGGCACCGGCTCGTCACCGGACGGCAGATGCGTGGCGTACTTGTCCAGCAGCCGGCGCGTGATGCTCGGCGCGAGCATCGCCTCCCCGGCGGCCACCACACGGATCGCCTGCACCAGCTCGCCTGCCGGGGCGTCCTTCAGCAGGAAGCCGCTGGCCCCCGCCTTCAGCGCCTCCACCACGTACTCGTCGAGATCGAACGTCGTCAGCACCAGCACCTTCGCCGGCCCGTCCCGCTCGGGCCCGGTGATCTGCCGGGTCGCCTCCACCCCGTCCATCCGCGGCATGCGGATGTCCATCAGCACCACATCGGGCTGCAGTGCCCGCACCTGGTCCAGGGCCTGGAGGCCGTCTCCGGCCTCGCCGACGACCGCGATGTCCTGCTCGGCCTCCAGAATCATCCGGAACCCGGTACGCAGCAGCGGCTGGTCGTCGACCAGTAGGACGCGGATGGCCACCTGAGTCTCCTTCGCTAGTCCGGCCCCATTCTGCCCTGTTGGGCCCCGCCGGACTCGGGCGCCCTCACCGGGAGGGGGTACGGCGGGGGAGTGCCGCCGAACTCCGGGCAGTGCGCCCGGTGGTCGCACCAGCCGCACAGCTTCGTGGGACGCGGACGCCAGACACCCGTCTCGGTCGCCAGCCGGATCGCGTCCCACAGCGCGAGCAGCTTGCGCTCCACCCGCTCCAGATCCGCGAGCACGGGGTCGTAGGTCAGCACGTCACCACTGCCGAGGTACACCAGCTGGAGCCGGCGCGGGATCACCTTCTTCAGCCGCCACACCACCAGGGCGTAGAACTTCATCTGGAACAGCGCGCCCTCGGCGTACTCCGGACGGGGCGCCTTGCCCGTCTTGTAGTCGACGATCCGCACCTCGCCGGTGGGCGCGACGTCCACCCGGTCGATGATGCCGCGCAGTCTGAGTCCGGAGTCCAGCTCCGCCTCGACGAACAGCTCCCGCTCGGCGGGCTCCAGCCGGCTCGGGTCCTCCAGCGAGAACCACCGCTCGACCAGCCTCTCCGCCTCCGCCAGCCAGCGCGCCAGCCGCTCGCCCTCCGGATCGTCGGCGAATAGCTCCACGACCTCCGGCCGACTCTCGCGCAGCCGGTCCCACTGACCCGGGACCAGCGACTTCGCCCGGGGCACGGTGCGGTCGGCGGCCGGGGCGTCGAAGAGGCGCTCCAGCACCGCGTGCACCAGCGTGCCCCGGGTCGCCGCCTCGCTCGGCTTCTCCGGCAGCCGGTCGATGACCCGGAACCGGTACAACAGCGGGCACTGCATGAAGTCGCTCGCACGTGAGGGGGACAGTGAGGCGGGCGGTACGGCGGTGACGGCCCCCGCGCCCACTGCGCCCCGGCCGCCACCGGCCTGCTCCCCGGCCCCGATGCTCGTCTCCATACCCACAGACCTTACGGCCCGCCACTGACAGAGCGTGCACCGCCGACGGCGCGGAGGGGCCCCGGGGCGGGGCGGGCCGGCTGCGCGCCGGTACGGGGACGGACACCCCCGACGGGGCCCCGGCCCGTCCACCGGCCGCGGGCGCTGCGCGTGACGGCGGGGAGACGAAGGGAGAGGAAGGCAGAGGAGGGGAAGGAGGGGAAGAGACAGGGTGCCGGGGCGGAACGCGCGGTGCGGTCCGCATACCATCGACACGAGACCCTCCCGTCCGGCAGGCGCGGGAGACGCAGCGAACGAGGGGACACCGGTGGACGCAAGCGGCGGGCACGGACAGCCGCGACCCGGCAACGACGAGTCGCCCGACCACACGGGCCCTCGGCCCCCGGTCACCCCTGAGCCCGGCCGCCCTGCCGACGGCCCCGCGGACGAGTCCGCCGCCGACCGTCCCGACGGCACCCCCGCGCGTCCCCGGCCCCCGGCCACCGGCCGGGACCACCCCTCCCCCCAGCCGGCTCCCCGGACTCCGGACACCGGACCCGGCGGGCCTCCCGCCTCCACCGACGAGCGGGGCGGTCACGGACCCGGCGAGCCCTCCGCGTCCGCGGGCGGGCCCGGCGAAGAGCGGGGGGCCCCGCGGGCCGGCGCCGGCGGAGGACGCCCGCTCGCGCACTCCGGTGCCGGTCAGGCGCCGCCGCAGCGGCCGCCGGAGCCGCAGCGGGGCGGGCTGCTGATGGGGCGCCCGTTCGGAGTGCCCGTGTACGTGGCACCCAGCTGGTTCCTCGTCGCCCTCCTCATCACCTGGGTGTTCGGCGGACAGATCGACCGCGTGCTGCCCGAGCTCGGCGCCGCCAGCTACCTCGTCTCCCTGTTCTTCGCGGTCGCCTTCTACGCCTCCGTACTGGTCCACGAGCTCGCCCACACCCTCGCCGCCCTCCGCTTCAAACTCCCGGTGCGCCGCATCCAGCTCCAGTTCTTCGGCGGCGTCTCCGAGATCGAGAAGGAGGCCGAGACCCCCGGACGCGAGTTCGTGCTGGCCTTCGTCGGCCCCCTGCTCTCCCTCGTCCTGTCCGGCCTGTTCTACCTCGCGCTGCTGGCCGTCGACCCCAGCAGCGTTCCCGGCGTCCTGCTGGCCGGCCTGATGGTCTCCAACCTCATCGTGGCCGTCTTCAACCTGCTGCCCGGCCTCCCCCTGGACGGCGGCCGCATGCTCCGCGCCGTCGTCTGGGCGATCAGCGGCAAGCCGATGACCGGCACCGTCGCCGCCGCCTGGGTCGGCCGCGCCCTCGCCGTCGCCGTCCTGATCGGCCTCCCGCTGCTCACCCAGTCCGGCGCCCTCGGCTCCGACGCCGTGGACAACGTGGGCATGGACACCGTCCTGGACGCCCTGCTCGCCGCCATCCTCGCCGCGATCATCTGGACCGGCGCCGGCAACAGCCTGCGCATGGCCCGGCTGCGCGAGCACCTCCCCGAGCTGCGCGCCCGCAACCTCACCCGCCGCGCGGTGCCCGTCGAGACCGACACGCCCCTCTCCGAGGCCCTGCGCCGGGCCAACGCCGCGGGCGCCCGCGCCCTGGTCGTCGTCGACCCCGACGGCGTCCCCCTCTCCCTGGTCCGCGAGGCCGCCATCGTCGGCGTGCCCGAACACCGCCGCCCCTGGGTACCGGTCGGCGGACTCGCCCAGGACCTCACCGACGGCATGCACGTCTCCGCCGAGCTCGCCGGGGAGGACCTCCTGGACGCCCTGCGCGCCACCCCGGCCACCGAGTACCTGGTGGTCGAGGACACCGGTGAGATCTACGGCGTCCTGTCCGCGGCCGACGTCGAGCGGGCCTTCGTGAAGGCGATGGCGCGGCCCAGCTGAACCTCCCGCCCGCACCGGCGGTGGTCGGCGCCCCCTCCCGGGACGGGTAGGCTGTTCACATGTCCGAACCGACCGGTGCCGCCCGCAGGCGCGGGCCCTTCAAGGTCGGGGACCAGGTTCAGCTGACCGACCCCAAGGGCCGCCACTACACGTTCACGCTCGAGGCCGGGAAGAACTTCCACACCCACAAGGGTTCCTTCCCCCACGACGAACTGATCGGTGCTCCCGAGGGCAGCGTTGTCCGCACCACCGGGAACGTCGCCTACCTCGCGCTGCGCCCCCTGCTCCCCGACTACGTCCTGTCCATGCCCCGCGGGGCGGCCGTCGTCTACCCCAAGGACGCGGGGCAGATCCTCGCCTTCGCCGACATCTTCCCCGGCGCGCGCGTCGTCGAGGCCGGCGTCGGCTCCGGCTCGCTCAGCAGCTTCCTGCTGCGCGCCATCGGCGACCAGGGCATGCTGCACTCCTACGAGCGCCGCGAGGACTTCGCCGACATCGCCCGGCAGAACGTCGAGCGCTACTTCGGCGGCCCGCACCCCGCCTGGCAGCTCACCGTGGGCGACCTCCAGGACAACCTGTCCGACACCGACGTCGACCGCGTCATCCTCGACATGCTCGCCCCCTGGGAGTGCCTGGAGGCGGTCTCCAAGGCGCTCGTTCCCGGCGGCATCCTGTGCTGCTACGTCGCCACCACCACCCAGCTCGCCCGGACCGTCGAGTCCATCCGGGAGATCGGCTGCTTCAACGAGCCGACCTCCTGGGAGACGATGATCCGCAACTGGCACATCGAGGGCCTGGCCGTCCGCCCGGACCACCGGATGATCGGCCACACCGGCTTCCTGCTCACCGCCCGTCGCCTCGCCGACGGCGTCGAGCCGCCCATGCGCCGCCGCCGCCCCGCCAAGGGCGCCTACGGCGAGGACTACGCCGGCCCCAACGCCGACGGAGGCGCCGCCCGCTGACGCGGCCCGCCGCCCCCACAACGGACAGGCGCCGTGGCGCAGTTCCCCGCGACGGCGGGGAACTGCGCCACGGCGCCTTCACCTTGACCCGACGACCCGGCCGACGGCACGGAGAGCGTAAATCTTCCGTGTTCCCCCGCACCGGAACCGCACACCCCCGCCGTTCCCTCCGTACTGTGACGTGTGGCACGATGCTGGCCACCCCCACCGGCACAGCCCTCACAGGAGACACTCCTAGTGCAGCCTTCCGCCGTTCCGGAGCTCGCCCACACGCACACCCGGCCCATCCACTGGGTCGCCACCGCCACGGCTCTCGCCGGTGTCGTGGCCCTCTCCTCGGTCCTGGGCCCCGACGCCGCGACCGCGGCGGCCCCGGCGCCCGGACCCCGCACGAAGAGCGCCCCGGCGCGCACCGCCCCGCCCGACCCGGGGGCCGTCGAGTTCCCCCTCGACTGCGGCCCGGTGGAGGTGGTGGTGAAGAAGAAGGCCTTTGGTGACCTCGACGGCGACGGCCGCCCGGAGACGGTGGCCGTCGTCCACTGCGACTCCCCGATGGGTACCCCGCCCGACGGCGTGTACGTCCTCACCGGGGCCGCCGGCGGCACCGAACCGCGCGTGGTCGCCACCCTCGTCGACCCCGGGGACCGCACCAACGTCGGTGACCTCGCCGTGCGTGACGGCGAGGTCACCGCCGAACTCTTCGGCTACTCCTCCGCCGACGTGCCCAGTTGCTGCCCCGATGTGCGCGAGGACGTGAAATGGCGGTGGGAGGACGGCTCGTTCGTGCGGTCCGCCCCGTCCGGCGCCAGGAGCGTATGACCCGCGCGCGGGCGTGCGACGGGGCGCACACCCCGGCGGGTGAGGGATCGGGCGGCCGTGACGCGTCGTATCGAAACGATCACCCGGCGTCCGGCCCGTACACTTCGGCGCCGTCCGAAACCCGACGGACGTGGATGCACTCGCCCGGACACTCCTTCGCCGAGTCGACCACGTCCGTGAGGAGCGGCAGCGGCACGGGCGTGGTCGCCCCCTTGTCCTGCAACAACTCGTCCTGCGGGCTCTTCACATAGGCCAGACCGTCGATGTCCAGCTCGAACACCTCGGGCGCGTACTGGGCGCAGATGCCGTCTCCGGTACACAGGTCCTGGTCGATCCAGACCTCCAGGGCCTCGCCGCCGACTCCGGCCTCCTGCTGCACGCTCATCTCTCCTGCCGTTTCCTGCGTCGAACCGAACGGGAATCCGGCCAGCTCTGACGGGTGTTGAACACTTCGACCCTACCTTCGCCTGGGTTCCAATCATCTTCGGTGGGTATTCCCCTGGCGTGAGGGAGAGCGCAAGGGTGAAGATCGGACACACCCCGACCGTCTTTGTGATCTAGGGGTTTCAATCGACACCCGCCCAGGTAGGGTCTGGAAGCGTCCAGCTCCCCTTGGAGGAGGTGAGGACCGTGGCAGCCCACGACGACGACATGAACCGCGGCATCCGCCCGGGACGCGGGTCCGACGACCCGGCCGGGCAGATTGCCTACCTTGAGCAGGAGATCGCCGTCCTGCGACGCAAGCTCGCCGACTCTCCGCGACACACGAGGATTCTCGAAGAGCGGATCGTCGAGCTGCAGACCAACCTGGCCGGCGTGTCCGCCCAGAACGAACGACTCGCCGGCACGCTCCGTGAGGCCCGCGACCAGATCGTGGCCCTCAAGGAGGAGGTCGACCGGCTCGCACAGCCCCCGGCCGGCTTCGGTGTCTTCCTCACGGCGAACGAGGACGGCACGGCCGACATCTTCACCGGCGGCCGCAAGCTGCGGGTGAACGTCAGCCCCGGAGTGGAGCTCGACGAGCTCCGGCGCGGCCAGGAGGTGATGCTGAACGAAGCGCTCAACGTGGTCGAGGCCATGGAGTTCGAGCGCGTCGGCGACATCGTCACCCTCAAGGAGATCCTCGAGGACGGCGAGCGGGCCCTGGTGGTCGGGCACACCGACGAGGAGCGGGTGGTGCGGCTCGCCGAGCCGCTGCTGGACGTCACCATCCGCCCCGGCGACGCCCTGCTCATGGAGCCCCGCTCCGGATACGTCTACGAGGTCGTCCCCAAGAGCGAGGTCGAGGAACTCGTCCTCGAGGAAGTCCCCGACATCGGCTACGAGCAGATCGGCGGCCTCGGCGGCCAGATCGAGGCCATCCGCGACGCGGTCGAGCTGCCGTACCTCTACCCGGACCTGTTCAAGGAGCACGAACTGCGGCCGCCCAAGGGCGTGCTGCTCTACGGGCCCCCCGGATGCGGCAAGACGCTCATCGCCAAGGCCGTCGCCAACTCGCTGGCCAAGAAGGTCGCCGAGGTCACCGGCCAGGCCGCCGGCAAGAGCTTCTTCCTCAACATCAAGGGTCCCGAGCTGCTGAACAAGTACGTCGGCGAGACCGAGCGGCAGATCCGCCTGGTCTTCCAGCGGGCCCGGGAGAAGGCCAGCGAGGGCACCCCCGTCATCGTCTTCTTCGACGAGATGGAGTCCCTCTTCCGCACCCGTGGCTCCGGCGTCAGCTCGGACGTGGAGAACACCATCGTCCCGCAGCTGCTCGCCGAGATCGACGGCGTGGAGGGCCTGCAGAACGTGGTCGTGATCGGCGCCTCCAACCGCGAGGACATGATCGACCCCGCCATCCTGCGGCCCGGCCGGCTGGACGTGAAGATCAAGATCGAGCGTCCGGACGCCGAGGCGGCCCAGGACATCTTCGGCAAGTACCTCACCGAACGCCTCCCGCTGCACGGCGACGACCTCTCCGAGCACGGCGGCGACAAGGCCATGACGGTCCAGAGCATGATCCGGACCGCCGTGGAACAGATGTACGCCGAATCCGAGGAGAACCGCTTCCTGGAAGTCACCTACGCCAATGGCGACAAGGAAGTCCTCTACTTCAAGGACTTCAATTCCGGCGCCATGATCGAGAACATCGTGGGCCGCGCCAAGAAGATGGCGATCAAGGACTTCCTGGAGAAGAACCAGAAGGGCCTGCGCGTCTCCCACCTGCTCCAGGCCTGCGTGGACGAGTTCAAGGAGAACGAGGACCTGCCCAACACCACCAACCCGGACGACTGGGCCCGGATCTCCGGAAAGAAGGGCGAGCGGATCGTCTACATCCGTACGCTCATCACCGGAAAGCAGGGCGCGGACACCGGACGCTCCATCGACACGGTGGCGAATACCGGTCAGTACCTGTAAAAGCCAGGGCGGCTGCGGGTGCCCTCGGCGGGGTACCCGCAGCCGACTGTTTTTCCGGGGCCACGGCTGGAGCACAGCAATGACGCAAATGATCTCCCCACCAGCGCAAAGGCGTTCTAGGCTCTTCCGTACCGCCAAGTCGCGCAGTGCGGGGACGGGCACCGCACACGCACCGGAGCGCCGGCGGTACAGCAGCGCCCCCGACCGGGGACGCCGCCGGGCAAGGAGGGCCGCATGACCGTACGGCGAGTAATGGGTATCGAGACGGAGTACGGCATCTCCGTCCCCGGCCACCCCAACGCCAATGCCATGCTCACCTCGTCCCAGATCGTGAACGCCTACGCGGCGGCGATGCACCGGGCCCGCCGGGCCCGCTGGGACTTCGAGGAGGAGAATCCGCTACGGGACGCGCGAGGCTTCGACCTCGCCCGTGAGGCCGCCGACACCAGCCAGCTCACCGACGAGGACATCGGCCTGGCCAACGTCATCCTCACCAACGGCGCGCGGCTCTACGTGGACCACGCCCATCCGGAGTACAGCGCCCCCGAGGTCACCAACCCGCGCGACGCCGTCCTCTGGGACAAGGCCGGCGAGCGGATCATGGCCGAGGCGGCGGAACGGGCCGGCCAGCTCCCCGGCGCCCAGCCGATCCACCTGTACAAGAACAACACCGACAACAAGGGCGCGTCCTACGGCACGCACGAGAACTACCTGATGAAGCGGGAGACCCCCTTCTCGGACATCGTGCGCCACCTGACGCCGTTCTTCGTCTCCCGCCAGGTCTTCACCGGAGCGGGCCGCGTCGGCATCGGCCAGGACGGCCACGAGCACGGCTTCCAGCTCAGCCAGCGGGCGGACTACTTCGAGGTCGAGGTGGGCCTGGAGACGACGCTGAAGCGCCCGATCATCAACACCCGGGACGAGCCGCACGCCGACGCGGAGAAGTACCGGCGGCTGCATGTGATCATCGGCGACGCGAACCTGTCCGAGATCTCGACGTACCTGAAGCTGGGCACGACGGCGCTGGTGCTGTCCATGATCGAGGACGGCTTCATCGCGGTGGACCTCGCGGTGGACCAGCCGGTGCGGACGCTGCACCGGATCTCGCACGACCCCTCCCTGAAGCGGCTCGTCACGCTGCGCAGCGGCCGCACGCTGACCGCGGTGCAGCTCCAGATGGAGTACTTCGAGCTCGCCCGCAAGTACGTGGAGGAACGCTTCGGGGCCGACGCCGACGAGCAGACCAAGGACGTCCTCGCGCGCTGGGAGGACACGCTCACCCGGCTGGAGAACGATCCGATGAGCCTGGCCGGCGAGCTGGACTGGGTGGCCAAGCGGGAGCTCATGGAGGGCTACCGGCGCCGGGACGGCCTGGACTGGGACGCCGCCCGGCTGCACCTGGTGGACCTGCAGTACGCCGACGTACGCCCCGAGAAGGGCCTGTACAACCGTCTGGTGGCCCGGGGGCGGATGAAGCGGCTGCTGGACGAGGGAGAGGTCGAGCGGGCCCGTACGAAGCCTCCGGAGGACACCCGGGCGTACTTCCGCGGGCGCTGTCTGGAGCAGTACGCGGACGACGTCGCGGCGGCCTCCTGGGACTCGGTGATCTTCGATCTGCCGGGCCGGGACTCGCTGCAGCGGGTCCCAACCCTGGAGCCGCTTCGCGGAACGCGTAATCACGTCAAGGAGCTCCTGGACCGCTGCCGTACGGCGGAAGACCTGGTCAGGGTGTTGTCGGGGAGCTGAGCGGGTACCGGGGTACCCCGGGAAGGGCCGGCCGGACAGGGTGGAAAACGCCCGGTCCGGGAATCATCGAGGTGGCCCCCGTACGTTGGAGCAACTGCGGGGGCACGGTCGGACCCGGCTTGTAGGGTCTGATCTTGACCGAGCAAGTGTGTCGGGCGAACCGAGCGGGGTGAGGGTGATGGCGACCAAGGACACCGGCGGCGGACAGCAGAAGGCCACCCGGTCCACGGAGGAGGCCGAGGAGCAGGCGGCGGAAGCGCAGGCTTCGGAGGACCTCAAGGAGCGTCAGGAAAAGCTGAGCGAGGACGTGGACGACGTCCTGGACGAGATCGACGACGTGCTCGAGGCCAACGCCGAGGACTTCGTTCGAAGCTTCGTGCAGAAGGGCGGTCAGTAACCTTCGCATCGAAGGTTGCGGGGGCGTCCGGGGTGAGAGCCGAAGACGGCGTGGGGCGCTGTCCGTGGTGCGGGATGAGCCGGCCGCGGGCAGCGTTCGCGCTGCGGGAGCCGCCCGAAAGCCTCCGCCGTATATGTGGATCATTGCCGCGGGACGGGTAGGGTCCGTGGCGTACTGTGCTTCAACTGCGATTCGGCCATCGGCACGTTGGGAGACGATCCCGACGCCGTTCGTCGGGCAGCCGCCTACCTGGAAGGAACTTCGTGGAAGCGAACACTCGTCACACCGGGCGTCTGCCGGCCGCCTTCCTGACGCCCGGATCCTCCTCCTTCATGGACTTCCTCTCCGAGCACCAGCCGGAACTGCTGCCGGGCAAGAGGTCGTTGCCGCCCGTCAAGGGCGTGATCGAGGCGCCGCACGGCACGACGATCGTGGCCGTCACGTTTCCCGGCGGGGTCGTGCTCGCCGGTGACCGGCGGGCCACCATGGGGAACGTCATCGCGCAGCGGGACATCGAGAAGGTGTTCCCCGCGGACGAGTACTCGGCGGTGGGGATCGCCGGCACGGCCGGGCTGGCCGTGGAGATGGTGAAGCTGTTCCAGCTGGAGCTGGAGCACTTCGAGAAGGTCGAGGGCGCGCAGCTGTCGCTGGAGGGCAAGGCGAACCGGCTTTCGACGATGATCCGTTCGAATTTGGGCATGGCCATGCAGGGACTGGCCGTGGTTCCGCTGTTCGCCGGGTACGACGTGGACCGGGAGAAGGGGCGGATCTTCTCCTACGACGTCACGGGCGGGCGTTCCGAGGAACAGGGGTACGCCGCCACGGGTTCCGGGTCGATCTTCGCGCGCGGTGCGATGAAGAAGCTGTTCCGGGACGACCTGAGTGAGGCCGAGGCCACCACGCTGGTGGTGCAGGCGCTGTACGACGCGGCAGACGACGACTCGGCGACCGGCGGTCCCGATGTCGCCCGCCGGATCTACCCGATCGTCACCGTGATCACCGACGACGGCTTCCGCCGGCTCACCGAGGACGAGGCGTCCGACATCGCCCGGTCGGTGCTGGAGCGGCGGCTGGAGCAGCCGGACGGTCCGCGGGCCTCGCTGCTGTAGTCGCGGCGCGAGCGGTTCGGTTGTTTCAGGGTGGTCCAGTGACTTCGACAGAAAGGGACGGATAACCGGTGTCGACGCCGTTCTATGTCTCACCCCAGCAGGCGATGGCGGACCGGGCGGAGTACGCCCGCAAGGGCATCGCCCGTGGCCGCAGCCTTGTTGTGCTGCAGTATGCCGACGGGATCGTGTTCGTCGGTGAGAACCCGTCCCGTGCGCTGCACAAGTTCAGCGAGATCTACGACCGGATCGGGTTCGCCGCGGCCGGTAAGTACAACGAGTACGAGAACCTGCGGATCGGCGGCGTGCGCTACGCCGACCTGCGGGGTTACACCTATGACCGGGACGATGTGACAGCCCGGGGCCTGGCGAACGTGTACGCGCAGACGCTGGGGACGATCTTCTCGAGCGTGGGGGAGAAGCCGTACGAGGTGGAGCTGGTGGTGGCCGAGGTCGGGGAGACCCCGGACCAGGACCAGATCTACCGGCTGCCGCACGACGGGTCCATCGTGGACGAGCACGGCTCGGTGGCGGTGGGGGGCAACGCGGAGCAGATCAGCGGGTACCTGGACCAGCGGCACCGGGACGGGATGACGCTGGCGGAGGCGTTGAAGCTGGCGGTGCAGTCGCTGTCCCGCGACACCAACGGCAGTGAGCGGGAGATTCCCGCGGAGCGGCTGGAGGTGGCGGTGCTGGACCGTACGCGCCCGCAGAAGCGCAAGTTCAAGCGGATCGGCGGGCGGCAGCTGGCGCGCCTGCTGGAGGCGGGCGGTGCGGAGACGGCCTCCGAGGCGGAGGCCGACACGGAGTCCGGCGGGGACGTCGAGTAGCCCTCGACCGGGGGCGGCGTCCGGTCCGGTGGTGTGCCCTGCGGCGCGGCGTCCGGTCCGGTGGGGGTGGGCGTGGCGCCCGGGGCTTCGGCGGGGTGCGGGTGGGGTGCCTGCGGTGCGTCGGTCCGGTGGGGGCTTGGGTGGCGCCCGCTGTCCGGTGGGTGGGTCGGGGCCGGGTCGGGGGGGGGGGGGGGGGGGGCCCCGCGGGGGGCCGGGGGGGGGGGGGGGGGGGGGGGGGGGGGGCGCCGCC